>NZ_REFA01000001.1 GCF_003852705.1 Amniculibacterium aquaticum
CACTTTATTTGTTATCCTAGATTTTAACTTTGGGAAAAAAATATCAATTTTTTCAATCCTTTTTTGTAAACAATGATTACTTATAAATTCAAATCTCTTTATTTGATAAGTGTGAAATTTTTCTAGTATTAATGAATATATTTTGTGAAGTTCAAAAGAAGAATTAACTACACTATAAAAATCATAATAGGTGGCATAGTAGACAATGCTTTCCTCTAAAGATTCAATAATTTCACAGTTTTGCGAAAGATTATGAAAACTGGCCCAATTTGAACAGAATTGGTTTTCTAATGATATCAAACGAGTTTTTTCAATTCCATTTTCATCAATATAGTAGGCTCTTAACGCTCCTTTTTCAACATAAAAAACCTTATCACATATTTGAGTACTATTAATTAAAATTTCATTTTTTTTTAACTTTTGATATGAAAAAATTGAAACAAATTTATTCACGTCTGTTTCATTAATCTTCTTGACAGTTCTAATATGTTCAATAAAATTTGTCATGTCCTTATTTTTTTTCTAAAATACAATTTTTTTAAAAAAGTTGGAGGAAAATTGGATCTTCCTGCATTTTTGTTGGAATGTGCACAGGGCAAAATGCAGGATGTGCAATGCGCGCTGGCAAGAAAAGGTGCTGGAAAAAAGAATAAATTTTGCGTGGGGAGTGTAAAAATTATTCATTCAGTTCGGTTTAAGTTTTCACAATCTTTGTTTAGACACGCTTTTTGGTAGCATAGCAGATAACTATAAAATTTCCTTGAGGTCGGTTAATTTTTTTATGGTCCTCACCTTTTCTTGGTACAGATCGTCGTTGAAAACATCAAAGAAAACCACTTCCATTCCGAAGGAAAGTCCACCCTCGATATCGGCAATCCAATCGTCACCAATCATGATGCTTTCTTCTGTTTTGGCATGGGCTTTATTGATGGCCAATTGGAAAATTTCTGGCTGAGGTTTTCTAATGTTGATCTCGTCTGCAGAAGTTACGGTGTCAAAATATTGAGAAATTCCCGATTCGTTTACTTTTCTGTGGGTTACTTCGTGAAAGCCGTTGGATAGAATATGCAAGCGATAGTTTTTAGTTTTCAAATAATCCAAAACTTCCAAACAGCCTTCTACCAAGTGATTGTAGGCGAGGATTTCGTCTAAGAAATGCGATTCAAAATACTGTGAAAGTTCCATATTGTCGATGCCAAAAAATAAAAAACTGTCGTAGAAACGGTGTTTTCTCAAATGGATTTTGTCGATTTTGCCATCACGAATTTGTGCCCAAAGGTGTTCGTTAATGGTGAAGTATTCTTTATGGAAGTCCTCGAAATTCAAATGGTATTTTTCCTTAATTTTTTCCCTTTCAAAAATGGTTTTCAGGGTGAGGTAAGCATTCTTACGATGATCCCAAAGGGTGTTGTCGAGGTCAAAAAAAATGTGCCTTATTTTCATAAGACACAAAAGTAATTAATTAATCTTGTTTTAATTCTTGCAAATGCAAAAGGTTTTTATTGGGGTTTTAACAGCTGCCAAACTTTTAGAAAAATTTAAAATAAATTGTACGGTTTTGGCTTTGGGCATCCGTTTTTTGACGGACAAAGAATCGTTTTTTTTCATAGGCACAAGCTTATTTTGTATCTAAAACGATTTTTCTGTTAAATTATTATTGTATTGTCAAAATAATTTGATTTTCAACCATTATTTTTCTCAAATTTATTAAGGCATAACGGACTCTTCCCAAAGTGGTGTTGATGCTGGAATCGGTATGTTCGGCAATTTCTTTGAAGCTAAGATTGTCAATAAAACGAAGTTTGATGATTTCTTTTTGGTTTTCAGGCAATAAGTCAATCATTTTGTAAAGGTCTGCAACGATTTGATTTTTCACCAAACGATCTTCAATGTTATCAGATTGTTCTTGGATGAAATCGAAAATCGAAAATTCATCGGACGGATTGTTGCTGTCGGAGATCATGGTTCTTTTGGATTTGGCTCTAAAATGATCGATAATCAGGTTATGAGCGATTCTTTTGATCCAAACCACAAATTTTCCTTCGTCGTTGTATTTCCCTTCTTTTATTACGATAATGGCTTTCATGAAGGTATCTTGAAAGATGTCATTGGCCAAATCGTCATCTAAAATTTTATAATAAATAAAGGAGAATAACTCTTTTTGGTAGCGGATGATCAATTGGGACAAGGCATTCTCGTCTCCATTTTTATACTGAGAAATCAGTTGGTTGTCGGCAATCTCGTTCATGTTATTACTTCTTTGCACTCCTTGCGTAACGGCAAACAGCTGGTTGTTTTTTTATTAATTAAAAGAAGTAAAAGTGTTATCTATAAAAATTGCGTTTTGTTCGGGGTAAAAATATAAATTATTTGCAATGTATTGCATTAAAAATTGAATTTTAACATATACAATGTTCGATTCTTGATGACTAAGTATTATTTACTAAAGACTGCCAGCGGAATGTTGAGTGTAAAATTGAAATTCAGTCCTTGTAATTTCTTTCCGTTGATGCCGTTTTTATCCAAGGGAAAAGCATAGCCTGCTGTTAGGTCGATGATGCCAAAAAGCGATGCTCCAATCTTGGGCGAGATGTGTTTTGTACTGATTTCGGCTCCTGTCAAAAAGTAGTAGGAATGGTGGATGTCCACATTTTTCTCCGTATTGACGAGTATTTCACCTTGAATTTTCGGGATCACAGCAAATTGACTGTTTACAGAGCCCAAAAGCACACCGCCACCCAATCGGTAGAGAAAGTCGTCGTTCTTCAAAAAAATAAATCGAGCTCCCAATTCTCCAAAACTTTGGTTTTGGTATTGGTATCCTGCATAAACGGTGCTGTGTGTTGTTATTTGTGCCTGTGTGGAAATGGAAAATAAAAATATGAATATTGGGGCGATCAGTTTATGGAACATTCTAAATTAATTTAAGGGGTAAAAGTATAAAGTTTTACCGAAACCTAAAGAATCTGAAAAATTTTTATATGGAAATGACCTATCTTTGCAGACTTAAAATCGAACATGCAAGCACCTAAGGTTAAGAAAATAGAGAAAATTTTAGAAATTCATAACGACCAAAGAATCGACAATTATTTTTGGCTGAACGAAAGAGAAAATCCTGAAGTTTTAGAATATCTGAATAAAGAAAACGACTATTGTGATTTCATGATGAAAGACACCGAAGACTTGCAAAACGATTTGTACGAGGAAATGAAAGCCCGATACAAAAAGGACGACGAGTCTTTACCTTACTTTTTCAATGCTTATTGGTATATTGTACGATACGAAGCCGGAAAAGAATATCCAATTTTTACCAGGAAATTTCAAAATTTAGAAAACACGGAAGAAATCATCATCAATGCCAATGAATTGGCTGAAGGTAAAGATTTCTATGACCTTGGCAGTATTGCTGTGAGTCCGAACAATAAAATAGCAGCCTTTTCCGAAGATGTTTTGGGAAGAAGAATTTATACCATTCGTTTCAAAAACTTAGAAACCGGCGAGTTTTTAACAGATGAAATAAACAATTGTACGGGTAAAGCCGTTTGGACAGCCGACAACCGGTATGTTTTTTACATCGTAAAGGACAAGAGTTTGAGAGCGTATAAAGTTTTCAGGCATCAATTGGGAACTTCGACCAAAGACGATGTTCTTATCTTTCATGAAAAAGACGATGCCTTTGATGTTAATGTGTACAAAACCAAGAGTTTAGACTATGTTTTCATCGCAAGTTCCAGCTCTATTTCGGATGAGCATCGTTTTATTTCTGCAGATACACCTTTGGCAGATTTTACCATCATTCAGTCTCGTGAAGACGATTTAGAATACGCTGTAGAACATTATCAGGACGAGTTTTACATCATCACCAATGCCGATGAAGCCACCAACTTCAAGTTGGTAAAAACCAAAGTGGATGCCTGTGGTAAAGAAAATTGGCAAGAAGTTATCCCGCATCGCAAAGAAGTATTGTTGGAAGGATTTGAAATTTTCAAAAACTACTTGGTTTTGGAAGAGCGAGAGCAAGGTTTGTTGCAAATAAAAATTATAGATTTTGCAAGTGACAATTCCTATTATTTGCCTTTTTCAGATCCAACTTATACCGCATACATCGCTTCCAATTTGGAGTTTGATACGGATAAACTTCGTTACGGATACACTTCCATGACCCAGCCTCATGCTACTTTGGAGTACGATATGAAGGTGAAAACCACAGAGGTATTGAAACAACATGAAGTGTTGGGAGGCAAATTTTTAAAAGAAAATTACATTTCCGAAAGGATTTGGGCGCCGTCCAGAGATGGGAAAACCAAAGTTCCGATTTCCATAGTTTATCATAAAAACACCACAAAATCTGCTGATACACCACTGTTAATTTACGGATACGGCAGTTACGGACATACGGTGGACGCAGGTTTTTCCAATGTTAGGTTGTCCTTATTGGATCGAGGTTTTATCTATGCCATTGCGCATATTCGAGGAGGCGAATACTTAGGAAGAGATTGGTACGAAGACGGAAAAATGCTCAACAAAAAAAATACATTCTACGATTTTATCGATGCCGCAAAATATTTGGTCGGTCAACAGTACACTTCGCCTGGACACCTCTATGCCATGGGCGGTTCTGCCGGTGGTCTTTTGGTAGGTGCTGTGATGAATATGGAACCCGAACTGTTCAACGGAATTATCGCTCAAGTTCCGTTTGTGGATGTGGTAACGACCATGTTGGACGAAGAAATCCCGCTTACGACAGGTGAATTTGACGAATGGGGAAATCCCAAAAAGAAAAAATACTACGAGTATATGAAATCCTATTCGCCGTACGATAATGTGGAAGCGAAAGATTATCCCAATGTATTGATTACGACGGGTTTTCATGATAGTCAGGTGCAGTATTGGGAGCCGGCAAAATGGACCGCCAAACTGAGAGAGCTAAAAACCGATGATCATTTGTTGATATTTAAAACCGACCTCAGTTCCGGACACGGTGGTGCAAGTGGCCGATTCGAAAGCCTGAAAGAAGACGCTTTGGAATACGCTTTCTTGTTGAAATTGGAGCAATTAGCCACGAAGTGCTAAACGAACGACCAAGTGTATTACCTTTGAGCGTGAAAGAAGGGTTTAATATTGAACCCAAATTGTTAAACAATTAAATTGATAAAATGACAGAAGCAATATTATGGTCCAAAGTAGAATTTTTTTTTGAAGAACATTTTCAAACCGAAAAACATCCTTCGATAGACACTCTTTTGTATCTGATTGGGATACAAGAGTTGGGCAGTGGCATGCAGAAATACAGCAAAGATGACAAAATAAACATCTTGCACATTGCGGTTTGCCGTCTGTTAGAGCCTTTTGGTTATTACAAATTCACCCATTATGACGACGATGGCTATCCTCATTTTGTGGAATTGCAAACCTTACCGGAACTGAAACCCAACGAGCAACAAATCCTCATGAAAAAAGCCATCATTCAGTACTTTATGGACGAAGAATTGTTTGATGAAGAAACCCAGCGAGAGATTCAAGAAAAGTTGGAGGGGTAATAAAGAGCTTTATTTCATCTGTTTGTATTAAAGACAAAACACTCTCATATCCATTGCGGTTAAATTCTTAAAATGATGGGTTTTAAGAATCTAACCGTAATTTTTTGGCTCAATATTTGTTTAATGAATGTTAAAAGTCGTAATTTTAACAAAAATTCATTAAATTAAAAGTCCATGAACAATAAATTCATCCCGGTCATCTCTGTATTCATGACGATTTCACTCATAGTTTTCGTTACGCTACAGGTGTATTGGCTCAAGGGATATTATCGTGCATTGGAAGAGCAGTTCTCCAACAGGGTCAATACCGCCATGGAAAGTGCTGCCGTAAAAATTTCAGAAATTGAAGCCGAAAAATACATGAACCAAGATTTTAAAAATTTTGGAAACACCATTGTCAAAGGCTCCAACCAACCGTCACAAACCTACATACAGCAAAATGCCGATTCGGCGAATCGGAAAACAATAACTTTTCAATCGAAAATTATTGAAAACCAAAACATTCCTATTTCAACACAAGGCGATAGCCTGAAAACCACAAAAGTCTATACCGATGAGGGTATTTTGAAATTTAAAAAAAGCAACAACCTCGAATTGCTCACCACCAAGATGAGCCAGGACTTCAAGGACAATACCTATTCCTTAAAAGAATTTGTAAAGTTGGATGCCAGCAATTTGCCCATAGAAAAAAGGGTGAATAAAAAAGTATTGGATTCTGTTTTGACCTATGAACTGAAGCTCAACGGCATCGACACTCAGTTTGGGTATGGAGTTTTTGACAAGCATCAAAAACTAACCTCAATGACCGATGAGGTTTATAAAACGGAAAAGGACAAAACCAATTATTCGTATCCGCTGTTTTCCGACAGCAAAGACAGGATATTATACACCCTTAACTTGGTTTTCCCCAAAAAAGATTATTCCTTAGCCAAAAACAACTTGCCCCAACTTTTGGGGACTTTTCTTTCGTTGCTCACCATTTTGGGCATCTACATCATCTCCATCAGTTATATGATGAAACAGAAGAAAATTGCGGATATCAAAACGGATTTTATCAACAACATGTCCCACGAGTTCAAGACACCGTTGGCAACCATATCCGTAGCGACAGACTCTTTGGCAAACGACAAAATAGCAACCAATCCGGACAAGGTCAGATATTACGCTACCCTCATCAAACAAGAAAATCTGAGGATGAAAAAGCAGGTAGAAAATGTTTTGAATATGAGCAAGTTGGAGCGAAATGAAGTGCAACTTCACCTGAAAGAAACCAATGTTAGAGACTTAATCAAAAGTGTTTCTGAGTCCGTAGGTCTCATTGTTGCTCAAAGAAACGGATCGCTAACCCAGGATTTTAATACGGAAAAATACATTTTTAAAGTAGATGAATTTCACCTGTCCAATGTATTGGTCAATTTGTTGGATAATGCCAATAAATATTCTCCAGAAGCACCAGAAATAAAGGTGAAAACGAAAAATGAAGGTCAGTTTTATGTGATAGAAATTTCCGATAAAGGCATGGGAATGGAAACTCAAAATAAACTGAAAATTTTCGAAAAATTTTTCAGAGAAGAAACCGGAAATATCCACAATGTGAAAGGACAAGGACTTGGACTTTCGTATGTGAAAAAAATAATAGAATTGCACAAAGGTCAGATTATTGTAGAGTCCATTAAGGGCAAAGGATCAACCTTTATTGTGAAAATACCAATGAATTTATAAACACCAAAAAATAACCTTATGAACAGCAGAATATTATTAGTAGAAGACGACCAAAGTTTTGGAGCCGTACTAAAAGATTACCTGAGCATCAATAATTTTGATGTTACCTTAGCAACCGATGGCGAGCAAGGCCTGAAAGCCTTTACTGATGGCGAATTCGACATCTGCATTTTCGATGTCATGATGCCTAAGAAAGACGGTTTTTCTTTGGCTGAAGATGTGAAAAAATTAGACAAAGCCACGCCCATTATTTTCCTTACCGCAAAAAATTTGAGAGAAGACATACTGAGAGGTTACCAAATCGGTGCCGATGACTACATCACCAAGCCGTTTGATACCGAATTGTTGTTGTACAAGATAAAAGCAATCTTGCAAAGAAGTACCGCAACCGATGCAGAAGATCAAGAACAATTCAAAATCAGCAACATGCTTTTTGATTCCATTTTAAGGCAATTAAAGGTTCAGGATAACGAGTACAAGCTATCGCCAAAAGAAAACGAATTGCTGAAATTGTTGTGCCTGCATAGAAACGATTTTATGCCAAGAGATTTGGCACTCAGAAAAATTTGGAAAAAAGAAAATTATTTCACCGCCAGAAGTATGGATGTGTACATTGCAAAATTGCGTAAATACCTTAAAGACGACGATGGATTGGAGATCATCAATGTCCATGGTGAAGGGTTCCGTTTGCTGGTGAAAAACTAAAATGAATTGAAAGACTGATAATTTTCAGTCTTTTTTTATCTGAAAATAAATTTAATCTTTACCTTTGCACCAATTATGGCAAAACATCTGCACATTTGGCTTTTGATTTTATGCTTGGGACTGTTTGTCATTCCCAAACAATATTTCTTGGGTCAAAATGTAGGCGAGTCTTGCTGTGCGGTATCGATTACCCAGCAAGATCATTGCAAGTCAGATATCAAAGCAGGACACAAGTCCGATCATAAATCCGACTCTTGTCATAAAGATGGTAAAAACAAAAACCACTGTACAGGAAACTGCAACAATTGTGATATTTGCCATTTTTCAATAGCTGTTTTCCAAGTTCCAAATCATCAGGAGATGCCTGATCTGGCCGTGGATTTCAAAAACAAAAAGGAGGACTTTTCTTATGTTACTCCAGAATTTTCAAGTATTTTTTCAAAAATTTGGCAACCGCCAAAAATAGGTTAATCTAATAATTTACAGCACAAATTATGCATTTTTCAAATTGAAATTTGAGAGTGTAACGATTTGGTATTCACAGATTTGTTTTGAAATTTGTGACTTAAAATGAATTTTATTACTATTTTATGTATCAACGAAATGTTGATGAAAAAGTTAACCTATTTATGATTTTAAAATGAAAACAATACAAAAAACTTTATATATTTTCGTCTTATTACTTAGCACATTTGCATTTGCACAAAGCACCAAAATCGAAGCTTGGGTGAATGGAGACTGTGGGATGTGTAAAGAAAGAATCGAAAAAACCGCCAAAAAAAATGGAGCAACATCCGCAAATTGGAACGACGAAACCAAGATGCTGAATGTGGAATTCGATGCCGCTAAAACTTCTTTGGATAAAATATTAGAAGACATTGCTGCAGTGGGACACGACAACGAAAAGTACAAAGCCAAGGATGAGGTGTACGAAAAACTTTCAGGATGTTGTCATTATGAAAGGGTAAGTCCGCCTGTAAAAAACTCAACTGAAAGTCCTAACAATGCAACACCGGTTGAAGTGAAGAAAGAAGACGACGATCCTCATGCCGGTCACGATCATGCAAAAAAAGAAGAAGTGGATGAACATGCGGAACACGATCATAAAAAAGATCAAATAAGAAATTCTAACATAGAAGGCGTAACCGTAACCAAAGCACAAGCAACAACGGCTTTGAGCAGAAAGTCTGCTGATTTAACCTTTAAAATTGATCAAAAAGAATTGCTAAAAGCGGCTTGTTGTAACCTCTCTGAAAGTTTTGAAACCAATGCCACTGTAGATGTGTCTTTTTCCAATGCGGTGACAGGTGCGAAGCAGTTGAAAATGTTAGGACTGGATCAAAAATATACGGCACTAACCAAAGAATTATTGCCAGAAATCAGAGGTTTGGCTTCTGCGTATGGACTTAATTTTATCCCGGGAAGATGGATCGGAGGCATTCAGTTGACCAAAGGAGGAAGTACCGTAACTAGCGGATACGAAGGGATTACAGGACAGATCAATACCGAATTGTTGAAATTTAACAAAACTCCCGAAACCAATCTGAATGTTTTTGCCGATTTCCAAGGGAGAACCGAGCTGAATCTCACGCAAACTTCACAAATCAATGAACACTGGGACCAAAGTATTTTGCTTCATGGAAACGGAACTTTTGGAAACATCGACGATAACAACGATGGTTTTTTGGATAGACCAAAAGGAAATCAGTTGAATGCTGCCTATCTTTTGAATTTTAACGACTTAGGACATTCAGGATTCGGATCTCATTTCGGGATTACTTTTTTGAAAGACAATAGAAAAGCAGGACAAACCAACTACGATTGGAATTTACCACAAAGTCAGCAATCGGCTTATGGAGTAGGGATTGATACGCAAAGATTCCAAGTGTGGAACAAAACAGGTTTCGTATTTCCGGGAAGACCGTATCAGAGTTTGGGCTGGATGAATCAGTTTACCTATCACCAACAAAATAGCTTTTACGGCCTTAGAAATTATAACGGAAATCAGAAAACTTTTTATTCCAATTTAATTTATGAAGACATGATTGTGAATACCAATCATAAGTATAAATTGGGAGCAAGTTTCTTAATGGACCTATTTGATGAAAATTATTTGACTCAATTGTACAAAAGAACCGAAACCGTTCCTGGTGCATTTGCAGAATATACCATGACTGGGGACAAGTTCACTTTGGTAGCAGGTGCCAGAGTCGATTTTCATAATTTGGCAGGCACACAATTTTCGCCTCGATTGAATTTGAAATACGATATTTTACCTAAAACCATTGTGCGATTGTCCGCAGGAAAAGGTTTTAGAACGGCCAATGTGTTTGCAGAAAATCAACACTACTTTGCATCCAATAGAGTGGTGGACATTCACGCAAACGGAGGTAACATTTACGGATTGAAGCCGGAAGTTGCTTGGAATTACGGAGCAAGTCTTCAGCAAGAGTTCAAACTGTTCAACAGAAAAGCAACTTTGGTAGCCGATTTCTTCAGAACCGATTTCCAAAATCAAGTTTTGGTCGATTTGGATAACCCACAAAAATTATCCATTTATAATCTGGACGGAAAATCTTTTGCCAACTCTTTCCAAACACAGTTGGATTTTTCACCCGTTAAAAATTTGGATCTAAGGGTGGCGTATAAATATTACGATGTACAAGCCGATTACCACAGCGGAAGAAAAGAAGTGCCGTTTATGGCGAAAAACAGAGGTTTTTTTAATGCTGCTTATGCTACCAACAAAAATGCAAAAGACGCTTTTTGGTCTTTTGATACCACATTGCAATTTGTAGGAAAACAAAGATTACCGGATACGACATCCAATCCTACAGCTTTTCAGTTGGCACCTTACTCCAAAGAATATGTTACACTGAATGCACAAGTAGCGTATCAGTTCAATAAAAATATCAGAGCCTATTTTGGTGGCGAAAACCTTACCGGTTACGAACAGATGAATCCAATTATGGATGTTAAAAATCCATTTGGAAGTTATTTTGATAGCAGTTTGATCTACGCTCCGATCATGCCGGCAAACTTCTATGTTGGTTTTGATGTGAAATTTTAAGAGCTTCCTGAAGAATTAGTACACTTTTATGAAAGCTTGTTTAGAATGTCGTCCTCAAAAAGGGCGGCATTTGTTTTTAAATGAATAAAATATTAGCTTTTTTATTGATGATTCTTTAAATGTTAAAAAATCTTAAAGAAGAATTATCATTTTTGACCTATTTGTCGCAGTTCTCAGCGATTTGAAAAGGTAAAATTCGAGATAAAATGTTAAAAAATGTTAAAACCATCTCGGAGCTAACATAAATCATGACTGTTCTAAATGCGAATCGATATCTTTGTTAGGCTTTTGAAAATATAATTATTGTTAATCAATAGATAATCAAGCATATATGAAGAAAGGGATCGTATTTTATCTTACATTGGTATTATCTGCATTGTCCATGCAATCTTGCGTAACTGATTATGTGGTTGCAAAACCGTCATTTTATAATAAAGAATACAAAACAGAATCCAATAGTGCCGATGCCGGCGATAGACAATTGGAAAGAAATAAAAAAGAGCTGATCAGCAGTTTTACCTCGCTCAATCATAAGAATGATTTGGCCAATGAAAGGTCAAAATCTAAAAGATCCGTCATTGAAAGGGCCATTCGTCATTCCAAATTAATTGATGGACTTTTAACCGAAGCCGAATCGTATCTAGGCACTCCGTACCGTTTGGGTGGGACTTCTAGAAGTGGTATCGATTGTTCGGCTTTTGTATTATCTGTTTTTGGAGCCGTTGCCGGGATGAATTTGCCAAGAGTTGCAGCATCTCAATCCCACGAAGGATATAATGTTAGTAAAGAAGAACTTCAAAAAGGAGATTTGTTGTTTTTCTCCAGAGGAAGCCGCGTTTCTCATGTAGGTATTGTCTATGATGTTACTTCAGATGGCGATGTTAAATTCATTCATGCTTCTACATCCAAAGGAGTGATGGTGTCCACCTTGAATACCGATTCGTATTGGGGAAATCGTTATCGTTTTGCAAAAAGAATTCTGGATGAAGACTTTTCCGATAACAAAGAATCTACAGCGAACAATAACTAGAAAAAGTTAACGATATAGAATGAAAAAGCCGTCTCTAAAGAAATTTTCGAGACGGCTTTTTTTAGTTTTAATACTCTAATACAGCAAGAGTTCACACTTGGGTTGATATAACCTCTTGTTTTAAAGAGCTTCAATCGCGACTTGCGAAGCGAAATAATCCTCCAGTTCTTTTAAAGTTTCTGGGTTGGTTTGTAAATCTTTTACCACCACCCCTTTGTTAAGGACCACAATTCTATTGCAAACTTCTGTGGTATGCGAAAGGTCGTGGCTAGAAATCAGGAAGGTTGTTTCGCCCTTCATCGCCCATTTTTTAATTAAGTATTTTAATTTTATTTGGGTAGAAGGATCCAGATTCGCAAAAGGCTCGTCCAGTATTACAATTTCAGGACTTCCAATCAGCGCACCAACAATACCCACTTTCTTTTGGTTTCCTTTGGACAGGTCACGGATGTATTTCCCAGCTTGGATAATTTCGTCATTAAAAAGATCGGTAAAATTGTTTAAAAATGAATCAACTTGCGTTTTGTTCACTCCTCTCAATTCTCCCAGAAAATAAAAATATTCTTCTGGAGTTAGATAGCCAATCAAAAACGACTCATCGATGAAGGCACCTACTTTGGATTTCCAAGATTCGTCCACATTCACCTTTAATCCATCAATGCTGATGCTTCCCGTTGTGGGTTCAATCAAATCGAGAAGGAGAGAGAAAAATGTGGTTTTTCCGGCTCCGTTATTTCCAACCAAACCAAGCGTTTCCCCTTTGTTTATGGTTAAATTTTCAAGATGAAGGACTGTATTTTGTCCGTATTTTTTACTAATGTTTTCTACTGATATCATACTTTAATTTGGTCTATTTTAAGGGTTAATCCTGTTTGAATGCGGCTATGGTCGAATATTTTTCTGTTTTGTAAACTTTAACAATAAGTTCGAAAATTTTATCTCTCAACAAAAATCCTATTAATCCCAAAGCTCCAAGAGTAATAACGGCTGGCGTAATGGAGAAAAAATATTTGACACTTGAGAAAACTACCATCGGCAACAGCATTTGTGGAATGAGCAACAACATAATTTTTAGGTTGAAATTATTGCTTCCTCCAGCGAATGCTTTCTTGGTCGAGTTAAGGTCTATGGCTTTTTTATTGTAGGCACCGGCAAAAAGCGTCATGTAAGAATTGACCCCTAAATTGTACAATCCGGCGGCAAAAATGGTGAAAAAAAGCTCCCAACTAACAAATGCATAGATCAACGAAAATAGCATTGCAACCCCTATTGCAAAAACCGACAACGACCATTTTGCTTTTAAGTAGCCTTTGTATGGGATGTTTTGCGTCATCATAAATGGATAATAGGACGAGTCCCAAGCCGGAACCCTTTGCCCAAAAGTAAACATGAAGCCACCGGTAACAAACAATCCCATAAAAATTTTCATGAAATCGTTGTTGTATCCTGGCGAAAACATAAGAAATCCATAAAAAAGGAAGAATAAAGAACCCAAAACTGCTGATCTTGCCATTTTGCTACGCTTGATCATGCGAATGTCGTTGCCAATGAAAATACCCATCTTCCCAAATCTTTGGAGAAAAGCAATGTTCTCGGTTTTTCCGACTGCTTTTTTCATTTCCAAACCTTTATCCAGATACAAATTTCTTTTGATTAACTTAAAAACAAATTGTGCATTAAAAATGAATACGACAACAAGCATCGGCAACCAAAACTTTTGATTGTAAATAGCCATAAATACAGTTTCTGATGCGCCTAAAAAATCAAAATATCCAAAATATTGAGCCAATGTTGCCAAAGCAATAACCCCCAATACCGAGTACAAAAACAGATTGTTTTTGTTAATAACGATGTTGATCAAAACATTGTTGAACACCAATAGAATTGAGGAAACAACAAGACACAATACCCCAACGGTACTGTAATCGGAGTCGATAACCAACAAAACCGTAAACGGAATAATGAAAAGTAAAAATGCCCAAGAAAGAAATGAGGCAGCAATCTTGAAGATGGTGTGTCCTACAATAGTGTTTTTTGAAATGTTCTGACACAGTAATGGTTTTATGTTTTGTGTGGGCATTTGTTGCATGAAATATTTTACCAAAAGATCAAACGCCAGATACACAATAAAATACTTTGAAAACAGCTTTACAGGATCTTGCCCTTCTTCGATGGAGGCATAATATAAAGCAAAAGCACCTCCAATTAAGATGAAAGAAAAATAAATCATGACAAAACTAATCATGATCTTGGACAATACACTTGCTAAAAATTGTGGAGATCGAAAAAGGCCTTTAAACTCTAACTTGAATAACTTTAAGAACATTTTTGCATTTTAACTACAAATATGCAAAAAAAACAGGCGAAAGTCAAATAAAACATAACTGAAAAAGGATTTCAAAAAAGAAATCTTAATCGGTATTACAAACTATTTCATCAATTCCTCAGCTTGTTTCATTGCAGCATCTGTAATTACAGAACCCGAAAGGAGCTGGGCTATTTCTTTTAGTTTCTCGTCTTTGGTTAGCACCACGATGTTGGATCGTGTTTTGCCGTCTATTTCTGATTTTACAACTTTATAATTGTCATTTCCTTTGGCTGCCACTTGTGCCAGATGAGAGATAACAATCAGTTGCATATCTTGAGACATTTCTTGCATGACCTTTCCGATTTCGTCGGCAACTTTACCGGAAACTCCCGTATCGATTTCATCCAAAATTAGGGTCGGCAAATCGGTGTTTTCAGCCATGATTTTTTTCACAGCCAGCATCACACGACTTCTTTCGCCTCCGGAGATTGCCGATTGTATGGGCTTAAGAGCAAAACCCGAATTGGCCTGAAAAAGAATTTGTATTTTCTCTTTTCCAAACAAATTAAAGTCTTTGGTCGGGGTAAGTTCTACATCCAATTTTGCTTTTTCCAGGCCCAATTTTTGCAGCAAAGTTTCTATTTTGTTCTTGAAAACAGGGATGTTCTTTTTTCTGATTTCACTAAGAAGTACAGCTTGTTTTTCAAGCCTATCGTCACATTTTTTCAGTTCTTTTTCAGCATTCTCGATGTTGGATTGCAGATCGTCAAAATTGGATTGTTCGGATTGTATTCTGTCTCGAATCTCGATTAACTCTTCTACAGAATTCACTCTGTGTTTCTGCATAAGCCCATTCACCAAGCTTAATCTTTCATTCAATTTTAATAAAACCTCTGGGCTAACTTCAACTTTTTCGGCTTTATTTTGAAGGTCAAAAATCAGATCTTTAAATTCCAAAAAGAGAGTCTCCATTCGTTCTTGGTTTTCAGAAAACTGATGCGAAAGTTCTGCTGTTTTTGTGAGTTTATTTTTTATTTCCAACAAGGCATCTATCACACCTACTTCGTCTTGATCGGTTCTGGAGAAGATGTCGTTAAGGTTTTCAACAATGATTTCTGCATTTTCATACAGGGACAATTGACTTTCAAGTTCTTCTATATTCAAAGTGTCCAAATCTGCTGAAAGAAGTTCGTCCAATAGAAAATTTTTATAATCGACATCATTCGTGCCTTCCAACAATAGATTTTTCAGTTGGTCCAATGTCTTTTTAAGTCCTAAAAAATGACTGAATTCCTTTTGATATTCACCTAGATTTTCAAAATTATTTCCCAAACCGTCAATAATTTCGAATTGGAATTTTTCTGAAAAAAGATGCGATGTTTCAAATTGAGAATGGATGTCAATGATCTGTTCGGACAGGGATTTCAAAACATCCAAAGTCGTTGGGACATCGTTGATGAACGCTCTGGATTTCCCATTGACCAAGATCTCTCTTCGGATGATGGTAGAGGATTCAAAATCCAAATCGTTTTTTTCGAAAAAAGGGATCAGATTATTTTGCAAACGAAATTCGCCTTCTACAATGCTTTTGGCTTCGGTGTTTTGTATGGCTTTCGCGTCCACCCTTTCGCCCATCAATAGGCGCAAAGCTCCCAAGATGATGGATTTTCCAGCTCCTGTTTCTCCTGTGATTACCTGAAGCCCGCGGTTCAAGTGGATTTCTAGGGAGTCGATAAGGGCAAAATTCTGTATAAAAATTCGTGAAAGCATAGAGAAAAAATAAAGCTTTAAAATGAAAAGCTTTACAAAAATATTAGGTTTTTATAGATTGTACAAATACTGAGCTGCTTATTTCCATTTATTCCACTTGGAGTCGATGTATTTTGGTGCAAAGAGCATCATCAGTTGTTTCAGCTCGCCCATATTGACCGCTCCGTTGTTATTGGAATCGAAAATGCTAAAAATCTCATCGCTCTTGGCATCAATAAAAAGGTTGATGGGATAACTTTGTTGGAAGTTATTTTCATAAAATCGAAGCTTGTTCAGCTGATCAGCGATTATTTTTTTTGCAGGTGCAGGATCTTGGTTGTGTAAATTGTCCAAGCCTGCTCTGTGGTAGGCATAAAACATCCCACGAAAAGAGTCGTAATTGGGATTTAGAATTTCATTAATCAAAGAACCACGGGATTTTGGTCCGTCCATAGGTGCCCAGTTTTCGTAATTTCTATTTTGTGAATTTTGAGCAATTTGCTGAGCCTTTAAAAACCATTGGTTTCCACCTTTTTCTTGAAAGGAATCGGCATCGTATCCGATCACCAAATAAATGTAAAAGGAAATAACATCAATTAAATTTTTTCCTGAAAACTGTCTTTCGTTGAATATAAGATTTTCATTTTCAATGTATTCAAAACCAAATCGGGTGTCGTTAAGATTAAGTATGGGCGATTCGTATGTCGATCCAAAAACCGGCCGAACGGACTGTACCACAATGCTGCCTTTGTAGCGATTGCCGTCCCTTTCTGCTACAATAATCGAAAAGTTACATTTTATTTTTTCAAAATTCTGCAACTTTTTTCCGGTCCAACTGGTATTGTTGATGAAGTCTTTAAGGCTTTTTTCCAAACTTTTGTACACCTGCTGATTGCTGCCACCCAAAGTCGGCGCAGTTACTTGTACTTGTGCCATCAATTCCTGGGCAAAAGCCTGAGAACTAAAAAACAAAAGACTAAAAACGAAGAGTATTTTTTTCATGATAATATGCTTTATAAACGAAAATCCGGCTTATTTATTTTCCATCCTAGCCTCTACAGCATCCAAAATATCTTTAGCCACCTCAGTTTTGGGTTTCAAATCAAAGGTTACGATTTCGTCTTTGGTAATTAAATTTATTTTATTGGTATCTTTCTTGAAACCTGCGCCTTCGTCTCTTAGGGAATTTAATACGATCATGTCTAGATTTTTCTTCTCCAATTTTCCTTTGGCATTGGCCATTTCATTCTGAGTTTCTAGAGCAAATCCTACCAGAATCTGATGTTTTTTTTGCTGGCCCATGGTTTTCAAAATATCCGGATTCTTCACCAATTCTATGGTAAACGAATCTTCATTTTTCTTAATTTTTTCTTGAGCAACCACTTTTGGAGTGTAATCCGCAACTGCCGCAGAGGCTATTGCAACATCTACAGAATCAAAAACTTCCATAACCTCCGTCAGCATTTCTTTTGCCGAAGTCACACGGATAAGTTTTATATTGGGATGTTCAATGGATAATGTTGTGGGCCCGGATACCAAAGTGACCAAAGCACCTCTTTCTGCGGCTTCTTTTGCCAGAGAAAAACCCATTTTCCCGGAGGAATGATTTCCAATAAATCGCACAGGATCTATCGCCTCATAGGTTGGACCAGCCGTAATGAGGATTTTTTTTCCGCTTAGTTGCGAGTGTTTAGAATTGAAATATTTTCCGATAACTTCCAATATGGTGTGCGGCTCGGACATTCGTCCTTGGCCAATAAGTCCACTTGCCAATTCGCCATGCTCAGCAGGGATAATATGGTGTCCAAATTGTTTGGCTTTTTCTAAATTTATATTCGTTGAAGGATGTTGGTACATGTCCAAATCCATTGCAGGAGCAATAAAAACCGGGCACTTCGCTGAAAGATAGGTTGCCATCACCAAATTGTCGCAGAGTCCATTTACCATTTTGGCCAAAGTATTTGCCGTACATGGAGCTACCAAAATCAAATCGGCCCACAGTGCCATTTCTACATGAGAATTCCAAGTGCCGTTATCGCCATAAAACTCCGTAAATACTGGTTTTTTGGAGAGGGTAGACAGGGTTAATGCTGAAACAAATTTTTGTGCATCTGGAGTCATCAAAACCTGAACTTCGGCATTTTCCTTTACAAAATCACGAACCAAAGTGTTGATTTTATATGCGGCGATACCTCCTGTTACTAAAATGAGAATTTTTTTTCCTGAAAAGCTCATAGACAAATTAATTGTACGAATTTACATATTTTTTTTGAATGCTTTTATGCAAAAAAAAATCCGAACAAGTAAGCCTTGTTCGGAGATATCTTGAGGAAGAAAAATTAGTTTTTCTCTTCTGTTTTTCTGAAGTATACTTCGTCATCCAGCCATTCTCTAACGGCGATGGATGTTGGTTTTGGAAGTCTTTCGTAATGCTTAGAGATTTCGATTTGTTCTCTGTTTTCAAAAACTTCTTCCAAAGTAGAATTATGAACCGCAAACTCGTCCAACTTTGCATGAAGTTCCGAACGGATTTCTGCATTGATCTGTTCTGCTCTTTTTCCCATAATCACGATAGCCTCATAGATGGAGCCTACTTTTTCTTCAATCTTATCTCTATCGTAAGTTATTGTACTTAGTTCTGCTTTAGTGTCCTTTACGCTCATTGTTAAACAATTTAAGGTTGCAAAGTTAATAATTATTTTTTAATTGGCAAGGTTACATTTGGTGCCGGTGTTGCAATTTTGGCAGAGTCTCTCAAAGTTTGTTGAGCTCTTTTCTCTGCTGACATCTGATCTCTAAGCTGTTGTTCCGTTTTTAATTTTTCGGCTTCATTGTCGGCTAATTTCTTTTGTTTTTCGGTTAGAGCTGCTCTTCTTTTCTCAACATCCTTTTGCAACTGGGCAAACTTTTCGCTTTCCTTAGTCAGTTTTTCGGTGGTACTCACTGCTGTTTTTGCAAGATCTGTATTTGGAAATTCTTTTTCTACGGTTTTAGCAAAAGCAAGGGCGCTTTTCAGTCGTTCTTCTTTTAAATCGTAAATGGAATTGATGGCCAATTCGTATTTTGATTTTAGAATATAATCATAAATCTGAGGTCTTAGTTTGGTGCTTGGAAAATCGTCTAAAACATTTTCAAATGTAACCGACGCAGCTTTGTACTCGCCCATTTTATAATATTGTCTGGCGCTTTCATAAGCCTTAAATTCAAGCTTGTATGACAATTCATCAATCAATGAACTGATGTTTTTTGATTTTTCAGAATTGGGATATGTGTTTAAGAAATCTTGCAACTCGTTGATTGCCGACTTGGTGCTGGATTGGTCCAAATTGTACTCCATGCTGCCTTGGTAATAGCACAAAGCTGACATGTATGCCGTTTCTTCTTTTCTAGGATCTTTAGGGAAGTTTACGGTAAAACTCTTGAATTGAGCTCCCGCAATTCTATAAGCCTTGTCGTAATAGTTGGCGTACGCTTGGTTGTACAATACATTCGGATAATCATCGGTTCCAGCTACTAAATTGCTCAATCGGTCATAAAGAGACAACGCATCTCTCCATTTTTTCTTTGCAAATTTTTCATTAGCCACCTTCAAAATGAAATTTTTATCGGCACTTTTCATCGCTTTTTCCTGATCTCTACTGCATGCTGTAAGAGTGAATGCCGCAAAAATGACCATGATGTATTTTTTCATAATATTTTCCCGAAAGATTTTTTATTTTTAATAGTAATCAATATTGATTTTGCAAAAATATACTTTTTTTTCTCCTAACCTTTTATTTTAATGATTTTTAATGAATTTATTAGGATTGATGGTAGCCTAATGATGCAAAAAGAGATAATAAAATGCTGGCACAAACTTTCTTTTCGGCTTCTGCCAAATACGATTGCTCATTTTTATGAGGAACATATTCTTGGTAAAAATTCTTATTCCTGATAACAAATAATGTCGATCCCAGTATGATGGTGAGCATGTCTTCTGCCTTAGGAGCATGGGTGAACACACCGGTCGCTACTCCTCTTTGCACCAACTCGTCCAATTTATTAACCGTAACTTTATAAAATTCGGTCAATTCGGATTTCAAATCATCTCCAGCACGAAGTTCTTGAGTCACGAAGCCATGAAAATAGCTGTACTTAAACAATTGCTTGGTAACGAATTTTATGATTTCTTTAAACTGCATTTCCGGATTCCCGTCCTTGATAATTTCAGAAAATTCTTTAAAATTCTGTCTTGTTTTTTGCACCCGTAATTGATATAGACTTCCCATCATTTTTTCTTTTGACCCAAAATAATACGAAATCATGGCTACATTGACCTGAGCTTTGGTACAGATCTCTCTTACCGAGGTTCCTTCAAATCCTTTTTGAGCAATTAGCTCTTCTGCAACTTCCAAAATATGAATTTGTTTTTCTGAAAATCTAGCGTCCATTCAAATAGTTTTTGTAAAAGTAATCATTTTCATAGCATATGCAAATTTCAATTGAATTATTCTTTCATTTTTGTAAATTTGATTATGTTTTTATTCGATTTCCACCATCACCATCCTCAAAAAAAATCAGGACTTTATAACGCAAACATTCTTGAAGATGTTTTTACAAATCCTTTTTCTATCGGATTGCATCCAAAGGATATTGATGAAAATTGGAAAAAAAATTTGCAGACCGTAAAAGACATCAGTGCCGACAAAAACTGTAAAGCCATTGGAGAATGTGGATTGGACCGATTGATTGCTGTCGATTTTGAACTCCAAAAATCGGTGTTCGAAGCACAAATCGATTGGGCCAACGAAATACAAAAGCCCATCATCATCCATTGTGTTCGTTCTTTTTCGGAAACCATTGCGTTGGGAAAAAAGAGTAAAGTCCAAATGGTTATTCATGGATTTAACAAAAAAAATGCACTTGCCCAAGAACTTTTGTCCCATGGTTTTTCTCTAAGTTTTGGAAAAGCAGTTCTGAACCGTGTATCTTTGCAACTTGTTATAAAAGAAGTTCCATTAGAAAAAATATTTTTAGAAACCGATGATTCCGACTTCGAAATCGTTGAACTTTATCAAAAGGTAGCGGATATAAAATCAATATCTGTGGAAGAACTTCAAAATCAAATTCAAAAAAATTTAGAAAATACCATCAAATAAATGAATACCGATTGGCTGGAAAGAACCGAATTGCTCATAAAAAAAGAGGGTTTAGAAAAACTAATCCGTGCACAAATTTTGGTTGTAGGACTGGGCGGAGTAGGAGCCTTTGCAGCAGAATTTCTTGCAAGAGCCGGAGTGGGCAATCTGACCATTGTGGATGGCGATGTGGTGGACAAAACCAACATCAACAGACAACTTCCTGCTTTGCATTCGACCGTTGGACTGCCAAAAGTGAATGTTCTTGAAAACCGGTTGTTGGAAATAAACCCCGAGCTGAATTTAAAAACCATTTTCCAGTTTTTGAATCCAGAAGACATGGAGAAAGTTTTGGACGAAAAGAAATACGATTATGTTTTGGACTGCATCGACAGTGTTTTGCCCAAACTCACCCTTATCAAAGCATGTAGAAACAGAAAAGTAAAAATTATTTCGGCCATGGGAGCCGGTGGGAAAACGGATCCTAGCCAAGTCATGGTTAGAGACATTAGCAAAACGAACAATTGCTATCTTGCCAAGCAAATCCGCAAACGGTTGAAAAGGGAATACAGCATCACCAAAGGATTCAAATGTGTTTTTTCTACCGAACTGCAACAAGAAGACAGTCTGAAGATGACCGATGGCAGCCAGTTCAAAAAATCCTATTACGGCACCGTCAGTTTTATGCCGGCACTTTTTGGGCTTCATGCTGCAGCAGAAGTCATCAATTACATTTCTAAAAAGAAATAACATGGAAACAAGCACGACATATTCCAGAGTAGAAAAGCTCAAGCAAAAAAAAGAATTGGGATTGCTTTTTGAGAAAGGAAAATGGAAAACCCATCATTACCTGAGGGTGGTTTTTTATGAAAATAAATTGGAAAATCCAGAACAAGGAAAATTTGGAGTCTGTGTATCCAAACGATATTTTAAAAAAGCGGTGGACAGAAACCGCATAAAAAGGTTATTGCGCGAATGCTACAGGTTGAACAAAGATTTGTACACCGCTTCTTTTGGTGAAACGACTTTGACCATGTTGTTTTGGATTTCTAAAGAACTTCCCCAAAAACAAGAAGATGTTCTGGTGGAATTTAAAAAAATATGCGAAAAAGTAGCTAAAACCAGAACAGCTTCTACTTCAGTCTAACAAACCCATTTCTTGCGTTTCTTCCTAGGTCTTATTTCCCTTTATTGATTGGGAATGACTCGAGTGTTGCATCTTTAGAATGCTCATTTTTTATCATACAGATTCTGGTCTAATCTTTACCTACCATATCTTCAGGATTTACCCAAAGATCAAATTGTTCTGCAGTCAATAATCCCAGATTAACGGCTTCTTCTTTTAGGGTAGTTCCGTTTTTATGGGCGGTTTTTGCGATTTTTGCAGCATTTTCATATCCAATATGCGTGTTGAGGGCTGTAACCAACATCAGAGATTTGTCCACCAATTCTTTTATCCTTTTCCGATTGGCTTCTATTCCTACAGCGCAATGTTCGTTGAAGGAAGTCATGGCATCGCCCAATAATTGTGCAGACTGCAAAAAATTGTAGGCCATCACCGGTTTGAAAACATTGAGTTCATAATTTCCTTGGGTGCCTGCGAAAGAAATGGTGGTGTCGTTTCCTAAAACTTGGGCGCAAACCATGGTCAGGGCCTCATTTTGTGTGGGATTTACTTTTCCCGGCATGATGGACGATCCCGGTTCGTTTTCCGGAATATAAATTTCTCCAATTCCGGAGCGAGGCCCAGAAGCCAACAGCCGAATGTCTTGTGCTATTTTAAATAGCGATACCGCCAATTGTTTCAGTGCGCCGTGCGTTTCGACTAAGGCATCGTGTGCCGCCAATGCTTCAAATTTGTTAGCAGCAGTAACAAAGGGCAAAGCGGTAAATTGAGCAATGTATTCAGCTACTTTTACATCGTAACCTTTCGGCGTGTTCAGTCCGGTACCTACGGCAGTCCCGCCCAAAGCCAATTCGCTAAGATGTGGAAGTGTGTTTTTAATGGCCTTTTTGGCGTGTTTCAGTTGTGCAACATAGCCTGAAAATTCCTGTCCCAGAGTTAGAGGAGTGGCGTCCATCAGGTGGGTTCTCCCGATTTTTACAATATCTTGAAAGTCAATGACTTTTTTTTGCAGGGTTTTAGTTAGATTTTCCAAAGCCGGCAAAGTGGTTTCCACAACTTTTTTATACGCTGCAATGTGCATGGCCGTTGGAAATGTATCGTTGGAAGATTGGGACTTGTTGACATCGTCGTTCGGGTGGATGTCAGGTTTTTCACCCAACTTACCACCGTTGTTGCAGTGGGATTTGTTGGCAATAACTTCATTTACATTCATATTGCTCTGTGTTCCGGATCCGGTTTGCCAAACGACCAGTGGAAATTGATCGTTGAGTTTTCCCTCCAAAATTTCGTCACAGACTGCGGATATCCGATCTCTTTTGTCGGGACTTAAAACGCCCAAATCGGTGTTGGTGTGTGCGGCTGCTTTTTTTAAAATAGCAAAGGCTTCAATAATTTCGTGTGGCATGGATGCTTCAGGGCCGATTTTAAAGTTGGTTCTGGATCTTTCGGTTTGTGCACCCCAAAATTTATCGGCAGGGACTTTCACCTCGCCCATTGTATCGTGTTCTGTTCTGTAATTCATCGTAATATTTTTTATAAATTTAAGAAGATTTTCATGGATTTGTCATTTTTATTTATTTGTTAAATCAATGCTAAAGTTTTGATTTTTAAATGAGTATTGATTTTAGATAAAGAGTGAGTTTTCCAAGATTTCTTTGTATTTTTACGGGTTTAAATTGAATTTGTGAAATACAAACTGTTTCTATTGATTTTATCGCTGTTGGGGAATTTTGTTTTTTCTCAGCAGAATGAAGAATTTAAAAAAGCCAAAGGTTATTTTGATTATCAGCGCTATTTGTTGGGGCAATCGTTTAAGAAAAAGTTTGATGAAGAACCTGATAATTACAAGAAAGTTGAAATTAAAAAGACTTTTGCCGAATTTATGGTGAAGATGGATAGCGTACAGAATGTCGAATTCGTAAACATCTTGATTAAGGTGAAAAACAATGAAATTCTGCATCCAAAATCCGAGCAGGATTTGGCTCAAACTTTCGTGAAAGAAGGAGGACGATTGCCTAAAGGCGAAATTCCGGCTGAATATCCTGGTGGGATGAACGAGCTTAGAAAACAAGTTGCCAGTTTGCTTTATTTTGATAATGTGGACGAAAATCAAAAGTTTGTGCAAACCGAAATTGATTTTATTGTGGACAAATCCGGTGAAATTACTCAGGTAAATGCCGTGGGCGACAATTCCATTTTTAACCGACAAGCAGAAATTGCGATGTACCTTTTACCCAATAAATTTTCACCGGCCATCATTGATAAAAATCCGGTGAGATACCGATTCAAGATGCCGTTGTCCATGCGATTTGATTAATTTTTTGAAGATGTTTACCGACGAATATTTTATGAAACAAGCCTATCAGGAAGCCTTAGTCGCCTTGGAAAAGGGCGAAATTCCAGTGGGTTGTGTGGTGGTTTTTGATAACAGAATTATTGCAAGAGGTTATAACCTAACCGAAATGCTGAACGATGTAACTGCCCATGCAGAAATGCAGGCCATAACTTCAGCAGCCCATTTTTTAGGCGGAAAGTATTTGATTAATTGTACACTTTATGTCACTCTAGAACCTTGTGTGATGTGTGCAGGGGCATTGTCTTGGTCGCAAATATCCAAAGTGGTTATTGGTGCCAGAGACCAGCATCGTGGTTTCTTGGCAAAAGGACTTTCCCTGCATCCCAAAACAGAAATCGTCTATGGAGTTTTAGAAGATGAATGTTCCGCAATCATCAAAGATTTTTTTAAAAATAAGCGATAGAAAATTGCTGCTTTTTGATTGCTTTTAGAAAGAAAAAGAAATTGATTTTAAATTTATAAGAGGATCAATGCGTTATTTTTAGTGCTTAGAACAAGAAATCATGTTTTATTCCGATATTGAATAAACTGTTGTTTGGAGAATTTGGCGTTAATTTAAGCATATTGTTTTCTGTTCTGTTATTGCCTAAAATAAAAACCTCATAATTCATAAAGACTGCTGTTTTGTCCGAAATAAAATAGTTAAATCCCAATCCTGGATTAAAAGAACCATAAAACTTTGAATAATCCGTTTTCTCGTTTGAAGGATAATCGTAATTGCTTTTTATTTCTTGGTTCAATGCAAATCCCAATTTAAAATTTCCGCTAAAGTTTTTTATTATCCGATATTTCCAA
Organism: Amniculibacterium aquaticum; assembly: GCF_003852705.1. Classification (GTDB taxonomy): domain Bacteria; phylum Bacteroidota; class Bacteroidia; order Flavobacteriales; family Weeksellaceae; genus Amniculibacterium; species Amniculibacterium aquaticum. Next base: position 25,519 of record NZ_REFA01000001.1, read on the forward strand.
ATTAAATTTAAGGGAAGCGATAGTACTGCTCCTTCAAACTGACCATGTGTAGAATTGTTTTCATGGATCACTCCTGTTTCAAAATATTTTATTCTACCGTTAACAGACCAATTTTTTGCAAAATAATATTCTGCTAAAAGACCCGCTTGAAAAGAAGTCATTCTGCTCGGATGGACAGAAATTATTGCATTCAAACCCATTTCGCCTCCAAAAAACCATTTTCCTTTTGGGTTTATGATTTCGTTTGTTTGTGAGGTGGCTTTATTAGAAAATACACATAAGGCCATGGTTAAAAATATTTTGAAGTTCAAATTTTTATAGTTTTTCATGATCCAAATATATTTGATTTTTTTGTTTGAGTGGATAAATCAAATTTAATATTTTTCTCATTGGAATAAAACTTTTTTGAACGAAGAAACTATTTTCCGATCATTTTTTTTATGGCATTCAATTTCATCAAGGCTTCTATTGGTGTTAGCGTATTGATGTCTATTTTGGTCAGTTCTTCTCGAATGTTTTCTAAAACGGGATCGTCCAATTGAAAAAAGGAAAGCTGAAGGTTTTCTTCCGTTACTTTCTTTATCTTGTCTTTGCCCTTTTTACTTCGGCTGTTTTCTAAAGTTTTTAAAATTTCTTCGGCTCGGTGTACGACTTTAGAAGGCATGCCGGCTAATTTTGCAACATGGATACCAAAGCTGTGTTCGCTACCACCGGAAACCAATTTTCTTAGGAAAATGATGTTTCCTTTGTTTTCCTGTATGGACACATGAAAATTTTTAATTCTTTCAAAACTTACCGCCATTTCATTTAGCTCGTGATAATGCGTGGCAAATAGGGTTTTGGGTTGTACCGTTTGTTCGTGTAAATATTCTGCAATGGCCCAAGCGATGGATACCCCATCGTAGGTGGAGGTTCCACGACCTATTTCGTCCAAAAGAATCAAGCTTCTGTCCGAGATGTTGTTCAGGATGTTTGCGGCCTCGTTCATTTCCACCATAAAAGTAGATTCGCCAGAAGAGATGTTGTCCGTAGCTCCTACACGGGTGAAAATCTTGTCCAATACACCAATTTCAGCATTTTTTGCCGGGACAAATGAGCCAACCTGTGCCAATAGACAGACCAATGCCGTTTGTCGCAATATGGCCGATTTACCAGCCATGTTCGGACCGGTAACCATGAGGATTTGTTGTGAGTCTTTGTCCAAAAATATATCGTTTGGGATGTATTTTTCGCCAAGCGGAAGTGTGTTTTCTATAATCGGATGTCGGGCTTCTTTTAGGTCAATGGCAAAACCATCATTCAAAATGGGTTTGGTATAACCTTGGTGTTGGGCAAGCTCAGAAAATCCCAAAGCCACATCCCATTGGGCGATGATTTGCGAATTTTGTTGGATAAAGTCGATGTGAATCATGACCTCGGTGCAAATTTTTCTGTACAATTCGCCTTCTAAAACCGAAATTTTTTCTTCGGCACCCAAAATCTGACTTTCGTATTCTTTAAGTTCTTCGGTAATGTATCGTTCGGCATTGACCAAAGTCTGCTTGCGTATCCATTCGCTTGGGACTTTGTCTTTGTGCGTGTTTCTAACTTCGATATAATAACCAAAAACATTGTTGAAATCGATCTTCAAGGAAGAAATTCCTGTGTTTTCAATTTCTCTTTGGCACATTTCTTCTAAATAATTTTTTCCACTTCCTTGCAGGTTTCTCAGTCGATCCAATTCTTCGTCAACCCCAGGTTTTATAACATTTCCTTTGTTGATGTTGATGGGGAGCTCTTCATTCAATCGATTGGACAGATAGTCGATCAGATCCTGAAGTTGGTTCAGCGGTTCTATCCAAGCCATAAGATCGTGGTGAGTGCTGAGCAACTGTCGAATGGACTGAATGCTGATGAGCGACTGACGAAGGTAGCCCATTTCTTTTGGATTGATTTTTTCGGCGGCTAATTTTCCCATCAATCGGTCTAGGTCAGAAATGGTCTTCAGGTGATCTGAAATTTCAAATTTTAAATCTTCATTTTTATTGAAAAACTCTATAAGATTCAGTCTTCGGTTGATTTCGTTTACCGATTTCAGAGGCATAACCAATCTTCTTCTCAACAAGCGACCGCCCATCGGAGTTGTGGTCTTGTCAATAATGTCCAACAAAGATTTTCCCTGAGGATTGCTTGGGTAGATGATTTCTAAATTTCTGAGTGTGAATTGATCCATCATCAAAAGATCGTCTTGAGGGACAACGGAAATCTTGGTGATGTGTTGCAGCAAAGCGTGGTGTGTGTCTTCTACCAGATATGCAAAAACCGCTCCTGCAGCCGTTATGGCTAGAAGAAGATTTTCTACACCGAAACCTTTCAGTGACTTGGTCTTGAAGTGCAAGGTCAGCTTTTCGTAAGCATAGTTGTATTGATAGGCCCAATCTTCGAGCTTAAAGAAATTTTTCGCTTTCAGTTGCTCGGGAAGAGGTGTGCTTCTTTGGTAGATGATCTCACTAGGGTCGAAAGTGTGTACCAAGTGCAACAGTTTTTCCAAATTGCCTTCGGAAACTAAAAATTCACCGGTAGAAATATCAACCAAAGCTATTCCGTATTTTCCTTTTTCATGATGAAGCGAAAGAAGAAAATTATTTTTTTTCGAACTTAACACCTGATCGTTGAAGGTAACTCCAGGGGTAACCAATTCCGTAACTCCTCGTTTGACAATGCCTTTTACCATTTTCGGATCTTCCAATTGGTCGCAAATGGCAACGCGAAGTCCCGCTCTAACCAGCTTGGGCAAATATGTATCCAAAGAATGGTGTGGGAAACCGGCAAGCTCTGTGTTCTCCTCACCAATGCCTCTTTTGGTAAGGGTAATACCCAAAATTTGTGCTGCTCTTACGGCATCGGATCCGAAAGTTTCGTAAAAATCGCCCACACGAAACAGCAATACCGCATCGGGATATTTGGCTTTTATGCCATTGTACTGCTTCATAAGTGGGGTTTCTTTCTTTTCTTTTGCCATAATTTTACATCTCTTTTCAAAAAAACTCTCTATGAATTTTTTTAGGTTGAAGGTTAAAAACTTAATTTTGCCAAAAATACGAAAAAATGCAATCGACAAAGAAGCTGAAGTTAGAAGAATTGGGCAGAATAGATGTGGAAGCCTTTAAAAATACCGCCAAAATCCCTTTGGTTATTTTGATGGACAACATCCGAAGCATGCACAATGTAGGAGCGGTTTTCAGAACGGCCGATGCTTTTTTGGTGGAAAAAATTATACTTTGTGGCATCACTCCGCAACCGCCACATCGAGAGATTCATAAAGCAGCATTGGGTGCAACGGAAAGCGTCGATTGGTGTTTTGTTGAAGAAACCAAGGATGCCATCAACGATTTGAAAGCTGAAGGCTATGAGATACTGGCCATCGAGCAAACCAACAACTCTAAGATGATTGATGAGTTCGGTATCGATAAAACTAAAAAATATGCTGTGGTTTTGGGAAATGAAGTGGATGGAGTTTCGGACGAGGCCATTTCTGTTTCCGACTGTTGTTTGGAGATTCCGCAATTAGGAACCAAACATTCTTTAAATGTTTCAGTCTGTGGGGGAATTGTAATTTGGGAGTTTTTTAAAGGATTGAGATAATTGGCGGTTATTTTCTAAGCGGTCGTAGCAAGTCTTCTAATCCGTTGAGTTTTATTTCGTAAACGGTGTGAAGTTGCATGCCCAATTTTCCAGCAGGAAAACCTCCGTTTCTCAGAAACCATTCCAGATAAGATACCGGCAGGTCGGCCAGGATTCGACCTTTGTATTTTCCGAAAGGCATTTTTACTTGTACGATTTCTTCTAAAATTTTTGGATCCATCTGCAGGGAGATATTTTTTTTCTGGGGTAAAAATATAAAAAATGTGGCCATCTCTTTTGGAGATAACCACAAAAATTATTTTGATGGTGTCTTATACAACGCCTTGTGCCAGCATGGCTTCGGCAACTTTTACAAAACCAGCAATGTTTGCTCCTTTTACATAATTTACATAGCCATCAGGTTCTTTTCCGTATTCCATACACGCATTGTGAATGCCGACCATAATTTCGTGCAATCTGTGGTCAACCTCTTCTGAAGACCAGTTTAGACGGATGGAATTTTGGGTCATTTCCAATCCGGAAGTTGCTACGCCACCCGCATTGGAGGCTTTGCCCGGGCTGAAAAGCACTTTGTTTGAAATGAAATGCTCAATAGCGTCTAAGGTCGATGGCATATTGGCTGCTTCTGTTAAACAGATGCAACCGTTGGCAACCAATTGTTTGGCATCGTCCAAGTTCAATTCGTTTTGTGTTGCTGAAGGAATGGCGACATCGCATTTTACCTCCCAAGGTCTTTTTCCAGCATGAAATTCAGCCGATGGATATTTTTTAACATAATCTTCGGCTCTATTGTTTCCAGAGTCTCTTAGTTCTAGCAAATAATTGATTTTTTCACCAGAAATACCGTCTTTATCATAGATGTATCCGTCCGGACCGGAAATGGTAAGGACTTTCCCGCCCAAATCGTTCACTTTTTTTATTACGCCCCAAGCTACATTTCCAAATCCGGAAACGGCGAAGGTTTTTCCAGCAATTTTTTCGCCTTTGGTTGCTAGCATTTGTTCGCAGAAATAAACAACGCCGTAACCTGTTGCCTCAGGACGGATCAAGGATCCTCCATAAGCCAATCCTTTCCCGGTTAGTACTCCGGTAAACTCGTTTCGGATTTTTTTGTACTGACCGAATAAATAACCGATTTCTCTAGCTCCAACTCCAATGTCACCGGCAGGGACATCGGTTTCTGGGCCAATGTGTTTGCACAATTCTGTCATAAATGCTTGGCAAAAGCGCATCACTTCCATGTCGGATTTCCCTTGTGGATCAAAATCAGAACCTCCTTTTCCACCGCCCATCGGAAGTGTGGTGAGGGAATTTTTGAAAACTTGTTCGAAGGCTAAAAATTTTAAAACGGATAGATTTACCGTAGGATGAAATCTCAGTCCTCCTTTGTACGGGCCAATGGCGGAATTCATTTGGATTCTGAACCCTCTGTTGACTTGTATTTCGCCTTTGTCGTCAATCCACGGTACACGGAAGATGATGGTTCTTTCGGGTTCTGCCATTCTTTCCAAAAGTTTCATCCCTTTGTATTTGGGATGGGTGTGGATGAAGGGGATAACGGTGTGGGCAACTTCTTTTACGGCTTGTAAAAATTCAGGCTCGTTAGGATTTTTTGAAGCAATTCTAGAGATGAAATCTTGGATTTCCTGCTCAATATTCTGTGTGTTCATTATGCTTTAAATAATTTTAATAAAACAAATTTATATTTCTTTTTTGGATGGACAAGGAAAATTTGCATTTATCATAATCTAATTTTTGTCATGTGAAAATTAGGTTAAATGTAAGTAAAGCTTTGGATGGTTTGGGAAAGGGTAATTTATGTAGGAAATATTGGTTTTATGTTAATTGTATTTCTTATTGATGCGGTATTGTCTGGATGAGGTAGATTTCAAGATGTTCATCAATTCCAACTCTAAGATGCTTCCTAACAATTGATGCCCTGGAATTTGCAGTATTTCAGACAGTTCATCCAAAGAAATGTCATTTTTTGAAGATACGGCATCAAAGATTTTTTGCTGAGAAGGACTAAGTTCTAAGGTTGTATTTTTAGGAAATAATTCACCGACCGACTCTTTGGTGGTTAGGTTTAGGTTCTCGATCAAATTGTTGATGGTGGAGATGGTGCTGGCTTTATTTTGTGCAATAAGTTGGTTGCATCCTTGACTGTATTTGTCACCAATGCGACCGGGGAGGGCATAGATGTCTCTGTTGTAGTTGTTGGCAAACGAAACGGTACTGATGGAGCCTCCTCCAAAGGCGGTTTCGACCACGATGGTGGCTTCAGAAAGTCCTGCTACAATGCGGTTTCTTTGTATGAAATTTTGAGGATCCGGTTTCTGGCTCGAGTTGAATTCGGTGATGAGCATGCCTCCGTGTTCGAGGATTTTTTCTGCAAGAAATTTATTTTTGGACGGATACAGCGTTTGAAAACCATGTGCTAGAACGGCAATGGTGGGTCTGTTGTGTTTTATGGATTGTTCATGTACTTCGGTGTCGGCTCCTACGGCCAATCCGCTGACGGTTTTTATGTTGCAATTGGGTAAAGAACTGATGAAGTTTTCGACAAAATTTTTTCCGTAGGAGGTAACATGTCGCGTCCCTACCATACTAATGCATTTGTAGCTTTCGTCGTAACTTCCTTTGTGGTAAAGTATGGACGGAGCGTCGTCGCACTCGTTCAGCAGTTTTGGGAAGTCTTTTTGGTGTCGAAGCCAGATTTTAACAGCGTTTTTCTCGCAAAATGTTAATTCTTTTTCTGCAAATTTCAGATGTTCGGTATTGCCAATTTCGGCAATGGTTTTCCTGCCTAAACCATTCATTTTGCCTAAGTTGCTGTGTGAGGTTTTCCAAATCTCTTGTGCACTTCCGAACTTAGAAACCAATTTGTGAAAATTGATATCGCCAATTAATGCACACTTTCGTAAAGCAATGGAATAGAGGTGTTCATCGGTAAACATTTGCGTATTTTTATTCAAAATTATGAAAAAAAAAGTATCGCTAATTTTCTTTTTTTCTTAGATCATCCAATCGGTTCCAGATGTCGTCTTTCTTTTTATGAGGCAGTTCTGAGAAGTCTTCAGGGTGATTTTCTTTGTATTCTTGCCAAAGCTTGTCGTCTTTTTCGCTATAATAATTGGGGTATTCCCAAATGAATTTCTTCTTTTTATCACCAATGTTTTTGTACATAAAAGCCATAATGCTTCCGATGATGGCACCAGAAAGATGGGCTTGCCAAGATATTTTGCTGGGTTCGTTCAGGTTGGAGAAAAACTCTTCTGGAAATATGCCCCAAACCAAACCACCGTAATACAAAACAACCAATAAAGAAATGGTGAGGAGTTTCATGTTCCAACGAAAGACGCCACTGAAAAAGAGGAAGAATGCCAAAACATAAACCAAACCGCTGGCACCAACAATACAAATGTATCGGTACTCGCCAGTCATGATGTCTATGGGAGGCAGGAGCCAGACCAAAAGCCCAACAGCAATCCATCCTGTAAAAAATATTTTGTTGGCAATGCTGGGGTAAAACTGATACAACAAAAACATCAAAATCACCATGGGGAGGGAGTTTCCAATGATGTGGTCTAAGCTTCCGTGAAGCAATGGGGAGAACAAGATGCCTTTTAGTCCGTCCGGGTGAAGTGGAATAATGGCGCCGTTGCAACTTTCAAAAAAACCATGAAGTTGTAAAAAATAAAAAAACCACATGGCAAAAAGCATTGCAAGTGGGTAGAAGATGGCCTTTTTAGAAATGGTTTTTTTTAACATGGATATAACTTATCAAAACGAAAGCCACAATAAATTGTAGGAAATTTTGTCCTTTATTGATAAAAATAGTCAAAAAATGAGACAAAATGCATTTTTATTTTTAAATTTTAATTTTCAATGTGTTAATTTTGTCGCTCGTTGTTTTGAAAGTAAGGGTTATCTAAAATAATATTGAAAAACAATTTTGATGAGGCCTTTATATTCTCAATTATTACTGATTAATAGATTATGAAAAAAGTAACTTCAATATTTTTAATGTTGATGACGGTCTGTGCTTCTGCTCAAATTTCTGAGTATCGAAAGCTGATAGACTCTATTGGGCAAAAAAAATGGTCTGAAACCAATTTGGATTTGGATAGTTTGGCGAATCCTAAAATTGAAGGCTTTAAAAGAAAATTTGCAGATACCATATACATTCCTAAAAATGCGGTCGTCCCGAACGGGCCAACAGAAATGCCGTTGACGCCTTTTGGATTGGTAAAATATAAAGATCCGCAACGATGGTACTTTATGGGGCAGAATAATTTGGTGTTTAACCAAGCGTCTTTTTCGAATTGGAATGCCGGAGGGAATAGCAATATCGGTGTAATTGCAAAAGTGAATTACAACATGAGCTACAAAAAGAACAAGCATTTCTTGGAAAATATTTTCCAATTTGGATTTGGTTTCGTTACTACCAATGGACAACCGACCAAAAAAACAGATGACTACATCAATGTGACTTCCAATTATGGCTATGATATCGGTAAAAATTATTACCTGTCGTCGGGTATTCAGTTTGTTACGCAGTTTGGGCCGGGATATAATTACTCATCAACGCCGGATCCTAAGTTTGAAGATCGGATTTCAAAATTTATGGCTCCAGGGTACCTGAATGTTGGTCTCGGTATTTCGTATAATCCAAATGAAAATTTGCAGATTATTTTTCGCCCACTCAACGGTCGATTTACTTTCGTGACCGACCCTCTTTTGCAAAAGGCAGGTAAATACGGTTTGTTGGAAGATGGACAAAGCCTAAGAACCGAGCTCGGTTTTAGGATGAATTTTATCTATAGACTGAATATTCATAAGGGAATCTATATGGACAATCAATTGAATTTATTTTCCAATTATTTGGAGCATATGGAAAGGGTAAATGTCGCTTATAATGCCTCGTTGAATATCAAATTTAATAAATACATCACCACGGTGGTTAATTTGGACTTGTTGTACGATCACTATCAAATTCAAAAATTACAAACGAAACAAACGCTGGGTATTGGATTTATTTATAATTTGGGTGGACAAAATATTGAGAAAGACAATCGTAAAAAGGTGATAAAACCCATTGTGACAAAATAAAATTTAAATAAAATAAACACATGAAGAAAATTTCAGTACTCATTTTATCGGCAATCGGGTGCTTTGCTGTGGCTCAGGAAACGAATGTACAAGATTCTGCTACCGTGAAGCATTGGTCGGTTGTAGGGCAAAATACTTTAATGCTCAATCAGGCGGCGTTTTCCAACTGGGTTGGTGGTGGTGCCAACAATGTAGGTTGGTTGGCCGGAGTGAACTACAACATGACCTATGAAAAAGGTAAAAATCTTTGGGAAAATATTGTCATTCTTGGTTATGGGCAGAACAATACCCAAGGTTTGGGAAATAGAAAAACCCAAGATGTGATCAACCTTTCCACCAATTACGGTAGAGAGATTTACAAAAACTGGTATGCTTCTGTTGGTGCTGGTCTGTTAACGCAATTTGCTCCAGGATATGCGGACGGTAACAACCCTGCGGCAGCAAAATTATCCAATTTTATGGCTCCCGGCTATCTTAATTTGGGTGCAGGTATCACCTACAAACCGAATGATAATTTTACGATGACGCTTCGTCCTGCCAATGCCAAGTGGACTTTTGTGTTGGATAAAGATTTGCAAGTTGCAGGTAATTATGGCTTGAAGAACAATGGCGATTCTTCCTTGTTTCAGTTCGGTTTCTTGGGAACGGCAATCTATAAAGTGAAGTTGATGGAGAATATTTCTTTGGTCAATTCGGCATCGGTGTTTTCCAATTATTTGGATCATCCGGAGCGATTGGTTTTGGGGTACAGCGGTGCTTTGAATATGAAAATTAACAAATACATTTCGTCCAACATTACTTTAGATTTACTGTACGATCATAACCAAATCAAAAAAACGCAACTTAAACAAACTTTAGGTGTTGGTTTGGCTTATACCATTGACAATGGGGTGAAGAGATCCGAAAATAAAAACAACCACTCTTGGAAAGTGGATAAAAAATAGATTTTTAAAAATTATTAAAAAAAGGCTGCTCAAATCGAGCAGCCTTTATAATTGTTATTATTTGGTGAATAGCAATTCTCTGTATTTGGTCATTGGCCAAAGTTCGTCATCAACCATCATTTCCAAAGCATCGGATGCGGAACGGATTACGGAAAATAAAGGTCTAACCTTGTTGCAATACGCTTCTGCTTTTTTCTGTCCGTCTTCGGTGGCATTGGCTTTTTCTTTTGCCGTTAACAATTCATCAACACCTGTTTTAATTTGTGCTACTTGATGAGAGATGTCTCGGATAAGATCCATTTGTTCTTTAGCTAATGTAAGATATTCTTTGTCTCCAAAAATTTCTTTCAATCCTTTTACATTATCAATCAATCGGTTTTGATAATTAAGGGCAGCCGGTACAATGTGGTTTCTGGCAATGTCTGCCAAGACTCTTGCTTCGATATCAACTACCGTTGCGTATTTTTCCAATTTAATTTCCACTCGGGCTTCAAATTCTCTGTGAGAGTAGATGCCCATTTCTTCATACAAATCCATGAATTTTTTGTCAAGCATTTGTTTTAGAGCTTCAGGAGTTGTTTTGTGGTTGTTCAATCCTCTTTTCTTGGCTTCTTTGGCCCAATCATCAGAGTATCCATCGCCTTCGAAAATAATGTTTTTACATTTTTTTACATATTCTCTCAGGATGTTGAAGATGGCTTCGTCTTTCTTCAGTCCGGTTTCTATCAAGGCGTCAACTTCTTGTTTGAAGACGATCAGTTGTTTTGCCATGATGGTGTTCAGGACCGTCATCGGCTCGGCACAGTTTGCAGAAGAGCCAACTGCACGGAACTCGAATTTGTTTCCTGTGAATGCGAAAGGCGAAGTTCTGTTTCTGTCGGTATTGTCCAATAGGATTTCAGGAATTTTTCCTACAACATTCAATTTCAATTCGGTTTTTTCTTCAGGAGAAAGTTTGCCATCGGTTACTTTTTCCAAATCGTCCAAAACGCCGTACAATTGAGTTCCGATAAATGCTGAAATAATTGCCGGTGGAGCTTCATTGGCACCCAGTCTGTAGTCGTTATTGGCAGATGCAATGCTGGCTCTCAAAAGATCGGCATTGTCATGAACGGCCATTAATGAGTTGACAAAGAATGTCAAGAATTGTAAGTTTTTCTTAGGATTTTTTCCCGGACTCAAAAGGTTTTCTCCGGTGTCGGTTGCTAGCGACCAGTTGTTGTGTTTGCCACTTCCGTTAACGCCTTTGAACGGTTTTTCGTGGAACAGGATATGGAAATGGTGTTTGTGTGCAATTCTTGCCATAACATCCATTAGCAAAGAGTTGTGGTCTACAGCAACATTGGTTTCTTCAAACATTGGGGCAAGCTCAAACTGGTTTGGTGCCACTTCGTTGTGTCTGGTCGTTACTGGGATTCCTAGTTTAATACACTCAACTTCCAATTCCTTCATGAAGTTCATGACTCTGGTTGGTATGGATCCGAAGTAGTGATCGTCCAATTGTTGTCCTTTTGCGGCAGTGTGTCCCAAAAGAGTTTGTCCTGTAATGACCAAATCCGGTCTGGAAAGGTATAGTGCACTGTCAACCAAGAAATATTCTTGCTCCCAACCTAAAGTAGCAGTTACTTTGGTAACATTTTTATCAAAATACGATTTGCAAACATCGGTTGCGGCTTCGTCAATTGCATGCAATGCTCTTAATAGTGGAGTCTTGTAATCCAAAGCTTCTCCAGTGTATGAAATGAAAATAGAAGGGATGCACAAGGTAGTTCCCATGATGAATGCCGGCGAAGTAGGATCCCAAGCGGTATAGCCTCTGGCTTCGAAGGTGTTTCTAATTCCTCCATTTGGGAATGAAGATGCATCGGGCTCTTGTTGGATCAGCATTCCTCCGTTGAATCGTTCAATTGCTCTGTCGCTTTCAAAAGGTGTGAAGAAGCTGTCGTGTTTTTCAGCGGTGGTACCTGTCAAAGGCTGAAACCAATGCGTATAGTGCGTAACGCCTTTGGATAACGCCCAATCCTTCATGGCTACTGCAATTTGATCGGCAATATGTCTTTGGATTTTCGACCCTCTTTTAATGGCGTCTTGTATCGCTTCGAATGCTTCTTTCGTAAGGTAAGACCTCATGGCTTCTTCGGAAAAAACATTTTGGCAGAAAAGTTCAGAAAGTTTTGCTGGAACTTCTACTTTGTTCACGGCTCTGTAATTTTGAAACGGAAGAGTTTCGAGAGCTTTAAATCTTAATTTTGACATAATGCTTTGGTTTTATCTGGCAAAATTACAAAAAAAATGAATAAAATTATTTTTGACCCCTATTTTTTTTAGGGGTGTTTGTGTTATTTTGTATTTCATGCTTTGTTTTGATGGTTTCATTATTGCTGTTTGTTATGTTAATTTTCGTTCATCTACGGGAGTGTGGCTTGGTAAATCCGATAATTATATTGTAACTTGTCTCACTTTTTTAAAAATTAAATTTATGGCAAATTCTAGAGCAAGAGAAACTACGGAAGCAATTGAACGATTGTATGTGTCTATGAGACACTTGTTTTACAGAGGTTTTTTCAAACCGGCAGGGGTTTCGGGAGGCAGTCTTAGGTCTTTGTTGATGACCATCAACCCTGAAATCTACGGTTCAATGAATGTGCCCAACAAAATTGAACTCGATGGTTTGCTCTATGTTTTGGATCGTTTACCAGAGGGTATAGAGGAGACTCCCTTTGTGCACCTGACCTCAGACGAAGGTTTTGAAAAAGGAAGTTTTGACCTGATTGTTCCTAAAAAGAGACGAAGAAATTGTTATCGAATAGACGATCACCAAATGAACATTGAGGTGTTGCTTGGTCGTTCGGAAGTTTATGATATCCTCACCCACCTTACCTTTTTATATATAGAGGCCGATAAAATCAGGAATTTGGCATTTATAAAAGAAGACGGATGCCGTTCTACAAGAACCTGGAGGATAATTGAAGAAGTCGCGTTAGGTAAAAAGAAAATGAGCCGCCAAGAGAAGGAGGTTGCTCTCATCCATCTTTCGTCTTTGTTGGGTCGTACTTTTGATGAAACTTTGGAAGCCTACCATAACTTTGGAGACGATAAAAATCCGGATCGCTTATTCAAAGTAATTTATCATCTGGGAAGGGTGAGCCTAAGCGACGATCAGGAAGTGAGAGAGCGTGAAATTCATTTTTCAGCCATTCTTCGAGAAAGAATTGGACACCACTATTTTGGTGAAAAATGGGCCAATAATGTAAAGGCGGTTTTACTGAAAAACAATCTTCATGAAAAACCCCTGCACATCATCTCTGCCAATATGCATTCGGTGAAAAATATGCTCTTCGGGCACGATGCATTGGAGAAAAAAGCATCCACAGAAGTCGATTACAAATTCTACGAAGACATCAGCAACAACAAATCCCATCAGGATAAAATTTTAAAATTTGCCGAAAACCAAGGACTTATATATATCAATGACGACAGCGGCAGCAATATTGATGTTCAAATTATCGATCTTTCAAAAATAAAATTAGAAAATTCTCCTTTTGCACATTTGGATTTTAAAGGAGACGATGTGGTTTTGGTGTTCGATTATGCCTTTGGCGAACAAGCTTTTGAAGTGATGGACGAGCTCCTAAGGCCCATAGCCCTAGATGGAAATAAAAATTCCATGAATGTGAAATCCATTTCGATTATGGGGAAAGCAGGAATACTAACGGGTGGAAAAGGCGATATCATGATCCCGACTTCTCATATTTTTGAAGGTACAGCCGACAATTATCCTTTTGAAAACGCTCTGAAATTGCATGATTTTCAAGATGATGAAATAAAAGCTTTTGAAGGTTCGATGATTACGGTATTGGGAACTTCACTTCAGAATAAAGACATTCTGACCTATTTTATGAATACTTCTTGGAAAGCAATTGGTCTAGAAATGGAAGGAGCCCATTACCAAAAAGCAATTCAGGTGGCCTCCAAAATACGACACCATATTTCTCAAGATTTATTTGTTATGTATGCCTATTATGCTTCGGACAACCCATTAGAAACGGGAAGTACCCTGTCTTCCGGAGGTCTCGGACTTACCGGTGTCAAGCCAACTTACATGATCACTTACGGAATTCTGAATAAAATTTTCGAAAGCTCAAAATAGAGAAATCCACATAAAACCGCCTCTCAAAAGGCGGTTTTTTTATGTCTTTTTCAAAAATTGTAAAATTCACTATCTTTCACCCTTTAAATTTTTATTATGATGAAGTTATTTTCGTTGATTCTTACTCTTGCTTTTATGACCTTTTACGCTCAGCAAGGTCCATATTATCAGCAATTTGCAAATTATAAAATCGATGTAGATGTAGATGCTGCCAACTTTACCTACCAAGGAAAACAGGAACTTACCTATACCAACAATTCTCCAGACGAGCTGAAAGTGGTGTATTTTAATCTGTATTGGAATGCCTTTAAATCGGGTTCTATGATGGATCAAAGGGTGAGCGGTCAAGGGAAAAACGGCGACTCTCGTTTGCAGCAAAACGGAATATCTCGTTTGTCAAGCATTCCCAAAGAAGAAGAGGGTGCGCAAAACATTCACTTTATCAAACAAAATGGCAAAAACTTAAAATTTGAAATTCAAGAAACCGTAATGAAGGTGGAATTGGCAGAGCCGATAAAGCCCAATTCTAAAACAACTTTCACCATGCAATGGGATGCCGTGATCCCCATGCAGATCCGTAGAAGCGGAAGAAATAATCGTGAAGGCATCGACATGACCATGACCCAATGGTTTCCGAAAATTGCCGAATACGACTACGACGGCTGGGCAACTTTTGACTATGTGGGAAGGGAATTTCACGCACCTTTTGCCAATTTTGATGTGAGCATTTCCATTGATAAAGATTATGTAATTGGTGCCGGTGGAACTTTGATGAATCCTGATGAAGTAAAAGGATATCAAACGGATGCCGTGGTGAAAACCAACAGTCAAAATAAAGCAACTTGGAGGTGGACGGCTAAAAACATGTTGGATTTTGCTTGGGCTGCCGACAGAGATTATTCAGTGGATGCTTTTACGGTTGTGGACGGTCCAAAAGTCTATTTGGTCTATCAAAAATCCGAGAAAACCTTGTTTTGGGAACAGTCCAAGCCTTACATCGAAAAATATTTTCAACTGATGAATGCCACATTTGGAAGATATGTCTATCCTTCATATTCCTTTATTCAAGCCGGAGATGGAGGTATGGAATACGGAATGTGTACCATGATTTTGGGAGAAGCTAAAAAATTAGAAGACCTCTGTGGATTGATGTTTCACGAAGGATCTCATTCTTGGTTTCAGCAAATTATTGCTACCAACGAGTCCATGAAACCTTGGATGGACGAAGGTTTTACCAGTTATGCCGAATCGATTGCCATGAACCGCTTGTTTCCGCCTCAACAATCAATGCCGAATCCCTTCGTCGGAACTTTGGAAAATTATAGAAAATTTGTAAAATCCGGAAAAGAAGAGCCGGCCGTTTGGTTGGGCGATCACCACGACGACGGTAGAGCCTATACTTTTTCTACTTATGTAAAAGGAGAGTTGTTTTTGGTGCAGTTGGGATACATCGTTGGAGAGCCTATGTTGTCCTCAATTATGAAAGAATATTATCAGCAATGGAAGTTGAAACACCCTAGCGATAGGGACTTTTTGCACATCGCTCAGAAAATGTCCGGCATGGATCTCAAGTGGTTTCATCATTATTGGATCAATACCACCAAAACCATAGATTACGGAATAAAAGAGGTGAGTTTTGGCGAAAAATCAACCACGATAACGCTCGTTAATAAAGGTTCCGTACCGATGCCTATAGATTTTTCTGTACTTACAAAGGATAAAAAAGTGGTGAATTATCAAATCCCACTAAACCTTACCCGAGTTTGGAAGAATAAAGACATCAATGGCAATTTTACATCGTTGGATTATTGGTCTTGGACGCAAAAAGAATATACCTTTACAATCCCGTACACCAAAGATCAATTGCTGGCTTTAGGTATCGATTTCTCCCAAAGATTGGCAGATGTCAATATGGAAGATAATTTCTACGAAGTAAAGTTGGATAAAGTTTCTAAATAAGAGTAAAACATCTATGAGCATTATTGTCATCAATATCGGGAACACCAACATTCGTTTTGGTTTATTTCAAAAAGACAACTGCGAAATTTCGTGGATCATCAATACCAAACCGTACAAAACCAGTGACGAACTTTTTGTACAGTTTCTTACACTTTATCAATATTATCAAATAAAAATTGAGGAAATTGAAAAGGTGATTGTCGGTTCGGTAGTCCCACAATTGACTTACGATATTTCCAGAGCGGTGGAGAAAATACACAATAAAAAACCGATTTTGGTCGATAGAAACACACTTTCGGAGGTGGTTCCGAAATCCAAACAAATGGGCACGGATATCTATGCCAATTTGGTGGCAGCGCATCATTTGTATCCTGGGAAGAAAAAAATCATCATCGATTTTGGTACAGCGCTCACCGCAAGTTGCATCACCGAAACGGGCGAAACCATTGGTGCAATTATTGCTCCGGGCATCATTACCTCGCTCAATTCCTTGGTGAGCCAAACGGCACAATTGCCGGAAATTGAACTGAAAAAACCAAAATCTGTTCTTGGTCTAGATACCGTAACCTGTATGCAAAGCGGCATGGTCTATGGCTATTTGGGTATGGTGGAAGGTTTCATCGACCGGATAAACGATGAGGTGGGGGGCGATTGTTTTGTGGTGGCTACAGGTGGAGTTTCTCATGTATACAAACCCTTGACCGACAAGATCCATGTTGCCGATAGGCTGCACACCCTGAAAGGTCTTTATTATTTGGGTAAAGACAAATAAGAAAAATAAAAATCCTTCATGAAAATATTCGTGAAGGATTTTTTTTATCGCCTATCTCCCTATTCTCGATGCCCGACTTAGGATTTCAAGATTTATTTCGTTTATGAGTTCCGTGCCTTCGTAGATGAAACCGGTGTACAGCTGAAGTAGTGTGGCGCCGGCATCCAATTTTTCCATGGCATCTTTTGCAGAATGTATGCCACCAACCCCAATAATTGGGAAGGTACCACCGCTTTTATCGTGTAAATATTTGATGACTTTTGTGCTTCTTTCTTTTATGGGTTTGCCACTCAAGCCGCCGTTGCCAATTTCGTTGAGCCTTTCGGTGCTTGTCCTCAGTCCTTCTCTGTTGGTCGATGTATTGGTAGCCACAATGCCGTCGATTTTGGTTTCAGCAACCAGGTCTATAATTTCATCCAATTGTCCGGTGTTAAGATCCGGAGCGATTTTTAGCAATATAGGCTTAGGATGGGCCTTGGTATTGTTTATTTTCTGTACTTCCGTGATCAGCTCTTTTAGGTAGTCGGCGTCTTCCAATTTAGCATGGCTGCTCACATTGGGGCAGCTCACATTCAGTACAAAATAATCTACGAAAGGATGAAGCCCTTCAAAACATTCCAAATAATCTTGGGTATAATTTTCTGGGGCGGTAGTGGTGTTTTTTCCAATATTCCCACCGATAATTATTTTTCCTTTATTTTTTTTTAGTTGATGAATGGCAGCTGCTAAACCCTCATTGTTAAAGCCCATTCTGTTGATGATACCTCCATCTTCAATCAGTCGGAATAATCTTTTCTTGGGATTCCCGTCCTGAGCTTTTGGCGTAACGGTACCGATCTCTACAAAGCCAAAACCAAGGTCTGCCAATTCGTTGTAGAGCACCGCATTTTTATCAAATCCGGCAGCCAGACCAATCGGATTTTTAAATTTCAAACCAAAAACTTCCCGCTCCAATTTTTTGCTTTCAACGGGTTTTGGTAAGAAAAGTTTGGCCATAAAACCAAAGTTTTTCAAAAGAGAAAAGGTTAAATGGTGAGCTTGTTCTGGATCTAATTTAAAAAGTAACGGACGAATAATGCTTTTGTACATCGAAAAAAAGTTTCACAAAATTAAAGATTTATACAGTCAGCTTCCAACGATTATGATAGAATTTTACAATGATATAATTTATGAACATAGAATAAACGATTTTCAAGGAAAAGATTTAAATTTGATTGGTCGTTATTCCCCCTGCTTGCACGAGCATCTTGCTCGTGTCCAACAAAACACAGTGGTAAAGCTAATAAAATAAGCTCCATCTTTTTCTTTGAATTTATACTTTCTATTTATTTCTTATTGTTTATGGGTGAAATTAAATGCAACAAAACATTAAGCTTTTAAAAATAAGATGATTACATCATTGGGTAAAATATTCCTTAAAAGAACATAAGTTAATTCATGGTTTTGAAATAGACTAGATAATTTAAAATGAAACGACCAAAAATTAAATTATATTTGGATTGTGCCAAGTTTCCTTCAATAGACATCAGATTATTTTTCGCAGTGTTGAGTTCATAAATGTTGATTTTTCCTGCCAAAAAACTTTTCTCGGCGTAAGAAAACGACAATTGTGTAGCTTCCATCGAAGCTAAAATTGCCTTATGATTTTTCAGTTTAGACTCGTAATCCAAATAGCTTTTTTGTACATTCGACCGAAGTTGTTGTTTGGTAATTTCCAAATTATTTTCTGCAATTTTTTGATTGATGTATCCTTGTTGTTGCTGTAATTTTGCATTTCCTTTGTTGAAAACAGGTACGCTTACAGAAACCCCAATTTGCTGACCAAAATTATTGTTGTACTGTTGCCAAAAAGGTACAGAACTATTGAAATCTTTATTGAAATATTGAAAGAAAAAAGAACCGACACCCGAGGTAAGTGTTACGGAAGGAAGATAGTTGGTTTTGCTAATTTCTGTTTGTTGCTTTGCGGATTGTATTTTTTGCTTTGCAGCTTGTACACTTGGATTGTTACGATAGGCTTCTGCAATAAGTTTTTCTATATCAGTATTTTGCATTGTGTAATCAGATGATTCTAGTAAATCCGAAACATCAAAATCCTGATAATTTTCTAATTGCAACAGTGAGGTTAGTTGCAACTTAGCTTTGTCTATTTCATTAATAGCGTTTTCCAACAATTGGTTTTTTCGTATCATTTCGGCGTAAGATTCTTGCTCTATAGCTTTTGAAGTAATACCAGCTTCGGTTGTAAGCCTTGTTTTTTCGTACATTTTTTGAGCGTAGTTTTTGGCTTCCAAATTTATTTTGTAAATCTCTTTTTGTAAAAGTATTTGTAGAAAATTTTGTATGAGCTGCAAATTTATTTCGTACTTCGTGTTTTCGAAATCGTATTGGGCAACGGAATAATCGGACTTGTTTTTAGCTATTGTTTTAGAAATTCTCCCACCGTTGTATAAGTTTATACTTGCATTGGCAGAAAGGTTGTGCGAAAAATTATCGTTTCTCTGTAAAGTTCCCAATAGCACATTTTGCCCAAAATTCATGCTACCGTTAGCGGAAATACCGACAGTTGGGAGATAATCTTTTTGCGAAATTTTGAGTATATTTTCTTGTGCTTCTATATTTATTTTGGATTGCTTTATTCTCAAATTATTGTTTTCCGCATAGCTGATGCAATCCTCAAGCGTCCACAATTTTTGCGATGATATTCGTTTGGAAATCATTAAAAAAAATAGGATAATACATAATTTTAAATTCATTTTAAACATCAAGCTTGGTATCCTAATAATTTTCTGAATTGATAAAAAAGTCTTTGTAATAATCGCAAATCTTGGGTTACAATTTCGGCATTTCCACTTAGTTCTTTGTCGAAAGTAAGCGTTTTATTATAAGAAGTATGCAAACCTTTGGGCAGGATAACCTCCACAAAATAATTTCCTTTTTCGTCCGGAGACAATGCCATATTTTGTACCGTGCCTTGGACAATACCGTATTCTTGGTATCGGAAATTATTTAGTTTTATCAGTACCTTTTCTCCGTTTACAATTTTTCCGGCATTGGTTGCCGGGACAAACATTCTGCCTACCAATCTTTGGTTTTCACTAGGCAAAATGGTAAATATAGCATCTCCGGATTTTACCATTTGGTTTTCGCCCCACATTTGTTGGTAACTAACCTTACCTTTGGTAGATGAGGTGATGAGATAGTTGAGTTCCCATTGTTTCAAAGATTTCCTAAGTTGCTCCAACGATTGTGTACTTTGTAATTGGTAGTTCAGTACATCTTTTTGTAAAGTATTATGGGTATTGCTTTTGTTTTTATACAGATTGCTAATGGTTTCCTGTGTTTGTGATACCGACAGTTGTAGGTTTCTAACATTTTGTTCTTCTTGTAGAATTTTTATTTTTTCGTTTTCCATTTCTAGTGCAGATAGTACACCTTGCTCGAAAAGATGTTGGCTACGGTCATAATTTTTTTTGGACAATTGAAATTTTGTTTGTTCCAACCCCAATTGTTGTTGTAGTGTTGCCATCCTAGTTTTGGTTTCCGCTTCGTTTTGGGAAATTGCAAGTTGTTCGGGAGAGTAGGGTTGTAGTTTTTGAAAAGATTTTTCTTCTTGCAAGGCTTTAGCAAAAACATTGTAGTCCATTTGCAATTCTCCTAGTTTTAGGTGCGAGGTTTTGTTCAGAGGAAAATTGGCTACATTGCCAGTTTGCATATCGTCTAAAATATTTTTCAGCAGGAGTACATCTTGGTAATTAGCCGAAGATTGCAGCACCATCATTATTTGGTTTTTGTCCACCATTTGTTGGTTAGCAATGTATATTTTTTCTATTTTGGCTGTGGTTTTGGCAAGTAGTTTTTCCGGTGCATTTTCGGTGGTGATGATGATGGGTGCAGGTACAAATTCCGGATATTTTATGAACCAACTCATCATGATAACCATAACAAGTATTGCTAGAAGTATGGTGTTTCCCCAACGGATAAGCCAATGAGGTGGTTGCGAAAGAATGTCTTGTACTTCTTCCGAACGAAGTTGGATATTGTCTAGTATATCTCGGTTAGTTTCCAAGTTCTAATTGGTTTTTTATTAATCTATAATATTCGCCTTTTTGTGCGACAAGTTCTCTGTGGTTACCTTGTTCTACCACTTTTCCTTTGTCCAGCACAATTATATTGTCGGCATTTTTCACGGTTGAAAGTCTATGGGCGATAACAACAGCAGTTTTGCCAAGAAAAAATTGTTCTAGATTTTGCATAATTACTTTTTCGTTATTGGCATCGAGAGAACTGGTTGCTTCATCAAAGAAAATATTTTCCGGTGATTTGTACACTGCTCTTGCAATAAAAAGTCGTTGTTTTTGTCCACCACTTATCCCAATCCCTTCATTTCCAATTTTGGTATTGTAACTTAGCGGGAGTTCTTCTATAAAATCTTTTATGTTGGCAATTTCTACGGCTTTTTTCAGTTTGTTTTTATCGATATTATCTTCGCCAATGGCTATGTTTTGGGCAATGGTATCATTAAAAACATATCCCTCTTGCATTACCACACCACAATGATCTCGCCAAGCTCTGGGAGAAATGTTTTTCAGTTGGGTATTACCTAATTTTATTTCGCCTTGGTTGGGTTGGTAAAATTTCATTAGAAGTTTTAGCAAGGTAGTTTTTCCGCTACCACTAGCACCAACTATGGCGGTGGTTTTTTGGTAAGGTATAACAAGGTTTAGGTTTTCGAAAACAAATTGGTCGGCTCCTGTGTATCGAAAAGCGAGATTGGAGATTACAATATCTTTTTTCGGTATTTCGGATAGGTATTGTTCTTCTGCATTTTCTTCATCGGTTTTATCGTGTATTTCTTTTAGCCTTTCTAGGGATATTTTGGCATCTTGAGTTTGGCGTACAAAATCCACCAATTGCAATAGAGGACTGTTGAGTTGCCCGATAATGTACTGTACCGAGAGCATCATACCTAGGGTAAGATTACCACTGAGCACCAATTTTGCCGAGAGAAAACTTACCAAAATATCTTTTATTTGGTTAATAAAATTACCTCCCACCGATTGCCATTGCTCCAAAGAAAGGGATTTTATCCTTAATTTGAAAAGTCGTATTTGCAGAAACTCCCAACTCCATCTTTTTTGTTTTTCGGCGTTGTGCATTTTTATTTCCTGCATTCCGTTTATCAGTTCTATTACCTTGCTTTGTTCTTGCGAAACCTGCGAAAACCGCTTGTAGTCCAACTCTTTTCTTTTACCTAGGAAAAACAAAATCCAAATGGTATAAAGTGTAGCACCTGCAATATAGACCAAAAACAACAAGTAATTGTAAAACAACAATATAACGGAATAAATTAACAAATTAACCAAAGAAAACAAAGTATTGAGGGAAGAGCTGGTTAGCAATTGCTCTATCCTGTGGTGGTCGTTAATCCTTTGCATAATATCGCCAGTCATACGAGTATCGAAAAAGCTGATAGGCAGACGCATGAGTTTGATAAAAAAATCCGAGAGTATGGAAATATTAATACGGGTAGATAGATGCAGGAAAATCCAACCACGGATAACTTCCAGACCTGTCCTACCTACAAAAAGCATGAGCTGTGCCAACAATACCAGGTAGATAAAATTGAGGTCTTGGTTTTGTATGCCCACATCTACAATACTCTGGGTAAGAAATGGTACGATGAGCGATAGCAAACTCCCTGCCAATAAGCCAATTGCCAATTGCGACAACAACGATTTGTAACGAAACAAATACCGAAACAGGAAAGAAAAACTAGCTTTGTCCTCAGTATTGTCCAACTCGTTTTTGGAGAAAGCAGGGGTGGTTTCTAGTAGCAAGGCGATACCTTCTTCGGTATTTTCGTTGGCGTTTTCGCCTATCCATCGTTTCAGAAATTCTTGTTGGGTGTAGGTAATAAGACCGTAACTGGGATCGGAAATTTTTATTGTACAATCGGTCGTGTCATATAAATTACCACGCTGTTGTTCTCTTTTTACCTTGTCTTTTTTACTTTTTACTTTATACTTTTTACTTTGTACAACATCATACACCACTACAAAATGTTGCTTGTCCCAATGTACAATACAAGGCAGGGGTACTTCTTCTACCAAAGTTTTGAAATCTATCTGCACTCCCAAACTCCTGAAACCCATTTTCTCGGCAGCTTCGCTTAGCCCTAACAAAGAGCTTCCCTCACGAGTAGTTTCTGAAAGATTACGAATTTCTTGTAAAGGCATGGTTTTGCCGTAATACTTGGCAATAATCCGTAAACAAGTAGGTCCGCAGTCTTTGGTGTCGGGTTGAAGGTAGTTGGGAAAGGGTTTCATTATTTTTTTACCAAATCTTGCATACCGTAATATTGTATGGCTTTTTGTTTTAGAGGATTTGTACTCCATTCTTCCCATTCTCCTGTATATGGATTGTAACCGCATTTCAATGGTTTAGATGTATCCAAACCATCTTTGTCTGTATGGGTTCTTTCTGTGTAAGCTCTGCAATCTGTACAGATGTAGCGAAACTCACAATCTTTACAGACTTCTATTCTATCTTTGGTAAGGTTCCAATATTTTTTGAAATCTTTATGATTAAGTGCTTCTTCTAGTGTAGTATCTTTTATATTGCCAAAGCTTTGTGGCATACTTGGACAATTGCGAATATTACCCTCTGCATCTATAGAAATTTTTTTGTGAAGGCAGGAGTTTTTACACATTGATTCAAGTGAGAATGTACGGTTTAAATTAAAATTTTTGGGTAAGACACTTCCGCAACTTTCTGGAATAAAAATAATATTTTCAATAATATTTATTCTTATACTTGAAAACTCCTTATGATATTTTTCACTTCCTGAATGAAAGACAATATCCAATAATTTACTTGTGATAATTCCTTTATTTTCTGTGAAGTATCGAAATAATTCGTCACTATATTTCAAAATGATTGAAATTTCATTAACACAAGAATCGTTCAGAAGTTTTAAATTTTCTAATATTTCACTAATTTCAGTATAGTTTAATTGATTTGAAAATCTTAGTTGTATATATTTTATTTTCGAAAATATTATTTCGTTTATAAGACTTTTGTTGAAAAAATCACTATTTTTAAAATCAATAATAAAATATTCAATATTACTAGGACTCTCAACAAAATACGGCTTGTATACAAATTTATTAAGTTCTTCTTCTGATTCAACAAAAAATCCCAAATTGTTATCGGTTATGAAATTAATGTATTCTTCAATTATAATGTAATCTTCATCATTTATTTTTTCTTTAAGAACAGAATAATTAGTTTTTTGATTTAATATGATATTTAACATAGTATTTGGTATAAATTGCAAAAAACCATTATCAGTATCATATATAAGCGATTTTTTAACGCCTTTTGTAATGTTTACAGAGTCGTGTATTTTCAAAAACATAGATTAATATATTAGAGAGTAATATTTGTTTGAACGGAATATTTTAGTATTATTACTCTTAATTACCGTATTTTTAGTATATTTAACTGTGTTAATATTACCACAAAGCTTCCATTCTTGTAATGTAAATGAAATTCCTTTAATATCAATATTGTTTTTTTTCATAGAAGATACTTTTTTTAAATCTTTGAACAAATCAAAAATAAATACAAATTTTAGTGTTGCTGTATCGTTTAAGACTTATAACAAATCAGCAATATATTTTTCAATTTGGAAATTTCCAAGAATACTAATGTTGTGAAATTGACCTAATGGGTTTATTTCTAAAAAATAATATTTATCTTTTGATTTTATAAAGTCCAAAGTACCACACATCAAACCTAATGAATTAGAAAGTTTATAAATGTTGTTTTTTATACTTTGAGGTAATTCATAGATAGAATATTTTTTTGTGATTTCTTTCCCTTTTCTATTATCAATTTCTTCGGTAGAATCAAAACAAGCAACAGACCATATTTTTTTTTGAAAAAAGAAAACTCTAATCTCATATTCTCTATTTATTTTCTCTTGTAAAAGTGTAGGAATTAAGTTTTGATTTTTCCCTTCTAAATCGCTTAAATACACTTCTTTAGTATAATTAAGATACATGCCAGTTTCGACAAACACTGGTTGTACTTCAGAAATCGATTTAGTTATAATTGATTTTTTAGAATTTACGATATTTTCAACTATTGTTAACTCGGTTGTAATAATACTTTCTGGTGTAATAAAGCCTAATTGTTTTGCTTTGTGAAGCACTTCAAGTTTATTAACTTTTTTTTGGGATAAATTTCCATAAATTTTTACACCTAATTGGGATAAATAATAAAAAATAAAATGTATCGTTTCCTTAATTTCAGAATTATAAAACTTTGCTAAATTCAAATCTATGTCTTGATCTATTTTTTTATATGATACCACGCCATTCCTATAATAGACAGATGTTACTTCATTCAGATTTAGTATTTCATCATCAATTGAAACTAGATAATTATCTTTTTGAAAATCAAAATATAAAGAGTTGATAAGCATGTTTTCACTAAACCTTAAAAACTGCTTATTTTGATACGATAACCATCTACATATCTCATCTGTAATAGTATCGTTATCTACTGAAATTACTAGTATTATTCTATTTTTATCAGGTATAGTCTTTTCTTCCATTCATCTACATCTTCATTTGTTGAAACTGCATGTATTATTGTTTTTTGTGTTGGAAAAATAAAATCATTATTTTTTAATAAAAAAAGGCTTTTTTTACTTTCAGACATTATATTATTTAGACCAATTTTTTTTCTAGATATATTAGTATGTTCAATTTTTTCATCAATACTTTGGTTTCTATTTTCGGGAAAGTAGTATTTTGTAATATAGCAACATTCATCGGTATTTCCTGCTTTTATCATTGTGACAGCATGTGTAACATCACCTATAACAAAACCATGAGGAGCAAAAGCTTCAGTATGAAAATTATTAGTCCCATCGTTTAAATCTATTAAAAAACCTGCAATATATGGTGTTATTTTTCCATTATTAAGAGCCTTTTCTATTTCTTTTGAAAAATTGACTTGCTGTGGGCTATATTTATTTTTTTGTGCTTGATGCCAAATAATATAATAAAACTGGTGGATTAATGGATTATTTTTAAAAGAATTTACTCCAATATCATATTCATTTGGGAAACCATTTTTTTGTATAAGTTTCAATAATTTTGTAGCAGCAATACTGTCACTAGTCGTTATTTCTTTTTTATATTTTGTGTAGTCTCCAATGGATAAATTTCTATAATGCTGGTCGATTACAAATAAAGAATCAAATGACTTTTTCAAAGAAAAATTTATTTTGATTTTACAATCATCTTTTTTTATTTTTTGTAAATCTTCATTTTGTGCTAAAAATTCATCATCAAAACTATACCCCATACATTTTAGTAATTGGTATTTTTCTTCTACCCATTTATTATCTTTTGTTTTTATAGCAACTTTCAGACTGTTGTAAATATCCACCGCATGTGGATTTTTGAAAATACTGAAAGCACTTTTGTAATTTACAAGTGCAGAATCTAATTTGTTTTCCAATATAAATTCTTCTGCACTATTAATTTTTTCATAATATTGAAGCAAAATCGGATTTTTTAACTCATAATTTTGTGAGTAAAAGC
The DNA here is from genome assembly GCF_003852705.1 of Amniculibacterium aquaticum. Taxonomy (GTDB): domain Bacteria; phylum Bacteroidota; class Bacteroidia; order Flavobacteriales; family Weeksellaceae; genus Amniculibacterium; species Amniculibacterium aquaticum. The sequence goes on from NZ_REFA01000001.1 coordinate 51,700, forward strand.
AGGAAAAAGAAAAAAAAGTAAATAGTAATATTATTTTTCTCATTTTTAAATAAATAAAAGAGAGGCATTTCTGCCTCTCATAATTAATTACAAGGGGTATTCGTGATTTTATCATTGATGTACACTACATGTCCCTCACTTACTACATCTCCGGTGTATGTATATGTATAGCAATTACCAAAAAAATCCGCATCACATCTTTCACCTCCACTTGTATAGGTCGGAGCAGCAATAAAGGACGGGGCAGGACCTCCCTCACCACCGATTACACCATTTAGCTTTTCGCTTTGTAGTTTATAGTTCTCCAACTTTTCTAACTTTTTCATAATAAAAATATTTTGTGTTATTTTGTCATTATTGACAAGACAAATATAAATTGTGAAATAAAATAAAACGACAACTAAAGTTTATTTTTGGGACACTAAAGTTTATTTTTTTACATTTGCTAAAAAAATAAGATGGCACTAGGTAAAAAACTTCATAATCTTCGTATTGCAAAAAATCTCACCAAAGAAGGCGTTGCATTGGAATTAGGCGTGTCGAAAACTGCGTATGGTAAATGGGAAAACGATATTGCAAAACCCAATTTCCAAAACATTTCTACCATTTGCAATTTTTACAACATTAGTAAAGATGAACTCATGGAAGAAGAAAAAAATATCAACCAAAACAACAATACCTTTAACAATAGTCCAAATGTAATAAATTCACCAAATCCAACTTTCAATTATACCATCTCGGACGAAATTATACAAAAAATTACGGATAACCAAAACAATATATCAGAATTAGTCCAAAATCAAAATATCTTATTACAAAAAATACTCCAACAGAAGTAAAGTAAAATTTAGCACAATATTCTTTCTCAAGCTCATAGGCTTCATTCTTCACATCCATAAAATTCAGGGTATCCTCCTGCTGGCGCGAGTATCTTGCTCGTGTCCAACAAAACACAGTGGCAAAGCTAATAAAATAAGCTTCTTCTTTTTCTTTGAATATATACTTTCTACTCATTTCTTATTGTTTATAGGTACGAGTGGGACACTCGCACCAGCGAGAGGGATCTCTGGAAAATTGAATTATAAGAGAAATTTTCAAAACAATTTACACTTCTTTTCTATTAAAAAGTTTTACTTTTGATCGGTCGTTATTCACATTTTAAATTGCACACATGAACCAAGAGCTTCACGATTTTTTTACCAAAGACCATCGACGGTTAGAAAGCATTCTAGATAGTGCCATTGCAGATCTGTCGAATATCGACATGGATTTGTACAGCCAATTCCGAGTGGGTTTACTTACCCATATTAAAATGGAGGAGAAAATATTTTTTCTAGCCGCCCAAAAAGCCAACAACAATGTACCACTACCATTTGCTCCACAGCTAAGGTTGGAGCACGGTGCCATTACGGCTTTGCTGGTGCCATCGCCAACACCAGAAATTGTTAAGGTCTTAATGCATGTCTTGGATATCCACGATGAGGTCGAAGAAAAGCATGGCGGCATGTACGAGGCTTGTGAAAAACTGACCCACCACGAAACTCAAGCACTGCTGGATCAGTTGCGTGCCGTAACTCCTGTGCCTGTACATCCTCATAACGATGCTCCTATCGCTTTGGAGGCTGCTAAAAGAGCTTTGCTAAGAGCCGGGTACGATTATGACGCATTGGTGAGTTGATGGTTCAGGTTTTTAACCAACATTTATCTTAGAAAATTTCTTTAAAATTTCCTACTTTTGCATACTAAAATCAAGATTTTATGGCTAAGCAGGAAGATGTTTTTAAAAATGTGGTTTCCCACGCAAAAGAATACGGCTTTATATTTCCAAGTTCCGAAATTTATGACGGACTTTCCGCGGTGTACGACTACGGTCAGAATGGTGCCGAACTAAAAAACAACATCAAACAATATTGGTGGAAATCCATGGTGCAAATGAACGAGAATATTGTGGGGATAGACTCTGCAATCTTGATGCATCCAACCACATGGAAAGCCTCCGGACATGTCGATGCCTTCAACGATCCTTTGATTGACAATAAAGATTCCAAAAAAAGATTTAGAGCCGATGTTTTGATCGAAGACTATTGTGCAAAATTAGAAGATAAGGCTCAAAAAGAAATTGAAAAAGCAGCCAAAAGATTTGGTGACGCTTTTGATAAAGCTCAGTTCGAAAGTACCAACCCTCGTGTGATGGAGTACAGAGAAAAGCAAAAAAATATACTTTCTAGAATGGCACAGTCTCTTGAAAAAGAAGATCTGGCTGATGTTAAGGCTTTAATCGAAGAATTGGAAATTGCGGACCCGGATACAGGCTCTAAGAATTGGACCGAAGTAAGACAGTTTAACCTGATGTTTGGGACCAAATTGGGAGCTTCGGCAGACTCGGCTTCGGACATCTATCTAAGACCAGAAACGGCACAAGGTATTTTTGTTAATTTCTTAAATGTACAAAAAACATCCAGACATAAATTGCCTTTTGGGATAGCCCAGATTGGTAAAGCATTTAGAAATGAGATCGTTGCAAGACAATTTATTTTCAGAATGCGTGAGTTTGAGCAAATGGAAATGCAATTTTTTGTACCTCCAGGAACCGAGCTTGAGTATTATCAAAACTGGAAAACAAAACGATTAAACTGGCACTTGGCTCTAGGATTGGGTCAGGAAAACTATAAATTCCACGATCACGAAAAATTAGCACATTATGCCAATGCGGCCGCCGATATCGAGTTCAAATTCCCATTCGGCTTCAAAGAATTGGAAGGAATACATTCCAGAACCAATTTTGACCTTTCGGCTCATGAAAAACATTCGGGTAGAAAACTTCAGTATTTTGATCCGGAAAGAAACGAAACCTACACACCTTTCGTTGTAGAAACCTCCATTGGTTTGGACAGGTTGTTTCTGGCTTTGCTTTCGCATTGTTTGAAAAACGAAGTGTTGGAAGATGGATCAGAAAGAGTTGTCTTGGCATTGCCACCGGCATTGGCTCCAGTAAAAGCGGCGATTCTTCCTTTGGTGAAAAAAGATGGACTTCCGGAATTGGCTTCAAAAATCTACGACGAATTAAAATTTGATTTTAATGTATATTATGAAGAAAAAGATGCCATCGGAAAACGATACAGAAGACAGGATGCCATTGGTACTCCGTTCTGCATTACTGTGGATCACGATTCTTTACAAGACAACACCGTAACTTTAAGAGAAAGAGACGGCATGACACAAGTGAGAGTGCCAATTTCTGATTTAAGAAGAATTATAGACGAAAAAGTAAACTTTAGAACTTTGTTATCTAAGATTTAAATTTATTGATTTCCATAAAAACAACAAAACCTAGAAGCTTTTTCTAGGTTTTGTTGTTTTGTTGATGTTGTAACTAGTTCGTTGTTTCAGAACTTTCGTGGTGTTCCTTTTCTGCAGCATGGAAACCTGCGACACCTCCAGAAACTGCAAATTTCATGGCCGAAGCGGCAGTCATCCCAACAACGGGCTTGGTGTTTTTGGCATCGGTAACAATGACCCACCCAGAAATGGCGTACGAATGTGGAAGGTAAACGGCTACAAAATTTTCTTTCTCTACCGCTGACATCTCGGGTTGTGTCAGAAATCCTATTCTCCAGATCTCTGGATTTTCATTGGTTTTTACCCAAACCGGATGGTTGAATTTCTTTTTATCGCCTACGAAAGAGCTCATCACATCTTTGGTTGGGGTGTAGATGTGTTTTACACCGGGAGTATTTTCTAAAAGTAAGTCCAATTGTTCGAAAATAAACTTACCAAATACAAATTTATTTGCTAAAAAACCTAAAAAGGCGGTTATTAAAATGGCAGATACAAAGACCAGTCCAGGGATTTCCTTAGCCACGGAAGGGATCATGTTGTCGATGGACGAAATGATCGACCATATTACAAAAACCGTCAGACCGATAGGCCCAATGATGGCCAATCCGTGTAAAAAGGCTTTGAAAAAGGTGTTAAATAGAGAATCTAAATTATTTTTTTTCATCAATTATCCGTGTATGGTTTCTTTGTTTCCGTAGGATTGTATGACTTTAGCTTCGTATTCCAGCCATTCTTCCCATCGTTTGTTTACTTTTTCAGGATCGCCAAGTTGTCTGGCAAAACCAATGAATGTGGTGTAGTGATTGGCTTCAGAAATCATCAATTCTTTGTAAAAAACTTTCAGCTCTTCGTCTTTTATGTTTTCAGTCAACACCTTGAATCTCTCGCAGCTTCTGGCTTCAATCATCGCAGCAAAAAGCATTTTGTCGATAATCAAATCGTTTCTATTGCCCCCTTTTTGTATAAAATTGACCAGTTCGTTTACATAATCGTCCTTTCGGGTTCTGCCAAAGCTGTAACCTCTTTTCAGGATAATCTCATGCACCTGGTTGAAATGGTCCAATTCTTCTTGTGCAATGGCAAGGAGTTCGGTTACAATTTCAGGATATTCCGGCAACATGGTAATCAGTCCAATAGCGTTGGTGGCTGCTTTTTGCTCGCACCAAGCATGATCGGTCAAGATTTCTTCCAGGTTACCTTCTGCAATGTTGGCCCATCTTGGGTCGGTTGGGAGTTTTAATTTGAACATTTTTCTTGATTTAAAAGTTGGGAAGGATCGATATTCTCGGGTTTGAAAGGTAAATTTTTCAAATCTTCTTTGGTCAAAACTGAACAGTTTTTGGATTTGAAATTTTCCATTACGCTTACAATTTCTTCGTTCGGGACGGTGGATTTTCTAATTTTGGTGTCAATCCAAACTCCGATTGCTTCTGCAGTAGCACGATGCACGCCGTCTTTGGAGTAGAATTTGTGTTCGAATCTGTAAATGCCTCCGTCTTCTGAGACACCATTGATTTCTACACTCACAAAAATTTCTTGACCAAAGTGTATTTCTTTAAAAAAAGAAAGTCTTTCGTGTAAAATCACGGGCCCAATTCCCCATTGGCTCAGAGCTTTTAGGCTCAATCCATTTTTTTGCATAAAAGCCATCCGCGCATGTGCACAATATTCTACATAAACCGAATTTCCAAGATGGAAATTGGCGTCCAAATCGCTCCAGCGAATGTCAAAAGGATGATAGTAAACCGACATTTTATAGGTTTTTTTAGGATTGTTTTGAAATCAAAATATAAAGTTCAAATTTAAGAAAATAGAAACGATTGAAAAACTGTAATTTTGCAAACTATACTAAATTTTATGGGAAAGAAAAGCGTTGTCATTGTTGGAGGTGGAGCATCTGGTTTTTTTTGTGCAGCCAATTTGGATCATTCAAAATTTGAAATTATCATTTTAGAACAACAAAAAGAAGTTTTACAAAAGGTGAAAATCTCTGGTGGTGGTCGCTGTAATGTGAGTCATGCGTGTTTTGACCCTCGGGATTTGGTTAAATTTTATCCAAGAGGAAACAAGGAATTGATTTCTGTCTTTTCTAAATTTCAGCCTGGTGATACCATGGAGTGGTTTTCTAATCGAGGTGTCGAATTGAAAATTGAAGACGACAATCGTGTCTTTCCGGTCAGCAATTCGTCGCAAACCATTATCAATTGCCTGATGAACGAAGTGGAAAAACGAAAAGTGAGAGTTTTGACCCAAACGACAGTCAAAGAAATTGTTAAGATTGATTCTCAGTATCGGATTGCAACCAATAACGGAGATTTTACACCTGATTTCGTGGTTTTTGCAACCGGATCGGCACCCAAGTCTTTAAAAATATTGGAGAATTTGGGATTAAAAATGGTGAATGCCGTACCGTCCTTATTTACTTTTAACATAAAAGACGATTTGCTGAAAGACCTTCCAGGAACCAGTTTTGAAAATTCAGAAATACGAATTAAAAGTTTAAAAACAGAGGAAGCAGGACCGCTTTTGATCACCCATTGGGGATTGTCGGGACCTGCAATTTTAAAATTGTCCGCTTGGAAAGCCAGAGAGCTTCATGCGTCTAACTATCAATTTGAAATAGAAGTCAATTTTATTTCAACAAACATCAGCGAAGCTGAAGAATTGTTAAATGAATATCGAGAAGCACATTCCAAAAAGCAGATTGCACAATGTCGGATTTTTTCGGTTACGCAAAGGTTTTGGTCGAAAATTTTAGAGATTTCTAAAGTTAATCCTGAGAAGCAAATCTCACAGTTGAACAAAAAAGAAATGCAGTCCATTTTGGAAAACATTTGTCAAAAGAAATTTAAAGTCAATGGCAAATCTACCTTCAAGGACGAGTTTGTAACTGCCGGAGGTGTGGATTTGAAGGAAGTTAACTTCAAAAATATGATGTCGAAAAATTTGAATAAATTTTATATTTCTGGTGAGGTACTTAATATTGATGCGGTTACCGGAGGGTTTAATTTTCAAGCATGTTGGAGCGAAGCCTGGTTGATTGCACAAGATCTGAACGAAAATCATTAAAAATCTAAAGACCAATTAAGACTGGAAAGTATGAGGAACTACTTGCTAAAAAATCATTAAATTTACACCTCAAAAATAAAAAATAAAAAATGGAATTTTCATACCAGGATCCGTATCCTATTCTAAAAGACGATACCCAATACAAAAAATTAAGTTCGGACTATGTAAAAGTAGAACAAATTGGCAATAGAGAAATCTTAACCGTTGACCCAAAAGGTTTGGAAATGCTGGCCGAACACGCCATGAAAGATGTTTCCTTTATGCTTCGTTCTGCTCATTTACAAAAATTAAAAAACATCATCGACGATCCTGAAGCTACGGATAACGATCGTTTTGTGGCGTACAACTTGTTGCAAAACGCAGCGGTAGCCGTCGAGGGTGCTTTGCCATCTTGTCAAGATACAGGTACGGCAATTTGTATGGCCAAAAAAGGAGAAAATGTGTACACCGGTGTCAATGATGCCGAATGGATCTCAAAAGGAATCTACAATACTTATCAAAACGAAAACCTTCGTTATTCTCAAGTCGTGCCATTAACGATGTTTGATGAGAAAAATTCGGGTTCCAATCTTCCTGCTCAAATTGACATTTATGCAGAACAAGGCAATGCGTATAAGTTTTTATTTTTAGCAAAAGGCGGTGGCTCTGCCAACAAAACCTTTTTGTACCAGAAAACCAAGTCGTTATTGAACGATAAGTCTTTGGAAGAATTTGTAAAAGAGAAAATTATGGATTTGGGAACGGCGGCTTGTCCTCCGTACCACTTGGCTATCGTAATCGGTGGTACTTCTGCCGAAGCCAATCTTGCTGCCGTGAAGAAAGCAAGTGCCGGATATTTCGACCATTTGCCAACAGAAGGAAATATGGGTGGCCAGGCTTTCCGCGATGTGGAGTGGGAACAAAGAGTGCAAAAAATTTGTCAAGAAAGTTCCATCGGAGCACAGTTCGGAGGCAAGTACCTGACGCACGATGTTCGAGTGATCCGTTTGCCAAGACATGCAGCTTCTTGTCCTGTGGGGATGGGAGTATCTTGTTCAGCCGATAGAAATATCAAAGGAAAAATTACCAAAGACGGAATTTTCCTAGAACAATTAGAAACCGAGCCTAAGAAGTTTTTACCAGCAACAGCACCTCATTTGGAAGAACCGGTAAGCATAGATCTTAATCGACCAATGGCTGAAGTTTTGGCTGAACTTTCGAAATACCCAATCAAGACGAGACTGAAGCTGAACGGAACATTGATCGTCGCCAGAGATATAGCCCATGCAAAAATTAAAGAATTGTTGGACAGTGGCAAACCCATGCCGGAGTATTTTAAAAATCACCCGATTTATTATGCCGGACCAGCAAAAACTCCTCAAGGAATGCCTTCTGGAAGCTTCGGGCCAACCACTGCGGGTAGAATGGATGTTTATGTAGATGAATTCCAGGCGAATGGAGGAAGTATGATCATGCTTGCCAAAGGGAATAGGAGCAAAGAGGTGACCGATGCGTGTAAGAAACACGGTGGTTTCTATTTGGGATCCATCGGTGGACCGGCTGCAATCTTAGCGAAAGAAAATATAAAATCGGTAGAAGTTGTGGACTTTGAAGAGTTGGGAATGGAAGCCGTAAGAAAGATAGAAATTGTAAATTTCCCGGCATTCATCATCACGGATGACAAAGGAAATGATTTCTTTGCAAGTATTGCACATTAAAATACGATTGAAAAAATCAATAATTTCGGACAAAAATCACTTTAAAAAGTTTGTCCGACAATAAAAAATAATTTACTTTTGCCTAAAATAATAAGAATATGATGTTGTCAGCATTTTGGCCTTTTTATCAGTTCCTGTGGACTGTATATTTTCTAGTCATGTTTATGGTTGGTTTTTGGTGTATTTTTATGTTCTTTGGTTGGATTATCCCATTGTGGTTAACCCAAGGTTTGGCAGAATATTTTGGTAAAACTAAAGCATTCGACCCAGAAGAAGTAAGAAGAAAAACTTTGCCAGAACAAGGTTTGGAAGTTATCTATACCAATCCTAAAGGCGACGGACCTTTTATCCACGGTCATCATTAATTTGGTGTCATCTCTTTTTCACCTTAATTTCGGAAAAGGGATATCCAAGCAAAACAATATATTTCAAAATCAGTTTCTATTTCTTTAGAAACTGATTTTTCTTTTTTTAAAATCACTATCTTTGCAAGCACAAAAAATCTACGATGTCTAAGTCATTAATTCCAAAATTAGAAGCCATAAAACAACGCTACAACGAAGTAGCGGATTTAATCATTCAACCCGATGTAATTACCGATCAAAAAAGATATTCCCAACTCAATAAAGAATATAGTGATTTGGGGAAAATTGTAAAAGTTTTTGATGAATACATGTCGGCCTTGAACACCATTGAAGAATCCGACGAAATTATCGCTGATGGTTCGGATAAAGATTTTGTGGATTTGGCAAAAATGGAAAAAAACGAAGCTTTAGAAAAAATTCCGGCTTTGGAAGAAGAGCTAAAAGTACTTTTGATCCCGAAAGATCCTGCCGATGACAAGAATGTAATTGTCGAATTGCGTGCAGGAACAGGGGGCGATGAAGCAGCAATTTTTGTGGAAGACATCTACAGAATGTACTCCATGTTTTTCAAAACCAAAGGTTGGAAGCATGAAGTGACCGATAGCAACGAAGCGACAAAAGGCTATAAAGAATTGGTGATGAAAGTGGAAGGTGAAGGCGTGTACGGAATTATGAAATTCGAGTCCGGTGTGCACCGTGTACAGAGAGTCCCAGAAACCGAATCTCAAGGTAGGGTGCATACTTCAGCCATTACCATCGCAGTTTTACCCGAAGCGGAAGAAGTGGATGTAGAAATTAATCCAGCCGACATCGAAATGCAGACTTCCAGATCGGGAGGTGCCGGTGGACAGAATGTAAATAAAGTGGAAACCAAAGTACAGCTGACACACAAGCCTTCAGGACTTGTGGTGGTTTGTCAGCAAGCAAGATCGCAGTTGGCCAACAGAGAATTGGCTATGGAAATGCTTAGAGCAAAATTGTACGATATCAAATTGCAAGAAGTGGTGGGTGATATTGCTGCACAAAGAAAAACAATGGTTTCTACAGGAGACCGTTCTGCAAAAATTAAGACCTACAACTATCCGCAAGGTCGTGTGACCGATCACAGAATCAACAAATCCATTTATAACCTGGATGCGTATATGAATGGTGATATCGGTGAAATGATCGATGCGGTTATCATGGCTGAAAATGCTGAAAAAATGAAGGGAGAAGAAGATTAATATTCGACAAGATACCATAAAAAAAGGATTGCTGTTTTCGGCAATCCTTTTTTGTTAAAGTCTAATTTGGGCTGAAATTTTCACACTGAATTTATCCGGTGCTTTTCCATTGCTCAAATGGTGCAAATGATTCAGTCTGTGGATGAAATCAATTCTTAAAAACCTGAAAATATTGGAGATGCCGTAGCCCAATTCCATGTACGGTTTGCGGTTCAGGCTTTTAAATTCTTCGTTGTTTTGGTAAGTGTTTTTCACAAACGAGGGATCCAAATCTCCTAAAAGATAGTTGAAGGTAATGTGGTTTCTCCAATTCAATTTTTTGATCAATGGAAGGCTGTTGGTGATCAGTCCTTCGAGATTTTGGGTGTATTGCAACGATACATATTTGTTGCTGGTGAATTCAAAAAAACGCATCATGTTGAAGGCGTATTTGTTGTAAAATGAAAAGCCATTTCCCAAATGATTTTCCAACAAAGGATACGGAACTTTGTTGGGGATCCATCCGGCGGTTAAAGAATATTCTCCTCTACCCAAAAGTCCCATGGGTACAATTTGCTGAATGTTAAGATGCACTTTGTTGTAGTTGAAATCCCCATTTAAAAAATTTTTCATCCCACGGGTGTATCGAAGGATTAGCGTAGGTTGGTACACATTGTCTTTTAGGCTTACTTGCTTATTATTTCCGGATTCCAAATGTTGTCTTCCCGGTTTCCAACTGGTCTCAGCAATAATTTCTGTTGTGTTAAAAGTTTTTATAATTTCAGTATTAGGATTTTCTTGGTAAGAAAAAGGAAATACAGGATCAAAAGTATCGTGTTTTAGAATGATTTTCCCTGTAATGCTTTTGCTGATGTCTGCTTGAAGGTAACCCTGGTAGCTGTCTTGCCAAAAAGGCTTTCTCAAATTCATTCTGCCATTTTTGGTGAAAGCATCGAAAATTGCATTTCTTCTGGATGAAAAATCTTCATACTGAAAAGCAACTTGTCCCAGATCATGACTGTAAGAGATGCCTCCTTGTATCCAAGGATCTCTGGAAAAAATGTAATCGACTTTTGCACCGTATTTTATGGCCTGATCCTGAAATCCATAACTGACATAACCTCCCAAAATCCATTTTTTACTAAAGAATTTGTTGGTCAGAAAACCCATTCTCAACCGTGTGCCTTCATAATCGTTGTATCCAACGGTGTATAAAAGAGGACCCAGGCCAACCTTGCCCACTTTGTAATACCCGTTGATAAGGAGGTCGATGACATCCAAATACGACTTTACCGATGGTAGTTTTTTTATTTTGCTTATGGTTGCCAGCATTGTTTTTTCAGAAACACTCAAAGAATCGGGTCTGTTTTCGTTCCAAAAAACATCACTTTCGGTTTCAGCATCGTTTAGAATGACGATCTTTTCATCAAAAATTTTAGGTTCTATTTCAATATCGGTTTCAATGTTTTTGGTAGATGCATAGTATTTAAGATAGACGGCCAAGCTTTCTTTTCCCGGTTTTGCAGTTTCCAGAATAACTCGAGTTTTCCCCGGAAACCATTGGTCGTTGGAGTCCAGTTTGGTCATTTCTTGTTGAATTTTCAAACTGTGGATGAAGTTGATATTTGCCTTGGGGCTAATTTCAGCATCGATTTTAAACAAGGCATAAGAACCGTGAGCAATGTAGACCGTCCCTTCAAAAGCCAGATCCGATTCTCGAAACGGCTTGAATTTTAGTACATAGTATTTTTCTCCATCCACGACAGCATGTTTGTCAACCAATTCATAATCGTATTGAATTTTGAAATTGTCGTTGAGCGGTGAGATGAAGTCTTTTCCTAAAATCCTGATGTAATTGTTGTAAAAATTATACTTGATGAAAGTGGATGACATCAACTGTGAAAATAAGGTCCCGTCGTCGATGCCAATGCCGTTGGTTTTTGTTTTTTTGATGATTTCCGATTTGTTTTCCGGTTCTTTTTGGAAGTAGATGTCTGAGATGTTTTCTGAAGCAAAAATGGGAATGGACAGTTTGTTTTTTTCAATTTCGTTGGAGTCGATTTGGTTTTCAATTAAATTTTTTATGTCTTTGTAAACCTTTTTTTTCTTGATTTTTTCTCCAAAATCCGACATGGAAATTTCCATTCGGCTGTAGTTTTCATAACGATAACTTTTATACTTATCCGGATTGTTATTTACCTTTCTTTCAACAAATTTTTCAAGAATTTCATAAGCAGGATTGCTGTATTTTTTTCTTTTCATTTTCAGAGTGATGCCCTCAATATTTTTCTCTCGGTCTATTAACTTTTTTTGTCTTCTTGTTAACTTGGGGCTGTTTGATTTTGGAATGAGATGCAACTCTAATTTTAAAGCTTGATCATATCCTAAAGCCAATCTTTCAAAACCCGTCTTTTCCACAATTATAGAATCTAAATTAATCGTGTTTTCAATTAGGAATTTCCCGTCAACATCGGTTTCTGTAAAATGTAAATTACCGTCTTTCGATTTTAATGCCACTCGGGTGTATGGCAATAGCTCGCCGGTCTCAGAGTTTGTAGCCCTTCCTTGCGCAATTTTATTTTGTGCAAAAGCCGTTTGAGAAATGAAAAGGAAAATAAAAATAAAGTAAAGTTGTGTTTTTTTTAGCATTATTGCGTTTTGTAAAGCTAAGCTAACGAAAAAATATGATTTTAACATCTATTTAACTTAAAAATTCTAAGAAGTCATTTCCCAAAAAAAAGCTATTTTTACCGATGATTAATCAAAGCATAGAATGAGACATCCCATCAAAGATAAAAATCCAGACTTTCAAGAAGTTACAAAATCGACCTCGGAATTGTATCACTTTGAAAAAGACGGATTGCAACTGAAATCCAGTTATTCAGCAGAAGATTCCGCACCATTAACCCAAAATTCTTGGACTGCCGGCATTGCTCCTTATTTGCGCGGGCCGTATTCTACGATGTATGTTCAGAAACCATGGACCATCCGACAATATGCCGGATTTTCCACCGCTGAAGAGTCCAATGCTTTTTACAGAAGAAATTTGGCTGCTGGACAAAAAGGACTTTCCGTGGCATTCGATTTGGCAACCCACCGCGGTTACGACTCGGATCACTCCAGGGTGGTAGGCGATGTCGGAAAAGCCGGAGTTGCTATTGACTCGGTTGAGGATATGAAAATTTTATTCAACGAAATCCCTTTGTATCAGATTTCCGTTTCCATGACCATGAACGGTGCCGTATTGCCCATCTTGTCCTTTTATATCGTAGCTGCTGAAGAGCAAGGTGTTGCACAAAATCTACTTTCAGGAACCATTCAAAATGATATTCTGAAAGAATTTATGGTACGAAATACCTACATCTATCCACCAACACCATCCATGAAAATCATTGCGGATATATTTGAATACACTTCCAAAAATATCCCTAAGTTCAATTCCATTTCCATCTCGGGATACCACATGCAAGAAGCTGGAGCAACACCGGTTTTGGAGATGGCTTATACCCTTGCCGACGGATTGGAATATGTAAGAACCGGAATAAAAGCCGGGATGAATGTCGATGATTTTGCACCTCGTTTGTCCTTTTTCTGGGCCATCGGGATGAATCATTTTATGGAAATTGCCAAGATGAGAGCCGCAAGAACCATTTGGGCAAATTTACTGACCCAGTTCAATCCGCAGAATCAAAAATCTCTCGCACTTAGAACGCACTCCCAAACTTCGGGTTGGTCACTTACCGAGCAAGAACCTTTCAATAACATCACCAGAACAGCGATAGAAGCTCTATCTTCGGCTCTGGGTGGCACACAATCTTTACACACCAACGCATTGGACGAAGCCATTGCTTTGCCAACCGATTATTCTGCGAAAATTGCAAGAAATACCCAGATTATTCTTCAGCAAGAAAGCGGTATTTGTGATGTGGTCGATCCTATGGGAGGCAGTCATTTGGTAGAAGCCCTTACCCAACAGATGATTACCGAAGCCATGAAGTACATCGACGAGGTGGAGCAAGAAGGCGGTATGACCAAAGCCATCGAGGCCGGAATTCCTAAAATGAGAATTGAAGAAGCTGCCGCTAAAAAACAAGCCAAAATTGACAGCGGCGAAGAGTTCATCATCGGAGTCAATTCCTTCAAATCCAAACTGAAACAACAAGAGTTTGATATTTTGGACATCGACAATACCGAGGTGAGAAGAAAACAAATCGAAAGATTGCAAAAAATAAAATCCGAAAGAAACGAAGTTTCAGTTAATGAAATTTTAGACCAACTGAGAGCTGCTGCCAAAACAGGTCAAGGAAATCTTTTGGAAATCTGCATAGAAGCCGCAAGAAGACGAGTGACCCTTGGTGAAATGAGCGATGCCATGGAAGAAAGCTTCGGTAGATACAAAGCCAACATTAAAACCATTTCTGGAGTATACGCCATGAATGCACAAAAAAATGAATTTTTCGAAAAGGCCCTAACGCTTACCCAACAGTTTGAAGATGCTGAAGGCAGAAGACCAAGATTGATGGTCGCTAAAATGGGACAAGACGGACACGACAGAGGAGCGAAAGTAGTGGCAACAGCCTTTGCCGATATGGGCTTCGATGTCGATGTAGCACCACTTTTCCAAACACCTGAAGAGGTAGCCAAGCAGGCTGTAGAAAACGACATTCATATTCTAGGAGTTTCCTCACTCGCTGCCGGACACAAAACCTTGGTGCCACAAGTGGTAGAAGAACTGAAAAAATTAGGAGCCGATGACATTACCATTGTTGTGGGCGGTGTGATACCGCAGCAAGATTACGAATTTTTGTACAACAACGGCGCCGATTTCATCTTTGGGCCAGGAACCAATATCCCAGAATCTGCAGTGGAAATCTTAAAACGATTTTTAAAATAAATTTACAGAAGTAATTTGAAAAAGATGGGTACTGTTGTGCTCATCTTTTTTATTTGGGCACCTGAGCTTCGCTCGCAATCGTGAATAAAAGCAGTGCTTTTCTTTCGATTGTGCCCTCCGTTCCCGCTTTTTTGGTTTTTGGTTTCCTTCGACGATGCTCAGAAAACCAAAAACCAAAAAGAGCTCCACTCAGGTCGGGGTGCAGCTCAGAGATTATGGATAGATCCGTTTGTTTTTTTTCAACCTTTGCGGATTTTGCGTGGTAGTTGAGAGTTGTTGGTATTCATTATCAAGATTTTAACTCGAAAAAAAATAGCTTATATTTGAGAAATTCAAAAAAAACAACCATGTTTCTTACCGAATGTCCTAGAGATGCCATGCAAGGTTGGGGCGAAATGATCCCCACACAAAAGAAAATCGACTACATCAATGCCTTGATGGCAGTGGGTTTTGATGTGTTGGATTGCGCAAGTTTTGTCTCACCAAAAGCCATCCCGCAAATGGCCGATTCTGCCGAAGTTGTAGAAAATATCGACAAATCCATTTCCAATACTCAACTCTCGGTCATTGTTGCCAACATTTCCGGCGCCGAAAAAGCGTTGAAGCACGACCCCGTTGATATTTTAGGCTTTCCTTTTTCCATCTCAGAAGTTTTTCAACACCGCAATACCAATAAAAGTAGAGAACTTGCGTTGGGCGAAATTCAAAAAATAAAAGAACTAACCGAAAGTGCAGGTAAGCAATTGCACTTGTACTTTTCCATGGCTTTTGGCAATCCTTATGGCGAAGCCTGGTCTTGGGAAGAAGTCGATTTCTGGGCCAATCGGTTTTCGGAAATGGGAGTAAAATCCATTCAACTGTCCGATACAACGGGCGTTGCCACTCCGGAAATCATCTCGGAATTGTTTGCAAAAGTTCCTTCCAAATATCCGCACATCAACTTTGGAGCACATTTCCATAACCGTTATGACGAGTCGTATGTCAAGCTAAAAGCAGCTTACGACCAAGGTTGCCGTAGGTTCGACTCGGCAATTAAAGGCATTGGCGGTTGCCCTATGGCAAAAGATGATTTGATTGGGAACACACCTACCGAGCAAGTTTTCAATTTTATGCATGTTGAAAAAATAGATATTCAGCAAAATTTATTGCATTTTGAAAGTGCTTATAACCAAGCAAAAGATATTTTTCATTTTTAATCAAAAGTTTTAAAACTAAAAATCATGTCCAAATTGCCCTCCATCATTCAGGCTTATGAATTAAAAGAGAATCTTAACGATCCTCATCTGGTTATATTAGATGCCAGAGCAGGAATGGGTTCTCGGGATCTTTACTTGAAGTCTCATGTAAAAGGTGCCCGATATATTGATTTGGATTGCGATTTGGCAGCTCCTGTCACCAATGCATCTCGTGGTGGCCGACATCCTTTGCCGGATTTTTTTGATTTTGCCAAAACACTTTCGGTTTTAGGCATTAAAGAAGACAGCAGGGTGGTGATCTACGACGATAAAGGAGGTGCCAATGCTGCGGCTCGATGTTGGTGGATGCTGAAATCGTTTGGGTTGGAGCAAGTTCAGGTGGTGAGTGGTGGCTATCAAGCCTTGGGAGATTTTGAAATGAAATCTGGTGAAGAGCACATCCATCAGTCCATCATAAAAATTCCCGATCATTGGACATTGCCAACCGTGGAAATTAACGATGTCGAACTTTTGTTAAACGAAAATAAAGCCGTAGTGATTGATGTTCGAGATGCGTATCGATATCTAGGCGAGTCAGAACCAATTGATCCGGTTGCAGGGCATATCCCGGGAGCGATCAATATTCCACTCACAGAAAATCTGGATGCAAGTGGATTGTTTTTGTCCGCTGAAGATCTGAAAGAAAAATATAAATCGGTTTTCGAAGATGCTTCAAAGCAGGTGATTGTACATTGTGGTTCTGGAGTTACAGCTTGCCATACCCTTTTGGCACTGGATTATGCAGGATTTAAAATGCCATCGCTGTTCGTAGGGTCGTGGAGCGAATGGTGTCGAAGTGGGAAAACCATTGCTGTTGGAGAGAATTAATTTTTCAGTCTTTTCATCATTTTTTCGACCCAAGTATAAGCAGCTGGGCAAATGATCGTGTTTTTAACCATTAAATTGTTGATCTGATAAATCTTTTTTCTGTCGGTATGCGGGTATTCACGACAGGCTTTCGGTCGTACTTCGTAGATGGAGCAGGTGTTGTCCTCATTTAGAAAATAACAAGGTAGATTTTGCAAAACTTTATCACCATCTTCGTCTGTTCTTAAGAATTTGGCTTCAAAATCGGCAACTTTCATTCGGAGGTGCTTGGCAATCCTTTCAATGTCTTTTTCGGTGTACAATGGACCTGTGGTTTTGCAACAGTTGGCACAAGAAAGACAGACGATTTCTTCAAAAACCTCTTCGTGAATTTCCTCTACGATATAGTCCAAATTTTTGGGTGTTTTTTTCTTTAGCCCTTCCAAAAACTTTTTGTGTTCCTTGCTTTTTTGCTCTGCAAGTTTTTTGTATTCACTAAGATTCATTCTATGAATTCATTCTGCTGATTGTGGAGGGCAAAGTTAAGGATTTATACAAGTAAGATCTTGACGGTATGATGAAAAATCATTGAAAAAATTATAAAAAAAAATATTTTTCCATTCAATCAATTTTATATCTTTGTTTTTAACAATAAAAAATTAAACATTTACCATTATTCTGCTTGAAATGAAAGGGATTTTAAAAATTTACCATCCTGATGAAACTTTAAAATACAACATCAAAAGCTCTTATTGCAAGGCCATTTATGCCAACGAACAGCATTTTCTGGAAGTCGAGATCATTACCGACGATTCCTTAGATCATGTGGACGACGACTCGTTGCAGTATCAATTTCCTCAACTGTCTTTTTCCGTTACCAATTTTCCTATCGAAAGTAGTGAATTGATTGGCAAATCATTTACAATTATCGACACCGATGAGGAGGTCTTTACCGAAGTGAATTTGTACGATGATGAAGACGCCTACCTCTACAACAACAAACTCCAATTTTTACAAAACGAAAAGGAAGAATTGAACTTGATCTGGGAGGGAGAAATTGATGATTTTTACACCGGTACTGATGAAGTAATTCCATTTAAACTAAAATGTCATTTTAATGTAGATGACATCGAAGTTGATGACTAAGTGCAAAAAGTTTTCAAACTCAATCAACAATTCTTTTCATTTTTTTGTATTACTTTTACGAATTGAAAGTAATCGGCAAGGTATTTGCCTCGTATTTTAAGCCCAATAAGGTTCTGTTTTTTGTGTAAAATAGACTTAGATGCCGAAATTTATTTCTGTTGTATGGGGTTTTATTGAAAATAAATTTTTACTTTCATCGTTCAATTGATAACATAAAAAAATAGTCCATGTTTCTACAAGCTGCTGTTGCACCCGCTCAGGAAAAAGTATTTTCTTTTTGGAACATCATGTTCCACGGTAATGTATTTGCCAATGTCGTTATGATAACCGTTTTGGTTCTTGGTGTTTTCTCTTTGTACCTGTTTTTGGAACGATTATTCTACATCAACAGACAGATAAAAGCTACCGACATGAATTTGATCAACAATCTAAATGACTTGTTGAGGGATGGAAAGGTGCAGAGTGCCGTAGATTATTGCGAAAGACAAAATACACCAGAAGCTCGGATTATTGAAAAAGGGATAACCCGTGTTGGTAGGCCGGTTTCGGATATTGTAAGTGCTATGGAAAGCCAAGGACAGATCGAAGTGTCCAAATTAGAAAAAAACTTAAATCTTTTGGCAGCTGTACCCAGTATTGCTCCCATGTTGGGGCTTTTGGGAACGGTAATCGGGATTATCATGGCGTTTTTCAATATGGCCAATATGGAAGGCTCTTTCTCACCAAAAACCCTGTCCGAAGGGATTTACACAGCGTTGGGGCAGACGGCAACCGGTTTGGCAGTTGCTATTCCGGCAAACTTTTTTTATAATTTGTTGTTGACCAGAATTGATAAATTCGTTCTGAAAACCCAACAACTGTCCACAGATTTCTTAGACATCATCAACAAACCATAATATGAAAATTAAAAGAAGGAATAAAGCAAATCCAGATTTTAGCTTAGCGGCTATGGTGGATGTGATCCTGCTTTTGCTCATCTTTTTTATGGTGACTTCTGCAGCGTCTAACATCTCTGCGGTTAATGTTAATTTGCCAAAAGGAAGCGTGGACAATCCGAATATTCCGGATGAGGTTACGGTGAGTATAAAGCCTGATGGGACATTTTATGTCAATGATGTGCAAACACCAAAAGAAGCATTGGAGTCGTCCATTACC
This sequence comes from Amniculibacterium aquaticum, assembly GCF_003852705.1. Lineage (GTDB taxonomy): Bacteria > Bacteroidota > Bacteroidia > Flavobacteriales > Weeksellaceae > Amniculibacterium > Amniculibacterium aquaticum. The sequence goes on from NZ_REFA01000001.1 coordinate 70,609, forward strand.
GAAAAAATGAAAGGGAGAACGACACCTTCATTCACGGTGAGAGCCGATGAAAACACCTTGCACAAAGATTTTGTATATGTGATGGAAATTGCCGAAAAGCACCACTTCAATATCGCCATAGCAACCATCAAAGAAAGTAATTAATCATTTAAGATTAGATGATGCGTCTAAATTCCATAGAAAATAAAGAAGACAACAGCGACAGACTAAAAAGCGGAATTATAACTGCGGTGATTTGGTCTGCCATTTTGCTTTTTTTATTTTGGTATAAAATTATTGAAAAAACACCTCCTCGGCATGAAGTGGTTACCCGAATGCTTATAAATTTTGGGGATAACAGAAACGGAAATGGTACCGATGAGCCAGCACCACAAGAAGGCTCTTTAGCAGGAGAAACGACTACCGTTCCTATAGAAGAAATGGTGAGTGACAAGAAAAAAACAGATGTACAAAATGCCACTCCGGTTGTGAACACAAAAGCGACAAAAGATGTTGGTTCTGAAAAAATATTTACGGGGAATAGCGATAAAAAAATAGTAAAAACAGTTGCCAAGACGGATGAAAAAAAAGAGAACAGTGCGAAAGCGAATGCTAAAAATCCGTCAACAACTTCCCAAAATGCAAAATCTAAACAGGGAGGAAAATCCAATGCGGTAGCCAATGCCAAATCCGGAAGCGGTGATGGAAAAGGGAGTCAAGCCATTGGAAATCTAATCGCTGGTCGTGGGAAAAACCCCGGTTCTCAAGGTTCGGGACAAGGCATAGGTAATGCAGGCGATCCTTTGGGAGGAGACGGAAATGGCGATAGTAAAATAGGCATCGATAGAAAATTAACAGGCTTTATCCCGGGTACTATGGGAAGAGGCGGGGCACAACCTTCACACAATTGTTCGGCAAGTGGGACTATAGTTATCGCCTACACGGTTGATAAATCCGGAAATGTAACCTCTGCAAAAAGGAATTCTGGAATTTCTGATCCTTGTGCGGTTTCAACAACAATTTCTTGGGTGAAAAAATATGTGAAAGCCGAAAAAGCCAGTGTTTCCTCAACAGGGACTTATTCCATTTCTTTTTAAGGATTTCAAGATTTAATAGAAAATTTCACTAAAATTTTAACATAAAAAAAGTGCATAAATAGAAAATCTATATTATGCACTCAACTAAACTAAAAACCATTTTTCATCATTTGTGTTTTAGTTTCATCTATTTGTGTGTTTTTTCCTTTGTGTAATTGGAACTCCAAATAACGACTTTCATCACTTGTGTTACTTGTTTTTTCTTGTCGTTATCTATGTGCAAATTTACTTCAACTGGAGATTAAATACAGTATCGAATCGGTCGATAGAATTCGATGCGCTTGTAGATTTTATTCTACAAAAAACCTTCGCAAGTTATTCCTGCGAAGGTTTTTTTTATTTTGAATTTTGCTTTTTTATTTTTCAGCTTCAAAGTCCAAGCTAATTGAGTTCATGCAAAATCGAACTCCGGTAGGTTCTGGCCCGTCATTAAAGACATGGCCAAGATGCGAGTCGCATCTCTTGCACAAAACCTCAATCCTGTCCATTCCGTGAGAGATGTCTTTTCTGTATTTTACCCCATTTTTATCGGCTTCGTAGAAGCTTGGCCAACCGCAAGTAGAGGCAAATTTAGCCGTGCTTTTGAAAAGATGATTGCCACAGGCAGCACAATAGTAATCGCCTTTTTCATCAAAATTATTAAACTTTCCACTGTGTGGTCTTTCGGTTCCTGCTTCCCTGGCAATGTGGTAAAGCTCTGGCGAAAGCAAATGTTTCCAAACCGTGTTGGGTAATTTTACAATACCGGTATCGGTTCTGGAGAAATGAGGGTTTATGATTTTGTTTTCTTGCATGGTTTTACTTTTTATGGGTTGATGATATTTGGTGCACGACAGGCTCATGAAAAGAGCGAAAGTTCTGAAAAGTGTTTTCATAAGGAGTCTGTTTTCATATTTCTTGTTCAAGTCGCGGTTTTTCGTTTTCAAAATTACTAAATTTGAATTGATGAATACGAGAATTAAAGAAAAACAACTGCAGAGGCATAAATATTTGGCAACGGGACTCTTTCTTGTCATGATGGTGGTTTTTGCATTTGCAACAATAATTGAGAAAAAAAGTCCAGTATGGTGGGTGGGTTATGTTCGCGCTTTTTCTGAAGCGGCTATGGTAGGTGCTTTAGCGGATTGGTTTGCTGTAACGGCGTTGTTTCACCATCCTTTTGGACTGAAAATTCCACACACCAACCTGATCGAAAAATCAAAAGAAAACATTGGTGATAACCTAGGAACTTTTGTCGTTGATAATTTTTTGTCTCCAGATAACATCCGTCCTTACATTCAGAAAATTAAAGTTTCCACAATTTTAGGAGATTGGCTGGCTGTTGAAGCCAATAGGAAAAGGCTTTTAACAGAAACTTCAATTGTTATAAAAGATGTTGTCGAGAAGCTTAATGACGAAGATGTGGTAGAATTTATTTCCGCAAAATCCAATGAAATCACCGATAAAATAAAAGTCAATCAGCTCCTCTCTCAAGGCTTGCAGTATTTGTTGGAGCATAACGAGCATCAAAATTTACTCACTTATTTGTCGTCCCAAATTCAATACTACATTCATAACAACAGGGAGATGATTCGTGAAAGGGTACAAGACAACAGTTATGCATTCATTCCTAAATTTTTTGACAATAAAATAGCCGGAAAAATTTCCGATGGGCTATTGGATTTTTTTATGGAGGTCGAAGGGAACGAGCATCATCCACTTCGGGATGAACTCACCCTGAGGTTAGAAAAATTTGCCAAAGAAATTCGTGATGGGCAGATATGGGAAGAAAAGTTCGATCATCTGAAAAAAGGATTTTTAACTGAAGAAAAACTAAAAGTGTATGCCAATGACATTTGGTTGTCCATAAAAACGACACTTCTTGCCGAGCTTTCTTCAGAAGACGGAAAGCTAAAACTGTATTTGGAAAAAAATCTTGTTTCGCTTGCCGATACCTTGCAAAACGATCTTGCGGTGCAGGAAAAAACGGATAAATTGGTTCGTAGCACCGCATATAAGTACATTCTAAGAAATAAAAATCGTTTTGGTGAACTGATTTCAGATACCGTTGGCAACTGGAAAGGCAATGAACTGAGCCAGAAATTGGAGTTGGAAGTGGGTAAAGATCTTCAATACATTCGCATCAATGGGACTTTGGTGGGCGGATTGGTAGGTTTGCTCATCTATGCCATAACCCATTTCGTTGATTACATCTAGGAGCCATTATCATTTTCGCAGAATCGTAGTAGAGGCGATTTTTAATCCATATCGTCATCCAAATAGACCAATTCGGTATCAAAACTCTTTTGTCTGCTATTGATTTTTTTAGCCTTTTCTAATTTCTTGGTTAGGGCATCAATCAAAAATGAAGTTTCGAAAAACTGTCTGTGAATTCCGGGTAAAAGTTCAAAAAAAAGATCAATACCCACTTGGTTGTTGTGCAGATCCATTTTTTTTTCCAGATCGGTGTTTGGGAAAAGATCTTCGTGTAGGGAAGTCATTTTCAGGCTGAAATTTTTAGCTTTTTCAGGTGATGAAATTTTAGAACAATAGGAAAGGATTAGTGCCGACCACAATGCATGTCGAAAAGCATTTCCTTTGCCGTTTCCAGAGTTGCTGTTCGGGAATTTTTTCTGGACAATCGCAAAGGCTTTCAGTGTAGCCCAAAAACCCATCATGCTGAACAATGGGTGCTTTATGGTGAGCGTTCCAAGTTTTAAAAGTTTAGAAATGGACAAGCTCCTGAGGGATCGAAAAAAAATAACGAAAGGTTTTCTCATTCCGCACCAAAGATAGTGTATTCTTGGTTGACTAAAAAACTGGGTTTTACATTTCGTAAAACCCAGAAGATATTTGGTTTAAGCTTCTTTTAGCTTTACCGTAAAGTGTCTTAAGATCGGAGATTCCCAAGTGATTTCGTATCCTTTGGTAATTTCGTTTCTTCTTTCGAAGATGTTTTTAAGGGCTACAGCAACATAATACATGTGGTTGTTGGTGTAGGTTCTTCTCGGGATGGCCAATCGTAAAAGTTCCATTTTAGGATAGCGGTTTTCTCTGGTTTCAGGATCTCTATCCGCCAAGATGGTTCCGATTTCAACCCCACGGATTCCTGCTTCTTTGTACAATTCAATTCCTAAAGTCTGAGCCGGAAATTCTTCTCTTTTCACATTCGGTAAAAATTTAACAGCATCTATAAAAATTGCGTGTCCACCGATGGGTCTTTGGATAGGGATTCCCCATTCGATCAGGAGATTTCCAAGGTATTCGATTTGTGAAATTCTGCTTTCCAAGTAGTCAAACTCGGTAGCTTCGTCCAAACCTACTGCCAAAGCAGCCATGTCTCTACCGGCCATTCCTCCGTAGGTGATGAAGCCTTCGTAGATGATGGTGAAGTTGGATGCGGTTCTAAAGATTTCTTCGTCGTTCAGGGCAATAAATCCGCCGATGTTTACCAAACCGTCTTTTTTAGACGACATGGTCATCCCGATTCCGTAAGAGAAGATTTCTTTACAAATTTCTTTTATGCTTCTGTTTTCTTGTCCTTTTTCTCTTTTTTTGATGAAGTATGCGTTTTCTGCAAATCTTGCCGAGTCGAAAATAATTGGAATTTCGTATTGGTCGGAAAGAGCTTTTACCGCTTTTACATTCTCGATAGAAACGGGTTGTCCGCCGGACGAATTGCAAGTGATGGTTACCAAACAGAAAGGGATTTTTTCTTTGCCGTATTGTTTGTAAACTTCTTCCAATTTTACCAAATCCAAATTTCCTTTGAAGGGATGCTCCAGTTCAGTGTCGAAAGCCTCATCAATCGTACAATCGATGGCATGGGCTTTTCTAAATTCGATATGACCTTTGGTGGTGTCGAAGTGGGAGTTTCCTGGGATTACATCGCCTTCTTTTACTAGGGCAGAGAACAATACATTTTCTGCTGCACGACCTTGGTGGGTAGGCAAAAGGTATTGGTATCCTGTAATGTTTTGTACGGCAGATTTTAGCTCTTCAAAAGATCTTGCGCCGGCATAACTTTCGTCTCCTCTCATCAGTGCTGCCCATTGTTTGTCGGACATGGCGCCGGTTCCGGAGTCGGTTAAGAAATCGATAAATACTTTTGAGCTGGATAGGTTGAAAAGGTTGAAGTCGGCTTCTTTAATCCATTGTGCTCTTTCTTCTGATGTAGATTGCCCGATAGGTTCTACCATTTTTATTCTGTACGGTTCTGCGTAAGGTAATTTCATTTTTATAGAATGTTTTAAGTTGATTGTTTTTAATTAAATAAATTGAGAATGAACATTCTATAATCATTCCGGTGCTTTGAAGATGCAGCGGTCACTATGAGATTTTACAGTCATGTACTGAAATTGAGTTTGATATTATTCGCCAAAGATAAATAATTTTAAGAAATATTTAACATAATTATGATCGTAGTTGCTTTTACTAAAAATTAGGTAATGTGGTTTAGGATTAAATAAAAAAAAGAATGGTTATTGTTTGTAATTCAAAATATTTCATTACTTTTGCAGACCAAAATAAGATTAATTATTAACCTAAAAATTATAAACAATGTTTGCAATTGTAGAGATAGCAGGGCTTCAATACAGAGTTGAAAAAGACCAAAAGTTGTTTGTGAACCGTTTGAAAGGAGATAAAGGAGCTTCTGTATCTTTTGATAAAGTACTTCTTACTTCTAACGGATCCATCACTGTGGGCGCCCCAGCTGTAAGCGGAGTTTCAGTAGCTGCTGAAATCCTAGACCATGTAAAAGCTGATAAAGTAATCGTTTTCAAAAAGAAAAGAAGAAAAGGTTACGAAAAGAAAAATGGTCACAGACAGTCTTTGACACAAATCAAGATTACATCAATCACTGGTTTCTAATCAAGACAAAATAATTAATTATTAACATCCCAAAACCATAAAATAAAATGGCACATAAGAAAGGAGTCGGTAGTTCCAAGAACGGTAGAGAATCTCACTCTAAAAGATTAGGAGTTAAGATTTTTGGAGGACAAGAAGCTATTGCTGGTAACATCATCGTAAGACAAAGAGGTACACAGCACCACCCAGGAACGAATGTAGGTATTGGTAAAGACCATACTTTGTTCGCACTTGTAGATGGTAAAGTAGTTTTCAGAAAGAAAGCAAACAACAGATCTTTTGTATCTGTAGAGCCTAACGCATAATTTTAGCGTTTATACAATTTAAAGAAGCTGTCCAGATCGGATGGCTTTTTTTTTGACTTTAGAATTTAAAACCCGAAACCCGAAACCTGAAACTTGAAACCTGAAACTTTAAACAAAAAAACCATCCCAAAGGATGGCTGTATTGAGTAAAGATGATTGTCCCAGGTTTACATTCCCAAGCTTAATCGTACCCTTTTCATGGTTTCTGTAGCTACTGCTTTGGTTTTGGCAGCACCTTCTTGCAGCTTGGCTTCCAATTCTGGAAGATTATTCATGTAATAGTCAAACTTTTCTCTTTCGGTTTTAAAATGAGTTAAAATCAGATTCAACAATTCCGTTTTGGCATGTCCGTAGCCGAAGTTTCCGCCCAAATATTTTGCTCTTAGTTCTTCGGTTTGCACTTCGTTGGCAATCAAACTAAAGATGGCAAACACTTTACAAGTATTGGGATCCTTAGGCTCTTCCAGAGGGGTAGAGTCCGTTTCTATACTCATAATTTGTTTCTTCAGTTGTTTTTCCGGTAAGAAGATGTTGATGATGTTTCCCCTGGATTTCGACATTTTATTTCCGTCAGTTCCAGGAACATATTTGGTTTCTTTTTGCAATTCGGCTTGAGGCAATATAAAAACCTCACCCATTTGATGGTTAAATCTGGATCCTACATCTCTAGCCATTTCCAAATGTTGTAGCTGGTCTTTGCCTACGGGAACCACCTCGGCATCGTACAACAAGATGTCGGCAGCCATCAGCATGGGATAGGTAAAAAGACCGGCGTTTACATCTTGCAAGCGATCGGCTTTGTCCTTGAAAGAATGGGCAAGTTGTAGCCTTTGGAAAGGGAAAAAACATTCCAAATACCAAGCCAGTTCGCAAGTTTCTGGTATGTCACTCTGTCTATAAAAATAGGTTTTTTCGGTATCTAAGCCACAGGCAAGCCAAGCGGCAGCAATCTCGTATGTATTTTGTTTTAATTCTTCGGCATTCTTTATTTGGGTTAAAGAATGCATGTTGGCGATGAAAAGAAAGGATTCATTTTCTTTTTGTTGGGACAGTTCGATTGCGGGGATTATCGCACCCAAAAGGTTTCCCAAATGTGGCGTACCGGTTGCTTGGATGCCGGTAAGAATTCTGGACATAAAATTTTTATTTTAGTTAAATGAATTTTTTTGTTAATTAAAGTTCAAACCCGTGTGGGAATGCTTTTTTTCTGAATACATACAGAAGTGCGGCACCAACGGTGATGGCAGAATCCGCAATGTTGAAAATGTATTTGAAGAACTCGATGTGTTTTCCACCAATGATGGGCCAACTTTCCGGTACCCACCAATCGACAAGTGGAAAGTGAAGCATATCGACCACGCAGCCTTTCATAAAGGTAGAATAGCCATGACCAAAAGCAGTAAGTTGAGAAGTGCCTCCGTATTCTATCCATCGGTTAACACTTTCGTCAAAAATGGAACCGCTGTCGAAGATCATTCCGTAAAACATTCCGTCGATTAAATTTCCAATGGCTCCACCAAAAATCATGGCCATAGGAAGGAGAAGGTAATTGCTGGTTCTGCCTTCGCTGATCCATTTTTTAAACAAATAGACCATGCCACCAATCAGGGCAATTCTTAGGATGACCAAAGCGTATTTTCCCAACAGTCCACCAAAATGAAAACCGTAAGCCATGCCGGGATTTTCAACAAAAGTCAGTTTGAAACCCGGGAAAACATCAATGCTTTCGCCCAAGTTGAAGTGGGTTTTGATGTATATTTTTGATATTTGATCAATTAACAAGATGATTACGGTGATGAATGCTATTTTTTTCATAGATATTTCGAGGATTGTACACCCTTTTATTTTACAATTGGTCTAGGTTACTTTAAATTTTTTGAAAGTTCGTCGAGTCTTTTTCTGTCTTTTTCAGAAAGATCATCAATTCCGTTTTTTCCCATTTTACTCAAAAGATGATCAATCTCTTTTTGTTGGTTGATTTTTCTTTCGTTGTATTCATCGTCTAGGGTATAGGCCGAATTTTTATGAGAAGAGGATGAGGTGTTTTTCCTTCTGAAAAAATAAAAGGCAAAAATAACAATAATTAAGATAAGGACTAAGGTCATAGGAATAAAAAAGGTTTATAATGCTCATGAAAGTCATTATAAACCTTAGGTTTTTTATAGTTGAACTGTTTTAGCGTTGCATATTTTTAGCTTCGATACTCAAAGTAGCATGCGGAACGGCCATCAATCTCTCTTTAGGGATTAGTTTTCCTGTAACGCGACATATTCCGTAGGTTTTGTTTTCGATGCGGATGAGTGCGTGTTTCAGATCACGGATGAACTTTTCTTGTCTTCCTGCCAAGATCGCATTTTGTTCTTTGCTCAGGGTTTCTGCACCTTCTTCAAAAGCTTTAAAGGTGGGTGCAGTATCGTCAGTTCCGTTGTTGTGATCGTTCAAGAAACTTTCATTGATCATAACCAAATCCTTTTCTGCTTTTGCTATTTTCTCCAGTATAATTTTTCTAAATTCTTGCAAATCGCTTTCATTGTAGCGTACTCTCTCGTCCATGTCTTTTGTTTTTCAGATGTTAGTTTGTAGCACAATATGATTTCTAAAATGATATCGTACTATTGTTTGTCCACTTTTACTTTGAAAAGAACTTCGTCTATTTCTATTTCATCGTAATTATTGAGTGAATATACAAATTCTATTTTATCCGACAATACCTCATTGATAATATATTGATGATTGTTGGTAAGTTCTGTTTTGAACGGACAATTTTCTTCTAATTGTAATGAAATTCTATCCGTAAGATCAAAATCTTTGTCTTTTCTTAAATTTTGAATTCTATTGACAAACTCTCTCGAAATTCCTTCAGACTTTAATTCATCGGTGATGGTAAGATCCAAGGCTACGGTTACCTTACCCTCGCTGATTACCGTCCATCCAGGAATGTCTTTGGTGGTGATTTCGGCATCGTCTAAGGTAATTTCATAACCCGAAACTTCAATTTTTCCTTCTTTTTCTAATAAGGAAATCTGCTCTGAGGAGAAATTTTGAATCTCAGCACCAACCGTTTTCATGTCTTTGCCCAATTTAGGTCCCAAAGCTTTAAAGTTTGGTTTGATTTGTTTCACGATAAGGTGGCTGGCTTCTTCGGCATTGATCAATTGAAGTTCTTTTACATTAACTTCTTGCTTAATCAGGTCGCTAACCGCCAGTAATTGAGTTTCTGTTTTTGTGTCCAAAACAGGGATCATTACTTTTTGAAGAGGCTGTCTTACTTTTATGTTCTCCTTCTTTCTCAAAGAGAAAACCATGGAGGTAACTTGTTGTGCAAGATGGGTTTTCTCTACCAAATCCAATTCGATTTTGTTTTCGTCAACCGTTGGGAAATTGGTTAGGTGTACACTTTCTGCACGGTCTTTGCCGGTAATGCTGTTCAAATCTCTGTACAATTGATCCATGAAAAATGGTGCAATTGGAGCGGCAATTTTTGCAATCGACTCTAGGCAGGTGTATAAAGTTTGGTAAGCGGAGATTTTATCTTCCGAATAATCGCCTTTCCAGAATCTTCTTCTGCAGAGTCTTACATACCAATTAGAAAGGTTGTCGTTCACAAAAGTATTGATGGCTCTAGCTACTTTTGTAGGTTCGTAATCGTTGTAATTTTCAGTAACTTCTTTTATCAAGAGGTGCAGTTCTGATAAGATCCAACGGTCGATTTCAGGACGGTTTTCAATTTCTTTTTCGCTGTATTTAAAACCATCAACATTGGCATAAAGAGCGAAGAATGAATAGGTGTTGTATAGTGTTCCGAAGAATTTTCTTCTTACCTCGTCTATGCCTTCCAGGTCAAATTTTAGATTCTCCCAAGGATTGGCATTGGAGATCATGTACCAACGGGTAGCATCGGGACCGTATTTTTTCAAAGTCTCGAAAGGGTCTATGGCATTGCCCAATCTTTTGGACATTTTTTGCCCGTTTTTATCCAAAACCAAACCGTTTGACACCACATTTTTATATGCAATTCCGTCAAAAACTGTGGTTGCAATGGCGTGTAAGGTATAGAACCAACCACGAGTTTGGTCCACACCTTCGGCGATGAAATCTGCAGGGAAAGCTTTGTTGTTGTCGATGAGTTCTTTGTTTTCGAACGGATAATGCAATTGTGCATAAGGCATTGCTCCGGAATCAAACCATACATCGATCAGGTCGCTCTCTCTTTTCATTGGTTTGCCATTTTCGGAAACCAAAACAATTCCATCAACAATATTTTTATGCAAATCAATTTTAGCATAATTTTCCTCGTTCATGTTCCCGATTTCAAATCCTTTGAATGGGTTTTCGGTCATGAAACCTAGGGATACGGATTTTTCAATTTCTGTATAAAGTTCTTCAACAGAACCGATGATGATTTCCTCTTTAGAATCTTCTGTTCTCCAGATGGGCAATGGGATTCCCCAATATCTTGAGCGGGAAAGGTTCCAGTCGTTTACATTTTCTAACCAATTGGCAAATCGGCCTTCTCCGGTCGATTTTGGTTTCCAATTGATGTCTTCATTCAGTTCTACCAATCGGTTTTTGACTTGAGACATTTTCACAAACCAAGAGTCGAGAGGATAGTACAAAACCGGCTTGTCTGTTCTCCAGCAATGCGGATAGCTGTGTGCATATTTTTCAACTTTGAAAGCTTTGTTCTCGGTTTTTAGTAAAATAGCGAGTTCTACATCCCAAGATTTTTCAGGAGCAGTACCTTCGTCGTAATATTCGTTTTTGATGAATTTTCCTGAGAAAATTTCAGGGACATTTTCGCCTTTCAAAAATCGTCCTGTAAGATCCACCAAAGGGACAAGGTTGTCGTTTTCGTCTTTCACCAGCATTGGTGGGACTCCAGCGTCTTTAGCTACTTTAGCATCGTCGGCACCAAAAGTAGGAGCGGTGTGTACAATACCCGTACCGTCTTCGGTGGTAACAAAGTCTCCGGGAATTACTACAAATGCTTTTTCCGGATTTTCTGATGGTAAAAACCAAGGAACCAATTGCTCGTAGGTCGTGCCACAAAGGTCTGAACCTTTGAATTCGGTTATGACTTGATAAGGGATGGTTTTGTTTTCCGAAGAATAATTGGTGAAATCTTCATCCGAACCTTCCGCATATTTTTTGCCAAATTGTTTTGCTACCAATGCTTTAGCAAGTATTATGTTGATGGGCTCAAAAGTATATTGGTTGAAGGTTTTTATCAAAACATAATCGATGTCATTACCTACGGTAAGTGCCGTGTTGGAAGGCAAAGTCCAAGGAGTTGTGGTCCAAGCCAGAATGTGGATGTTGTCCTGTACCGATGCTAAGATGGGTTGTAATTTTTCTGATAGATTTTTTACTTTAAACTGTGCAACAACCGTGGTGTCCGAAACATCACGATATGTTCCGGGTTGGTTAAGTTCGTGAGAAGACAGTCCGGTACCTGCTTTTGGCGAGTACGGTTGTATGGTGTACCCTTTGTACAAAAGATTTTTGTTGTACAATTGTTTCAAAAGCCACCAAACGGTTTCCATATATTTGGGTTGATAGGTGATGTATGGGTTTTCCAAATCGACCCAGTAACCGATTTTTTCGGTAAGGTCGTTCCAAACATCGGTGTATTTCATCACGGCGTTTCTACACGCTTGGTTGTACTCTTCGATGGTGATTTTTTTTCCGATATCTTCTTTGGTAATTTCCAATTCTTTCTCTACGCCCAATTCTACAGGGAGCCCGTGGGTGTCCCAACCGGCTTTACGAAATACCTGTTTTCCGTTTTGGGTTTGGAAACGACAAAAAATATCTTTAATTGCTCTTGCCATCACATGGTGTATGCCGGGAAGTCCGTTTGCGGAAGGAGGTCCTTCGTAGAAAACAAATTCCGGTTGTCCTTTTCTAATCTCTACCGATTTTTTGAAGGTATCTTCTTGTTTCCATGATGCAGCTACGCCGTCTGCAACTGCTATTAAATCTAATTTTTTATATTCGTTGAATTTCGTCATTGTAACTTCTTTCGCTTAAGATTTTTAATCGTGCGAATATAATGATTTTTAACGAAAAAATGGAGTGTAATTGTTCAATAATTGTTGGTTTTTAATCGTTTAGAAAGAAGAATTTGAAGTTTTTTCGATTTTAGATTAATGAAATCCCCAAGCCGGGTTTTTCGGAGATTTTTATTTTACCCTCTTTTACGAAACTTCCTTGGGCATAGTCGTTGGCGATAAGGTTGGCACCGTCCAGATCTGCAAAGTCCAACAGCGGTGCTAATGCACATGCTGCGGAAATCCCAACACTGGATTCCGTCATGCAACCGAGCATGATTTTAAAGTCGTTGTCTTTCGCTTTTTGTATTAATTCTAGCGCGGGAGTCAGTCCACCGCATTTCATCAGTTTGATGTTGATGCTTTTGTAATGTGGTTTTAATTTTTCTAAATCTTCCAGGTGTTGCGCATCTTCATCGGCCATCCAGTTGGCGAATTTGTTTTTATCAAGAGTGTTAAACTTTTCAATAGGCATGGGCTGTTCGATGTAGGTGAAGTGTTCAGAAATTGGACAATTCTGAAGCCAAATGCAATCGTCTTTGGTGAAGCTGGCGTTGGCATCCAAGGCGATGTTTTTCTCAGTTTGTAAGAGTTTTTCTAAATTATTTTTATCCAAACTGCTGCATTTTACTTTGAATTTTGACCACGAGCTTTCATTAATTTTTTTTAATTGAACCTCGATAGGAGCTATGGAAATGGTGATGGAGCTTTCGGTTGAAACGGTGTTAGATAAACGATTGAGTTCGGCAAAAGATTTATTTTCCAATTTTCCGTACAAATCCCAATACGCACAATCCAAAGCCGATTGTAGAAAAGAGGGCAGATCTAAGGATTTTAGTTTCAAATTAAATTCAAAGGGATGTGAGATTGATGGGGTTTCAATTTCTTTTTCAATAGATTTTAACTTTACGATAAAATCGTCCAAACGAATGCCGTAATAGTCGATTTCTACACATTCGCCATAGCCTTTCTTTTCATGATGAGAAAGTTCTATAAGCAATGCGTTTCGGTGTTGATATTTCCCGTAGGCAATTGAAAAAGTTTCCTTCATTTTCAATTGGGCTTTGTAGAATTTCAGTTTCATACTTTAAAGATATAAAATCAATTTTGAAAAGAATAAAAAATTTTTTAGCAACAAAATAAAATTAAATACCCAGAGAATCAGGCTGTTAAGACTTGTTAGTACAATGCAATACAAAGTAGTGTAACAAAAATACAGGTTTATAATACCTATTAGGAAAACAATAAAAAATCTTTGGTCATGAAAATTTATTATGCAATCCCATACTTATTTTTAGGTAACTTAATATGGGCACAACAGGTACAAAAAGACACGGTAAAAAGTACAGAAATAAAAGAAGTGGTTTTGAAGAAGAAAACACTTCAAAAAAAATCGGATCGCATGGTGTATGATGTAGGCAACTCTCCGGTAGCTAAAGGAAACAATGGTTTTGAACTTTTGAAACAAACTCCGATGTTGTCTTCTACGGATGACAAATCTTTGAAAGTTTTAGGAAAAGGAAGTACCAAAATATACATCAACGGAAAAGCGCAAACTATGGATGCAGATGCGATAGTGGATATGTTGAAAAGTATGCCGGCAGAAAATATTTCTAAAATAGAAGTGTTCACCGTGCCTTCTAGTGAATTTCAGGTGGAAGGAAATGAAGCCATTGTGAATGTTATTCTCAAGAAAAAATCTTCGGATGGGATCAACGGGAATGTAAAAATTGAAGATCAAATTGCCAAAAGCAATAGTGCAACCCTTTCAACATCTTTCAATTACAGAAAAGGGAAGTTCGGACTTCAAGCCAATGTTAACGGGGGCAAAATTGTACGGGATCAGTATTATATTTTGACCAACGGAAACGATGGCGGAGCACAGCCGTTCAGCTTAAAATCTGAAGGAGATGTGGTGTCCAAGTTCGGGCAATGGGGTGGTTATCTAAATATGGATTACCAGTTAACCGATCGACAAAAATTGGATTTTTCTTTTCAGCACAGGGATAAAGAGGAGAAGCCTTCTACCACTAATTTTATTAACGAATTAAGAAATTCCGGAAGCTTATTCGAGATCACTCAAACATTGAATACCACCAACTCTAAAGTTTCCAATCAGTCCTATAATTTAGGTTACGAATGGCTGACCGACGACAAAGGTAGCAAACTGAACGCCAATGCATCTTATATGTATTTTGATAAAACAGGGGTGAATAACAACAGTACAGTATTGCTCAATACCCAACAGCAACCGGTATCAATCTTGAAACAATTTAACCAATCTACACCGCTTAGGATTAACAATTGGGCATTGAAAGCGGATTATGTTCAGCAACTTAAAAGCGGCCATGTTTTGAGTGCTGGCTTGGCATACAACAATACATTGACGGATAGCGATACCCGGTTTGAAAACATATTGCCTCCTACAGGTTTGGATGGGAATCAGTCCAATCATTTCGCCTATGAAGAAAAAATTTACGGCATCTACGGGACTTGGGAAAAGAAATGGTCGGATCGCACCAACACCAAACTTGGGTTAAGGTACGAACGCACAAATGCCGAAGGGAATGTCTTGGATAAAAACATTCAAATCGAGAGAAAGGATGGAGATTGGTTGCCTTTTGCAAGTTTTAATTATAACATGAATGAAGATCATCAGTTTTCTACAAGTTTTAGCAGTCGAGTGAGAAGACCTTCTTTCTGGGCTCTTAATCCGGTAAAAATTTATCTAACAGCCAATAATTACATTCAGAACAACCCTTTTACGCAGTCAGAATTGGTGTACAATACCGAGTTGCAGTATATTTTTAAGAGCTCTTATTTCATAACAGCTTCCTATGGCTTTACGGATCGTGCTTTGGAGCAGGTACCTCTGTCCGGGATGAAGAATGACGGTTCTGGAGAGAGTGTACTGGCATACATTTCTACCAATTACGGAACTAAGAAAGAATTCAGCCTTTCTTTTGGTATGCAAAAACAATATTTTAAAGGAATTTGGCAAATGAACAATTCATTGGTTTTGGGGTACAACCAATACAAAGGAACCGTGTACGGAGATCCTACAGACACCCAAAATTTGGTTGCTTTTCAGAAATACGAACTGGATAGACAGTCTCAATTCGTGCAATTGCAACTCAACAATACGATACGATTGTCTCCACAAAAAGACTGGTATTTGGGTGTTAATTATTTTTATCTCTCCCCAATAGAATTGGTTGTAGGAAAGATGAATACCTTGCACAGCTTGGATCTGTCTTTGAAAAAAATGCATAAAAATTGGACTTTTTCTTTGGAAGCAAAAGATGTTTTTGGGACCAACAAAAATTATATTAAAGGCAGTGATGGTTTTGGAAATTACAATATTGTTGACCAAAACCAATACAATAGAAAATTGGTTTTAGGATTGACCTATAATTTCGGAAACCAAAAAGTTCAGAAGGTGAAAAAATCGGAGTCCGCCAATGACGATGTGAGAAGCAGAACAGGAAGTTAGTCCTAATTTCGCATCAAATCATCCACGAATTGACAACCAATTGTAGATAAAAGACTACCTTTGTTTTTCTAAAAAAATAATCTTATACAATGCAGACGATAGATTTTACTTTGGATTGGAAACTTAAGCTCCAAAACCGTTTTATCAATTATGTAAAAATATTTTCAACCAGCGATCCGGAAAGCGAGACCACCCCATCTTCGCCACAGCAGTGGGACATGGCAAATTTTCTTTTCGAAGAGCTAAAGCAATTGGGACTTTCCGATGTAAGTATAGACGACAAAGGCTATATCTACGCCTATGTCCCTTCTAATTTGGAAAACGATAACGAGCCGACAGTAGGTTTTATTTCTCACTACGACTCAACACCGGATTTTAACGGGAAAGATATCAAACCCATTATCTGGGACGATTACGACGGTGGCGATTTGTTGTTGAACAAAGAAACGGGCTTCACACTTTCTCCATCTAAATTCGAAAGCATGAAAGACTATGTGGGGCAAACTTTAATCACAACAGACGGAACAACCCTCCTAAGTGCCGATGATAAAGCCGGAATTGCAGAAATTGTAACTGCTGCAGAATTTTTATTGGCACACCCGGAAATTAAACACGGAAGAATCGCTTTGGGCTTCACACCGGACGAGGAAATCGGTAGAGGAGCTCACCATTTTGATGTAGAAAAATTCGGTGCAGAATGGGCGTATACCATGGATGGCGGAGAAGTTGGTGAACTGGAGTATGAAAATTTTAACGCTGCAGGTGCCGTGGTAAAAATCCATGGACTTAGCGTTCATCCGGGATATGCTTTTGGTAAAATGGTGAATGCAGGACTTTTGGCTGCCGAATTTGCACAAATGTTACCGGCAAACGAAACCCCGGCAACAACAAAAGGTTTTGATGGTTTCTTCCACCTAACCGATATTAATGCAGATGTCTCTGAAGCCAAGCTTCAATACATTATCCGCGATCACGATGCTGAAAAATTTGAGGCTAGAAAATCTTTGATGGAAACAAAGGTGAAAGAATTTAACCAAAAATACGGCGAGGGAACAGCCGAGGTTGAAATTAAAGAGCAGTACAGGAACATGAAACAGCAGTTTGAAGGCAAAATGCACATCGTGGACATCGCTGCACAAGCCATGAAAGATGCCAACATCGAACCGAAAATAAAAGCCATCCGAGGTGGTACCGACGGAGCGCAACTTTCCTACATGGGATTGCCTTGTCCTAATATTTTTGCAGGTGGACTTAACTTCCACGGACCGTATGAATATGTACCGTTGGAAAGCATGGAAAAAGCCGTAAAAGTAATTGTAAACATTGCCAAAGCGGTAAAAAAACAAGCATAATCTGCTTCACTAAAAACATAAAAAAAGCCTTTCAATTTTTTTTGAAAGGCTTTTTAGTTTGAATGTATTTTAAATTGAATAATGCCTCTCCAGCTCTTTCATATACTCGTGAGCGGTAAGATCAAATTTTACAGGAACAATGGAAATGTACCCGTTAGAAAGTGCCGTTTCGTCGGCATCGTCACCATCGTCCATATTGTTGAAGTATCCGGTTAGCCAATAGTATTTTTTACCGTGAGGATTAATTCTTTCATCAAAACTTTCTTCCCATTTGGCATGGGCTTGTCTGCAAATTTTTATTCCTTTTATTTCGCTTTTGTTTAGTTTTGGAATGTTTACATTCAGTACAACTCCTTTAGGCATAGGGTTTTCCAAAGCGTTTAAGGTAATTTTTTTGATGAAGTCTTCGGCTTGTGAAAAATCGGCTTCATAGGCCAAGTCGCAAAGTGAAAAACCAATCGCTGGCAAACCTTCTACACCGGCCTCTACCGCTGCCGACATGGTTCCGGAATAGATGACATTGATGGACGAGTTGGCTCCGTGGTTAATGCCGGATACCACAAGATCGGGCTTTCGGGTCAGTACTTTGTCCAAGGCAATTTTAATACAATCTACTGGGGTTCCGCTGCAAGAAAAATCGCGCTGAGGTCCTTCCAATTGTATTTCTTCTAAAGTTAAGGTCGAGTTGATGGTGATGGCATGGCCTTTGCCACTCTGTGGAGAGTTGGGGGCAACCACGATTACTTCGCCTATGGTATTCATAATTTCTATTAATTTACGAATCCCTGGAGCGGTTATTCCATCGTCATTGGTAACCAATATCAGTGGTTTTTGCATATTCTAAAATTTAGTTAGCAAATTTAGATAAAAAAAATCGCCTTAATCTTTTATAAATATTAAATTTGACAATTCAATTGATAACTTTAATCATTAATTTCAAAACTTACACAAACAATATGTTCAAAAAAATGAAACTCAATACTTTGTTTCTTTTTCTTCCACTGATGAGCTTGATGTTCTGCTTCAACGCTCCAAAGAACGATGATGAGAAAATGACAACCATCATGGTTAGTGTAAAAAACACACTTTCCTATTTGCACTATAGTCCCAAACCGATCAATGATGCCTATTCCAAAGAAGTGTACAAGCATTATTTTGAAATGGTCGATCCTGCAAAACGCTATTTCTTGCAGACCGATATGGACGAATTTGCCAAATACGAAACCAAACTGGATGATTATCTTTCTGGTGGGGATTTAACTTTTTTCAAACTGACCACAGACAGGCTTTTGCAAAGAGCTGATGAAATTGATGCAATGACCCAAGAAATCTTTAAGTCACCCATCAATTTAGATCAGGACGAAACTTTTATTCTGGATGCGAAAAATAAAAAATATCCTAAAGACAAAGCTGAGCTTTTGACGGAATGGAAAAAGTATGTAAAATACAACATTCTTCAAGAAATGGAATCGCTAAATGCTAAGGAAAAAAGCCAAAAAGAATTGAAAGATTCTCTGCAAAGAAACAAACTGAAAGACACCGTAAATCTTAAAATCTTAACGCCTGAACAAAAAAGAGCAAAGGCTACAGATGAAGTAAAGGACTTGCTGAGCGACTCGTTCCGAAGATTCAAAAGGGTGAAAAGAATGGAATGGTTTTCTCGTTATATGAATGCTTATACGGAAGTTTTTGACCCGCATTCCAATTATTTTTCACCACAAGACAAAGACGATTTCGACACCAGCTTTAAAGGGAAGATTATAGGGATTGGAGCGATGATTCAAGAGAAAAAAGGCTACTTGTATCTGGGAGCTTTAACCGTTGGTGCTCCTGCTTGGAAGTCCAAACAACTATCAGATGGTGATAAAATCTTAAAAATAAAATCAAAACCAAAAGAGGATGCTGTGAATGCCGTAGGCTTATTGGCAAATGAAGCGGTGAAATTAATTCGAGGCGAAAAAGGCACCCCTGTCACTCTTACGGTTCAGAAGAAAGACCAATCCATAAAAGAAGTTACCCTGATCCGTGAAGAGGTAGAAATTGAAGATACTTTTGCCAAAAGTGTGGTCATCACCGATGCCAATGGAAAAAAATGGGGCTTCATCAATCTGCCAGGCTTCAATGCCGATTTTGAAGATAGCAAAGGTAGAAATGCCTCTGATGATGTGAAAAACGAAATCATAAAATTAAAAGAACTGGGAATACAAGGAATTGTATTGGATCTAAGAAACAACGGTGGCGGATCTTTGACAGAGGTTGGCGATATGATGGGATTGTTTATGAATGCAGGCCCTTTTGTGCAAGTAAAGGACGGGAATGGGAAAATAAACACCTTGAAAAGCAAATTCAATTCACCATTATGGACCGGTCCTTTGGTGGTGATGCAAAATGAACTTTCGGCTTCGGCTTCTGAGATTTTTGCGGGTGTGGTTCAGGATTACGGCCGTGGAATTGTTATCGGATCGCCACAATCGTTCGGAAAAGGTACGGTGCAAACTTTTGTTGAGCTGAACCGTTTCTTAAGCTCATCCGATGATTTTGGTGCCCTAAAACTGACCATACAAAAATTCTACAGAGTGACCGGAGAATCGACCCAAAGAAAAGGGATCGAATCGGATATCAAACTGAAAGACTTCTTTACCTATGCCGAAGTGGGTGAACGATTTGATGAATATGCACTGGCTTGGGACAAGATTGCTCCAACTCCATTTACTAAAATGGCAAATACGGATTTTGCAAAGATAGAAGCTGCATCTGCGGCTAGAATGGCAACCAATAAAATGTACCAGTTGATGCAAGAATCTGCAGAATGGAAAAAGACTTTGGATAAAGAAGAAGTGATTACTCTGAACCAGACAAAGTTTTTTGACTTGATGAATACCCGCAAAGCACAGATTGAAAAATTCAAATCTTTGGACAAATTCAATAACAAATTGGTATTCACTTTCAATACGGACGAGCAAACCCGAATGAAAACCGACGACATCTTTAAGAAGAAAAAAGAAAATTGGAAGAAGAACCTTCAGAAAGATTTTTATCTTCAAGAAGCCATCAATGTAATTTCAGAAATAAAATAAAAACCAATATCAATCGAAAAGGCTGTCCAAGAAAATTGGGCAGCCTTTTGTTTTTGGTGAAAGAATCAGACTAAGATTGTGTAAGTTTTATTGTGGAAAATTGGTTTGTTGGAAAAATCAAAAAATCCTTGCCTTAGAAATGGGCAAGGATTGAATATCGTTAATTTTAAGCGTTTACAATGAGTAATTTGGAGCTTCTTGGGTGATGATGACATCGTGAGGGTGAGATTCTTTCAAACCGCTACCGGTAATCTTCACCATTTTGCTGTCTTTTTGAAGTGCAACAATGTCTTTGGTTCCGCAATAACCCATTCCGGCACGGATGCCTCCTGTCAATTGGAAAATAACATCTTCCAATCGGCCTTTGTGTGGCACTCTTCCTTCGATACCTTCCGGTACAAATTTTTTCGCTTCGGATTGGAAGTATCTTTCCTTTCCACCTCTCTTCATCGCGGCTAGAGAGCCCATTCCTTGGTAAGATTTGAATTTTCTACCTTGGAAAATAATCTCCTCGCCCGGAGCTTCGTCAGTGCCCGCCAAAAGAGAACCCAACATAACAGCACCTGCACCAGAAGCCAAAGCTTTTACAATATCACCGGAAAGTTTGATCCCTCCATCTCCAATAACGGTTACATTTTTGGTTTGCGCATACTCATAAACATTGTAGATGGCAGAAAGTTGAGGTACCCCAACACCGGCTACCACACGAGTTGTACAGATGGATCCTGGACCTACCCCTACTTTTAGAACATTGGCACCTGCTTCTATCAAATCTTTTGCAGCTTCTGCAGTTACGATGTTTCCACCAACGATATCCAGATTTGGAAAAGCTTTTCTGATTTCAGAAATTTTATCCAACACCCCTTTGGAATGTCCGTGTGCCGAATCGATGGCTACAATGTCCACACCAGCAGCTACCAATGCATTCACACGATCCATGGTATCTACACCTACACCAACTCCGGCTCCAACAATAAGTCTTCCGTTTTGGTCTTTGTTGGCATTGGGATATTCCAATTGGTTATCGATGTCTTTGATGGTGATTAGTCCGATCAGTTTGTTTTCAGCATCAACGATGGGTAATTTTTCTACACGATTTTCGAGCAATATTTTTTTCGCCTCATCCAGATTGGTATTTTTTCCTGAAGTTACCAAATTGTCTTTGGTCATCAGGGTTTCTACTTTGGCGTCCAAGTTTTCTTGATATTTTACATCTCTATTGGTGATAATCCCAATTAATTTATTGTCTGCATCCACCACGGGAAGTCCGGAGATTTTGAACTGTGCCATTAGATCTTTGGCTTCGCCCAAGGTATGGTCTTTGGAAAGGGTAACCGGATCGGAAATCATTCCATTTTCGGATCTTTTCACACGGTTAACTTGAGCAGCTTGCTCTTCTACCGTCATGTTTTTATGAATGAAGCCCAAGCCTCCCACTCTTGCCAATGCAATAGCCATTTCTGCCTCGGTTACGGTGTCCATAGCCGCAGAAACAATAGGTACATTAAGGGTTATTTTGTCGGTAAGTCTGGATTTTAGGGAAACCTGATTGGGTAAAACTTCTGAATAAGAAGGAACTAAAAGTACATCATCGAAAGTGATGGCGCTTTCTACAATTTTGTTATGAATAGACATCTTTACTTTCTTTGCAAAATTAAATCTTTCTGACCAATCGTGAAAGATTTTTTTATTTTTTAACAGAAATTTAATTTTAAGAGCCTGTTTAAATTTTATATCTAGATTTTTTGTATAGATATTTGGATGGATTTTGGGTTTTAAAATTGAAGTTTTGCAGGCTAAAACAAAAATTTAAAATGCAAAATACGCTAAATTGAATGCAAAAAGGCAGATAAGAAAGATTGGAAATAGTCGGAATATTATTTCGGTAAAATTTTAAACGGGCTCTAAGTTTGAATTTAATTTAAACTTAATTCAGCTGATGCGTTAAAATAAAAGCTTCTACTTTTTTGATCTGAACCAAATAACGATTGAGAGAAAGCCATGTGAAAAGGCAGATTGTTGCAAGGACCAAATAAATGAATAAAATTCCAAAAACCTGCCATTCCAAAGTGGAAACATGTAAAAAAGCATCTACAAAAACTTTGTAATCCGATACAGATTTAAACAAAAAGTAGGCCATGGAAAGGTGAATCATGACATAGTTTTGATACAAAGTGAGTGTGAATTTAGAATGTTTTTTCGGTAAATTGACTGCTTTCCAATTTCGTATAATTTTGATGATGGGTGCAAAAACCATGATCACGATCAATAATAGAATAAGATATTGAAAAATTTCTTTTGGAAATAATAACGATAAAACGAACGATGCCAATACGATGATTCCTGCATATTTCACACTTTCAAAAAATACCGATTTCAACATGGTTTTTTCAAAATTCCTGACCAAATCGCTTCGGTTTTCCAACTCCCAGCCTCCGTTCCAATACGGAGTGAGGTCGTTGCACCAGGAGTCTTTGGTTTTTTGAAAAGCATCATCAAAACATAAGTTATGACGCGCTTGCAAATCGTGTATTTGGGATATAAAATGATCGTAAACCTCTATCAACATGTCTATGGGAAGTTTTTTTACCGAGAGATAGGATAGGATTTCTTGTTGTTGGGCTTCGGTTATCATGGTTTAAAAATATTTTGAAGAGATAAAATATAAGCATTCATTTCATTTTCCAAAACGGATTGTTGTTTCAGTCCTTTGTCGGTTAATTTATAATACTTGCGGTCTCTCCCGTTGATGGTTTGCACCTCTGTCACGACCAATCCTTGGACTTCTAATTTGTGAAGTATCGGATACAAAGCGCCTTCGGTGATTTCCAAGTGGCCTTCAGTTTGTTGTTTTGCCAATTGCGTCATTTGGTAGCCGTACATTTTTCGCTCCACGCTCAGCATTTTCAAAATGATGCTTTGTAGGGTTCCTTTATAATAAGATTTGGCCGACATGAATTTTGATTTCACTTGTTAGTAACAAATGTATGCATAATTTTCTTATGTATCAAATGGATGTCAAGATTCTTTGTTTTTCATAATATTTTTTCATTTCGAAAAATATTCATACCTTTGCACACCCTTATTGGGAAAATTATGTTTAATCATTAAACGAAAAAGTGTGAATACATTAAGTTACAAAACAGTATCAGCGAACAAGGCTACCGCTAAAAAAGAATGGGTTGTGGTAGACGCTGAAGGACAGCCTTTAGGAAGACTAGCTTCTAAGGTTGCCAAGATTTTGAGAGGTAAGCACAAAACGAACTTTACTCCGCATGTTGATTGTGGTGATAATGTTATCGTTTTGAACGCAGGAAAGATTAGTCTTTCTGGGAACAAGTGGGCAGATAAGACCTATATTTGGCATACAGGATACCCTGGTGGTCAAAAGTCTATGACGGCGACTGAGTTGTTGGAAAAACATCCGATGAGAGTTTTGGAAAAATCCGTAAAAGGTATGCTTCCTAAAAACAAATTGGGTGCAGCTATCTACAAAAATCTTTACCTATACGAAGGTACAGAACATAAGCATGAAGCTCAGCAACCTAAAACTATTAATATTAACGAAATTAAATAATAGAAATGTCAACAGTTCATAAAATAGGAAGAAGAAAAACTTCTGTAGCTAGAGTTTATGTAAAACCAGGAACCGGAGTGATCAAAATCAACGGTAAAGAAGCTAAAGAATATTTTTCTACAGATGTATTGGTTTATAAAGTAAACCAACCGTTTGCACTTACTGAAACTACTGCTCAATACGATGTTACTGTAAATGTTTTCGGAGGTGGTATCACAGGTCAAGCAGAGGCTATCCGTTTGGGTATCTCTAGAGCAATGTGTGAGATCAATGCTGAATTTAGATTGGTTCTTAAGCCTGCAGGTCTTTTGACAAGAGATGCAAGAATGGTGGAAAGAAAAAAACCAGGTCAGAAAAAAGCAAGAAAGAGATTCCAATTCTCCAAGCGTTAAGATTTGCTGTTGGCAGATGGCTTATGGTCATTGGCTACAGAAAATTGTTAAAATTTATTTAAACTTAATTTTGGTGAAACTGCGCATGCACAACACCAATTGCCCGTTAGCTTAGCATCCAAACTTTACTCCCTTCTATCGTAAAGTTGATTGCCAAAAAGCGGAAAGTAAACTAACAAAAAACAAAAACATGGCAAAAGTAAATGTTAAAGACCTCCTAGAGGCAGGAGTACACTTCGGTCACATGACCAGAAAGTGGAATCCAAATATGGCTCCATACATTTTCATGGAGAAAAACGGTATTCACATCGTAGATTTACATAAAACAGCTGTAAAATTGGAAGAAGCTTGTGGAGCTTTGGAAAAAATTACTTCTGCAGGTAAGAAAGTTTTGTTCGTAGCAACTAAAAAACAAGCTAAAGAGGTTGTGGCTAAGTATGCTTCTGAACTGAATATGCCTTACATTACTGAAAGATGGCCAGGTGGTATGCTTACCAACTTCGTAACCATCCGTAAAGCAGTAAAGAAAATGAATGCGATCGACAAAATGAAAAAAGACGGTACATTCGAAACTTTATCTAAAAAAGAAAGATTGCAAGTGGACAGACAAAGAGCCAATCTAGAGAAGAACTTAGGTTCTATCGCTGACATGGTGCGTCTTCCTTCTGCTGTTTTCGTGGTAGATATCATGAAAGAACACATCGCTGTTACTGAAGCTAAAAAATTGGGTATCCCAGTTTTCGGTATCGTTGATACCAACTCTGATCCAAGAAAAGTTGACTTCGTAATTCCAGGAAACGATGATGCTTCTAAATCTATCGACATGATCTTGAGCATTGTTTCTGATTCTATCAAGGAAGGTCAATCTCAAAGAAAAGCAGATAAAGAAAAATCTAAAGAAGAAGAAGGTAACAAAGCTACAGCTGAGGCTGACAAAGACTTTGAAGCTTAATCTAAAAATAGTTTCTTTAAACACAGAATCCGTCTCTCTCGAGGCGGATTTTTTTTGTACACATCCGTTATCACGAATGGCTTTTGTCACGAGTGAAGGCAAAAAAATATCCGTCCCAATCAGGAACGGATAATTGCTATAAATAAGTTTTTATATCTAACCCAATTGAGGGATTTCAATCGATTTAATCTTGTTTTGATATTCTTTCAACTGTTGGTTGATCTTGGTGAAATTGGATTTGAAATACGAGGTCTTATCAAACAGATCTTCGTAATACGAAACGCCATTTAGCAAATTGTCTTTGAAAGCCTGCCATTTTTTTACCTGATTTTTGGTCAAATCATCCGTAAATTCAGTGATTTCCTTAGACAAATAATCCACATACAGTTTCAATTCGTTGATGAAGACATTCGGTCGTCTATCGTCTGGCAAGACATTTTTGGTGCCGTAAATATGACCTACCATATCCTTCAAAGAAACTTCTTTGTCGAAGTAAGCCAAGTTAGGTCCAGGGCAAACCACTACACCTTGTTTTTCGCCTTTAATTTTAAGGTCGTGATCCATATAAGAAGCGTTGGCCAAACCTACACAAAGACATGCTTTTTCGGTGATTTTATCTTTTTTCTTTTGATAAAGTTCTGGCGAAAGATGTTCTTTTTCTTTCTCAAGATCGTGCAGTTTCACTTTTTGAAACTTAGATGAAGCGGTACAAATTCCTTCAGGGCCAAATTCTTTACTCAGAGCCAATAATTTTTTAGGGCAAGAGCTTCCGTACTTTCCGTTGTCATTTTTCTCTTTATTCAGCAGTTCATTAGAGCTTCCTTTTACGGTGTTGAAGGGTACACCCAACGGAGAAATATTACTCAAGTAAAAATCTCCTTCTTTGGACTTTCTTAGCAGCTCTCTGGTTTCTAGATCAACAGAAGTTGCCTCGGGTACCAATAAAAATGGAGACCCCCAACCAATGCTGTCCACAGCGTAATTGTCCAATAAAAATTCATGTTCTTCGGCAGTACCTACACCGCCTTGAACGGAAATCTTAATGTTTAATTTTTCCGAAGGTACAGGCTTTCCTTTTTGTTCTAAAGCAGCCGCCATCAAAGGAAAAGCAGAATTGATAATCTCTTCTTTCTTTTGTTTGAATTCTTCCAAAATAGGCCCCATCAACAAGCCTTCGGTAGCAAATGCATGTCCACCACAGTTCAGTCCAGATTCTATTCTGTATTCAGAAACCCAAAGTCCTTTTTTAGCCAAAAAATTCCCCTGAATTATGGCCGAACGATAATCGCTAACTTTTAAGATGATTTTCTTTTTGATGTTTCCATCCGCATCGGGATAGAAATCTTCAAACTCTTCCATGTAGCTGTACAATCTCGGATTCATTCCAGCAGAAAGCACAAGAGAAGATCTTAGGTTGGAATTTCCAAAGCCTCGTAAAGCAGAATGGGCATCGTTGTGAATCACAGGAAGTTGCACTCCCTTTTCAAAATTATCCTTATCCACTTTGGTCATGATGTTCACATCAATCTCTCCAGGATGCATGTGCTTGTCCACAAAAGATTTGATGCTTTCAGCAAGATCTTCTTTGGTTTCATGTAGAAGTTGTTGCAAACCGTCTTTCAAGTCGGATGTACTCGGAAGCATGGATATGAAATCTTGCAATGCCGCTTTATTTTTAGAGATATCTTCTTTGAAGGTTTCGAATTTTGTTTTCACAATTTCGTCCATCATGTCCAGATATGCCGTAATTCTTTTGGCTCTGTAATCTTCAATCTTTCGGGTGATGTGGTGGTAGTGGAAATGGAATTTCTTACTGTACACCTCACTCATCCTATCCAATATTTCGTCATCGATAATGGAAACTACCGACGATATTCCGTATTGAGCCACACGAATAGGGCTGTCGATGGTGTACGATAACCCCATCACCGGAATATGAAAATTGTGAATTTGTTTTTTATTCATTTTTAAGGTATTCTATAATTTAAAAATCGCACAAAATTAGGGCTTTTAATCCTTTAAACCATGTTTAATTTTGAAATTTAACACCTATTTTATGATTTAATCAATATTTAAACGGTTCATATTGTTTAAATTCAAATAAACTATGCTATAAGCAGTTGAAATTAGCCATTTAATAAAACAACGGATAAATGAACCGTGAAGTGTTAAAATTTGCTCAGTATTCCCCAATGGATTTTGGTATCGCTAAATTTCATTGGATTTCCTACCGGATTTCCATTGGAAATTTGGAAACTCATCAAGCCAATTTTTATAAAGAAATTGAAGCCCAATCCCAAACTGTACACTTTGGTATTTGTGCTCAATGCATCGTTTGTGATTTGTCCATATTGTCCAAATACATCGAAAAATGCTTGTTCGCCGATTAAATAACGATATTCTGCTGTTCCAAAATAGTAAAAATTAGACAACAAAGAGCTTTCATTAAAGCCCCGGAATGAATTCCATCCGCCCAAACGAAGCAGCTCATTGGTTGAAAGCGGAAGTTTGGATTTTATCCCGGCAACCTCACCACGAAGATTTATGAAATGATTTCCTTTCAACCCAAAATTTCTCTCGGCTGAAAGAAAGTAATTGCTTTGTGTAGAACTAAGATCATCAGCCTGATAAAAAACCGATGCATAAGAAGCTTCTGCAGCGATGTGGGTTTTGTGTCTGAACAATTCGATCTCTGTGGGTTCCGTAAATTCGTACCACAAACCGATGCCGCTTTTGTTGAAATCTTTTCCTTCTAAAAAAGCAGAATTGCTCACGGTGGAGGTTTCCAGACTGCCTCTTAGTCCTAGTTTTTGTCTGTTGCTCAGGTGATAGTACACCGAGGGTCTGAACTTGAAATTGGCAAAAGTAGAGTCTTGTTTGTAAATATTGGTCTGTATGTTCAGTCCGACATTGGAGCCCAAAACGAAAGGAACATCGACTTTCAAATCAAAATTTTGACCGCTATCCGGGTTTCTTTGCCAAAAAACATTGACCGTTTCAAATCCGTTGAACAGGTTTCTGAACTGTACATCCAAAGTGCCGTTGATGGTAAACTTCTCGGATTTGTCATTGCCAAAACCAAGAACGCCATCAAAAGAATTGGATTTTTTTTTCTTTAAAAACAAATAAATGTCGGTCGTGTCTTTGGTGAACAAAGTCTGTGGAGGCTTCTCTAACTGTACAAAAGGATGGTTTTGTAATGATTTTTGTATTGAAAGCAAATTCATCGTGCCGTACACCGATCCTTTGTATTCTTTCTCCAGGTTTTTTAGAAATCTTTTCGGAACTTTTTCATAGCCTTTCACGACGAAACCGTTTATTTTTCTTTTATCTTGCTGTAAAATACTCAGTTCAACCTCTGGAGTTTTGTTTTTCAAGCCGAGATATTTGGTTTTGACACGAGAGAAAACAAATCCTTGATCGAAGATTTTATTGTGAATTTTCTGTCGAAGAGAATCCAGATTTTGCGTTTCAAATTCCGGTTTCAAGTTCAGTTCAGCGGCCAATTCGGGATTTATTTTAACAAAAACTCGATTGTAATTTTCGCCTTTATCAAACAAAATGGTAGTGGATTCTCCTTCTTTTTTAACCGAAATAACTTTGGCGAAATAGTATTTGTGCTCTGCTAAAGAATCCAAGAATTTCACTGCAGAAAGAGAGTCTTTTTTTAGGTATTGCTTTTGATTTTGGACATCAATCAAAACAAAACGGTTCTGTTGACCGAACAACAAAAACATCCAAAACAAGTTGATAAAAAGCAATAACCGTTTCAATATAAATTAATTTTTTAATCCATTTGACTGTACTTCCTCATCAGTTTTTCATAGAATTTTTGTGGTAAAATCCATTTGAGAGGCACTCCAATTTTCTGACCAAATTTACCAAAATAATAATGAGCTTTCCATGATTTTTTCATCAGCAAGGCATCAATAAAATGTGCCACTTCCAAAGGTTCATTGCCAGTATCGACATGGGCGTTCATTAAAGAATATACTTTGTTGTAAATGGTTTTATAAGGTTCCGAAACTTTTGTTTGCACTCTGTTTTCGGCAATTTTGGTTTTAATATCTCCCAAGTGTAAAGAGCAAACTTCTATATCCCAAGCTGCAACTTCGTAACGAACGGCTTCTGTTACTTTGTCCAATGCCGATTTGGAAGCCGAATAAAATCCACGAAACGGCAAGCCCATTTCTGAACCGATACTGGAAATGTTGATGATCTGACCCGATTTTTGATTTCTCATTTCTGGAAGTACTGCCGACATCATTTGTACAGCGCCCACCAAATTCAGGTTGAACAATTTCCAAATGTCTTCTTTGCGGGTGTCTTCCACAGGACCCACCATTCCCATTCCGGCATTGTTAATCAAAACATCAATACGACCTTGTGATTTTGTAATTTCATCAACGGCTTTTGTAATTTTATCGTTGTCGGTTATGTCCACGGAAATGCTGGTAAAATATGGGCTTTCGGAAATTTTCCTACTAAAGCCATAGACTTTATGTCCTTTTTTTCCAAAATATTCAGCGAGTGTAAATCCAATTCCGGAAGAGGCTCCAGTTATGATGATGGTTTTATTCTGTTTCATTAATGCATTCATTTATTTATAGAGGGTTCAATACTCTAGACAGGTCAGTCCAAAAATTAGGATACGACTTTTGTACGACCGATGGATCTTGAATTTCAATGTCACCAACCAAGGCAAAAGGTGCAAAACTCATGGCCATGCGATGATCCTGATAGGTTGCTATTGAACTGTTTTTTTCGGGTTTAAAATAAGAATTAGATGCGATGGATTGGTCATCAATGTTGGCATTGCATCCAATTTTTTTAAGCTCATTTTTCAATGCTACCAAACGATCGGTTTCTTTTATTTTTAATGTTTTAAGTCCTTTGAAATGGAATGGAATGCCAAGGGCAGTTGTTGTTACACAGAGCGTTTGAGCGATATCCGGACAGTCGTTCAGATCCAAGTCTATGCTTTTTGGAAAAGAAAAATCCGCATTTGGTTTTAAAATAATATGATGATTCTCAATGTCAAAATGAGTGTTGATTCCAAAGTGGTTTTTATAAATTTCGACCAATCTCGAATCTCCCTGCAAAGAATTTGGTTTGAAATTTCCCAATCTAATTTCTTTTCTCCCAATGGCTGCCAAAGAATAAAAATAACTTGCAGACGACCAATCGCTCTCTACCACCATTTTATATACGGTATCCGATGGGATTTTTGGGCTGATTTTTATACTATTTCCCGACCAATCTACAGAAATTCCAATGGATTTTAGCAGATCTACGGTCATTTGCAAATACGGTCTAGAAGTAAGTGCTCCCACCAATTCTAGGGTTAGCCCTTTTTGCAATTTACCGGCAACCAGCAGTAGAGAACTGATGAATTGCGACGAAATGTTTGCGTTTATTTTAACACGGTTTTTTTCTAGGTTTTTTCCAAAGATTTTCAAAGGCGGAGATCCTTTTTTGTCCGTATATTGGATGTCGGCACCCAAGGTTTTCAATGCATCAACAAGGTCTTTAATGGGTCTTTGTATTAGTCGTTCGGATCCCGTTAGTACCACTTCTGCGTTTTCTAAACTTGCAAAATAGGAGGTCAAAAAGCGCATGGCAGTACCGGCATGATGCACATCGATTACTTTGCAGTCGTTGTCCAGGGCTTTTTTTAACAGCATGGTATCTTCGGAGTCGGATAAATTATCGATGTCGATATTTCCAAAGCAGGATTGAAGAATTAACAATCGGTTGGATTCGCTCTTGGATCCATTAATTCGAATAAATTGATTGGCAAGGAGTTTTGATTTTTTAATGCGTTTGTATTCCATGGAATCCTTTTGTATTTCGAATTAACAATTTTACAAATCTACAAAAAAACAAAAAAAGCACCCTGTGTTAGAGGGTGCTTGAACTGTTTTACTAAAAGTAGAATTATTTTGTTACCGATTTTGCAGCGTCTTTCACTTCTTTAGCAGCGTCTTTTACTTCGTTAGCTGCACCTTTAGCTGCATCTTTTACATCTGCAGTTGCATCTTTAGCAGCATCTTTTACATCGGTTACTGCAGTTTTAGCAGCATCGGATACGGTACCTGCAGCCTCGTTAATAGGTGCTGCTACTGAATCTGCAGCTGCAGAAATTGTAGAATCTACTGCTGGTGTTACAACGGTAGCTGAGTCTGTAGCTGATGGAGTTTCTACAGCTTCGGATTTTTTACATGCTACTAGAGCCAATGCAGCAACGGCTGCTACGAACAATGATTTTTTCATAATAATTGAATTTGTTTTTAAATGTTGTTTTAATTTTGGGTTCATTTGAACAAGACAAATGTAGATCCACTTTCAAAATTCGTGTTGAAAATGACTTGTAATTTGATTGTAAAATACTTTACAAATATAAGTATTGTAAATCAGATAGTTAGGGTGATTGAAGACTTGGGTGACTTTTGTTTTTTCTTTTTTTACAACAAAAAAAGAAATGCTTTGTTCATTTTCAAAGCATTTCAAGGTGTATTCAAGAATAGTTATTTTAATTTACTATTGTTTTTGTGTCTATTTTGATCTCTTTCGGTTTTCAATTTCATTTTATGATCAAAAGCTTCCTGAAGATTGGTGCCGGTCTGATTGGCCAAACAAAGGGTGACAAATAAAACATCGGCAAGCTCTTCGCCCAAATCTTTTGCTTTATCGCTTTCCTTTTCGCTTTGCTCGCCGTATCTTCTGGCAATAATTCTAGCAACTTCACCAACTTCTTCGGTGAGCATCGCCATGTTGGTCAATTCGTTAAAGTATCGGACACCAACAGTTTTTATCCATTCATCAACTTGATTTTGCAAATGTGTAATTTCCATATTTTATAAAGATCATTATTGGTATGCTCCCAAAGTAGGATTGGATAAACGAGAATTTCCTACTAAATCCAAAGGTACGGAAGCAGCAACCGTTAGATTTCCTTTGTTTCGAGCGGGTGAAGTGGGTTTTACCCTAAAATTCATTTTCTCGATGTATGAATTTATAAATTCTGGATCTTGATTTTTTAATGAACCGACGATGAAAGGATTGGCATCGAAACCAAAACCTGCAGTATCGCTGTATTTCAAAAGAGAATTGGTGATGGAATAATTGAAAGTCTGTCCAGAAATAGCGTTGAATTGCACGGCATTATTTTGTATTCCGTACAGAATTGAGTTTTTTATATCCAAATTTAATGCTCCGTATTCAATTTGGCCGGAAGGATTTTTCCATTCGTTACTGGCATAAAGAGAATAGGCATTTGTGGACGAGTTGAGTTCCCAATAATTGACAAGAGTACTGTGGGTAATGTCCAAGAAACCACCTTTGAACATTCCGATAGCGGCGTCTCCAAAATTGTTCATGACCAAATTTTTAGCAGCGATAACCGAGCTAACAGCGTGTATCCCGTATTCTTGAAAAGTATGGATGATGGTGTTACTGATGTTGGCCGTTGTTTGTTTCATGTCCAAACCTCTTGTGCCGCCAAAAATTCGAGCATAGTTCATGTTTAGGCTGGAGTTGGCATCAAAAGAAATGGAGTTCCAATTTTTAGGTATGGTATCGTACTTCGTATCGTTTCTGTCGCCTCGGAAAACGACTTCATGGCCTAAAGTTCCGTTCACATTTAGCTGAGCCGAATTGGAGATTTTCAACCCGGAATTTTTATGAAAATACACTTTGGTGCCGGCTTGGATGTCCAATTTTACACCGGGTTCAACTTGGAGGTTTCCGTAGATTATTTTGGCTTTATCATTGGTCCAAACGGTATTGCTGGTGATTTTTACCGGATTGGCAGTGGTTTGTACAAAAAACTCGGCATCCTGAACTACAGAAAACAGAGTGACATGCTGCGTTGCTGCTCCAGAAGTAAAAATGATTTGATCTTCTGCAATGGCTTCTGGTCCGTTGGCTTTCGGTGCTATTTCTACAAAGATGTAAAGCGAATCCTTCTTTCTAAGTGGGATGTTTTGAAACTCAAATCCCGATTTTCCATCCACATTTATTCGGTACAAAGATCCTGCGCCTCTTCCCAATTCAATCTTAGGAATGACGATGTCCTTGTCCTCGTCGTTGTACACTTTTACCGCATAGGTTTCTGAGCGCACCTGGTTGTACACCGTGTCACAAAATACGGTATCTCTGGAAAAACGGAGTTCTTGGTTGGGAGTGTCGAATTCGATTTCGTCCCGATTGCAAGAAAACAAAATCAAGCCTGTCCAAAATAATAGTGCAGCAATAAGTTTCGAGTTCATATCATTTAAGTATTAGCGTGTGATGAATACGGATTTTATGAATTGGAAAACCATAGACATACAAAGTCCAAAGATAAACTTTTCTGAAAATAAAGATTAAAGGTTGGGGATAAATTTACAGATGCAAAAAATATAATGTGAAAATTTGTGAAAAAGTTTTGCATAAATAAAAAATATGGTTACTTTTGCAACCTGAAATTAAGCAGAGAAATATCCATTACTATTTCAAAGCCATTTATTTTAATCTTTTAAATTAATTAGTTATGAAAAACGGAATCCATCCAGAAAATTATAGACTTGTAGTTTTCAAAGACATGAGTAACGACGAGATGTTTCTTTGCAAATCTACTGCAGAAACAAAAGACACCATCGAGTTCGAAGGAGCAACATATCCATTGATCAAAATGGAAATCTCATCTACCTCTCACCCTTTTTACACGGGTAAAGTGAAATTGGTTGATACAGCAGGTAGAGTTGACAAATTCATGAACAAGTACAAAAAATTCGCTAAGTAATTTAGAGAAATTTTTAGAAAATATTAAAATCTTTCGACCTTGTCGAGAGATTTTTTTTTTGTTATTTTTGCCTCAAAACACATAATCAACAGCTGTGTTTCGTCAACCAACAACCCATAACCATCAACCAACTACAAAACATGCAAATCGTATTTTCTGACGCACAATATTGGAACAATTTCTTACCATTAACTTATACCCGACCGGTTGCCGAGTTGCGATGTGGTATTTTAACATTTTCTGAAAGATGGAAAACCCTTCTAGAAATCGAAAATTGTTCTTACATCACAGAAGATTATTTGCAAAATAAATATCCTGCTCCCAAAAAAGAAGAAGCTTTGTTTATTGTGCCTAATTTCTTGCCTACCGAAGGGGTTTTAGAGCAAATAAAAGATCTTAAGTTTGGCGAAGCTTTGGTGTATAAAGACGAGCTTTTGGCAGCCAGAATCAACATGGATAATTTTTCGTTGAATCAAATTGAGAAAATGACCGACATCCATGAAGACTTGTTTTTTTTCGAAAAACATACGGATCTTTTTTCAAAAAACAATGCAGCCATTGAGTTTGATTTTGATCTGATCACCAAAAACAGAACCTCGCAACCATTGTCCGAGACCAATGGATTTTTGGGAGAAAAGTCCAATCTTTTTATCGAAGAGGGTGCCGTGGTGGAGTACAGTACACTAAACTGCAAAACCGGAAAAATATACATCGGAAAAAATGCTGAAATCATGGAAGGATGCCATGTTCGTGGCAGTCTGGCTCTATGCGAGGGTTCCATCATCAATATGGGGGCGAAAATCTATGGGGCAACAACGATTGGTCCAAAGTCTAAAGTGGGTGGTGAGGTCAACAATATTGTCATCCTTGGATATTCCAACAAAGGGCACGATGGTTTCTTGGGCAACTCCATCTTAGGTGAGTGGTGCAATTTGGGTGCGGATACCAATTCGTCTAACCTGAAGAACAATTATTCGGAAGTGAAACTTTGGAGTTACCAAAGTGAGAAATTTGAAAAAACCGGGCTTCAGTTTTGTGGAGTTATTATGGGAGATCATAGTAAAACTGCCATCAATATTCAGCTGAATACGGGTACTGTTGTTGGTGTAGCGGCCAATATTTTCAAATCCGGATTTCCACCAAATGTGGTTGAGCATTTCTCTTGGGGAGGCATGAAGGGAGACGAAAAATTCACCATCAATAAAGCTTTCGAGGTTGCAGAGATTGCCATGTCTAGACGAAAGGTCACTTTGGAAGAAAATGACAAAAAAATCTTGACCTATATTTTCAATAATTTCGTGTCGTAGAAAATCTTTAAGATTTTTTATCAAACTTTAATATAAATTTAACGCCATTAGGACTTTGCACGGTGTTTAATCCCAAGAAAATGTCTGTATTTTTGTCACCTTATGAAGAAAATACTCGTTTTTTGGCTGACCTTAATGGTGTTGGGCATAAAAGCTCAAATCGTACAAGGAGAACTGTATCTGAAAGACCATTCCGTGTTGTACCTTAATCAAGTGTATGTTACCAACATCAACACCATGAAAACGGTGCTTTCCGATTATAATGGTAGGTTTAGTATCGAAGGAAAACTAGGGGAGACGCTTCGTTTTACTTCCATGGTTACCGAAAGAAAAGATCTGAAAATTAGTCAAGAAATCCTGAATAATTCTAAAAATTTTATTGAACTCAAAGTCGATTATTACGATATAGAAGAAGTAAAACTCAGAAGCTTTAGGCCCAGTGGTAATCTTAGAAAAGATGTGCTCAGTCTAAAAAAGAAGGATCACAATGAAGAGATTCAACGGACGATTGGCTTGCCGAGACCTAAAGGCAATGGACTCTCGCCTCAGCTTCCTGTAGCTTCATTTGCCAATGGAGGTCTAAGCTTTAGTTTGGAGAGTATTTACGATATTATTTCTGGTGAAAGAAAAAAGAAAGAGCGCTACCAAGAATATGTAAAGATGAATGCTGCCATCCAAAATATTCAGAGTTATTTAGGCGAAGATTATTTCATCAAACTAAAAATTCCAAAAGAGTTCATCAACAATTTTTTACAATTTGTTTACAGTTCGGAAAATCTACAGCCTTTTGTACAAAAAGGAAATTATGAAGGGGTAAAATTCTATATAGAAAAGTACCATCCCATCTATCAAAAGCGATTAAAATCTTCAAATTTGATGAAATTGGTGGAATAATTCTTGAAAGAAAAGTATCTTTGTGACTTTATTTGAGAAATCAAATTTTTAATCGTTAACCTTAGAATTTCAATGAAGAAAATAGTGCTTCTTATTGCTTTGGGAATGGGATTGTCCCTATCTGCGCAGCAAAAAATGAAAGATTACAGTCGAATATTATACAGCAAAAGCATCTATGAAATTGATGCGTTCCTTAGGGATGCGCATCCGGACGATCCTAAACGATCAGTCATGAAACCACGATTGATCAACCTTATCAACGATTATCTGAAAAAAGCAAGTCCAGAGGATCAAAGGGTTCCTGATTTGCAGGAGAAATTAGCGATGTTGAAAAGACGACCATCAACAAAAATCTCATTTGAAGAGATGAATGCCAACATCAAAAAGAAACAGATTGAATATTATCAGAAAAAATTGGCTGAGATTGAAAGTGGGAAATACAACCAGTCCATAAAAGGTGAAACATTGGCGAAAATAGAAAAAGCCGATAAAGATCTAAAATCTATAGAAAATTCTGAAGCCTACAAAGCAACCCTCGCCGCTGCTAAAGAAGATTTTAATAGGAAAAGTTCTTCAGCGTATGTCCCTTCTGTTCAACCTAATGTGGCTTCCAAAAGTTCAGTAAACACATCAACATCAACAGCCATGATGAGCAGTTCCGAAGCCGAAGAATTTAAAATGTTGATGAACGAGTCTCCAGAAGAGCACAAAAGAAAAACCGTAGGCTTGTTGAATAAATTATTCGACAACGATCCCAGTAGCAAAGAAGTTATTGTAATGATCGAAAACAAGTCCGACTGCGATATGATCATGAGAATAGAAGGTGTAGGGTACACCAAATACAGGCTTCCCATTGCTGCACATAGCGAAAACTCCATCGTGATCCCGAAAGGGAGCTACTTGTTCTCCAGTTTGTTGTGCGGTGCCCAGTATTCTTCACAAAAAACCATTCAAAAAAATATTATAGTCAGCTTGAGCAATCCCAAATAAACGGACAATGCGAATGATAAACGCCATCCAAGAAGAATTCTTCTTGGATTTTTTATTTATTTTATGCCGAGTAGGGTCAAATGAAATTCAACCCGTATAAAATTCTTACTTTTGCAGCGTTTTTAAAATAAGTTATGGGAAAAAATAAAATAGCACGATTCGAGGAAAATAAAACTTTACCCAATGTATTTCAGCCAACAAGAGACGAAGCACTTGGCGACTATGAACTGAAAGGAAAATGGAGAGAGAAGGTTTTTAAAAACGATAATCCCATAGTCTTAGAGCTTGGTTGTGGAAAAGGCGAATACACCGTTGGGTTGGCAAAGGCTTTTCCTGAAAAAAATTTTATAGGAATAGACATCAAAGGAGCACGATTTTGGTTCGGAGCCAAAGAAGCGCATACCCGTAACATGGGCAATGCGTGTTTCCTGAGAACACAAATAGAATTGGTCGATTGTTTCTTTGCGGAAAATGAAGTGGACGAAATCTGGATTACCTTCCCGGATCCACAAATAAAATACAAAAGAACCAAGCACCGACTGACCCATCCGGATTTCCTAAACCGTTATAAAAAATTTCTAAAACCTGGCGGAACCATACATTTAAAAACGGATTCCGAATTTTTGCACGGCTACACACTTGGCCTGTTACAAGGTTTGGGCTATGAAATTATCACTGCACATCACGACATCTATGGAGCTCCGGAATATGAGCCGGGAACCCCGTTGTTGCGAGACATACAGACCTATTACGAAGGACTTTTCTCGGCAAAAGGAAAAACCATTACCTACATCAAATTCAAAATTTAGATTTCTCGGGTTCGGGTAAGATTTACACAAAAGGCTTGGTGCAAAAACCAAGCCTTTTGTTGTATTTAAAACTTGGACTTGTAGTCCTCAATTCTTTTGTCGGTT
The DNA here is from genome assembly GCF_003852705.1 of Amniculibacterium aquaticum. Taxonomy (GTDB): domain Bacteria; phylum Bacteroidota; class Bacteroidia; order Flavobacteriales; family Weeksellaceae; genus Amniculibacterium; species Amniculibacterium aquaticum. Next base: position 108,624 of record NZ_REFA01000001.1, read on the forward strand.
GCAAAATTTCCTTTCTCTATTTTTTCTTTCGAATACAAACGGTAGTCGTTTTCGGTCTTTTCCAAAAGATAATCGTAAGGACCCACCGATGAAATTAATTTTATCAGCACCGGCGAAATCTCCAAAGTGATGAAGAGTCCCATGATGAACATTGCAGCTACAGCCATGATTTTTGAGTTTTTGCCCAACTCGTCCAAAGCTTGCAGTCGAGCTGCAAAACCGTTGAAGCGATCTTCAGTTTTGTCGGTTTTCGTCCTTTCGGTTTCAATGTTGGTATAGACTTTCGATATTTCTTTGTCCAAATATTCCAATCGAGGAGCCGTTTGTTTTTGATAATTTTCGAGATCTTGTTTTCTTTTTTCTTTCAGTTCTTCCTTTCTTTTGGCATTGGATCCATAACCGATTTTACCAGAAGTAAGCCCTGTTTTTGTACCTAAAATTTCTTTTTCCAGTTCTACAGCTGCAGAGTCGTACGACTTTTGATAATCCGCTACTTTTTGTTGAATTTGTTTTTTTTCGGTTTCAAAAGGTCCGGATTGTTGCAGGATTCTTCCATTCATCTCGGTTTGCAACTGTTTCTTATTCCTTTCGATGATGGTGTTGAGCTGTTTGTTAATTTCCTTTTCAAAAATTTTTAACTCCAGAGGTTTAGAAATTACGATTCCTAGAAATCCCGCCAATATAAATCTCGGGATGGTCATCAGTATTTGATTCCAGAAACTTCCTGTTTTTTTGATGGACGAAACAATGTACCGATCCAGATTAAAAATCATTAAACCCCAAAGAAGGGCAAAGCCAAGGGAAATCCATAAGTCATCGAAAATGGTGAAAATGGCATAAAAAGAGGAGAGTGCTGCAAATACCGCTGTGAACAGGACGATGCCGCCAATTCCGGCAAACTTGTTCCATTCGCTGGGTGTTTTCTTTAAAATATGGATATTGCCACCGGAACAGATCAAAAGACTGTGCTGAAACCAATTCATCCGATTTTGTGTTTTGTTGGTGTTGCTTTTCATGGCTTGCTTTTAGGTTGATGATTTTTAGTCTTGCATAAATTAGACCAAAGTAAAGTGCGGTACTATGTTTTACCATGTACAGCGGTGAATTATATGTAAATTATTGAGGATCAGTTGTTAAAATTTTGAATTGATTGTTATGAACCCCTCGCGTATCCATAAACAATAAGAATTGAGTAGAAAGCATAAATTCAAAAGAGAAAGGCGGAGCAAATTTTATTAGTTTTGCTACTTCACCCGATCGGGGTTGTCTTTCAAAAAGCTTTCCCAACCGGTATATTTTTTATCCGTCAGCGTGTTGGACAAATTGAAATGGTGGCAAACCGCCACCGCCAAGCCGTCGGAAGCATCCAAATATTTTGTGGGAAATTCTTTCAGATTCAGAAGGTTTTTCAGCATTCCCGCAACTTGCTCTTTACTGGCATTTCCGTTGCCGGTAATGGCCATTTTTATTTTCTTTGGCGAGTATTCGGTTATTGGGACATCGCGATACAAGCTGGCCGCCATAGCAACTCCCTGTGCACGGCCCAACTTTAACATCGACTGGACATTTTTGCCGAAAAAGGGCGCCTCCAAAGCCACTTCATCCGGGTGGTACTCGTCGATTAATGCTAGGGTTTTATCAAAAATATATTTTAGCTTGGTTTCGTGATTGGGGTATTTTTTCAAAATCAATTCGTGGATGGATACCAGATCCATTTTATTTTTTTTTACAGAAATTATCCCAAAACCCATTACGGTTGTCCCGGGGTCTATGCCCAATATTATTCTCTCTACCTCCATGGATACAATCAAAAATTACTGTCTCAGCGATTTGCTTTCCTTGAAACTGGCTATAAGATAGTATGCCACAAAAACGGTGGAAAATTTGATGATCGCCGGTACGGCCAATACAAAATCAAAAAGGATCAATCCGATCGTTACCAAAAGACCTATTCCTATGAAAGATATTCCTAATTTTTTTGACAAAGGCCATTCGGGGTGATCAACAAAATAGGACAATCCCCAACCCAATCCGAAAGCAGCGCCATAATACAAGTCCAAAAGCCACCCTTGGCTTCCAAAATAATAAAAATTGAGCATGAAACTGCCCACCGTCCCAATGATGAAAAACAATATCGCTTTTTGCATTATTCTAAATTTTTACAAATTTACCCAAATATTCAAGTTAAAGTCATGCGCAAAGCATAATTTGTTGTTTTAATAAAAAGAAAGTTATCGCTAATGTATTGATATGCAGTGAGTAGCATCCGATTAAATATTATTTTTTAAATAATTATATTTGGCAAATTCTCAATTTTATAATATCATTTATGGAAACTACAAAATACGATCCTAAAAATAAAGTGAGAGTGGTAACTGCCGCTGCACTTTTCGACGGTCACGATGCCGCCATCAACATCATGAGAAGAATGGTGCAAGCTACAGGTTGCGAAGTCATCCACTTGGGGCACGATAAGTCTGCCGAAGAAGTGGTGAATACCGCCATCCAAGAAGATGCCAACGCCATTGCTCTAACTTCTTATCAAGGGGGACACAACGAATATTTTAAATACATCTACGATCTTTTAAAAGAAAGAAACTCGTCACAAATAAAAATCTTCGGCGGTGGAGGCGGAGTAATCCTACCGGAAGAAATCAGAGACTTGATGGATTACGGGATTGATAGAATTTATTCTCCCGACGATGGTAGAGAACTCGGCCTGCAAGGCATGATCAACGATTTGGTGCAAAAATCCGATTTTGCAACAGGAGAATCAATTTCTGTAGCCGACTTGGATGCCATTTCTTTTGACAATGCCAAATCCATTTCCCAAGTCATTTCTGCAGTTGAAAATTTTTCCGAAGAAAAACCGGAATTGGTTGCCGCATTAAAAGAAAAAACAAAAAATTCCAAAATCCCAATCATCGGAATTACCGGTACGGGTGGCGCAGGAAAATCGTCACTAACCGATGAGGTCGTAAGAAGATTTTTAAGATCCAATCCGGATAAGAATATTGCCATTATTTCTGTAGATCCATCCAAAAAGAAAACCGGTGGAGCCTTGTTGGGCGACAGAATCCGCATGAACTCCATCAACGATGCAAGGGTCTATATGCGCTCTATGGCAACCAGAGAGAATAATGTTTCGGTATCGCCACACATTCATTCGGCTTTGGATGTTTTAAAATTGGCACATCCGGACATCATTATTTTAGAAACTTCCGGTATTGGACAAAGCGGTTCGGAAATTACCGAAATTGCCGATGTCTCTGTTTATGTAATGACTCCGGAATACGGTGCATCTACCCAATTGGAAAAAATCGACATGTTGGATTATGCCGATCTTGTTGTGCTGAACAAGTCCGACAAAAGAGGTGCCCTAGATGCATTGCAAGCAGTGAGGAAACAATTCCAAAGAAATCATACTTTGTTTGATAAAAAGTTGGATGAGATGCCGGTCTTTGCAACCAAAGCTTCGCAGTTCAACGATTGGGGGACAACGGATATGTACAATTCTTTGGTGGTGAAAATTAACGAGACCATCAAGGCGAAATATGGAGATGATGCCGTGTCTTTTGGCGAATATGTTGAACAAAATGTGTCGGACGACTCAACCATTATCCCACCAAAAAGGGTGAGATACCTTTCTGAAATTGTAGAAAATAACCGTATCTACGATGCAGAGGTGGAGAACCAAGCGCTAATCGCTAAGAAAATGTATTTGATCGATGGGGCTAAAGTCTTGATCGATGACGACTTGCCAACTCAAGAAAAATTAGAAAAAGTTTTCATCAAAACCAAAAAAGATCTTTCAGAAGAAAATACAGCTTTCCTAAAAGGTTGGAAAAACTTTAAAGAAGAAATGTCCGGAGACGCATACTCTTATTTTGTGAGAGGAAAAGAGATTAAGGTTGAAACCAAATACGAATCGCTTTCGCACCTGAAAATTCCTAAAATTTCCTTGCCAAAATTCCAAGATTGGGGAGACCTTATCCGTTGGAAAGGGCAAGAAAATGTTCCGGGTCAATTTCCATTTACCGCAGGAATTTACCCCTTCAAAAGAACGGGCGAAGATCCTACAAGGATGTTTGCCGGAGAAGGTGGACCGGAAAGGACCAACCGTAGGTTCCATTATGTTTCTGCAGAAATGCCTGCCAAAAGACTTTCGACAGCATTTGACTCCGTAACTTTATACGGTCAAGATCCAGCTTTACCGCCGGATATCTATGGGAAAATTGGTAATGCCGGAGTGTCCATCGCAACGATAGACGATGCCAAAAAATTGTATTCCGGTTTTGATTTGGTAAATGCGCTTACTTCGGTTTCCATGACCATTAACGGACCGGCTCCCATGTTGTTGGCATTTTTCATGAATGCTGCTATTGATCAAAATGTCGAAAAATACATAGCTCAAGCTGAAAATAAAGCCGAATTAGAAGCGAAGATTGAAGCCAAACTTAAAGAAAAATACGACGACAAAGGTCTGAAAAGACCGGTGTACAACGGAGAGCTTCCTGCATCCAACAACGGATTGGGTCTTAAATTGTTAGGATTGACCGGTAACGAAATCTTGGATGAAGAAACCTACAACCAAATAAAATATCAAACCATAGCAACGGTTAGGGGTACGGTTCAAGCCGATATTCTAAAGGAGGACCAAGCTCAGAATACTTGTATTTTTTCCACAGAATTTGCCCTTCGTTTGATGGGGGATGTTCAGCAATATTTTATCGAGAATAAAGTGAGAAACTTCTACTCGGTTTCCATTTCCGGTTACCACATTGCCGAGGCAGGTGCTAACCCGATTTCTCAATTGGCATTTACTTTGGCAAACGGATTTACCTATGTCGAATATTATTTAGCCAGAGGGATGGACATTAACGATTTTGCACCGAACTTGTCCTTTTTCTTCTCCAACGGAATTGATCCGGAATATGCCGTAATCGGAAGGGTAGCAAGGAGAATTTGGGCAAAAGCCATGAAACTGAAATACGGAGCCGATGAAAGAAGTCAGATGCTGAAATACCACATTCAAACTTCAGGTCGATCCCTTCATGCTCAAGAAATTGATTTCAACGATATTAGAACGACCCTTCAGGCTTTGTATGCAATCTACGACAACTGTAACTCTTTGCATACCAATGCGTACGACGAGGCAATTACGACCCCAACCGAAGAATCGGTAAGAAGGGCGATGGCGATACAGTTGATCATCAACAAAGAATTGGGCTTGGCGAAAAATGAAAATCCTCTTCAAGGTTCCTTCATCATCGAAGAATTAACCAATTTGGTGGAAGAAGCGGTTTATGCAGAGTTTGATAGAATTACCGAAAGAGGCGGAGTTTTGGGAGCCATGGAAACCATGTATCAAAGATCCAAAATCCAAGAAGAATCTATGCATTACGAAATGCTGAAACATACCGGCGAATATCCGATTATTGGGGTGAATACTTTCTTAGGCAAAGATGGCTCTCCAACGGTGCTTCCGGGAGAAGTTATCCGATCTACAGAAGAGGAAAAACAACAGCAAATCGAGAGTTTGACCAATTTCCAACAGTCCAACGATGCACTGACAACCCAATGGTTACGAGAATTGCAATTGGCAGCCATCAACCAAAAAAATCTTTTTGAAGTCATGATGGAAGCCGTGAAATTCTGTTCTTTAGGACAAATTACCAACGCACTTTTCGAAGTAGGAGGTAAGTACAGAAGAAATATGTAATTTCTAAAAATGTATAAATAACTGAGAGGGACAATTTTGTTGTCCCTTTTTTTGTTGACCCTTTTCTGAATTGGTTTTTTAGAATTTAGTTTCTAATTTTTGGATTCTAAATAATTCGGATTAAAAACAGTACATTTGTGAGATTTTTAATAGGTAAAACAATTCTGAACCATGAGCGATCACAAGCAACATAAGGTAAAAGTAGGTATTTCTGTAGGCGATTTCAATGGAATAGGCCCAGAAATTATCATGAAAGCATTGAAGGATAAAGAGATTACAGATTTCTTCACACCCGTAATCTTTGCTTCAGGAAAATTGTTTACCTACCAAAAGAATATTTTCAAACTCAACCTGAATTTTCATTATATTACCGAAGCTGGACAGGCCCAACATGGAAAACTGAATATGGTGAACTTGTGGAAGGACAATGTGAATGTGGATCTGGGAAAACCTACCGAAGAATCGACCAGAATGGCGATAGATTCTTTAGAAGCGGCCACTACAGCCTTAATGAACGGCGATATTGATGTATTGGTAACGGCGCCCATCAATAAAGATGAAATGATGAAGAACGGCTTCAAACATGCCGGACATACGGGTTTTCTGGAAGAGAAATTTGGAAAAAAAGGCTTGATGTTTTTGGTGACCGACGATCTGAAAGTAGCCGTTTCTACACACCACATCCCACTGTCTGAAGTGGCAGGAAATATCACCAAAGAAAAAATTAAGAAACAAGTTAAAGAACTTAACCGCTGTTTAATTGAAGATTTCTGCATACAAAAACCCAAAATCGCACTCTTGGGACTCAATCCACATGCTGGAGATGGCGGGGTAATTGGGAAAGAAGAGATAGAAGTGATAGAGCCGGCAATCAAAGAATTGTTCGAATCGGGAATTATGGCTTTTGGTCCCTATCCTGCAGACAGTTTCTTTCAGCCTGAAAAATATAAAAATTTCGATGCTGTTTTGGCCATGTATCACGATCAGGGTTTGGCTCCTTTCAAAACCTTAGCCTACAAAGAAGGTGTTAATTATACCGCCGGGTTGCCTTTCGTAAGAACTTCTCCGGATCATGGTGTGGCGTATGACATTGCCGGAAAAAATTTGGCCGATGAACAAAGTTTTTTGGAGGCTGTCTTTACCGGGATTTCTATTTTTAATAACAGAAAAGAATATCAAGACTTGTCCGAAGGACGATTGAGGGTGAAGAAAAACCAACAAGATTCCGGTGTTGATGAGGATTTGTCGGCATTGGATAAGTAACAGTTCAACAAGGATTAAACCTTTTGCTGTAAGGTAAGGTTTATTTCTTAGATAAAAAATATTAAAACATTTGTTAAATTAAAAAAAAAGCGTAATTTTGCGCACTCATTTTATGGACAAATTAAGAAACTATGAGGTGAGCTTTTCCGGGTTGAAAGAAGGAAAACACAACTTTCAATTCCAGATAGGAACATCGTTCTTTGAACTTTTTGATACTGAACAAGAATTTACAAATCCAAAGATTGTAGCAGATGTGCTGTTGGATAAACATTCTACCTTTTTAGAATTTTGGGTGAAAACCTCAGGGACGGTAGAGCTGGTTTGTGATATATCAAACGAATCGTTTGATTGCCCAATAGAAAATGAAGCAAAATTTTTGGTGAAATTTGGAGAAGAATACGACGATAGCAACGAAGAGGTGATCACCATTCCTCAGCACGATTTTGCCTTCAATATTTCGCAAGTGGTTTACGAAAATGTAACCCTTGCCATTCCAATGAAGAAAATTTCTCCCAATCTGAGAGACGAAGATTTGGAAATTCTCAATAAGTTCAGTGTTAATGAAATTATAGAAGAAGAGCAACGAGAAGAAATAGATCCTCGTTGGGAAGCATTGAAACAGTTTAAAAATAAAAATTAAATAGTTTAAAAATATGATGAGATGATGAATCTCATCGCTCATCAATTAAAATTATTAGACATGGCACATCCAAAGAGAAGACAGTCATCTACAAGAAGAGACAAAAGAAGAACCCACTATAAGGCAGTGGCGCCACAATTGGCTAAAGATGCAACAACAGGTGAACTACACTTGTTCCACAGAGCGCATTGGCATGAAGGAAAACTTTACTACAAAGGTAAAGTAGTATTGGAAAAAGAGGTAGCATCTACTGAAGAGTAAGAAAAGCGGTAAAACCCTTTATTTATACAAAAACCACTCAAAATAATCATTTTTGAGTGGTTTTTTGTTGTTTTTTGTAAAAAAATGGTATCTTTGGGCATTAATAAAAACGACTATATGGACATTAAAGACATCCAAAACCTTATTAAATTTGTATCTAAAGCTGAAGTATCTGAAGTAAAATACAAAACCAAAGATTTTGAAATAACCATCAAAACTCCACTTGGTGGGAACGAAGTGAGCTATGTGCCACAACCGACCGTGTACCAAACAGCACCACAAGCTGTAGCGCCGGTTGCAGCAACTGCTCCAGCAGCACCTTCGGCAACTGCAGACGCAACTGCCGATGACAGTAAATTTGTGACGATTAAATCACCAATGATTGGTACTTTCTATAGAAAGCCGTCTCCAGACAAAGATGTTTTTGTAAATGTAGGTGATGAAGTTTCTTCAGGAAAAGTGGTTTGCGTTATCGAAGCGATGAAGCTATTCAACCAAATTGAATCTGAAGTATCTGGAAAAATTGTGAAAATTTTGGTAGATGATGCAACTCCTGTAGAGTACGATCAACCATTATTCTTAGTAGATCCATCATAGTAATTTTAGATTAAAGATTATAAATTTTAAATGAAGCTTTTTCGTTTAAAATAATTTAAAATTCAAAATTTATAATTTAAAATTTCTAATTGATGTTCAAAAAAATATTAATAGCCAATCGTGGCGAAATTGCAATGCGTATCCTTCGTACTTGCAAGGAAATGGGAATAAAAACAGTTGCGGTTTACTCAACAGCAGATAAAGATTCTTTACATGTAAGATTTGCAGATGAAGCAGTTTGTATCGGACCTGCAATGAGCAAAGACTCGTATCTTAAAATTCCTAATATCATTTCTGCGGCAGAAATTACCAATGCCGATGCCATCCACCCGGGTTACGGTTTCTTGTCAGAAAATTCTAATTTCTCTAGAATTTGTCAGAAAAACGGAATAAAATTTATTGGAGCAACGCCAGAGCAAATTGAAAGAATGGGCGATAAGGCAAACGCTAAGGCAACCATGAAAGAAGCTGGTGTGCCATGTGTACCGGGTTCTGATGGGTTGTTGGAGTCGTATGAAGATGCTCTTCAGACTGCTGAAAAGGTAGGATATCCTGTGATGATAAAAGCAACTGCCGGTGGTGGTGGTAAAGGGATGCGTGCCGTTTGGAAAGCAGAAGACCTAAAAGATCATTGGGAGTCGGCAATCCAAGAAGCTGTTGCCGCATTTGGAAACGGCGGCATGTACATGGAAAAACTGATTGAAGAGCCAAGACATATCGAAATTCAAGTTGCTGGAGACCAATTTGGTAAAGCGTGTCACCTTTCCGAAAGAGATTGCTCTGTACAAAGAAGAAATCAAAAACTTACCGAAGAAACTCCTTCACCTTTCATGACGGATGAATTGCGTGAGAAAATGGGGGCAGCTGCTGTAAAAGCTGCTGAATTTATTGGGTACGAAGGTGTTGGGACTATCGAATTCTTGGTAGATAAGCATAGAAATTTCTATTTCATGGAAATGAATACCAGAATCCAAGTAGAGCATCCAATTACGGAACAAGTGGTGGATTATGATTTGATTCGTGAGCAGATTTTATTGGCTGCCGGACATCCTATTTCTGGAAAAAATTATTATCCAAAATTGCATTCTATCGAGTGTAGAATCAATGCAGAAGATCCGTATGCCGATTTCCGTCCAAGCCCAGGGAAAATCACCAACCTGAACATTCCCGGAGGTCACGGAGTTCGTGTAGATACGCATGTGTATTCAGGATATACAATTCCGTCCAATTACGATTCGATGATTGCAAAGTTGATTACAACGGCGCAAACTCGTGAAGAAGCCATTCTTAAAATGAGAAGAGCTTTGGAAGAATTTTATATTGAAGGAGTGAAAACGACCATTCCGTTCCACAGACAATTGATGGAAAATCCAGATTATCTGGACGGAAATTATACCACCAAGTTTATGGAGGACTTCCAAATGGATAGAAAATACGAAAATCATTAAGATATTTTAATGAATATATTTAACCGCCTTTGTTTTTAGGCGGTTTTTTTATTTATATTTTGAAGGAAATTTCACTAAATTTGTGCAAAATAAAACAAAAATGTCAGCAACAGAAACCCAACATACATCAGCCTATTTCATAGATTTAGAAAATAAATACGGAGCACACAATTACCACCCTCTTCCAGTTGTTTTGGAAAAAGGCGAAGGTGTTTTTGTTTGGGATGTCGAAGGGAAAAGATATTACGATTTTCTTTCGGCATATTCTGCAGTTAACCAAGGGCACTCACATCCAAAAATTGTGGAGGCCATGGTTGGTCAAGCACAAAAATTGTCATTAACTTCAAGAGCATTTTTCAATAATAAATTGGGCGAATACGAAAAGAAAATTACCGAAATGCTCGGTTTTGATAAAGTTCTCCCGATGAATTCTGGTGCCGAAGCGGTAGAAACGGCCGTAAAGCTAGCTAGAAAATGGAGCTACGAAGTGAAAGGGATCAACGAAAATGCCGCGAAAATTGTCGTTTGCGAAAATAATTTTCACGGAAGAACCACAACCATTGTATCTTTTTCCAACGACCCGGATGCCAATCAAAATTACGGGCCTTTCACTCCAGGATTTGAAAAAATTCCGTACAACGACCTTCCAGCTTTGGAAGAATTACTAAAAACAGATGCGCAAAATATTGCTGCTTTTTTAGCAGAACCCATTCAAGGTGAAGCCGGAGTCTATGTTCCGGATACCGGATATTTAAAGGATGCTGCCGAACTTTGTAAAAAGTACAATGTTCTTTTTATTGCCGATGAGGTACAAACAGGGATTGCCAGAACAGGAAAGATGATTGCTTGTCATCATGAAAATGTACAACCCGATATCTTGGTTTTAGGAAAAGCACTTTCGGGTGGGATGTATCCGGTGTCGGCCGTCTTGGCAAATGACGAAATCATGAATGTGATAAAACCGGGACAGCACGGATCTACATTCGGAGGAAATCCTTTGGCTTGTGCAGTTGCAATCGCAGCCTTGGATGTTGTGGTTGATGAAAACTTGGCAGAAAACGCAGAGGTTTTAGGTCAGAAATTCAGATCTGAAATTGAAAAATTAATTTCAGAAACCAACCTGATCACCAAAGTTCGTGGCAAAGGTCTGCTGAATGCCATTCTCATCAACGATACGCCAGAAAGCACTACTGCTTGGGAAATTTGCTTGAAACTAAGAGACAACGGACTGCTTGCAAAACCTACACACGGAAATATCATTCGTTTTGCTCCGCCATTGGTGATGACCGAGGAGCAATTGATGGATTGTATCGCTATTATTAGGAAAACGATTTTAGAATATCAAGCTTAAAATAGATTTTTGGAAAAGGTTAGTGGATTAATAATTACCTTCAACGAAGAAAAAAATATTCGTGAAGTGCTTTGTTGTTTTGATTTTTGTGATGAAATAATTATCGTAGATTCTTATAGTACAGATCAAACGATGAGCATTGCTCAGTCTTTTCCAAAGGTAAAAGTCTTTCAAAATAAATTCGAAGATTTTACAAAACAAAGAAACTTCGCATTGGATAATGCAACGAACGATTGGGTGCTTTTTTTGGATGGCGACGAGAGGATCACACCGGATCTGAAAAGCGAAATTGTGGAAGAGTTAGGGAAAGAGAATAAAAAAGATGCGTATTATTTTTACAGAAAATTCTTTTTTTGTGGAAAACCCATTCATTTCTCTGGGACACAAACCGATAAAAATTTTAGATTGTTTAGAAAATCTAAAACGAGATACAAAGCCGATAAAAAAGTGCACGAAACGCTTGAGGTAGGTGGGACAATTGGAGAATTAAAAAATAAACTTTTGCATTTTTCGGTCACGGATTATTCTTCGTACAAAAAGAAAATGATGCATTATGGAGAACTGAAAGGCAAGGAGTTGGCAATGAAAGGGAAAAAGTACAGTTTCATGACTCATTGGTTAAAAACGATCTTTAAATTCTTTAAAACATACATCCTTCGATTGGGGATTTTGGATGGTGTAGAAGGATTTCAACTCTCTTATTTGCAAACTTTAAGCGTTTTTGTAACTTACCAATCTTTAAAAAGAAATACTAAAGCATGAAAATCTGTGTGGTAAGTTTTGATTTCTGGGATTACGATCACTACATCGTGAAAGCCTTATCAAAAAAAGGCGTTGAGTCTCATCATATAAAGATTGGAGCTGTTTCTCATGCAGGACTACAAGAAAAAGTGCTTAATGCTTTGTCAAAAGTGGTTTTGAAGAAAAATTTAAAACACGAAAAAAGACAAAAATATGTAATCAGTTCCTTGGAAAAATTAGGTTTTCAAGATCAAATATTGGTGCTCAATCCTGATGTTTTTACGCACGAAACCTTAGCGTACATTCGCTCTAAAACCAATAGATTGATAACTTTTTTGTACGATAATCTCCAACGATTTCCGGTTCAAGACAAACTGCATTTTTTTGATAAAGTGTTCTCTTTTGATGATGCAGATGTTCAAAAATATGGCTTTGAAAAACTGTGCAATTATAATTATCTAGACCTTCAGCCTCAAGCGGAAAACTCCTCGGACTTGGATCTTTTTTATGTCACTTCTTACGACAAAAGTAGAAATAAAATCATATATCCTCTGGTGCGTAAGTTGTTGCAAATCAATTCTGTATTTCAGATTGTGGTCGTAGGTAAAAAAGCTTGGGTGCCGAAGTTGAAATATTCTATTAATCCTCAAAAAAGCAGAGTTCCGGTCATTTTTAAAAGAAAAGCAATAGGTACCGGCATTATTCTCGACTTTTATAAAAGGACAAAATCCATTCTGGACTTAATGAGGTCTGGACAAACAGGTCTCAGTTTCAGGGTATTCGAGGCCATGGCTTTTGAGAAAAAAATAATTACCAACAATCCAACGATCAAGAATTACGATTTTTATAATCCAAAAAATATTTTGATTCTTAACGAAGATTTTTCTAACTTAACTCCTGAATTTTTCAATTCACCTTATGAAAAAATTCCAGAAGATATTTACCAAAAATATACACTGGACAGTTGGGTGAATTATGTATTTGATTTAAAAAAATAAACCCTGAAACATTTACTTATTTTCACAAAAGAATACCATCATCCTAAGATTTCACAATCCGGAGGGACGGGTGTTTTTTATAAAAATCTCGCAGAACATTTGGTGAGAAGAGGTTACCGAGTTACCGTTTTTGGGACATCAAAACATCCAATTGAGTTTTCGGAAAACGGAATCGATTTCAAATTTGTAAAAGAGTATTTCAAAAAATATAAAGTTAAAGACCTTCTTCGCTCAATAACCGGAAAAATTTCTTTTCTATCGGAGGCTCATCTGCAGTTTTTTGTTGATGAAAAAAAATATATGGTGGATGAGTTGAATGCTTTTTTACACGATAAAAACATAAAACCCGATGTGATAGAAACGCATGATTGGGAAGGCGTTTCTCTGTTTTTGGACCGGTTGAATGTTCCTTATGTCGTTCGTTGTCATGGTTCTTGGACTGTTTTAGAAGGAGAGTTTGGTTACCAAAATGTAGCTGTAGGTAAAAAATATTGTGAGAAACTAGCGTTTCAAAAATCCAAAAATAACATTGTCATATCAGAGTTTTCTAAGAAAATTAATATAAAATATTTTGATATTAACTCTCCTTGTTTGATCTATAACGGGATAGATACCCAGTTTTTTAAGCCGGATATCGATACGGGAAAACTTCCGGGATCTGTTTTTTATTTTGGAAATACCTCTACAGAAAAAGGTGCCGATACCGCTCTGAAAGCGTTTAAAAAAATAAGAGAAGCCATCTCTTACGCAACCCTCCATTTTGTTGGTAATCCTCAGGATTTTCCATCAAGATTGTCGGAGTTTTTGGATGAAAAAGACCAGCCCTTCGTTGTGTTTCACGGGCAAAAAAGAGCGTATGAAATAAAAGAATTATTAGCAAAAGCTGAGCTCTTATTGTTTCCTTCCAAAGGAGAAAATTTTAGTTTATCTTTGTTGGAAGCAATGGGAATGGCTAAGGTTGTAGTTTGCAACGCTATCCCAGCATTTACAGAAATCATAAAAAATGGTGAAAATGGATTTGTCGCAAATAATGAAGAAGGTTTTGCTGCAACTGCAATACAATTGTTGCAAGATACAGAATTGCTGGATGCAATAGGACAACGAGCAAGAAAAACAGTGGTCAAGCATTTTGATGTGAATACTATGATTAACGAAACCATAAAATATTACAAAGAAATACATGGAGAATAATTATGACAAGCCATTTTTGATGGACTTTCCGAAAATAGGAAAACCCGAGTTGGGCTATATTTCTTTGGCAGAAAAAGAAAATCTTCCATTTGTTCCCAAAAGAATATATTGGACTTACTATACTCCGGAGGAGGTGGAAAGAGGCGGGCATTCTCACTATGATTTGCACCAGGTTTTGGTTGCAGTTGCAGGGAAGATCATCGTTACTACAGAATTGTTAAATGGCGATAAACAAGAATTTGTTTTGGAAAAACCCAATCAAGGACTTTTTATCCCCAAAATGTGCTGGAGAACCATGAAATACTCACACAATGCCGTGCAAATGTGTATTGCGAGCATCGAGTATGATGAGAAAGATTACATCCGCGATTATGATGAATTCCTAAGTAAAAAATAGGATGAAAAAACAAAAAGATCTGGATAAGTACCTGTCTTTTCAAAGAAAAAAATATTATTTCAAATCGTTTTTCAGAAAGGCAAAAAGATTGATAGTGGATTTTATACCACTTCAACAAATAGATACTGGATATTGTTCGGAAAGACACACGCTAAGGGCACAAGAAGCCTCATCCGTGTTTTGTCCAAAAGATTTTAAGTCAGACATCGTCGAAAAACCCGTGTCTCTGCTTCCGGTAGAGGCGTTTTCACTTCGTGATGTGTATTTTTCTTTAGATTCTAATACCTTTCTCACAAAGAATTTGAAGACTGCTTATTATGAAGAAGTGGAGAAATTTTCTACCGAATATACACTGATGTACCATTCCAAAAATCTATTGTTTCATTCGGAAAAATTGGCGAAACTGAATAATTTACCGAAAATAGATTTGGGCAGAGAAGTTCTATTTTTAAGCGGTAATTTTTGTTTCAACTATTTTCATTTTCTAATCGAAATTCTTTCAAAAGTTGAGTTTTTAAAAAAGATACCCCACCACGAGCAACTCCTGGTGGTTACTCACCAAAAAGTGGAGGAAATTGAAAACATGAAAGTTTTGTTGTCTTTTTTCATCAAAGAAAATGAAATTCGCTTTTTATCTGAAGACCATTACTATACTGCACCAAAAGTTTGGCATATTTCTTACCCCAATGTTGCAGTACCCAACATCGGTGAAGGTGAGGAATATAAAGCTGAGTTTGCGAAATTTTCACCTCATTCCATCGATTATCTTCGGACGGTTTGTTTGTCTAATCTGGATATGAATGCCGTTAGAATAGATCCGATATCTAAAGTTTTTTTAGCTAGAAAATCTCAATTTAGAAAGTACAACGAAGACGAGTTGTTGCAAGTGGCAGAAAAGTACGGTTTTCAAGCGGTTTATTTAGAAGACCTTAATATTCATGAACAAATGTACCTGATGCAAAATGCAGATTGTATAATCGGACCCAGCGGAGCTGCTTGGACCAATGTACTGTTTGCTCAACCCGGCAAAACAAAAGGATTGCTTTGGTTGGCCAATGTGTGGAAGGAATTTTCTATATTCTCAACTTTAGCCGAATTCTCAGGCTTTGATTTGTACCATTGGCGTTTTGGAGATGAAAGTTTAGGCTTTCATGAAGATTATGTTTTGGATACAAATGAATTTGAACTTCAATTGAATCGATTATTGGCTTTATAAGGTGATTTAATTTTAAAAAATAATAGTATTTTTGTTGCTTATTCACGAAATAATACAACAAGAAAATATGGAAATTAAATTCCTTGACCTTCAGAAAATAAACCTTCAACATCAAGAAGAAATTGAAAACCAAATAGTAGAAACTTTCCGTAGCGGTTGGTATCTTTTGGGTGATAAAACCAAAACTTTTGAAAAAAATCTTGCCGAATACATCGGTGCAAAACATGTAATTGGTGTTGCCAACGGTTTGGATGCGCTTCGTTTGATCATTCGTGGTTATTTAGAATTGGGAATTTTCCAAAAAAATGACGAAATCATTGTCCCTGCCAATACCTACATTGCTTCGCTTTTGGCCATTTCGGACAACCAATTGATTCCGGTTTTGGTCGAGCCTAATCCAGAGAATCATAACATTGATGTGGATAAAATAGAAGCCGCCATCACCCCAAAAACCAAAGCCATAATGACGGTTCATTTGTACGGTCAGGTTTCCTACAACGAGCAACTAAAAGAGATTGCAGAAAAACACAATCTGAAAATTATCGAGGACAATGCACAAGCAATCGGAGCTGAATGCAAAGGCATAAAAACCGGTAATTTGGGTGATGCATCGGGGTTTTCTTTTTATCCCGGAAAAAACTTGGGAGCCTTAGGCGATGGTGGTGCAGTATCAACCAGCGACGATGTTTTGGCAGCAACCATTAGAGCTTTGGCAAATTACGGATCTACAAAAAAATATGTGAATGATTATCTGGGGCTTAACTCTAGATTGGATGAAATACAAGCTGCCATTTTAGATGCTAAACTAAAATATTTGGACCTGGACAATCAAAAAAGAAGAGAGATTGCCAAAAGATATTCATCTGAAATTTCCAATCCAAAAATTGAACTTCCAACTCTTCCTCAAAATGAAAAATCTCATGTTTGGCATCTTTTTGTAGTGAAAACCAAAGATAGAGAGGCTCTACAAAAACATTTGGAAGCTCATGCTATTCAATCCATCATCCATTACCCAATCCCACCTCACAAGCAAACTTGTTACTCGGAGTTGAACGGTTTGACTTTCCCGATCACGGAAAATCTTTGTCAAGAAGTTCTGAGTATTCCTATTTCACAAGTTATGACAGAGGAAGAAGTTTCTTTCGTAATCCAAGCTCTTAATCAGTTTTAATGCACAACAATCTTCCCTTAGTTAGTGTATTAATTCTGACAATGAATCATGAGAGATTCATTCAACAAGCTTGTGCATCGGCTTTGGCGCAGACCTATCCCAATTTGGAAATTATTTTGTTGGATAACTTGTCAGAAGACAAAACCTTTCAATTGGCAAAAGAATGCCTTTCTGATACCCATAGAAAAACGGAAGTTTACCAAAATGCCGAACCGTTGGGTGTTGCCAAAAATCTCAATTTCTTGTTGTCCAAGGCTTCGGGGAAATACATTGGGATTCTTTCCGGTGATGATTGGTGGGACGAAAAGATGATCGCCGAAAAAGTGAAATTTTTAGAAGAGTCCAATTGTGATTTCGCTTTGTCTGATGGATACAAATTTATACAAGAAACTGCTGAGACTGTACCGGCGTATTCTGGAAAAGACAAAGAAAAAGTACAAAACATGTTGGCCGATTTTTTTCTGAAAAATGTTACAGAAAATAGAACGGTGAATGTGGGGACTTTTGCAAAAAAAAACATCCTCGATCTCCATCCTTTTGATGAAAATATACAGACAGAAGATTGGGACATGAATTTGCGCTTGACTCGTTTGGGATACAAATTGGGTTTTTTAGATCAAAAATTATTCTATTACAGGGTTTTGGATAACAGTTTGTCCAGAAACTGGAAAGCAATGTCGGATTCCTACAAAAAAGTAACCGATAAATATCTAGATGTCATACACTCCGACCCGGATTTGGCGAAAGACTACAAACAGCATTTGTTGAAATTTCAATATGAAATTTTACTTTCAGAAACCCAAGACAAGCAAAAAAGAAAATCTCTGAAAAAAGAATGGAAGAAAGAAAAGTATAAAATAAAATATACGCAGCCGTTGTTGTTTTTCAAATTACTTTTGCTTCATTTCAAATAAAAAAAAGGTTGCTCAACTATGGGCAACCTTCTTATTCTTATTCTTATTATTTCAGAATGGATTAATTTCTGTCGTAATCGTCTTCCAACCTCACAATATCATCTTCCCCGAAATAAGTACCCGTTTGTACTTCTATAAAAACAACGGGCTTGTCAGAAAGATTCATCATTCTGTGTTTTGCACCCAATGGGATAAAGATGCTTTCGCCGTAGTTCAAGGCAATTTCTTTTCCATCCAATACAACGGTTGCATTTCCTTCGATAACCGTCCATTGTTCTTGTCTTTTGTGGTGGTATTGATACGATAGTTTTTGTCCCGGATTTACTTCAATTCTTTTTAATTTATAATGAGGTTCATCGGCCAATACAAAGTATTTTCCCCAAGGTCTTTCTCCTATTTCTAACATGGTTTTTTATTTTAATGCAAAAATAGTGATTTATTGAAAGCAAAAAGAACCTCATTTTTCATTAAATTTGCCGATTAAAATTTATAAAATGAGCAAAGTAAGAGTGCGATTTGCACCCAGTCCAACAGGACCATTGCATTTAGGAGGAGCCAGAACGGCTCTTTACGATTATCTTTTTGCTAAAAATAAAGGCGGAGATTTTGTACTTAGGATAGAAGATACCGATACGACCAGATATGTAGATGGTGCAGAAGAGTACATTATGGAAGCCATGGAATGGTTCGGAATTGTTCCGGACGAAAGTCCAAAACACGGTGGACCTTATGGGCCGTACAGACAAAGCGAAAGAAGAGATATCTACGATCGTTATACCGAACAAATCCTAAAAACGGATTATGCGTACATCGCATTTGATACTCCTGAAGAATTGGACGCCATCCGTGCGGAATACGAAGCGAAAGGCGAAGTTTTCTCTTATGACAATAAAACCAGAAGTGCTCTTAGAAACAGCATTTCGCTATCAGAAGCTGAGGTGCAAGAATTGTTAGAGTCGAAAACTCCATTCGTAGTGAGATTCAAGATGCCTTTTGATAGAGTACTCAATCTGGAAGACATCATTCGTGGAAAATTTTCTGTAAATACCAATACTTTGGACGATAAAGTCTTGGTGAAAAATGACGGAATGCCAACCTATCATTTTGCCAACATTATCGATGATCACGAAATGAAAATCTCGCATGTTATCCGCGGCGAAGAGTGGTTGCCGTCCATGGGACTTCATGTTTTGTTGTATGAAGCCATGGGTTGGGAGGCACCGGAATTTGCACACCTTTCTCTCATCCTAAAACCTGAAGGAAAAGGAAAACTAAGCAAAAGAGACGGGGACAAATTCGGATTCCCGGTTTTCCCACTAGATTTTAAAGATCCGCAAACGGGTGTGGTTTCTAACGGGTATAGAGAACAAGGGTATTTGCCCGAAGCTTTTGCTAATTTCTTGGCTTTGTTAGGCTGGAGTCCTGCCGATGACAAAGAAATTTTATCATTGGACGACATGGCAAAAGAATTTGATCTGAACAAAGTGCACAAAGCCGGAGCTCGTTTTTCCAAAGAAAAAGCAGAATGGTTCAACCATCAATACCTTCAGCAGAAATCCAATGACGAATTGGTGTCCTTGTTGAAAGCTTCTGTTCCGGAATTGTCCAATCATGATGAGGATAAATTAAATAGAATCGTTCAGTTGATGAAAGAACGAGCTACCTTCCCGAAAGACATTTTCGAAATGGGTAAATTTTTCTTTGTTGCACCAACTTCCTACGACGAAAAAGCTCTGAAAAAAGCATGGAATGAAGATACCCCAGCTGTTTTGACAGAGTTTGCCGATAAAATTTCGATTTTAGAAAAATTTGATGCTGAAAACATCAAAGAAAGCTTACATCAATTGGCCGAATCCAAAGGACTGGGCATGGGGAAAGTTATGATGCCGCTTCGATTGACTCTGGTGGGCGAATTAAAAGGTCCGGATGTCCCAGATATTATTGAAATACTTGGAAAAGAAGAGAGTACGAACAGAATCTTAAATGCTGTAAAGAATATTAACTAAGATTGGGATAATTTTTTTACATTTGAGGATTAAAATTCTAACAACAAAATGGAATACTTAAGTTTCGAAAAACCAATTGAAGAATTGATGGAACAATACCAAACTTGTTCATTGGTGGGAGAAGATGCCGGTGTAGATGTAAAGCTTGCCTGCAGCCAAATTGAAGATAAAATAATTGAAAAGAAAAAAGAAATCTACGGAAACCTAACCCCATGGGAAAGGGTACAACTATCAAGACATCCGGACAGACCCTATACACTTGACTTTATAGCCGGTATTGTCGATAAAGATTCGTTCTTGGAAATGCACGGAGATAGAAATTTTGCCGACGATCCTGCAATGATTGGTGGTATGGCAAAAATCGATGGACAAAGCGTAATGATCATCGGTACCCAAAAAGGAAGAACGACCAAAGAAAGACAACTCCGTCGTTTTGGTATGTCCAACCCCGAAGGCTATAGAAAAGCTTTGCGATTGATGAAGTTGGCAGAAAAATTTAACATTCCTGTAGTAACTTTAATCGATACACCAGGGGCTTATCCAGGTCTAGAGGCAGAAGAAAGAGGACAAGGTGAAGCCATTGCAAGAAATATTTTTGAAATGACCATGCTGAAAACTCCAATTTTCTGCTATGTAATTGGTGAAGGTGCCAGTGGTGGTGCTTTAGGAATTGGCGTTGGTAACAAAGTGTACATGTTGGAAAACACTTGGTACACCGTAATCGCACCAGAATCGTGCTCGTCAATCCTTTGGAGGAATTGGAATCATAAAGAAGATGCTGCCAATGCTTTGAAACTGACTCCAAAAGATGCTCTGAATGAAAAGTTTATCGATGGAATTATCGAAGAACCTCTTGGTGGAGCACACTACGAGCCGGAAGTGGCTTATGAAAATCTAAAACAATCCATACTACAAAACATCAAGGCTTTTTCTAAATTTACAGGAAAAGAATTGGAAGCTCAAAGGCAAGAGAAGTTTATTGCTATGGGAAAATTTAAAGGATAAAAATAATTTTAAAAATAGAAAGCTGTCATCTGTTGGCGGCTTTCATTTTTTTTAGACAACGAAACGAGAATGATTTTAAAAAAAATACTTACAGCATCATTGTTGGGAGCATCTTTTATAGGATTGATGGCTCAGTCATTCATACCTGCTTACTCCACCAGAGCCAATCAGGTGACACAGACCAATGTCAATACTCTTTTGCAAGAGTTTGAAGCCTTAGGTATAAAAAAAACAGGTACTGTTGCCAATGAAAATGCTTTGCAATGGATAAAAGCCAAGTATCTTAACTTCGGATATTCTGCAGGACAGATTGTCGAAGATGCCTTTTCTTACAACAACGGGATGTCTACGGTCAATTCAAAAAATTTGGTCATCACCAAGACAGGGACCACATATCCCAACACTTTTGTGATTATCTGTGGGCATTTTGATACCATCAACGGGCCGGGTGTAGACGACAACGGAAGTGGGACTGCAGCGATTTTGGAAGTTGCTAGGATACTGAAAGATGTTCCAACAGAATATTCGATAAAGTTCATTCATTTTTCTGGTGAAGAGCAAGGGCTAAAAGGAAGTGCCCATTATGTAAATTCTGTGGTGAATGCGACCAATCCTAAAATGAATATCAAGTTGGTTTTCAACTTGGACCAAGTTGGAGGCAAGATAGGAAATAATAACAATACCATCTATTGTGACCAAGATATGGGTGGGCTTTCGTCTAACAATGCGGCATCCCAAGCCATTACTTTGCAATTGGCCAATTGCACCACGCTGTATTCACCATTGCTAACCGCTTACGACCCTGCTGCCAATTCGGATTATATTCCTTTTGAACAAAATGGAGAAATTATTACCGGTTTTTACGAATATACCAGAGGATATCTGGAACATTCAGCCAACGATACCTTGGCCAATGTGGACAAAGTGTATGTCAAAAATGTAGCCATGGCATCTGTAGGAGCAGCGCAGCATTTTGCAGTAGCACAAAGTACTTTAGCAACCTCCGAGTCGTCTTTGGCAGATGATCAATTTCAAATATATCCAATCCCGACACAAAATGTATTGAATATTGATTTTGTTGAGGTTGGCAATGCTCAATTCATTTTCGACTTGATCGATGCTTCTGGTAGGTTGGTGATGACATCTCAAAACCAAAAACAAATAGATGTAACCGCTTTGGATACTGGGATATACATTGGAAGATTGAAAATAAAAGATAAAATTTTCCAAAAGAAAATCATCATTAAGAAATAAACAAAAGCTATCCTAAAGAAAGGGTAGCTTTTGTTTTATAAACTCTGAAAGGATTATCGGTCGTTCAGCGCCAAAGAGATGTTGTTTTGAATTGTTTTGGTGGAAGAATAAATGGCATTGCAAACATTGGTGGTTAGTGTGTAGGTGCCTTTTGAGACTTCGATAAAGTTTTTTCCTCTTGCTGGGACTTCCAATTTATAGTTTTTGTTTCCACTGAATTTTAAAACAAAACTACACTTGGACTTATTTTCAACCAAAAGTACAGCACTTTTTGAACTGGGATCTGGGTTGAATAAGTTGTTGAGCATAGAAACTGTTTTACCATTTTTTTCAGATTTGAAAACTATATTTTCATTATGAACTGTTTTTACTTTAGGAGATTCGCTAGAAGTTGATGTGCTAGTGTTTTGACTGATAAGTCCGATTAGTTTAGATTTTAACACGCCAAGGTTGGGGTGATCGGGGTTGTTTTTTATAAAGCCGGCAATGGTTTTGGTATCGTTACTTGAAATAGCTTCTTCATAGGTGTGGCTTGTTGCTGTAGGGATATTCTTTTTTTTCTGGGCGAATGAAATGGTCCCAAAGCAGAAAATCAGATAGATAATGAAACATCTCTTCATAATAATTAAATATTTGGCGGTTGTGAAATTAATATTTTTTCTATAACGCAGAAACATTATTTTTAGTTTGTTTGAAAATTATTATCTTTGCATCGCTCAAAATTGAGTAAAATAATGAAGTGTAATTAATAAACAAATAACAGATATGTACACACCAGTAGCGGCAGATGTAGCCAAACTAAGAAACACGACAGGTGCAGGAATGATGGACTGCAAAAAAGCTTTAGTAGAAGCAGAAGGCGATTTTGAAAAAGCAATTGAGATCCTTAGAAAAAAAGGTCAAAAAGTAGCTGCAAATAGAGCAGATAGAGAATCTACTGAAGGTGCTGTTATTGCAAAAGTAAACCAAGATAACACCGCAGGTGTAATTGTAACTTTAAGCTGCGAGACTGACTTCGTTGCAAAAAATGATGCATTCGTTGAGTTGGCTCACGAACTAGCAGAGCAAGCTTTGGCTTATGCTACAAAAGAAGAATTTTTGTCTTCTGACTTCCACGGACTTTCAGTTGCTGAAAAATTAATCGAGCAAACTGGCGTAATCGGTGAGAAAATTGAGATCGGAGCTTTCGAAAGAATCGAAGGTCCTTTCCTAGGAGCTTATATCCATGCAGGTAACAAAATCGCGTCCATTACTTCGCTTTCTGCAAATGTAGATGGCGCTATAGATGCTGCTAAAGCAGTTTCTATGCAAGTTGCTGCAATGAACCCAATCGCTTTGGACGAAACTCAGGTTTCTCAAGAAATTATTGAAAAAGAATTGGAAATCGAAAGAGAATTGCTTACTAAAGAAGGTAAACCAGAAAACATCATCGAAAACATCTTGAAAGGTAAAATGCAAAGATTCTACAAAGACAATACTTTGGTACACCAAGCATTCATCAAAGATAACGCTGTTTCTGTTGCAGATTATGTTAAGTCTGTAAATGCAGATCTTAAAGTAGCTGGATTCAAGAGAGTTAGCTTGTAATACTTTTTACAAAACATATTTCAAACTCCGCAATATTTTGCGGAGTTTTTTTGTATGTCTTTGATTATTAATAACTACATTTGTCTCCCATTTTTTTTAACAACCCATCAATGAGAAAGTTATTTTTACTGCTTTTTTTATCATTATTTAATTTTTCTTTTGCACAATTGGATACCGAACATTGGTTTGCACCCATGTCGGCACAGGCAGGAGCTGGGAATCTTCAAAGTTATTTGTACTTGTCAACCAACGAAACAACTCCCTTTTTGGTCGAGGTTTATAACGATAACATCCAGATTGCTACCGTCACCATCAGTAAAAATAACCCTCAGAAAGTTAATATTCCGGGGAGTTATATGGTGACCACCAATAGTGTTGATCTTTTCACACCCAATGGAATGGGACTTTATGTGAAAGGTGCTAAAAAATTCTATGCCAATTATCGTTTTTCGGTAACCAACCATGCCGAAATCATCACCTCCAAAGGGATGGCCGGTTTGGGAAAAAAATTCTATGCAGCCATGGCTCCCAATACAACTTCATTGTATTATGTCAGTTCTATGATTGGTATTATTGCAACCGAAGACAATACGACGGTTACTCTGTCGGGGTACGATGCCGGGGTTGTCTTTTCTAACGGCAGCACGACCATAACCCAGACCGTAACCCTCAATCGTGGGCAGTCGTACATTGCAGATGTCGTAAGTTCTTCGGCGAATGCCAATCTTACGGGGTTGGTTGGGACTAAAATTGTTGCCAACAAGCCCATCTCTGTTACCAATGGTAACTTCAACGGAATCTACACCATTTATAACTCGTCCAATAACGATATTTTGATGGATCAGTCTGTGCCAGTGGATCGTTTGGGGAAAGATTTTGTACTGGTAAAAGGAAATGGGCCGCAAACTTCGGGGATGGAAGCTGCTTTGGTGGTGGCTACAGAAAACGGAACAAAAATTACCGTGAACGGAGTGAACAATGGCCTCACCTTGAACGAAGGTGAATACGCTTTAATTGATGGGGTGAATTATATCAACCAAGGGAATAACCATTACAACATGTCCATTTCTACCAATAAAAATGCCTATGTATATCAATTGTTAGCAGGTGCTGGGACTGGATCTTATTATGCAACTGGAGGTTTTAATTATATCCCACCTGTTAGTTGTTTTTTACCAAACACAGTTGGAGAAATTGGTTTGATCAATCAAATTGGAAACGATAATTACAATACAAAACTCAATATCCTTACCCAAACCGGTGCATTGGTAACGGTAAATGGAGTGACGCCACCGTTGACTTATGGGCCTTATCCGGTTACAGGCAATCCGAATTGGGTTTCGTATTCGGTGCCCAATATGTCAGGAAATGTTTCTGTTCAATCTACAAAATCGGTAACGGCCGGTATTGCTGCCGGAAGCGGTGCTGTAGGTTATGGAGGTTATTTTGCTGGCTTTTCTTCGGTTCCGGCGATAACTAAAACTGGAAATTGCTTTTCCGGAGTCAAATTGCAAGTTGATAATTCTTTTGACGCTTACCAATGGTATCTAAATGGTGTTGCTATTCCCGGTGCTACCAATTATTTTATTGATCCTGAGTTGTACGGATCGGGAAATTTTACCGTTTTGGTGACCAAAAATAATTGTGAATCTAAATTGACTGATGTTTATTCCTACACGGCTTGTCCGCCAATGCCAACAGTGACATACGACATGGGTTCTTGTCAAACGAAATCCATAACACCGGTATTTACCATTAATACAACACAAAATATTGATCCGACAAAAACTCAAATCGTGGGAATGGCTACCGTTGGAAATGCGGTGGTAAATACAACAACCGGCATCATTTCTTATACTCCCAATGCGGGTTTAACCAATAACACAACCGATTCTTTTGTTTATTATATTGAAGGAAATGGCAATCCGGCAGCAAGTCAGTATATAAAAGTGGTGCTGAATATCGATGTTCTAAAAACCAATAACGCAGGGCCTCTAACCTCTTGTGCAGATGCTAATGGAAATGGAATTTTCGATTTGACCGCAGCAAACATAACACCCCACACCGGAGTTACCATTCAGTATTATGCCAATGCCAATCTTACCAATCCCATTGCTACACCTGCAGCATATTCGGGGCCAGCAGGAAATGTTCATGCTCAAGTAACTTCAGCATTCGGTTGTACGGCAGTGGTGTTGATAACCTTAGAAACCAATCCAAAACCGAATATTAATACTGCCAACTTTAACTCTGTATTTTGTGACGATGATTTGGATGGAAGTGTATCCATTAATTTTAATTCGATTACGCCACAAATTGTGAACAATGCCGGGCAATTTTTAGTGAAATATTATTTGAACCAAGCCGATGCAACAACTGGCAATGCCAATGTGTTACCTGTCAATTGGAACTATACAATGCCAACTACCGTTTTTGTGCGCGTTGAAGGTTTGGCAGGGAATTCTTGTCCTACGGTTTTTGGGCAAATAAATTTCAGCTTCGGAACGAAAATTCCTACGCTAAGCAATCAGGCTACCACTTCGGTTTGTGACAACAATTTGGATAATTCCGAAACGGTTAATTTGAATGATTATAAAAACCTATTTACAACAGATCCCAATACCGTTCTAACATTTTACCAGTCTTTGGCAAATGCTCAAAATGGACAAAATCCGATTGCGGCAACTCAGATTGTAGGTGCTGGCGGTGGAATTTTTTATATTCGTTTGCAAAATGCTTCCGAATGTCCAACGGTGGTTGTGTTGAACATTCAGTTGAAACAACCAACGGCTTCTGCTGTGCTCACCAATCAGGTGGTCTGTGCAAATACCAATGCTACTTTGGATGTAGGACCGGGCTTTGATGCTGTACTTTGGAGTACGGGGGCTACAACTCAAACCGTATCGGTTGGGGTGGGAAATTATTTTGTAGATCTTACCAAAAACGGGTGTGTCTATCGTCAGAATGTGTCTGTGACTTCTGTTCCTGCTCCTAACCTCAACACCAATAATTTTAACGGTACAATTTGCGACGATAATTTAGACGGGTCGGTAACCGTGAATTTTACAAACATCACCCCTCAAATTGTTAACAATCCAACATCGTTTAATGTTAGGTATTATTCAAATGTGGGCGATGCCAATGCCGGGAATAACAATACGCTGCCAAACAACTGGACTTTTAATGCGACAACTACTGTTTTTGTTCGTGTTGATGGGCTAACCGGGAACTGTCCACCAGCAATTGGTCAGATACAATTGAGCATTGGTGGAAAGGTTCAGTTAATCACAGCAATTGTAGAAACTTCGGTATGCGATAGCGATTTGAGTGGTTCAGAATCTGTGAGTCTTAACGATTACAAAAACTTTTTCACCATAGATCCTGCGGTATCTTTAACATTTTACACATCGCTTGCCAATGCGCAATCTGGTACAAATGCAATTCCTGCTGTTCAGAATATTTCTGGTGCTTCAGGTGTTTTTTATGTGAGATTTACCAGTGCTACAGCTTGTCCAGAAGTGGCGAAGCTGACAATAAATTTATCCAATCCAAAGTCATCAACCACCTTGCAGGATAAGGTTATTTGTGCCTCGGCAAGTACTCTTTTAGATGCGGGAGCCGGATTTACATCTTACCTTTGGAGCAACGGTGCGACTTCACAGTCCGTCACAGTTGGTGTTGGAAATTATTTTGTTGATTTAGGTTTTAACGGTTGTATCTATCGACAATATGTTAATGTTACGGCAGCAGAAATGCCGGTGATCGATAAGATAGATGTTAGCGGATTTAATGCTACAATTTATGTATCTGGAGGTACGCAACCTTACCAATACTCTTTGGATGGGATGAATTGGCAATCGTCCAATGTATTTACGGGCTTAACCAGAGGTTTGCATAAGGTTTATGTGCTTTCGGCAGATCGTTGTAACCCTGTAACTAAGGAGTTTTTGGTTCTGAATCTGCAAAATTTTATCACTCCAAATGGAGATGGTATCAATGATGTTTTGGACTATTCCGATCTTAGGGTTAAGAAAGATGTTTCTATAGAAATTGTTGATCGTTATGGAAAAACGGTTTTCAAAAATCATGGAAATTATTACATTTGGGACGGAAAAGTGGGCGGAAGAGCCTTGAATACTGGGAATTATTGGTATCTTCTAAAATGGACAGATCCTGATACTCAGGAGAAAAAACAATATTCCGGGTGGGTCTTATTGAAAAATAGAGATTAATGTCTGAAATAATAAAATGTCGAGATTTTCTCGACATTTTTTCATATATGTCAAAATTTGCAGGTGTATTTTAGATGTTCTTTTTGTTTTTATTGTTATATTTGGCAAATTAATAGTCAGTAATTATGAAAAAATCTTTATTATTATTTTTTCTCTTGGTTGCCATGCAGGTATTTGCCCAAAGAGATACCGACCATTGGTTTGCTCCAATGGTAGAGAGACAATCAATTGGGACCAACAACCAAAATTTGTATTTATCTACCGATGTTACCACTCCTTTTGATGTCAACATCTATAGCAATGCCAATTTTACAACACCTATTGCTACGGTAACAGGTTTGAGTAAAGGAAATCCCAAAACAGTAGTGATCCCAAAGGCAAACATTGTAACCACCGGGAATCCATCAGCAGAAATTTTTAACACCAATTGCAAAATGGGGATCTTCGTAAAAGGAGCAAGTCCATTTTTTGCAAGATTAGGTATTACATCCAGTACCACCCATGCCGAGATTGTTACCTCGAAAGGTAGAGCGGGATTGGGGAACGAGTTTTTCTCCGTAAATACCGAGATGTATTACGATTCGACTGTCGCTAATTTTATGACTAGTATTATGGCTACGGAAGACAATACTCAAGTAACGGTTTCTGGATACAGTCCCATTGTTCAGTTTTCTAACGGAACATCAGCACCAACAATGACATTCACCCTTAATAAAGGACATTCGTACATTATCGAAGGCTGGAATACAGGGAACAACTTTAACGCATTTATCGGGGCAAAAATTGTTGCCAGCAAACCGGTATCCGTAACCAACGGTAACTATAACGGTAACTATGCCAGTACCGGAAATTTTGAAGGTTCGGACATCATCATGGATCAATCGGTTCCGACCAACAGATTGGGAGATACCTTTGCCATGATCAAAGGAAATGGTAATATTGGTGAAACCATGGAAGGAGCAATGGTCGTTGCAACCGAAGACAACACCCAACTTTTTGTGAACGACGAAACGACTCCTTTAGCTACTCTGAATACAGGTCAGTATTATAGAATCCCAGAAACAAAGTACATCAACCAAGCCGGATCTGGACACTACAATATGTACATCCATACCACCAAAAATGTTTATGTGTATCAATTAATTGGTGGACAGTCGGATAGTAACGCAACGGAAGGGTTTAACTACATACCGCCGTTGAACTGTTTCCTACCAAAGAAAATCGATGAACTAGGAAATATTAACTTGAACCCTGGAGTTGTGCCTACGAAACTAAATATCGTAACTGAAACAGGTGCGACAGTAACAGCAACCAGCAACGGTACACCGTTGACATTAAGTGGACCTTTTCCTTTGACAGGAAATGCTGCTTGGGTAACTTACTCTGTACCTAATGTTCAAGGAACGATTGTGGTGAACTCGACCAGCGCAGTAACAGCGGGTATCTCTGCAGGATCCGGAACTTCAGGTTATGGAGGATATTTTGCAGGGGTTTCTACCATTCCGGTAATTACTAAAATGTCTGGCGAATGTATTCCGGGGATTGTTTTGGAAGTACCAGAAGGTTTTGATTATTATCAATGGAATCTAAATGGAAATCCAATACCAGGAGCCAATACACATACTTATACTCCAATGCAACCGGGCAATTATACCTGTACGGTAAATGTTGGAAACTGTACACCCAAAACGACTCCTATTTTTAAAGTTTTCTCGTGTACAATTCAAAAAACAATAAATGTTAATGTTTGCGGATCGGCAATGTTTACGCCATCATTTGCAGGGACAATTTCAACACAAACGGTTAATCCAGGATCTGTAGTTATTACTACTCAACCGGCACACGGTACAGCTGTTGTAAATGCCAATGGAACCATTACTTATACCCCAACTCCAGGTTATTTAGGACCGGATACATTTGTGTATGAATTCCAAGGAAATGCGCCTGAGTTTTTCGATTCAATGCAAGTTACAGTAAACATTAATGTGGTACAGTTGGAAACTTTAACGCCAACCATTAAAGCATGTAACAACAACGATGCTCAAACGGCAGAGTTTGATCTGACTTCAGCAGTTGTGACTACCTATCCGGGAAATCATACCAAGAAATATTTCAAAACCATGGCAGATCTAACTGCTGGAACCAATCAAATAGCCAATCCAACAAATTATGTTTCTGGACCAACGACGATTTATGTGAAAATTGAAACACCAGAGGGTTGTTCTGATGATACAACAATCAAACTAGAATTCTATCCTCTGCCAGAAGTTACTCCGGTAACAATTTCATCATGCTTCTTGGATAATGACAATACCAAAGCTTCTTTTGACCTAACAACGGCCAATATCACGACAACGGCACCTGTAACTAAAAAATATTATCCAACTTTGGCCGATGCTACAGCAGTGGGTAATGGAACAAATGCCATCAACAATCCAACAGCATACATCAGTGGCGATGGTGCAGTTTATGTAAGGGTAATCAACGATAACCAATGCTATCGAGTGGTAAAAGTGACCTTGTTTGTCATCAAGCCAAAACCATCAGCCTTATTGGTGGATAAATACATTTGTATCGAAGATACGACAACTTTGGATGCAGGTCCTGGATATACGGCTTATTTGTGGAGCAATGGTGCGACTACGCAGTCCATCTCGAATATGCCAGTAGGAGATTATTTTGTAACTCTATCTCATGACGGTTGTAATACAAAACAATTTGTTAGAGTTTTGGAAGCTCCGAAACCTATCATCTCTCAGGTGGATATTACCAACAATACCGTGACACTTACGGTAACAAACGGTCAAGCTCCGTACCAATATTCACTAGACGGTATCAATTGGCAAGCGTCCAATGTATTTACAGGATTGCCAAGAGGTGAAAATAAATTCTATGTAAAAGATGCTTTTGATTGTGAGCCGATCATGATCCAAGTAACCGTACCGAATTTCATCAATGCAATTACACCGAACAACGATGGTGTGAACGATTACATCGATTATACAGAGTTGGCTTATAAAGACAATTTCTCTTTTGTAATCTACGACCGTTATGGTAAAAAGATTGCTACGCTGGACAAAGCAAGTAACTACCATTGGGATGGTAAATTCCAAGGTAAGAGATTGAATACCGGTACATATTGGTATCATGTTACTTGGAATGAAAGAGATGCGAACCAAACTTTGGTGAACTATTCTGGATGGATCTTGTTGAAGAATTTTTAATACTTCTTACTATTAATACGAAAGCACAGTCAATTTGGCTGTGCTTTTTTTATTATTTTAGAGGATGTTTAAATTTTATATCTGGATTTTTTTATACCGATATTTAGATGGATTTTGAGTTATAAAATTGAAGTTTTAGTGGGCTAAAACAAAAATTTAAAATACAAAATATGCTAAATAGAATATAAAAAGGCAGATAAGAAAGATTAGAAATTACCGAACTATTATTTTGGTAAAATTTAAACGGGCTCTTAATATAAAGACAATATTTATTTATAAATTTGTTTGAAACCTATTGAATATGAGAAAACTGTATTTCCTTTGTTTTTTTATGTTGTTATCTTGTCTAACTTTTGCACAGTTGGATAGAAAGCATTGGTTTGCTCCCATGGTGGATAGGACCGGAAATCCATTCCAACATCAGACTTTATACCTGTCAACCAACAGGACAACGCCTTTTCCGGTAAAGATTTTCAACAACAATGTTCAGATTGCAAGCGTAACAATCAGTAAAGGAAATCCTCAAAAATACAATGTGCCAAGGGATTTTATTATTACCACAAACCAGAACGATTTGTTTACGCCCACTTCAAAAGGCCTCTATCTGGAAGCGGATTTTACCTATTATGCCAACCTTAGGTTTTCGGTCTATAATCATGCCGAAATCATCACTTCAAAAGGGATTCCCTCAACCGGCACTCTGTTTTATGCAGCCATGATGCCGGTGACAACGGATCCTGTGAGTCCTTACCTTAACTTTATGACCGGTATTTTGGCAACGGAAGACAATACTCAGGTTACGATTTCCGGTTACAGTCCTGCCGTACTGTTTTCCAACGGAATTAGCGGTGCAACACAACCTACGATTACTTTTAACCTAAACAAAGGGCAGTCGTACATTATTGATGGTTTGGCTAATCTGTCCCAAAACACGGATGCTTTTATCGGGGCAAAAATTCAATCTACAAAACCAGTCAATGTCACTAATGGTAATTTTAACGGGCAATATGCAGGTAACATTACTTCCAGCTCGGACATTTTGATGGATCAATCGGTGCCGGTCAATCAGTTGGGAGATGAGTTTATCTTGGTGAAAGGAAATGGAACTTTGGGATCCAATATGGAAGGAGCAATAGTTGTGGCTACCCAAGACAATACTCAGATTTTTGTGAATAACGAAACTGTTCCTGTGGCGACCATCAATACAGGGAAGTATTTTGTTATTCCCGATAGCAAATATCAGCTTCAAGGGAATGGGCATTACAATCTGTACATTCAAACCAGTAAAAATGCGTATGTCTATCAAATGCTTGCCGGTAGCGACGGTACTGCCGAGGCGGCAACCGGAGGATTTAATTTTATTCCGGCACTCAATTGTTATCTTCCAAAACAGATAAACGAGTTGGGTTTGATCGATGAAAATTTTGTGGTTTCTAATGCCAATTCAAACGGAATACTGAACATCCCGACAAAATTGAATTTGGTAACTGAAAAAAATGCAGTTGTAACGGTCAATGGAGTTGTGCCACCGGCAACAACTGGACCTTTTAGCATCACCGGGAACAACAATTGGGTTACTTATGGCATACCAAATGTCAGTGGGACATTAACCATAAATTCGACCAAAGCGATTACAGCCGGTATTACAGCCGGATCGGATGCTGTAGGTTACGGTGGTTTTTTTGCGGGATTTCCCACTCAGCCCATAATTTTGTCTTCCGGTGGGACTTGTATTCCGGGAATTACTCTTTCTGTGGATCCCGTAGTTTACGAACAGTACCAATGGTTTCTGAATGGTCAAGCAATACCTGGTGCTAATAGTCCTACTTTTTCCCCGACCGTACCTGGGAATTATACGGCTTCAGTAGTTATGGGATCGTGTGCACCTTTGGTTACTGAAAAATTTAAAGTTCAAAAATGTTTACTGAATTCTACAGCGGTATATTCCATTTGCACACCACAAACCATACTTCCGGTTTTATCGTCACCAAGCATTCCGCAGTCAATCCTTCCGTCGTCGGTGTCGGTTGTTGGTCAGCCCACTTTAGGTACGGCAGTTGTAAATCCTACAACCGGACAGATCATTTACACACCAAATACGCCCAACAGTGTGGCAACCGATACATTTTCCTATACTTTTTGTGGAGACCATGCCGAGTTTCCAGAATGCGAAACGGTAACGGTCACCATTCATATTCAACAGATTGTGGTGAATAATGCATCGCTGCAAGTCTGTAATAACAACGGTTTTGGAGTTTTTAATCTTAGCAATGCGGTAGTTACATCTGCCAATCCTGTGACCTATTCTTACTATCCCACCTTGGCCGATGCTCAAAATGAAAATCCCGCGGCTTTAATTAACGGTTTTACCAATTATTCGGCACCTCACGGAACGCAAGTTTTTGTTGTGGTCAAAAATGCAAGCGGTTGCAAATCCATTGCGCAAATTACCTTGAATTTATTTAACTTGGCTGTTGTTTCTAACTACAACGGTGTTTTTTGTGATGATGATTTTGATGGCGATGCAGAGGTGAACTTGAACACCATTACCACTCAGGTATTGAACAATCCAACCTATTTTACCAATGTAAGATACTATGCCAATCTGGTCGATGCTAACGCCGGAAATAACAATACGCTTCCGAATAATTGGTCTTTTGGCACAGCAACAACCATCTACATCAGAGTCGATTCTCCGGATGGCTGTCCTGCAGTGATTAAAGCTTTGAATTTTACGATAGGTGCAAAGGTAGCTTTAACTCAGTCTTTGGCTACACAAACAATTTGTGATGATAATTTTGACGGTACCAAATCGGTGAATCTTAACGATTATATCCAACTTTTTACCACAGATTCTTCGGTAATTCCACAATTTTTTTCTACCCTAAATAACGCTCAATTGGGCACAAATCCCATCAGCAGTCAGACGGTCATTAACGGGTTGACCTCTGTATTTATTCGGTTTACGAAAACGGGACTCTGTCCAAATATAGCCACACTTCAGCTCGACATCAAAACCCCTAAAAAATCGGATGTTCTGCTCGATAAAGTGATCTGTTCGAATGAGAAAACCGACTTGGATGCCGGTTCGGGTTTTGAAAATTATCTTTGGAGTACGGGTGCTACGACACAACAGATATCCAATGTGGGACCTGGAAACTATTGGGTCGAACTTACTTTTAACGGTTGCGTGTATAAACAATTGGTGGAGGTATCGACACTTCCGTTGCCGGAAATTACTGCGATAGACATCAAAGATGGAGATGTTACGGTAATAGTTATTGGTGGGAATCCTCCGTATCAATATTCCTTGGATGGACAAAATTGGCAAAGTTCCAATGTGTTTTTGGATTTGGATTGGGGAAATTATACGGTGTATGTAAAAGACAGAACGGCATGCAACATCATCAACAAACCGTTTACCATCATCAATTTAATCAATGCCATAACTCCGAACGGCGATGGTGTGAATGAAACTTTAGACTATTCATCACTTTTGCAAAAGACAGATCCTTCACTGAAAATTTTTGACCGTTATGGAAACGAAATTTTTAGAGGGAATGCTTCCAACCGATTTATTTGGGACGGTAGGATCTACGGAAGGCCTGTGCCTACAGCAACTTATTGGTACATAATCGAATGGAAAGAACTGGGCAGTTCCATACAAATCCGACATACCAGTTGGCTGCTTGTGAAGCATAGAAATGATAATTATTTTAAAGGAAAGTGAAATTGATTTATTTTGTCAATGAGATTCTTGAAAATTACAAATTCAATTTTTTAATAGATTTATCATACCTTTGGCATTCAAAATAATTAAATAAAGACCATGTTTACAGGAATTGTAGAAGCTACCGGGATTGTAAAAAATATTCAAAAAAAAGGTAAAAATATAGACATTACCTTAACTTGTCTATTCACCCAAGAACTGAAAATAGACCAAAGCTTGGCCCACAACGGTACTTGCCTCACCGTGGTTGCAATAGAAGGAGATGACTATGTCGTAACCGCTATAGACGAAACTTTAGAGAAAACCAATCTCGGGTCTTGGGAAGTTGGAACGGTGGTCAATCTGGAGCGATGCATGAAAATGGACGGTCGATTGGACGGACATATTGTTCAAGGACATGTGGATACCACAGGAATTGTACAATCTATAGAAAATAGAGACGGAAGTTATTTTGTAACCGTAAGCTATCATTCCGATTTTGTAACCGTGCCACAAGGCTCCATCACACTGAACGGAATCAGTCTTACCGTCGCCCATAGCGGAAATTCGGATTTTTCTGTAGCCATTATTCCGTACACTTGGGAAAATACCAATATGAAGCAACTGATGGTAGGCGATGTGGTGAATTTGGAATTTGATATCGTAGGAAAATACATTGCAAAATTGTTGCAAAAACAAAATGGCTTCTAAAAAAAGATACAAAGGGTACAGTCTCAGAAATAGAATATTTCTGGGATTTTTACTCATCTGTTTACTCAGTATGTTTGGGACAGGGTTACTGTCTTATTTCATTTTGAAAGACCATTTGGACGAAGAAAATCGTACCGAACTCCAAAGGGGATCCGACGAGATTATGGGGGCCTTCGATTATGCACTCAGTCACAGCGAAATTCATACTCGGGATATTCCTCAGCTTTTGGGAAATAAAATCATGGAAATTTCAGACATCAACAAGCAAGATTTGGTGGTTTTTGATCTGAATGGAAATTTCTTACTTTCCAACCGTGATGCCGATCCCAATTCTCAGAAAAATGTCCCAAATACGGTCATTACCCAACTTTTGAATACCGGAAAAAGAGTCGATATCCAATCCTACGATGCCAAAACCCAAAGCAACATCACTTCGTCCTATATGTTGATGAAAAACAACATGTTAGAGCCAATTGCGGTTTTGTACCTTCCGTACTATCATAACGATTCCAAGTACATGGATTTTTTTGATAAATATCTGAAATTCATCGTGTTGGTAGGGTTGGTGATCATCCTGTTGAGTATGTGGATTTCTTGGCAAATTTCTAAAAACCTAACCAATACCCTAACCAACTTCTCGTCCAGAATTAGAAGGTTAACTTTGTTCAATGAAAGCATCGATCCCATACCGTATTATCACAACGATGAGTTAGGAGCCTTGGTAAAGGCATACAATAAAATGATTTTGCAAATCCAAGATCAGAAAGATCGTTTGGCACAAGTACAAAAAGAAGCCGCTTGGAAGGAAATGGCTAAGCAAGTGGCTCACGAAGTGAAAAATCCACTGACTCCGATGAGGTTAAGGATACAAAATTTTGAAAGAAAATTCGATCCTCAAGACCCTGAAATTTCAACCAAAGTGCATGAGCTTAGCAAAGCTGTTATCGAGCAAATCGATTTGATTGCTACTGTGGCAACGGCGTTTTCACAATTTGCACAACTGCCAGCTAGGCACGACGAGACATTTAGTTTAAATGCCGAAGTTAAAAATATTTTACAAATTTTTAACGACGATAAAATCTACATCCATGCCAATAAGGAAATAGAAATGAAGATGGATAAAATCTATCTGAACAGGATTATTACCAACTTGGTGACCAATGCCAAGCAAGCAAAAAGCGAGGATAGAGACATCATTATCAATGTCGATTTAGAGCAAAACAACAAAAGAATTACCTTGTCGATTGTAGATAACGGCGTTGGAATACCGGAAGAAATGTATGACAAAATTTTTGAACCCAATTTTACTTCTAA
This sequence comes from Amniculibacterium aquaticum, assembly GCF_003852705.1. Lineage (GTDB taxonomy): Bacteria > Bacteroidota > Bacteroidia > Flavobacteriales > Weeksellaceae > Amniculibacterium > Amniculibacterium aquaticum. Next base: position 145,576 of record NZ_REFA01000001.1, read on the forward strand.
AAGTTCGGGAATGGGATTGGGATTGACCATGGTAAAAAGAATGATACAGGATTATCATGGCGAGATACAAGTGTCTTCTGTGGTCGGAAAAGGGACTAAATTTACCATTACCATGCCGTCTAATCTATAAAATTTTGATGAAAGCATTTCAGTTTAAAAAATTCAAAATTCAACAATCGTCAGCTGTATTTCGTGTGGGTACCGATGGCGTTTTGTTGGGAGCTTTATCTACGGTGGTCGGAGCCGAAAAAGTTTTAGAAGTGGGAACCGGTACGGGGCTCATCTCCTTGATGGTGGCTCAGAGAAACGAAAAAGCTGAAATTTTGGCTTTGGATATCGATGCTAATGCCAAAAATCTGGCTCAAGAAAATTTTGAAACCTCTATTTTTTCAGAGAGACTGACTTGTCAACTTCAAGATTTTAAAGACTTTTTCACCGATCAACGCTTTGATTTGATTCTTTCCAACCCGCCCTATTTTGAAGAAAACGATTCTAAAAAAGATGTGCTTGCAAGACAATTGATCACTTTGGATTTTCTATCGTTAATGGAAAAAGCGGCTTCATTGTTATCGGAGAAAGGAAAAATTTCTATCATTATTCCTTTTGATCGAGGCGCAGAAGTCATGGGCTATGCAGACAGGATGGACTTGTATTTGATCAAACAAATAAACATTCGAGGGATTGAAGGAAGCGATTTTAAAAGGGTAATTTTAGAGTTTTCCAAAACCGAATCTCCAACAGAAATGGTAGAGTTTACCATAGAAAAAAGTCCGAGAATCTACTCGGACCAATATCTTGAACAGACCAAAGATTTCCATGTCTTTGGCAAAAAATAAGTTTTAAACAAATAAGTCTGAAGATTGCAAAACGGTGATTTTGCCGTCTTCGCAACGGATGGCATCGCCAGGGTAGTTTTGTATCATGTGGTAGTCGTGGGTAGCCATAACTACGGCACAATGATTTTCGAAGGCCACTCTTTTTAGTAGGCTCATGATGTCGTTAGAAGTTTCAGGATCCAAGTTTCCGGTGGGTTCGTCGGCAAGGATCAGTTCCGGATGGTTCAGTAGAGCTCTTGCAATGGCAATTCTCTGTTGTTCGCCACCAGAAAGTTCGTGCGGCATTTTGTGTTTTTTGGTTTTCATGCCCACGCTTTCCAACACTTCGTTGATGCGGATGTCTATGCCTTTTTCGTCCGACCAGCCTGTTGCTTTTAGTACAAAAGACAAATTTTTCTCCACACTTCTGTCGCTTAGCAATTGGAAATCCTGGAAAACGATGCCCAATTTTCTTCTCAGTCCTGGTATTTCAGAAGATTTCAATTTGGCCAAATCGTATCCGGCAACCGTACCTTTTCCTCCGGCCAATGGGATGTGGGCATAAAGAGTTTTTAGCAAAGAACTTTTCCCGCTTCCGGTTTTACCAATCAGGTAGCAAAAAGATCCTTTTTGGATGTGTAGGTCTACTTGGCTCAGGATGGTTAGTTTTTTCTGAGCGATGGTGGCTTGTTGGAGGCTGATGATGTTGTCTCCGGTTTCGTTTCTATTTGGCATTTGATGGATGTAAAATGTTAAATCATTTTTTGGACTTCAGGATCTGAAGCTTAAAATATGATTTTTCAAAAATAGGAAAAAGCATTAGAAAAGCCTAAAATTTAGCATAATTTTAACAACAAAAAGTGCTTGAAATTTGCATCTCAAGCACTTGATTTGTATGTTGGAAAAGAATTATCTCTTAGCGCGAGCTGCACTAACAGTTAAACTTTTTCTTCCTTTAGCTCTTCTTGCTGCCAATACTCTTCTACCGTTTGGTGTTGACATTCTTTCACGGAAACCATGTTTGTTTCTCTTTTTTCTTTCTGATGGCTGGAATGTTCTCTTGCTCATTTTTGTATATCTTTAGTGTATGACTATTTAATATTTTTCAGGTTGCAAAGATATATATAATTTTTACAAATACAAATTTTTAATCATCTTTATTTTTTTGCTTTTCTAGGGCTTAGCAATTTTTAATCTTATCTTTGCCGTTCATTTAATAATCTGTCCTATGTTTAGTCCTAAAGAATTATCAGAAATCAATAACCTGTTGCAGGTCAATTCCAAAATTGTAATCATTACCCATTACAATCCGGACGGAGATGCCATTGGTTCTTCTCTAGGTTTAAAACATTTTTTGATGGCTAAAGGTCTATCGCCAGAGGTTGTGGTACCCAACGATTATCCCAAATTTTTGAAGTGGATGCCCGAGGCAAAAAAAAATACCATAGCCGATTATAAAAGAAAAAAAGCAGCCGAACTGATCGAGTCTGCCGATGTTATTTTCATCCTGGATTTCAATGCGCCCCATCGTGCTGGAGATATGGTAGGAAAATGGATAGAAAATTCTAAAGCCAAAAAAATATTAATTGACCACCACCAACAACCCGATACTTTTGATTATGTCTATTCGGACACTACCGTTCCGGCAACCTGCCAAATGGTTTATCATTTTATTGAAGCTTTGGGCGAGGAAAATTTGGTAAACAAAGAAATAGCCGAATGCTTGTATTGTGGGATCATGACGGATACCGGAGGTTTTAGGTTCCGATCGACCTCTGCAGCAACACACAGAATTACAGCAAAATTAATAGAAGCCGGTGCCGATCCTGCTTTTATTTCGTCCAGTACTTGGGATACCAATACCGTGTCCAGACTTCATTTGCTATCCTTGGTCCTTAGCCGTTTAGAAGTGGTAGCCGATGGTAAAGTAGCCATCCTAAACCTGAAAAGAGACGAGCTGAAAGCCTATGGCTTCGAAAAAGGCGATACAGAAGGTTTTGTGAATTACGGCTTAAGTGTTGGAGGCGTGAAGATGTCTGCCTTTTTCATGGAAGATTTGTACGAAGATTTTATAAAGATTTCTTTCAGAAGTAAGGACAACATCGACTGCAATGCCTTTTCTAGAAAACACTTTAACGGAGGTGGCCACATCAATGCTGCAGGTGGTAAATATCTGAAATCCATGGAAGAAACCATCGCCGATTTCAAAGTAAAAGTGCTGGAGGTCGAGTTTTAGAAATTCAAAAAAACATTATAAACTTAAATTTACACCGAACAGAAAGCTGCGACTTAACAATTTTGTTTTGTAGGTAAGTGTCATGTAGTCGTGTGTGTATTTTGAGTAAATGTACTCTTCATTTAGGATGTTGTTTGCTGTAAAATTGTATTTCAACCTGCTGTTTTTCGGACTGTAATACAGGTTGAAATTGGTGAAAAGAAAAGCAACACTTTACTTGGTATCCGGTTTGTAATACTCGTTGGAAAGGTTTGTACTAACCTTGTTGTTGAGAAAAGTGTACGAAATGGTATTCTTAAAACTCATGATGTTTAGCTCGCTGTTGTTTCCTAATTCTGAACTAAAATTGGTCATGGAATAATCAAATAGATTTTTTAATTCTTAGATTCAACTGATAAATGCAACAGGATGTATGAGTTGAATCTAAGTTTTAAATAACAGGCCGCAAAAGAGATTTTGTTTTTAAACGCCCAATGAAGTTTTCGCTCAAAAATTGTATGAAAACTGTGATGTTGCATTTGTAACTTGAATCTAAGATTTTTAAACTGTTTATTTTGTGAAAGTGTTTAAAAAAAAACAATAGTTAGGCAACTTACAATACCAATTTTTTAGGCAAATGGTGCAGCAGCTCCGTGTTGATGATGGCTGTGCATATTTCCGGTTTTTCCCAATGTCCACTGTGTCCACAATCCAAGACATAGGATTTTATATTGCTTCTGTCGGGTAAGGCTTGGATTGTTTTTTTTGTATGTACCGCTGTGTCGTGTTTGCCACAAATCACCAAAATACGACCTTCATATTCTTCCAAAACAATCGTTTTGTCCACTCTTGCCACCATGCCTTTTGCACAGGCCAAAGCTCCCAATGGGTCGGTTTCCAAGGCTATGGTTTTGGCGTGGTTTATTTTTCCTTCCAAGCTGTCCCATTCATAACTGTTAAAGTAATTCGGGATTCCTGCCCTAACATAATGGGCAAAAGCCTCTTCTATAATGCGGTAGCTCTTTCTTCTCTGTTCTTTTTTTTCCTCGCTGTCCGCAAAAAAAGTGGAGAAAAATAAAGTTAAACTTTTTACCTTTTCTGCAAACAGATCCGTGTAGGCCAAAGCAACATAACCGCCCATGGAATGTCCCAAAAGATGAAAGTGTGTGATGTTTAGTTGCTCCAAAGTTTCGTTCACTTTTTCAGCCATAAGATCCATCGTTTGTACCTCTGCGATTTTCGGACTTTTGCCGTGCCCCGGAAGGTCTATTTTTATAAGTTTGAAATCCTGAGAAAAATGCTTCTCCATTTCTACCCACATGTTGGAGTTTTCCAAAAAACCGTGCAGTAAGACCAGATTTTCTGTTCCAGAACCGCAAATTTCGTAATGTAACATCGCTGTTGTTTTGCACAAATTTAATAAAAGTCATCTACCCAACCTATTTGTTTTGCTTTTAGGAGCTTCCGTTGCAGATATTCTTACAACACCAGTCCAGCTTTTCGCTCTATCTTTTGCTTGCCACCCACCTCCCAAGGCTTAGCAAAAGGATGCCGCTGCAATCTGGGCTAAGATTTCAGGACTTGCCTTTTTTCATAGTTGTTTTATTCCTTACCTGAGTTCGATTAATGTTTTGTATGAAAAAGGTTATTCGAAACAGCTTTGTAAATATTCCGTATTCTCCATATTTTTTATGTGTATCAAAGTTTATATTTCAAATTTTTTTTTCACTTACATCACAAAAAAAAACCTTGCTCTACACATTCGAGCAAGGTTTCTTTTTAAGTGTATTTCGAAAAATAGTTTTTATTTCTTAACCGGAGCAATGTCCATCAGTTTCATAAACTCATCCAACTTCGGCATGATGATGATTTCCGTTCTTCTGTTTTCGGCTCTACCGGAAATGGAAGCATTGGTTGTTTTAGGATTGTACTCACTTCTACCTCCTGCAGTAATTCTGCTCGGGTTTACCCCAAACTCGGTTTGCAAAACCTTTGCCATAGAGGTCGCTCTCAGTGCAGAAAGATCCCAGTTGTCTTTTGGTAAGTTGTTGGAGTTCAACGGTACATTGTCCGTGTTTCCTTCAATTAATACAGAATAAGTGTCATAATCGTTGATCACTTTTGCAACTTTGCCCAAAACTTCTTTCGCGGTTGACTGGATGTTGTAGTCGCCGGTTTTGTACAGCATATTGTCGGAAAGCGAGATCATTACCACGCCTTTCAGTACTTTTACATCCACATCTTTATCCTGTACATTGTCCAAAGATCTTTTCAATTTGTTGGAAAGAGCCAAGTTCAGGCTGTCGTTTTTCGTTTTTCCGGCAATCAATTCTTTAATGTAAGAGTTGGATGCATTGATCTCTCCGATCAACTTGTCGATGTTTGCAGATCCTTTTCCGGTGTTGGTAAGACAAGCATCCAAAGAAGTTTTCAACGCGTTGTTTTGATCTTTTAACAAGTTGTTTTCACTTTTTAATCCGGAATTAGCCGATTTCAGATCTTGGATTTCTCTTTGTCTTTCGGCAACATTGTCTATGCATTGTTTGTAGTTGGAGTTCAGAGCGTCAAATTGTTTTTTAGAAACGCAACTTGTAAGAGATAAAGCGGCAATTCCTATTGCAAAAATTTTTACAATTTTCATTATGATTATTTTTAATGGTTTGTTTGTGATGTAGTGACCAAAGTTACTAAAAGGTTCTGTAGAAACCGTATCTTTGTCCGGAATTTTCTTTAAGTATCAAAAACCTTGCTAAACTTAGATTCCTTCACTAAAAATTTAGAAAAACTTCTCCCGAACTTCAAGGAGAAGCAATTTTTGTTGGCGGTTAGCGGTGGAGCTGATTCCATGGTGTTGGCTTTTTTGATGCAAGTGCTTGGAGCCCATTTTCAGGTGGCTCATGTCAATTACAAACTTCGTGGCGAAGCTTCGGATCTTGATAGGGAAGTGGTTGGCGATTTTTGCAGAACCAACAACATCCCGCTTCATGTCTATGAGGTGAGCGCAAAAGATGAAAAGCCGGAAAAGTCGATACAACTTTGGGCAAGAGACCTCCGATATTGCTTTTTCAGTGAAATTATTCTCGAAGAAAATCTTTTTGGTTTGATGACGGCTCATCATCTGAATGACGATTTGGAGTCGTTTCTCATCAATCTTTCCAGAGGTTCTGGACTGAAGGGGCTTTCCGGAATTCCGAAAAATGAAAATTCCATCTACAGACCGCTGCTTAAATTTACCAAAAACGAAATCTACGAATTTGCAAAACTGAACAACATCGTTTTTCGAGAAGATGCATCCAACCAAAAAAACGATTACCTGAGAAATAAACTCCGAAATACAATTGTCCCCGAATTGGAAAAGATAGAACCCAAATTCGTTCAAAATTTTTCCAAAAGCGTACAGTATTTGTCGGATGCCCAAGATTTTGTAAGCCAACAATTGGAGGTTATTTTCTCTGAAAATGTACTTGAAAAAGACGGGTGCAAAGTCATCAACAAAAAATGGTTGAAAGCGCAATCCGATTTTGTGAAATTTAACTTGCTGCATCGTTTTGGGTTTTCGTCTCCGCAGGAAATGGATAAGATTTTTACGGCTCAAGTGGGAGCTGTATTTTACACTCAAGATTTCCAACTAACCATCGATCGAGAATTGCTTTTGATTTCTGAAACGACAAACGAAATTTTGGTAGATTCTTCTGAAATTATTTTGATCCGTACATTTCAGGAACTTCAACACCTCGGTTTTCAGATTTCTTTAGAAAAGTATATCGATCCCATTTTTATTTTGGAAAGACAAAATTTGTTTTCAGATTATTGGTCATTAGATGCTTCAAAAATTACCTTTCCGCTCCGGTTGAGAAAGATGAAATCCGACGATGTCTTTTTCCCAAAAGGAATGAAAGGAAAAAAGAAAGTTTCTAAATTTTTTAAAGACGAAAAAATCTCTATTTTAGCGAAGTCAAAAATTTGGCTTCTGTCGGACGCAAGTGATTGTGTATTAGGTGTTTTGCCTTTAAGGCAAGATGCGAGATTTCTGGCGAATTGCAAAAATGCTAAAGAATTGAAGCTTTTCTTGGGGTAAAATCCCTTTTAAGCGTTTGGTTTTAAGCAAAAATTAACCGTATAAAATTATCATAACAAAGTAATAAATAGTTCTATAATGAAATTGAAGCAATTTTTTATGCTTATTTTATCGTTTGCTTTTTCCTTGCTGTTGGCTCAGGGGAAAGATCCGGTAAAAATGTCGTATAAAGTAAATGATTTGGGGAATAACCAATACGAAGCGGTTTTAACTGCTGTTATCGACAAGGGTTTTCACATCAACTCCAAGGACAATTCTCCCGATACGGTAATCCCAACCGAGATGAAGGTGACCTCAAAAGAAGGTATAATCTTGGTGGGCGGTATTGTCGAAGTGGGAAAATTACACAAAGAATTTTCTGAAGCTTTCGGTGGCGAAGTGGCCAATTACTCCGGAACGGTAGCGTTCAAACAGAAATTTAAACTGAAAAACGAAACCAAACCGGCAAATATAGTTTCGGAAATCACCTATCAATCTTGTGACGATAAAGTTTGTTTTGCACCCAAAACTTTAGAATTCGAACAAAAAATTAGTCCAAAAGGAGGCGAAACGCTTGCCGATAATAAAGTAGAAAATACCGACTCGTTGGCGGCAGTTGCAGCTACCAAAATTGTTGCAGATTCCTCTGCTCAGGACAGTCTTGCTGTGGCTACTGCACCTGCGGAAGCCAACAATCCTAAAGATCTAAAAATATCTTCCATCGATTTGGAAAATCCTTTGACCAATTGCGGTGTGGCAAAAGAAGAAAAATCCCAAAGCAACATCATGTATTTGTTTTTAGGATTCTTGGGCGGATTGATTGCGTTGCTTACGCCTTGTGTTTTCCCAATGATTCCGCTGACGGTTTCTTTCTTTACCAAAGGGACAAAAAACAAAGCAAAAGGTAGGAGAGATGCCCTGTTGTACGGATTGTTCATCTTGTTGATTTTCGTATTGCTTTCTGTGCCGTTCCACATTATTGATGGAATTGCGGGGAATATTTTCAACCAAATATCAACTTCTGTTGGGTTGAATATTTTCTTCTTCATCATCTTTATTTTCTTTGCAGGATCGTTCTTCGGATATTACGAAATTACCCTTCCTAGTTCTATTGCAAATAAATCTGCAAAGGCAGAAGAAGCAGGTGGTATCATCGGGATTTTCTTCATGGCTCTTACTTTGGTAATTGTTTCGTTCTCGTGTACGGGTCCAATTTTGGGGAGCTTGTTGGGTACGGCAGTTTCAGGATCGTCGGATGTACCGATGATGCTTACTTTTGCATTGGCCGGTTTCGGCTTGGCATGGGCCATAATTTTCGGAGCGTTGGCGCTTTTCCCACAAGCCTTGCAAAGCCTTCCAAAATCGGGTGGTTGGATGAATACCGTAAAAGTAGTATTAGGGTTTATCGAGTTGGGATTGGCACTGAAATTCCTTTCCAAAGCGGATTTGGTTTCTAAAACTTTCTTGTTGAAGAGAGAATTGTTCATTGCCATTTGGATCGTGATCGCTCTCGGTTTAGCATTGTATCTTTTGGGTAAAATTAAATTTCCACACGATGATAAAAATGCAAAAATTTCCACTACCAGAAAGGTTTTAGGCTTTTTAGGTCTTGGTTTTGTTGTGTATTTGGTACAAGGTTTGGTGCCTTCGGACAGACCAAAATTACAAATGCTTTCAGGGATTTTGCCTCCGCTTAATGTAAGTTATTTCCACAAAGAAGGCGATGGAATTTTAGGAATGCACCCGGAACATGATTATTTCAAAGCATTGGAAATTGCGAAAAAAGAAAACAAACCTTTATTGATAGACTTTACCGGTTACGGTTGCGAAAATTGTAGAAAAATGGAAGAGTTTGTTTGGTCCGAACCGGACATCTTGCCTATCCTTCAAAACGAAGTGGTTTTGGCTTCGCTTTATGTAGATGACAAGGAAGAATTGCCTGAAAACGAACAAGTCTCTATCGACCTTGGTGGTGGTCAAAAACAAAAAATTAAGACCATTGGAGATCGTTGGTCCCAATTCCAAAAAGTGAATTTCCAAGAATATACCCAACCTCATTATGTATTGGTAACTCCGGACGGACAACTGATCAACACGCCGGTTGGAGGATATATGGACAAAGAGAAATTTAAAAACTTCTTGGAATGTGCAGTGAATTTTTATAAAAACAAAAAATAGAAATTTCTATTAAATGAATATCCATCAGGATTGTACGAAAGTGCAATCCTGATTTTTTTATCTATAACCGGTCTAAATTACGGGGTAGAATTTGTTTTTAATGGATTTTATTTGCTTAATTTTAATTTTAGCGCAAATAATTTTAAATGAACTCATTAAGAAAAAGATTTGTTTTACATTTGTGCTAACAACGGCTTCCATTTTATCTTTTGCGAACAACAATGTGCAGTCAAAAGAAAATTCTGCATTAGAAACTTGTACAGTAACGGTAAGCAGGTGTTGTTACGAAACCGGGAAAGAAGTTGTGGGTACTGCAACATCGACCGATGGTAATTGTGCAAATGCTACTATTGCTGCTGAACAAGACAGTAAGAATAAATGTTTGAAATCTGCTGTACAAATAGCAATAAAAGAAGTTCAGAATTTAGAATAAAATTTATGATTAGAAATTTATTTATCTTTTCAATGTTGGTTTTTTCATTTGGCCGTATTTATGGGCAAATGAACGGTGGAATAGTTGCAAATTACATCCTTGAAATTCGATACAACAACACGCATCAGATCGAGGAGACTCCGAAAGTGGATTGTAAATTATTTATAGAAAATGGAGTTTCTCGATTTACAATATATTACGATAAGGCTCAAGAAAAATATCCTGGACGGGTGTATAACGATAGAATGTCTGTCTATAAAGATTTTAATAAAAACGAAATTTACGGGCGGGCTGTTGGATATAAAGGTGGAGAATATGTTGTGAAAGATTCGGTGGATATCATCCCTTGGAATTTGGAAAAAGAAACCAAAATCGTAAATAACAAAACATATAAATTGGCAAAAGCGCATTGGCGGGATTTTGATTGGGAAGCTTGGTACGACGAGACCATCCCCATCTCCGAAGGGCCATATAAATTGCACGGTCTTCCGGGCTTAATTGTAGAAGGGAAAGCCACTTCTTGCACCAAGACGGTTTATGAATTCAAGTTGAACTCGATGGAATATTCGGAAAAATCTTTGAAAGATAAATTGTATTTTCCTTTTTCAAGACCCGAATTTAAGTTTATTTCCTACGATGAAATGTATCGTAATGTATCAAAAACCGAAATGAACTTTTTGAAAAATTCTTATTTGGAAAATAAAGAAAAGAATACCGACCCTACGATAATTAACGGCCCTTCTTGTACAGCAAGCTTGTCCTTCGACTTTTGTTTTTGCTATCCTGAAAATAAGTAAATGCCGAGATTTTTAATCTACATACTCTGTTTTATGGTTTCAATTGCTCAATGTTATGGGCAATTTTCTTTTGTGGGATATGTAAAAGATGAACAAAACAAACCAATAAATAGAGCACGGCTATTGTTGAAATTCGATGATCAGTTAAGTTATGCTTTTACGAATGCAAATGGAAAATATACTTTCCAAGTTTCTAATTCGAAATTTGAAAAAGTACAATTGACGGCATCTGCGGTTGGTTGCAAGTCGGACAGTGTTTTTATTAATTTCACAAAGGATAAATCTGAATATTTTGCAGATTTCAAATTGGTGCAAAAGACGAAAGCAATAGAAGAGGTGGTGATAAAATCTCTGAGAAAACCAGTGGTCATAAAAAAAGATACAGTGGTCTATAATACTGAAAACTTTATGGACGGCACCGAGTCCAATGTAGAAGAGGTATTGAAAAAACTACCGGGCATAAAAGTAAATGAATCTGGAGCTGTCGAATTCAAAGGAAAAACGGTGGTCGCAGTTATGCTGGACGGTACCAATCTGTTCAATTCTAATTATATGACCGGTACCAGAAACATCAACCCCAAAGTGATTGATCAGATTGAAGCCATTGAAAATTGGTCGGAAAACCCGATACTGAAAGAACAGAACATGGATCGGAAAGTTGCTCTAAATTTAAAACTGAAAAAAGATAAAGCGAGCTTTTCTTCAACGCTCAATATTTCTACTGATTTTGATAAAAAATACAATCTTGGAGGGTACGGGTTATTGGTAAATTCCAACATTAAAAGTTTTCTTACGGCAAATGCCAATAATGTTGCAGAAAACAAATCCCCAATAAATGTTGGAGGAAATTCTTTTAGCTATGAAGAATACCTGAACCAAGCCTTTCAAGCTCCAAATGTTATTAGCAACCCAAGCATCAATACTCAATTTGGTTTGGACAAAGTGTATAGAAATCAACAAAAATTTGGAAGCTACAATTCCGTTTTCAAGATCAATAAAAACATTAATTTAAAATTAATATCAACCTTGGTACAAGACAAGGTGAGGATTAATAATTTAACTGAAAATAACTACAGAACCGACCAACAAATTGTACACACCGTAGATGAGAATGCGATCACCAAAGAGCCTCTCAATTTTCTGAATACCGTTGAGCTGAAGTGGTATAAATCTAAAAATGAATTTGTAGAATTGATCACTGACTTTAGTTTTATAGATGATCGTGCATTGAATAAGCTTTATTCCAATATTAATAACAATCTTGATGTAGAAAATAAAATCAAAAGTATATTTACTAAAAACCAATTGGTCTATACATTTAAATTAGACAAAAATGCAATTCAACTGAAAGCTTTATACGCATACAATGAAAAGCCACAACAGGTATTAATTAGCCCATCAAATACAGGTTTTGTAAACAGCTTTCAAAGTGTTGATAATTCCAAAACCGTTTATGGACTAGAGGGTATCTTGCATCACGCCTTCTCCGTAACTGAAAAATTAACAACGAAGCTAGGATTTTCAAATGAAAAATACGCTTTTTCGAGTGCTTTGCTATCCGATGAATATTTTAAAGATTTAGAGATAAGCAACCGTCTTTTTTTTAATAAAAGCATCTATTATGTCGGGGTAGATTATACAATTGAAAAACCAAAATGGAGTCTTTCTGTTCGGCAAAAAAGCCAAATGCAATACCAAGAATTAATGAATGATTTGGAGCTGGGCAAAGCGATTTATCTTAACAATACCGGTGTGTATTTCACCAAAAATTTCCTAAAAAGATTTTCAATGTTTATCAATGGAAACTATTACACAACTCCGTTAGAGAGCAAAAATATTTACAAAAACCCGATACTGATTTCCAATAGAAATATAGTAAGTAACACCGTTTCTTTGGATGTGCAACATTCAGAAAATTATTCACTGGGCTTTGGTTTTGATGATACTTTTCTCAGTTTGTTCAAAGTGATTCTGTCTGCCGGCTACACCAAGACAAGCAACGCGTTTGCCTCGCAATTTACAATTGATCCCAATGTGATTTATACCCAATATTCGAGGCTTAACCGTCCTTTAGAATCGTATAATTTCATGTTGGATTTAGAAAAATTTGTACCATTTCTTTCCAGTAGATTTACCTTGAAAACACAATACCAGTTGTCGGACTCTTTCACACGGGTCAATGGCAATGATTGGCAAAAAACCGAATTAGAAACTTTACAATTTAATATTATTCATCAAGTTGCTTTGGATTTCCCTTTTAGATTAAAAAACGAATTTACCTATCAACAAGCCCATAGCAACACCGCATTCAATTCAGATTATTCTTTTCGCTCCATTAATTTTAAGAATACCGTTTCCTATTCGTGGAAAACCAATATTTGGTCAGCAAATTTCACCAATGAATATTACAAGCACGATTTGCAACAAGAAAAAGGTTTTTGGTTTGTGAATTTTTCTGTTCACTTTTCTCCTAAAAAATCCCATTTCAAATACTTTTTGTCCGGCAGCAACCTCCTGAACGAGGCATTTTTTTACCAAACTTATATTCAAGATTACGGTTCTACGATTTCAAAAACAGAAATAAATCCTCGATTGTTACAGTTTGGGATTCAAATTAATTTTTAAAATTAAATTTTACTAATTTTGTTTCTTTAAACAATAATCTACCACAATGAGTTTTTTTGAAGAAACCTCTCCGGCAATGGATCGCTATCTGGAAAATCATTGCTCAGAAGAACCTGAACTTTTAAGAAAATTGAGAAGAGAAACTTTTCAAAAAACGACTCAACCTCACATGATTTCCGGATACCAACAAGGACGGTTGTTGTCCGTGATTTCTAAGCTGAAACAGCCCAAAAGAATTTTGGAAATAGGCACCTTTACAGGATACGCAACCCTTTGTTTGGCAGAAGGATTGTCTGCCGATGGCAAAATAACCACCTTGGATGTGAACGAAGATTTGGCGTACCTACCGCAAAAATATTTTGCACAAAGCGACTTTTCTTCTCAAATCGAATTCAAACTTCAAAAGGCTTTGGATTATTTGGACGATTGCCAAGAGACATTTGACCTGGTTTTTGTAGATGCCGATAAAGAAAATTACCTCAATTACTTCGAAAAAATAAAATCCAAACTGCACCAAGGATCTGTGGTGATGTTTGATAATGTCCTTTGGTACGGAAAGGTGTTAGAAGAAAATCCCAAACAAAAATCGACCCAAGTCATTAAAGAACTCAATGATAAAATAGCCAAAGACCCGGATTTCGAAAGCCTGATTTTACCTCTTCGAGATGGGGTTCATCTTTTAATAAAACTATAACTTCACAACATCTACTTTATGCTTGCAGACTGTACGGTTTCTTTGTCGCCAATCTATTCCGAGCCCAACCCTCAATCCACCATGGTTTCTCAAATTCTTTTTGGCGAATTGTGCGAAATTTTAGATAGAGAAAACGATTTTTATAAAATAAAATTGTCTTTTGATGGTACAGAAGGCTGGGTGTCTGCTCTTATTTTAAACGATTTGGAGGTGCCTCCTGCCAAAAATACAGTTACAGAACCTTGTGTTAGGTACGCTACCAAGTCCGGAACGCATTTGCTCTCCCTAGGATCTGAAGTAACTGAAGAGACGGATTCGAATTTTAAAAATGAAAATTTAAAAGAAAATATTTCTTCCCTTGCGAATGTTTTGCAAAACATACCCTATGTTTTTGGTGGTCGATCGGTTTTTGGTTGCGATGCCGATGGTTTTGTGCAATTGGTTTTCAAGGCAAATGCCATCTTTTTGCCAAGACAAGCAAAAGATCAAGCTTTGTTAGGAGATGTCTTGGATTTTTTAGGAGAAAGCGATGCCGGAGATTTGGCTTTTTTCGAAAACGAATTGGGGCAGATCAACCATGTAGGCATCATGCTCAACAATTACCAAGTGATTCATTGTTTTGGAAAAGTGAGGATAGACAGTCTGGACAGCTCCGGAATTTACAATGTCGATTTGAAAAAACACACCCACAAACTTCGTTTTGTAAAAAGAATTCTGAACTGAAATGAAAGGTACTGCTAAATTCTTTTTTATTCTGAATATTCTCATATTAATTGCGAACTGGGGATTTGTAATCTACAATTACTTTTCTCTCCCAGAGATTGTGCCCACTCATTTTGGGGTTTCGGGAGAAGCCGATGGCTTTGGGGATAAAAAAATGTATTTTATCCTCTTGGGGATTGCCACGGCGTTGTTTGTTTTGATGAATTACTTGTCCCAAAATCCGTACGCTCCAGGTCTTAATATTCCGGATAAAATGCGAGAAAACAAAGATCTTACAGCACTTTTTGTACAGGTTCTGAATTTCTTTTGCATGGTTTTGTTTGTCAACATTTCCTATGAAAGTTTCAGTGTTGCTTTAGAAAAGCAACAGGACTTGTCGTTGTTCACACCCATTTGCTTGGGACTGATGTTTGTGGTCATGTTTGCTTTTATAATTTATGCCAATAAACAAAAAACGAACGATTAAATGATGATGAAATTTCTTTACAACAGCTCCGTTTTTGCTCTGGCTTTGATCATGAAGCTTGGTTCTTTTTTTAATGAAAAACTGAAGAAAGGATGTTTGGGTCGGAAGAAATCTTTAGAAATTGTAAAGAATGTATTTTCGCAAAACGATCAGGTGATTTGGATGCATGCCGCCAGCCTCGGTGAGTACGAACAAGGTCTTCCTGTTTTGGAAAAGTTGAGAGAAAAATACCCGAATTATAAAATTTTAATAACCTTTTTCTCTCCCTCGGGGTTTGAAAATGTGAAGAATAAACCCCATTTGGCAGATGCAATCTGTTACCTTCCTTTCGATTTCGAAAAGGAAATTTCACGATTTGTAAGAACCGTAAATCCCAAGATTTTTTTTACCGTAAAATACGATTATTGGTACAACCTTTTGCGTGAACTAAAAAAAGTAAATTGCAAAACCTTTGTCGTTTCGGCGTTGTTTTATGAAAAGCAGGTTTTCTTTCAACCGTACGGAAAGTTTTTTGTAGATGAGCTTAAAAAAAACATCGACTGCTTTTTTCATCAAAACGAAAAATCGTTGGAATTGGCTAAAAAGATAGGACTGGATAACGGAATTATAACAGGCGACACCCGTTTCGATAGGGTCAGACAAATTCGTGAACGAGACCTTTTTGTGAAGTACATTTCGGAGTTTAAAAAGGATAATTTATTGTTGGTTTTTGGAAGTTCTTGGGAAGCTGAAGAAAAAATTGCTGAAAGTATTTTTGTGAAATCAAAAAACACCAAGATCATCATTGCTCCTCACGATATGAAAAGGGGGCCTGCTCTGGAACAGCTTTTCCCATCGGCAATAAAATATACAGAAATTGACGAGCGCGATACCCAGTTAGACGCACAAATCCTTATCATAGATTGCATTGGACTTTTGTCCAAGTTGTATTCTTATGCCGATATTGCAGTTGTCGGCGGTGGTTTCCACGACAAGGGACTGCACAATATTTTAGAAGCTGCTGTCTTTGGTATTCCCGTTGTTTTTGGAAATAAATACAGTAAAAATCCAGAGGCAGATGGTTTGATCGCATTTGATGGAGCTAAATCATTTTATGATGAGCATCAAGCATCAGAATTTATTTTGAATTTGATTGAAAATGAAAAATACAGAAAAGAGATGGGGCAAAATTCCAATAACTTCATCCACCAACAGCCCAATTCTTCAGAATTAATTGTAGAAAAAATAAGTTCTTAGCGCCTGTTAGTTTTTATTCAGATAGAATAAAAAAACGCTGAAATGTTATTTTCTGTAAAACTAAAAACGGGGTCTTGCTTTCAATTAAAAATTTTAGAGTACTTCATAAAGCCATTCAGGGCCCAGTTAGCGGTGTAATACATGGATTTTAGGGTAGAGAATTTCATGTGTTCTTTATAAACCAAATACTGATCCATCATGATGTTGGTTTTTTTTCTGGAAACACTGCTGGGGTGCATTCTGTATTTTGCTAAAGTCTTGTTTAGGGGTTTTCCTTCCGGGATTTCCTTCAACAAGTTCAGCCACATCACATGATCTTCTCTTTTGCTGCCTTTTGGAAAATAAAATTTGCCAACTCTTTCGCAATCGTACATAGAGCTGAGAAGGGACAATCTGCAGGTTTTAAGTAGATTTCCAAAAGTGACCACCGTGTCTGCTTGGAAATCTGCGAGATTGGGATTGAGGTTTTCATCACAACGAGCATAGCTGGTGTAGGCCAATTCGGTATTTTCGTTTTGCATAAAAGCGGTTATTTCCTCTAAAAAATGAGGCATCCAAAAGTCATCGGCATCTAAAAAGGTAATGTATTTTCCTGTTGCTTTTTCTAAGGCAAGATTTCTGGCATGTCCCGCGCCTCCATTTTCTTTGGATTCTATCAATTGAATTCTTGCATCTTGTGTAGCTTTTATAATTTGTACGGAATGATCCTTGGATCCGTCATCCGTGATGATCCATTCCCAATCTTTAAAGGTTTGAGAAAGAACAGAATCGATGGTTTCCTGCAAGAATTTTTCAGAATTGTAACAAGGGGTTATGATAGAAACTAAGGGCATCAGAGGCATTTTTGCAAATATAAAATAATAATTTCACAACGGTTGTCGTTAATATTTCATGCTTTTATGAAAATCATTGCCGATTTTATAAAAAAAATTAATAATTTTAGCCCGATAAAAATTTGATATGAAAAAACTAGCTTTATATTTTGGAGTTTTAATGCTGTCGGTAGCTGTTGGATGTAAGCAAGAAGCTGAAGAGTCTGTACAGTATTCTGTTGAAGGAACTTGGCAACCTTTTAAAATTGTAGAAACCACCGTAACCAATGGAGTTTCGGATTCTCAAATTTATAATTTTTCTGCTTGCCAGTTAGAGTCCAGATGGACATTTAACCCAGACAATACAGGAAACCAAATGACCAAAGACGAGGTAGGAACCAATTGCGATGTTATTTTGAACGATAACATTACCTACACCTACGATAATATAGCCAATGCATTGGTAATCACTCATCAAAACGGTGATGTAGAATACGGAAGAGTGATTTCTCAAAACGATACCAAGATGAATGTGGTTTTAGAAACCAATACCGGTACGGTGTATCATTCATTGACCTATTCATTTAATAAAAAATAATTTTTATTATCATAAAGACGAAAGCGACCAATATTTTGGTCGTTTTTTTATTCTTTTCATTCAGCTTGATAAATAAAGTCATTTAGCGTTTATAATATCATTGAAATTAACAATAATGGTTAAATATATAAATTAAAAAGCTAAATTTGTGTAACAAAACACAAAATGATGAGCTTATCCAAGAAAACTACAGTTTTAGGATACAGTAATGCCTATCATTTATTACGGAGATCAACTTATAACATTACAAAAGCTAAGATACTTAGTTTTTCAACAATGACTCCAGATGATGCAGTTACTGTATTGTTTAATTTTACGCCTCCTAATCCACCAAGTCCCCTGAACAATAGTGGAGAGACAATTGTTCCGACCTACGATGCACCAACAATTACAGATAGTCAAAATACGACTTCCGGTAGTTTTGATTTGTTTTGGTGGATGTATCATGCCATGAAGGATCCCTCGATGCAGTACAAGATTATATACTTACTGCATTTATTTTTTGTAACCGATGATGGTGGAAATTACTGGACTAATTATGATTACAAAGAGTTGTTGAGGTTCTATTCTAGTGGAAGTTTGAAAGATTTGGCGATTAAAGTTACTACAGATCCTAGAATGCTTTCGTATCTTAATAACAATGTCAATAAGAAAAACAGTCCCAATCAGAACTACGCGCGTGAGTTTTTAGAATTGTTTACCATATTAAAAGGGCCTCAGGTCGATACAGGAAATTATACCAATTATACAGAGTTGGATGTGCAACAAGCAGCTAAAGTGTTAACTGGATTTACAAACAATAGCAATACATATAATAAAGTCAATCGATTATTAAATGTAGATCCTGTGACTCATTTGCCAAAAGGAGTGATTTCTACAACAAATCATGATACTGGAAATAAAACATTTAGTTCTGCCTTTAATAATGCGGTAATCACAGGTGCAAATACCGAAGCTGCCATCCAAACAGAAATGGAGACTTTTATTTCTATGGTCTTTGATCAGAATGAGACATCCAAAGCCTATTGCAGAAAACTATACCATTATTTTGTAGGTAGAGAAATTACACCCGCGATAGAACAAGATATTATAGCACCTCTGTCGGTTATGTTGAAATCAAATAATTACAATATTTTACCGGTCATTAGAGAATTGTTGACAAGTTCTCATTTCTATGATGAAGACGACTCTATAATTGGCGATGAGGTTATAGGAGCATTGGTGAGAAGTCCTATGGAGATGTTTTTTCATATGTTTAGTTTGCTTCATCTTCAAACTCCTTTGTATGAGGTTAATCCTTCATCAATGCATTCTTTTTTAAGTGTTGTTTTTAGTTATAGTTATAATTCTGGTTTGCCTGTTTTTAGACCTTAATCGGTCAATGGATATGCGGGTTATTCTAGTAGTCCGCATTTTGATAAAAATTTTATTACAACATCTTCACTAAGAATCCGATACAATTATAGTATTGATTTTATTATTAATGGCTTAACATATAACGGATTTGTATTTAAATTGAATAATCCTGATTTTGTAAAGAATTCTGGTAATTTTTCAAACCCAGGAAATGTAGATGTATTGGTGTCTGAGTTTTGTGCTTTGTTGCATATCGAGATCCCACCTAGCGACCGTTTGCTTTATTTTAAAACTGTTTTCTTAAACGGTTTGAGTCCAACAAATTGGCTCAATGAATGGAATAATTATGTTAATACAGGAACTGCAACCAATGTTAAGATTCCATTAGATAGATTGGTGAAAGCCTTAATTAAATCTCCAGAATTTCAAATTTTTTAGCTATGGATCGTAAAGAATTTTTAAAAACAATGACTTTGGCGGGTATTGGTACACCTTTTTTATTGAATGGAATGCCGTCTAGGGTTATGAATCGCTTTGCTGATTTTAGCATCAGTTGCGATGAAGTGAATGAACGATCTTTGGTAATCTTGAGATTGGCCGGAGCTAACGATGGTTTGAATACAGTAATTCCCATTAGTCAGTACGATACTTACGCGAATCTAAGACCCAATATTAAAATTGCCAATACGGGTGCAGGGGGTTATATTAGTTTGGACTCAACGGTGAGTCAAGAGAAGTTGGTGGGTTTAAATCCAAGTATGACTGGGTTTAAGTCTTTGTACGATTCAGGAAAATTAACTTTATTCAACGGTGTAGGATATCCGAACCCAAACTACTCTCATTTTCGTTCCGAAAATTTGATGTTCTCGGGTAAAGATGGGGCTAATAATCAAGATTTGTTTGATGGGATTTTTGGACGATATCTTGGTGCATTGAATCCTGGTCTAGGTGGTAATCCAACAGTGCTTAATCCTGATCCTTTAGCCATGCAGTTTGGTAATCTTAATCCTTGTCTATTTTATGAGCATGCTGTGGAAAAAAGCATTGAGTATAATGCAACGGGATTTCAAAATACATTGTTTAATAGTCTAAAAAGTGCTAATGCTCAGTAACTTGTTTCACCTTCAGAGTATAATGATTTATTGAATTATGTAAAAGGAGTAGCTGCAAGTATGGACAGTTATTACAACCGTGTAATGTCTGTTTTTAATGCCGGAAACAACTCTACGGTAACCTATCCAAACTCAAGTCTTGGAAAGCAATTGAAAACAGTAGCAAGGTTAATAAAAGGTGGTAGTAAAACCAAAATATTCCAAGTTAATATAACAGGATTTGATACCCATGTGAATCAAGTTCAAACCGGAAGTACCAATCTGGGAAGTCATGCTAATTTACTAGGTGATATATCCAATTCAATATTGGCTTTTCAATCCGATCTTGAGAATTTGGGATTGGTAAATCGTGTGTTAACGGTGACATTCAGTGAGTTTGGAAGACAGGTGAGGGAAAATGCAAGCCTTGGAACCGACCATGGAGATCTCGCTCCATTTTTTGTTGTCGGGAACAACATCTCTAGTGGTATAAGAGGGGATCATCCTGTTTTCACGAATTCAACAAATTATTATTATAATCAAAGTCAAAGACGATTTGATTATCGACAGATTTTTGCTTCTATTATTCAAGACTGGTTGGGAGCAGATTCGGGCTTGATGGATACTGTTGACTTGCAAAGTTTTGTTACACCATCTCAAAAAGTGGAGATTGTAGTACCCAACAAGTCGGCTAATGTAGTTTGTGCTGCATCTCTTTTTACTGAAGAAAAAGCGTCAATTAAAAAAATGAAAATTTATCCAAATCCCGCAGATATTTTTATAACCCTTGATTTTGGCCTTGAAGATTGTGTGAAATCACATATTCAAATTTTTGATTCTTCTGGAAGACAAATTCTAGAACTTCATAATTCTGAACAGGTTTTGAGAATACCTATAGAAAATTTTAAAAATGGACTTTATGTGTTAACGGTATTGTGTGAAAATGGTAAACGATTTTCTGAGAAGTTCCTTGTAAAACATTGATATTTATTGATGTGATAATTCTTAAAAAGTTTCATCTAAAAAATCTTAAATTTGTAGCTCAAAAATATTAACAATGTTCTATAATCATCAGCAGATCGAAAAAAAATGGCAGCAAATTTGGGAAGAAAAACAAACTTTCAAAACCGATAGCAAAAGCAATAAAGCAAAGTACTATGTTCTGGATATGTTTCCTTATCCATCCGGAGCAGGTCTGCATGTAGGGCATCCGTTAGGATATATTGCCTCCGATATTTATGCAAGGTTCAAAAGACATCAGGGATTTAATGTTTTACATCCTGTGGGTTACGATTCTTTTGGTCTTCCCGCGGAGCAATATGCTATACAAACAGGGCAACATCCGGCAGTTACAACGGAGCAAAATATCAATCGATACGAAGTGCAGCTTCGTCGTCTTGGCTTTTCTTTCGATTGGTCCAAAGAACTTAGAACTTCCGATTCTTCATATTATAAATGGACTCAGTGGATTTTTATAGAGCTTTTCCATTCTTGGTACAACAAATCAACCGATAGGGCAGAGTCAATTGAAACTTTAATTGAGCATTTTAAAAAATTTGGAACTAAAAATCTGAACGCCTCTCAAACCGAAGATTTGGATTTTGATGCATCCGAATGGAATGCAGCGACTGACTTGGACAAGCAAGATATCTTGCTTAACTATCGTTTGGCTTTCCGTGCAGAAACCACCGTGAATTGGTGTCCAGAATTGGGAACGGTTTTGGCAAACGATGAGGTGAAAGACGGGAAGTCTGAAAGGGGTGGTTATCCAGTTTTTCAGAAAAAAATGATGCAGTGGAGCATGAGAATTACCGCCTATTCTGAGCGTTTATTGCAAGGACTTCAGACCCTAGATTGGCCACAACCCTTGAAAGATGCACAAGAATATTGGATCGGTAAATCTCAAGGAGCTTCTGTGAAATTCTTAATAGATGGATTCTCAATAGAAAATGATTTAGAAGCCAACAACCAACAACCAATTTTCGACAACTTTATAGAAGTGTTCACAACAAGGCCGGATACCATTTTCGGTGCGACATTCATGGTTTTGGCTCCTGAACATCCATTGGTTGAGAAAATTACATCTGCTGATCAAAAAATAGAAGTAGAAAAGTATATTGCAGAAACTTCCAAAAAATCCGAAAGAGATCGTATGGCCGATGTAAAAACCGTTTCTGGTGCTTTCACAGGAAGTTATGCCATCAACCCTTTTACGGAAAAGAAAATTCCAATTTACATCTCGGATTATGTATTGATGGGCTACGGGACAGGAGCGGTTATGGCGGTTCCTGCACACGACGAGAGGGATCATCGTTTTGCGAAAAAATTCAGTTTGCCCATTTTGAAAGTAGTCGATACGGAAGTGGATGTGCTGGAAGAAGCATTTGATTCTAAAGACAGCACTTGCGTAAATTCAGATTTCTTAAACGGGTTGAAGTACGATGAAGCGAAAGAGAAAATGATATTAGAAATAGAAAACAGGAATCTTGGAAAAAGAACAGTAAATTACAAACAAAGAGATGCGATCTTCTCCAGACAAAGGTATTGGGGAGAGCCTGTACCGGTATATTTTAAAGACGGTATGCCGTACACTTTGCCAACTTCTGCTTTGCCATTGGAGTTGCCGGAAGTGGAAAAATATTTGCCAACACAGGATGGAGATCCACCTTTGGGAAATGCAAAAAAATACGCTTGGGACGAAACGAATAATAAAATTGTAGATATCGATTTGATCGATGAAAAAACGGTTTATCCTTTAGAATTGTCCACCATGCCGGGATGGGCAGGGAGTTCTTGGTATTTCTTGAGATACATGGATTCTCAAAATTCCGAAGCTTTTTGCAATAAAGAATTTTCTGATTATTGGGGACAGGTCGATTTGTATATTGGCGGTAGCGAACATGCTACGGGACATCTACTTTATTCTAGATTTTGGAACATGTTCCTAAAAGACAGAGGGTACATTAACCAGGAAGAACCGTTCAAGAAACTCATCAATCAAGGGATGATTTTGGGAATGTCAGCTTTTGTTTATAGAATAGAGGGTACCCAAAAATTTGTTTCTAAAAATTTGGCGAAAGAATACCAAACACAAAAAATCCATGTCGATGTATCGTTGTTAAAAGGGACATCGGATGAGTTGGATACCGAAGCATTTAAAAGTTGGAGAAAAGAATTTGAAAACGCAGAATTTATATTAGAAGACGGAAAATACATCACCGAAAGAGAGGTCGAGAAAATGTCCAAATCCAAATACAATGTGGTGAATCCCGATGATATTTGTGAAGAATACGGCGCCGACTGTCTTCGTCTGTACGAAATGTTTCTGGGTCCATTGGAGCAAAGCAAACCGTGGAATACCCAAGGCTTAACCGGCGTTTACGGTTTCTTGAAAAAATTCTATAACCTTTATTTTGATGGTGATGTTTTCTCGGTGTCCGATGAAGAGCCTACAAAGGAAGAATACAAGATTTTGCATCAATTGATAAAGAAATTTACATACGACATCGAGAATTTTTCGTTTAATACCTCAGTTTCTCAGTTTATGATTGCAGTGAATGAATTGCAAAAGCTGAAATGTAATAAAAAGAAAATCCTTGAAGCTCTGGCAGTTATCGTTTCGCCTTATGCACCGCATGTTTGTGAAGAGCTTTGGCAACAATTAGGGCACGATAATTGTATAGAATTTCAAACTTTTCCAGAATTTAATGAGGATTATTTAAAAGAATCCGATTTTGATTATCCGGTTAGCATCAACGGTAAAGTGAAAATAAAATTGAGTCTTTCAACCGATTTAGATGCTAAAGCCATCGAGGAAATAGTAAAACAAGAAGAGAAAATAGTACAGCTTTTAGACGGGAAATCGT
The DNA here is from genome assembly GCF_003852705.1 of Amniculibacterium aquaticum. GTDB lineage: Bacteria > Bacteroidota > Bacteroidia > Flavobacteriales > Weeksellaceae > Amniculibacterium > Amniculibacterium aquaticum. The sequence continues at coordinate 169,538 of NZ_REFA01000001.1, forward strand.
ATAAAAAATTAATAATTGTACCTAAAAAGATTATTAATATAGTCGTATAGTGTAGTTTTTAATCTAAAATCAACATTAAATGATTGTTTGGTAAAGTATAGGTTTTTCATTATTATGTTAAAAGAACTTAAAATTTTGGTTAAAGTATATAATTTTATCAATTATTTTTAAGGAAAATACAATGCTTGTACCGGTTTTGTTTTTGTAAAAAATGTTAAGATTTGTTCAAAGTCTTGCATGAAAGAAAAATTTAACTTTATTTTACGCTCTCAAATTTTTAAAAACAATATAATTTAGTTTAATATGGAAATGAATGTTTCAAACACAGACGAGCAATTAGTTGCTAAAAAAGCAGGAGGTCTTAACCCAGCTTTCATTATCCCGGTTATCCTAGGGGTAGGGATTTTAATTTATTTATTCGTGCTTGGTGCACCGGGTAACTTTAAAGATGCAGATAAATTAGGTTCTGGATCCGTAGCTTTTTCAGATGTAGAAGGTAAAGACATTCATCCGGATGGTTTCCTAGGTATCATCTATAAAGGTGGGGTAATTGTACCGGTTTTGATTACTTTCTTGATTACAGTAATCGTGTTCTCTTTCGAAAGAGCTTTGGTGTTGAGCAAAGCAGCAGGTAAAGGAAACTTGGATAACTTCGTGTTGAAAGTAAGAAACTTGTTGAATAGCAACAAAGTAGATGCTGCAATCGAAGAGTGCGACGGTCAAGAAGGATCGGTTGGTAATGTTGTAAAAGAAGGTCTTACAACTTACAAAGCATTGTCTAAAGACAACAACCTGAATAAAGAACAAAAAATGGTTGCATTGAACAAAGCAATCGAAGAAGCTACAACTCTAGAAATGCCAATGTTGGAAAAGAACATGATGATTCTTTCAACTTTAGGTACCGTTGCAACATTGGTAGCACTATTAGGAACCGTAATCGGGATGATCAAGGCGTTCTTCGCTTTAGGTTCTGGTGGTGGTACTCCGGATGCAGCTGCTCTATCTACAGGTATCTCCGAAGCCTTGATTAACACAGCTTTGGGTATTGGTACTTCTGCAGTAGCGATCATTTTGTACAACTATTTTACTTCTAAAATCGACGGATTAACTTATAAAATCGATGAGATTTCTATGAGTATCCAACAATCTTTCGCTGAATTCCACTAAGAATTAGGCAAGATTATTGCAATAAGATTTTATAGAAGTTTAATTTAAAATATTTGTAACAAATGGCGAAAGTCAAACCAAAAAGACATGGTGTATTAGTAGACATGACCGCAATGACCGATGTTGCGTTCCTACTACTTACATTCTTTATCTTGACTACCCAGTTCAAAAAACCGGATGTCGAGCAGATTAAACCGCCATCTTCCATATCGGAAAAATTATTGCCAGATACGAGTCTGATGACCATTAACGCTACACCAGATGGGAAATTTTATTTCCAACCGGTAGAAAATGCTTCAGAAAGACTTCAGCTGTTGGACAATATGGGACAGAAGTACGGACTTACCTTCAACAATGAAGAAAAAGCCGCTTTCCAAAAAGTTCAAGCGATTGGCGTTCCGATGTCACAATTGAAAGGCTATCTTGATTTGTCAGGAGATGAGCAAAAGAATTTTAAAAGTCCAACCGGAATTCCGATGGACAGTACGCATAAAGAATTGATCGACTGGGTACAACAAAGTTTAGCCGTTAATCCCGATTATAAATTGGCGATTAAAGGCGATGTAAACACAAAGTATCCAAAAATCAAAAATTTATTCGAAGGTTTAAGAGATATCGAGTTTCTTAAATTCTGGCTGATAACATCACAAGAAAGTAAACCACAATAACCACAAGTAGAAATGGCAGAAGTACAAGTACAAGAAAAAGGTGGAAAAGGCGGCAAAGTCCGTTCTAAGAAGCAGAGTACAAGGGTAGACATGACTCCGATGGTGGATTTGGGTTTCCTTTTGATTACATTCTTCATGTTTACCACAACTTTTAGTAAACCGAATGTATTAGATCTTGGTCTTCCGGCAAAACCGAAAAAAGACCAAAAAGCTCCAGATACGGAGATTAAACTTTCTAACTCCATCTCCATTATTATTGGAAAGGACAATCGTGTATTTTGGCATCAACAAGACAATACCTCTCTTACCGATGCTAACCTTCACGAAACCACTTTCGATAGAGAAGGAATTAGAAAAGTAGTAGAGCAAGCAAAAGCCAATGCGGCAGATCAAAAAATGTTTACAGTGATCATCAAGCCAACGGACGATGCAGTATTTAAAAACTTTGTTGACTTACTGGATGAAATGGCCATCACCAAGAACGAACAATACGGGGTAACCGATATTAAGCCTTGGGAAAAAGCGATTTATGATAAGAAAGTAGGTGCGGCAGCTCCAGCAGCTCCCACAACCAAGTAATCATTAATTTTTAATTAATATTAAAATGGCTAACGAGTATAACATAGACGAAATTGTTTTTGAACACAGAAATAAGGAATACGGAGCTTATGATCTAAGAACGACCTATCCTAAAATCTTGACAAAAGCTTTCTTAATAGGAACTTCTCTGTTTGCGATAGTTGCATTTTCTCCTTTGATCTACATCACCATCAAGAATTTAACAAAACCTGCAAAGGTTGAGGTTAAAGCGGATATGATGAACATCATACAAGAAGATAAAATTATTGAGCAACCAGAAGAAAAAGCACCGCCACCACCGCCACCACCAAAAGTAGAACCTCCAAAACAAGAGGTAATACAAAATGTGGTTCCGGAACCGAAAAAGGCACCAAAAGTGGAAACACCACCTCCACCGATTACCAAACAGTTAGAAACTACTACAGGTTTGCAAAATCAGGAAGGGGTGACGACTCCAACTTATGCACCACCACCAGCACCACCTTCAACAGGTAAAGGTAATACCGTAGAGGTAAAACCTCAGGTGAGTGATACCCAAGTTTATTCTGAAGTTGAACAGTTGGCAGAATTCCCAGGAGGTATTAACTCTTTTAGAACCAAGGTGAATAACAATTTCGATACTTCCGTAATGGATGGTGATGAAGGAACTTTGAAAACCGAAATTACTTTCGTAGTAGAAAGAGATGGTAGTATTACCGATGTGAAAGCGTCTGGGTCTAATAAAACCTTCAACGAAGAAGCAATCAGAACGGTGAAAAGTATTAAAAACAAATGGACACCGGCAAAAATTAACGGTCAATCGGTAAGATACCGTTTCCGTATGCCACTTACCATGATGTTTGAATAATTTTCATTACCAAACTTTAACAAAGAGAAGTCTTTTAGGCTTCTCTTTTTTTTGTATTTTTGCTTTTATGTTCAATTGGTTATCATTAGTCACCGGATTTTTTTATGTCGTTTTAGGCATAGTTGTTATCGTTTATAAATTTCTAATCGTTACATTAGAACCCAATATCGCTTATGCGATGGGCAGTTTGTTAATTGTTTATGGCGTGTTTAGGATGTATCGTGCAGTGCGAGGTATTAAAGAAAACAAGAGCAATGACTAGATTTTTATTCGTAAGTTTATTTTTCCTTTTTTTTTCATGTAAGAAAAAGGAAGAGTCCAAGACTCCCTCGTACCATAAAGGCAGCATGACCATCTTGACGGACGATGCATACAAGTCTGTTGTAGAAGCATTGGCAGACGGTTATGAAACGCATTATCCAGAAACAAAAATTACGGTGCAATCTGAAAAAGAAGATTTGGCTTTGCTCAGTCTGTTGCAAGGTAAGGTAAAGATAATTGCCATGTCCAGAGATCTTTCCCCTGAAGAGAAAAAAGAATACGAAAGAATTATAGAGCTTAAATATCAACCGGCCAAATTCGCTGCAGATGCTGTGGTTTTTATCGTATCCAAAGACTCGCCCCTTCAGAAGATTTCTTATGATGAAATTAAAAACGGCTTGAACTCGGACAAAAAACCTTTTGTATTTGACGGAGCCAATTCTGGGAACATTAATTTCGTAGCTCAGAAAATAGGAGCTCAACAAAAAGATTTGAAGTTTTCAGTAATCACAGGAAATAAAAATGTAGCCGACCAAATCCAAAAATACCCAGATCGAATCGGTGTTATCGGTCTAAACACTTTCAGCAGAGAGTATAACAAGGAGGCCATACGATTAAGAGAAGAGTTTAAAATTCTACCGGTAGAATATCAAGGGAAAACCTATTTTCCAGACATCAACAATCTGAAAAACATGTCTTATCCATTCACCAGGGTTCTCTATTTCTTGGCCAACGAAGGCAATTTTAACCTTGCCAATGGCATTATTCGTTTCTCGTGTACCCAGCTGGGACAGATGATTGTAGAAAAAGAAGGACTACAGCCCTATAATATTTACAAAAGAGAAGTGCAAATGCGCTAATTTTTAATCTAAATTTAATATTTTGGTCTGATTATTGAGGACTATTTTAATAACTTATTAAACATAAATCTTTATAAAATGAATAGTACAAAAAAACTTGTTCTTGGTGTTGCAGTAGGCTTTTTGTCTAATATGGCTTTCGCACAGTCGCTTCAAGAAGGTATTAATTATATCGATGCCAATAAATATGCTTTGGCTAAAAAGAATTTTGAAGATATGATTGCCAAATCTCCTTCAGCCGATAATTATTTTTATTTGGGAAATACTTTTTTGAGTCAAAATGAACCAAATTTTGATCAAGCTCACGAATTTTTTAATAAAGGTTTAGCTGTTGATAAGAGATCTTATCTTAACAAAATCGGTTTGGCATCTGTAAAGTTGGGCAAAGGTGATAAGTCTGCAGTTGCAGAAATCCAAGCTGTTGTCGCAGATTCTAGAGAAAAAGATCCTGAGGTTTTATACAGAGCCGGTGAAGCATTAACTTTATTTGAAAAGAATAATTCTCCTGAATTGGCAATCGATTACTTGGTAAAAGCCATTGATAAAGCAACCAAAAATGGGGTGCCTGCACATTATTACTACACTTTGGGCGACGCCTATCGTTTGAAAAGAGATCCGGGATCTGCCATGACGGCTTATGACAAAGCATCTGTTGTAGCCAAAAATAAAGCATCTGTGTTTACCAGAATGGGAACACTTTGGATGGCAGCACAACAATGGCCGCAAGCGATTGAAAAAATTAATGCCGCAATTGCTGTTGATCCATCGTATGCACCGGCTTACAAGGCAAAAGCGAGTTACGATATTCGTTATCAAAAAAATGAATTGGCAACACAAGACTTGATCAACTATTCTAAATATGCCGATGAAGATCCGTACACACAATTGGAAATTGCTAAATTGTATTTTACAAACGACGATTTTGCGAATTCTAAAGCGACTTTAGATAAGGTTTTTGATAAAGTAGATGACCCGATTAAATATAAACTAAAAGCATATCTGGATTATCAGGCAGACAACAACTATGCTGCAGCTAAAGCTAATTTGGATAAATTTATGTCAACGGTAAAAGAGAAGAATAGAATCTTACCTGCAGATCAAGGATTGATGGGGCTTATCATGGCTGGACTTGCGCAGTCCGAAAAGGATGCCGCGCTTAAGAGCCAACTCATTGCTGAGGCGACACAAAAAATTGCTATCGCTAATGCTGCGAAAGACACCACAATGGACTGGAGTGCAGAAATGGCAAAAATTCAAAGTGGAGGAGGCATCTCTGAAGAAGCGGTGAATGCAGGACCTACCAACCCAACAATTGAAGGTCTGAAAGCAAAAGTAAAAGCCAATCCAAAAGACGCTGATGCTTTGGTAAAATTGGGAACAGCTTATACAGAAGCCAAAAACTGGAGCGGAGCAGTAGTTACCTGGGACAAAATGATTTCCTTGGCTCCGGATTGGGTGTACTCTTATTACGCAAAAGGATCTGCTTATCAGCAATTGGGCAACAACGATATGGCTGAAAATTCTTATCAAAAATTCATTGATATGGTGTTGAAAAAGCCTCAAGCAGAGCAAGATCAGAATAAAGACTCTCTATCCTATGCGTATTATTTAGTCGCTTATTTCAATCAAACTAAAGATTTGGCAAAAGCGAAAGAGTATGCCGCAAAAGCAGTTCAGTTGAATCCTACATTTGAAGATGCTGTGAACTTCAACAAACAAATTAATAAATAATTCGAAAAATATTCTTTGTCAAGGCACTTGTCTTGACAAAGTTTTTTTATAATGAAATTAAGTACCATGAAAGTTGATATATTGGCTTTTGGAGCCCATCCTGACGATGTAGAGTTGGGTTGTGGCGGAACATTGGCAAAGTTGATAAAAGAAGGAAAAAAAGTGGTTATTGTGGACTTAACTCGTGGTGAGTTGGGTACGCGTGGGACTGCCGAAACAAGACGAGGAGAAGCGCAATTGGCCGCCGAAATATTGGGAATTGTCGGAAGAGAAAATCTTGAAATGAAAGACGGTTTTTTGGTCAATTCTGAAGAATACCAAATGAAGATCGTAGAGATGGTGAGAAAGTATCAGCCTGAAATTGTTTTTTCCAATTCAATTGATGATCGACATCCGGATCATGCCAAAGCGTGTAAACTGGTTTCTGATGCGTGTTTTTTATCGGGTTTGGTGAAGATAGAAACAAAATCACAAGGCCAGATTCAAAATGCTTGGCGACCAAAGCAAATCTATAATTATATACAATGGAAGTCCGTAACTCCGGATTTCGTAATTGATATTTCGGATAGTATGGATCAAAAAATAAAAGCGTGTTTGGCGTATTCCACACAGTTTTATAATCCCGAATCCAACGAACCTCTTACTCCCATTGCAACAAAAGACTTTTTAGAGAGCCTAACTTACCGCGCTCAGGATCTTGGTAGGTTGTCGGGAGTGGCTTATGCTGAGGGTTTTACCACAGAAAAACTTATGGCATTGAAAAATTTTGATGGAATTGTTTTGTAGTTTAAAACAATTTCTTATATTTGCACCACTGAAAACGGTGATTGTAGCTCAGTTGGTTAGAGCGTCGGATTGTGGTTCCGAAGGTCGTGGGTTCGAGACCCATCATTCACCCTATAAGCATCCATTTTTGGATGCTTTTTTTTTGTTTTATAATGAAGAATGTGTGCAATAAAAAACCACTTGCACAAAATGGTGAAGTGGTTTATGTTGTTGGTAGAAGTTGTATTAAACTTCGTCTTGACTTTCTATGGTATAGGTCTTACTTTTATAGTCCTTTTCATGTCTTTCAGAAATTACATCTTCGCCTTTTTGGCTGATGATATAATCGGTAGATTCATTGAATAAGTCCTGAAAGTTTTTGAAATCTTCTTTGTAAAGATAGATTTTGTGTTTTTCAAATGTAGCCTCTCCACTGTCATTAAAGTTTTTTTTACTTTCGGTAATGGTTAGGTAATAATCTCCTGCTTTAGTCTCGCGTACATCAAAGAAATAAGTTCTTCTTCCTGCCTTCAACACCTTGGTGAAAATTTCATTCTCTTGGCGTTCCTTATAATCACTCATCGTTATTGTTTTAATACTTATCTAACAAATATAATGGATTTCTTTGAACTGCAAAATATTTTTTTTATTTAATCGTTATCTAAACTTGTGTTTTGTATTGATTTTTTTAATTTACTGAGGTTCAGTATTTTATTTGCGTACTTGGTGCTGGATTTACGATGTGAGATAATTATCGAGGTCTTTTTTTCCAATTCAGACTCAATGTTTTGTAATATATTTTCTTCAGTTTCTGTATCCAATGCCGAAAGAGCATCGTCAAAAAGTAATATTGCAGGTTCTTTTATAAAAGCTCTGGCTATGCATATCCTTTGTTTTTGGCCACCTGAGAGCATGCCCCCTCTTTCACCAACCTTGGTGTTGTATTGGTCTTTAAAGTGGATGATGTTTTTATGAACATCTGCTTTTTTAGCATATTCTACAACTTTTTCAGAATCCGGATGGTCAATTGGGAAACCTATATTGTTGGCAATGGTGTCGGAGAACAAGAAACTTTCTTGTGGGATGTAACCGATGTGTTTTCTGTAAAGATCCAGGTTGTGTTCTCTCAGGTCTTTACCATCGATTAAAATTTGACCGGAACTCGGGTCTATTAATCGACACAATAAAAGTGCAATGGTCGTTTTGCCGCTGCCGGTTTTTCCCATTATGGCAAGACTTTCGCCAGCATTTACTTTGAAACTAAGGTTGGAGATCGCTTCAATGCCTGTGTTGGGGTAGGTGTAGGATACATTTCTAAATTCGATATCACCCGTAATCGGGTATATTTCATTGTTTTTATTTACGATTTCTGGTTTTTTGTCTAGAAATTCATTGATTCTTTGCATGGCGGCTTCTGCTCTTTGGTTTACAGAAGTTACCCAACCCACCATGGAGAAAGGCCAAATGAGGATATTGACATACATAAAGAAATCCACAATGGCACCTACTTTCAATTCTCCAGAAATGTATTTTTCGCCCCCGATGTACAAGATTACAACATTCAACAATCCGATAACAAAAAGGATAATGGTATAGAAATAGGCTTCGACACTTGCCAGGTCAAGAGCTTTTTTCTGGTATTCGGCAACTTTTTCACCGTAGTTTTTTTCAATGTAATTTTCTTTCGCAAAAAATTTAATAACACGGATACCTGAAAAACTATCTTGGACAAAGGTAGAAATGGCAGCCTGACTTTTCTGTACGATTTTGGATTTTCTGTTGATGATGGAGCTTACTTTGTAAATGGCATAGGACAGAATGGGGAGTGGTACCAAAGTCCAAAGCATGATGGCAACATTGGTTTTCATCATATAAATTGCTGTGATGATGACCAAGATGATCAAATTAACTACATACATAACCCCCGGTCCCAAATACATTCTCACGGCAACAACATCTTCGCTTAACCGGTTCATCAGGTCGCCAATGGTGGTGTTTTTATATTCGGTGAACGATAAGGTTTGGTAGTGGTTGTAGATTTTATTTTTCAGTTCATATTCTATTCTTCTGGAGCTCACGATGATGGTTTGTCGCATCATAAAAGTGAAAACTCCGGTAAGTATTGAAGATCCAATGATGATGGCCACATTCGTAAGGACGGTGGTATTGGTTCCGTTGAGTAAATTTTTGGATAATTCATCAACCGATTTTCCAATAAACTGTACTTTGTAAATGTTGAAGAAATTACTGGCAACAATAAATAAGAATCCCCAAAACAACATGACTCTGTGTTTCCAGAAATAGGGATTCAAAGTTTTTAATGCGTTCATTTTTTATTGTAAAAAGAAGATTTTCAGGTTTAAATTTTGGGTATTGATCAAAAATTTTGTCATGCAAAAGTAAGGATATTATCTGTGTTTTTAATCGTATTTTGGGCGAATTGATGGAATCAATAACACGGTTTGTAACTTGTATTACGGGGTTTCCGTTCTTTTCTTAAAGCTTTTTTTTCGTCTTAAAGTAAAGATCCATGAAATCGTTGTTTAAAATTAAAATAAAAATTTGTTATCTTTGCACCCACTAAAAGCTCTTTGAATGTTAGGAAGACGACAAATCCGCGAAAAGGTAGTAGAGACACTATACTCCTACCACCAAAACCCAATTAAATTTGAGGCACTGGAAAGACAAATGTTCTCCGGTATCGAAAAAATTTATCATTTGTACATTTATCAGCTCAATTTCTTGATTGCTTTGAAAGATATGGCTGAAAGACAAATTGAGATTGGTAAAAATAAATTTATCAAGACCGATCATGAGCTTAATCCTAATCAAAAATTTATCCGAAACCAAGTTCTTATCAAGTTGGATGAGAATGTAGAGAGACGCAGTTTTACTTCAAAATATAAAGAATTGAAGTGGGACATGCACGATGAACTCTTGGTGAAAACTTTCCAAAGGATGACTGCTGGAAAAAGATACCAAGATTTTATGAAAGAAGATGGGATCAGTTTTGTAGAAGATCAAAAATTCATAGGCAAACTGTTCCTGAGGTATGTTGCGGAAAATGAAGATTTCCATGCCAGATTGGAGGATAAAGAAATTGGTTGGGCAGATGATTTTCATATTGCCAATTCCATGGTTCAGAAAACCCTTGGGTTCATGAAGGAAGACGGGCCAAACGATACCCTAATCCGAATGATAAAGGACGAAGAGGATAGACAATTTGCAACCAAACTTCTAAAAGAAACCCTGAACAATTGGGAAGAAACCGAGAAAAAACTTCAAGAAAGATTGCAAAACTGGGATCTGGAAAGGGTTTCTCTAATGGATAAGCTTATTCTTATCGCCGCCATTTCCGAGTTGGATCATTTCCCATTCACCCCATCCCGAGTGATTATTAACGAATATATTGAGATTGCAAAAGTATTTGCTACCGAAAAATCCAATATTTTTGTAAACGGTATTTTGGATAAATACATCAAAGATCTGAATAGAAATTAATCCAATTTGAACTAAAATAATATTATGAAAAACAAATTTTTTGCTTCTGTTATTTTTACATCTCTCGCTTTGGTAGGGTGTAAAGAAGAAAAAAAAGAAGTGGCAACGGAAGTTTCTCCTGAAACTGAAGTGGTGGATCATCAGCTGGAGTTGAAACCGGAATTGGCAGCTAAATCTGCAGAAATGCCACAGGAAGAAAGTCCTGTGTATAAACCGGAAGATTTGGCAAAGGATGTCAAAGATAAGCCCATCACCAATTTGGTGCTTTCTGAAAGCAATTTTAATTTTGGAAAAATTACCAAAGGACAAGTGGTTGAACATACTTATGAAGTGACCAATACAGGGAAAAATCCTTTGATAATTGCTCATGTAAAACCGGCTTGCGGCTGTACAGCACCGGACTATACCAAAGAGCCCATTTTACCTGGAAAAAAAGGTAAGATTACTTTAAAATTCGATTCTGCACAATTTGACGGAATGGTGCAAAAGCAAGCTGAAGTCTATGCCAATGTAAATGCTGTGCCTATTTTGTTAACTTTCACAGCAGATATTCAACCTAAATAATACAGAGTATGATTACGATATTACAAGCACAAGGTAGCAATACAACCATGATTTTGATGATGGTGGTGATGTTTGCGGGTTTTTATTTCCTAATGATTCGTCCACAAGTGCGTAAGCAAAATCAAGAAAAGAAATTTCAAGAAAATCTAAAAGTCGGACAACGAGTAGTCACAACATCAGGGATGCACGCTAGAATCGCTCAAATCGCAGAAGACGGTGTGGTCTTGGAAACACTTTCTGGTAAATTGAAATTCGAAAAGTCAGCTATTTCTAGAGAATACACTCAGGCAAGATTCCCAGAAGGAACTGAAGAAAAGAAATCATAATTATCTTGTATAATGTTAAAGCATCCATCTTTTTCAAAAGCTGGATGCTTTTTTTAGACCTATGAAAGCATAAAAAAAATCGGCTGCAAATTTTTGCAACCGATTTTTTGTACTTGTAGCTTTGGTTTAATCTCGGTTTTTAACCATGATCCAACCGCTGAATTTTATTGGAGTTTTGTTGGCGTCTTTTTCCTTCCAAGTGATGACATACCAATAAGTGCCTGTTGACAATTTACGACCGCCAAGTTTTCCGTCCCATTGGTAGTTGTTGTTTTTGTTGGCTTGGTGCAATACGCTTCCGTATCGGTCAAATACCGTGAATGTAAGATCGTCTTTCATGGAAAGTGCAGAGTAATCCACAACATCATTTACACCATCATCATTTGGAGTGATTAGGTTGATGATGTTCGGTACAGTAACTTCAGTGATGATGGGTTCGCAATTGCTCTCGTCTTTTACATAGATTTTCGTAACACCCCTTGGTACTGCTGTGAAAACATTGGAGTCTTGCCAAGTGATATTGTCCAATGAATATTTATAAGGTGCTTTGCCTCCATATACCGTTACGGCAAGGGTTCCGTTTCCAATTTCAACATTGGTAATGGATGGGACATCAACCGGTAGAATTTTTACCTTTTGTAAGGTTTCGCAACCGTCTTTGGTTAGCTTTACCCAATAATCTCCAACTCCAACATTGGAAATACTCGGCGTGGTCTCTCCTGTGCTCCATAGATATTCTAGATAACCGGGACCGGCATCCAAAGTCGTTGTTTTTTCGGTACAAATAACCTGATCCTTCAAGATTGGAGATGGATCCGGAGGCGTAACTTCCAGAGTAATCTTTGCGATATTATAACATCCTTGATTGGTAATTAATTTAACAAAAACAACACCGTTAGGAGCGTTATATGCAGTAGGATTTAGGATTTCATTGGTTTCGTTTACAGCATCAGTTGGTGATGGATAATATTTTTTTACAATACCCGCAGTACCGGTAACATTGGCTTGGGTTAAGTTGAATATTCCGTTAGACGGTAGGTTTTCCAAATGACACATTTTCATGGTTTGGTCATTTTTAATTGCCAATGGATGAAATTTTAAAGTGATTTTTGCAATGCTGGTACAGCCAAAAGGACTTGTAGCTTTTACAAATACTTCACCTTCGGCAGAGGTGTACAAAAATGGATTTGCAATCTCTATTCCTGCATTTAGTTCGGCCATGCTGGCGTAATATTTCTTGACAACCGCTGGGTCGTTGTTGACATTAGCAGTTGTCAGATCGTAAGAGGCAACTCCAACATCGTTACTGCTGCATTCGGTGAGTACCGCATCCATGGTGGTGATGGCTCTTTGGTCAAAAGTGATGGTGCCAAATTGCTTACACTTGCTCAGTACTCCATTGTTTGGGTTGTTGGGGTCGGTAAAATAAATGGCATAAATATAGGTTGCCGCTGTATTTACATTGACCATACCTATGATAGGATTGTTTCCTGTAAGAGCATCGTTGTTGGAAAGATGGTAGCTAACATGGAAGTTAGGGTTTCCATTGATGATGCCGTCAGTAAGTGTGCTGAAATCAAATTGTGCAGGGTTGGTACAGATGACTACTTCTCCATCTTGATTAGGTCCTGGAGCGATGAATGGGTTGGGTTGAAGTTGTTGATTAAATGGGTTAGAAAGGATTGCAGTTCCTCCCCAAGTTAGGACAAAACCGTTTGCATTTTGGGAGAAGTTGTCCACAACTAAATAATAAGTTTGTCCCGGAAGTACATCTAAGTATCTGCAGTATCCCGTACCGCCAGCGGGATCGGTTAGGTTGGCTGCGGTTAAGCTAAGTCCGGTATTGTATAGGCCGTTGTTGCTGGGTGGTGCATCATAAGAACATCGGATAGGTGCTCCTAGATTACCGCATGGTTTGTTGGGACCATAAACTGCCCAGTCGTAATCGGCATTTCCGTTTGGTACAATTTCAAAAGTTAAAGTTCCGGCGGTAGCAGCAGTAAAAGTGTACCAAACGGAATAGTGTTCGTCTGAAGATAAGCAACCGCCCAAGTCTTCTAAAATCTGACCTGGTCCAGTTGGAGTGTACGAAATCTGAGAATTTCCACAAGCCGGTAAAGCAGAGACGCAATCGGACTGCGCCCAGAGTATTTGTGATATTGTTAGTAGTAAAGGAAATAGAATTTTTTTCATGTTAATAAAATATCAACAAAAATATAAATAAATCGTTGTTGATACAAGGTTTTTTTTGTTAATATTTTATATGTTTCTATCTCTTTTTGATGAATTGTCCTGAAGGTGTCGTTGTTTTCTTTTACAGACTGCTTTAGTTTTGATTGTTTTTGTTTAACCCAATAAGTATAATGATGAAAAATGTGAAAAAAATTAATTTAGGAGTCGGCTTTTTTTGCAAAGAAAATTAAACGGACTCTAATACTGCATTTTTCTGAGTTTTGAATTGGTGAGACCAACAATACTAACTACTGCAACGGTCATTATACCACCAAACACAACGGATCTCACTACACCCAAAAGTTTTGCGGCAACTCCACTTTCAAATTGTCCCATCTCGTTACTGCTCATAATGAAGATGGAGTTGGTGCTCAGTACTCTGCCACGGATGTGATCTGGTGTTTTTAATTGAACAATGGTCCCACGAATGACTACCGAAATGCCATCCAACATACCACTTAGCACCAAGAATCCAAACGAAAGCCAATACCATTTGGAAAGACCAAACCCGATGATGCACAGTCCAAAACCAGTAACAACCGCCAATAATATTTTTCCTTGATTCTTTTTTAGAGGGAAGAAGGAAAGCGTTATGATCACGCACATGGACCCAATGTCCGAAGCAGCGTTCAGGATTCCAAATCCCTCAGCGCCTACTTTTAAAATGTCGCTCGCAAATACCGGAATCATGGCGACAGCTCCACCAAACAAGACCGCAAACATATCCAAGCAAAGTGCGCCTAATATTTCTTTGGTTTTGTAGATGTAGGAAATTCCTGTTTTTATACTTTCAAAGACTTCTGGTCTTTCGTTTTTGTATTCAGAATGTTGTGGGTTTAGTTGCCAGAACATTAGTGAAGCAAATAAAATAAGACTGACAATAATAACTAAAGTCCGGTCTATGCCTATAAAAGCAATTAAGAAACCTCCCAATGCATGTCCCATTACCGATGAACTTAAGAAAGTTGCTTGGTTAAGTGTTACTGCTCCGGCAAGTTTTTCTTTGCCAACAATTTTTGGAATCATCGACGGAACGATGGGGCCTAAAAAAGCTCTGGCGATTCCCGTGAAAAAGATGACTCCATAAATAAAGTAGGTAATCTGATGCCCTGACATGTCCAATTTGTGGCCAAAAAATGCGGGTATTAACAGCAGGCCGATCAACAATATATAAGCATAATTGCAGATTAAAAGCAATCGTTTTTTTTCATTCATATCTATGACATGTCCTGCAAACAGGGCGCAACTCACAGCGGGTATCACTTCCGACAATCCGATAAGACCAATGGAAAATGGGTCTTTGGTAAGCTGATAGACCCACCATCCCAACAAAGTGGCAAGCATTCTAAAAGCAAGGATAATTAAAAATCTTCCGGTTAATAAATTTCTAAATTCAACAATAGAAAGGGTTTGTAGTGGGGATGTTTTTGACATGTTACAAAAATAAAATATTTTAATGGTCTAAGATTGAATTTAGTCTTCTTATTTTTGCAACCATGAATTGGATTATACTCATTATTGCAGGATTGTTTGAAACGGGATTTGCCATTTGTCTTGGAAAAGCACAACAGTCCGAAGGGCGCGAAAGTCTATTTTGGTGGTTGGGATTTGTGATCAGCCTATCGATGTCTATGTTTCTTATGTACAAAGCGATTTCTGGTGAAAATGCAATTCCCATCGGCACAGCTTATGCTGTTTGGACGGGAATTGGTGCTGTGGGAGGTGTGCTCTCCGGAATTATTTTGTTCAAAGAACCCATTGTTTTTTGGAGGATGTTCTTTGTGACGACATTAATTATTTCTGTTGTCGGGCTGAAAGCGGTTAGCGAACATTAATTTATCTCGCTGCACTGATGCCAATTAGTATAGCGCCTGCAGCTCCAATTACGGTACCAACCGTAGTAACAGTTGCTTTGGTATTGTCCCTCACTCCGGTCACATTGCCTTTAGCTAAAGAAATTTGGATGCTGTCTTTTTTCCCTGTAAAACCAATAATGCTGTCGTTTTTTATTTTGTGAAATCTCATTTTTTGCTTTAACTTGCTGTCTCTTAGTGAGAATGAGTATGACTTTCCACTTTGTAATTGCGAATAATCGTTTTTGCTAAGATCATCGGAATATTTGGTCGTTGCACAAGAGGAGGCAACGAATAAACTTGCAAATAAAATTGATTTTAAAGGTAAATGTTTTTTCATTTTTAAAATATTTATCGTTCAAATGTATTATAATTTTGAATAATATCCTAATAGAGATGCTACTTCTTTAATTTATCTAAGAAATCAGCAATTTTTCTATCATTGGATAATCTCGGGATTTTGTTTTGTCCTCCCAATTTCCCTTCCGATTTTGCGTAATCCTGAAAAGCATTTTTTTGCAACCTCGTTATTTTTAGGGTTTGAAGGATATTTCCAGAGATTAAATCGTCATAATACGAATTTCTTTTTCTCAGCTCAAGATCCAATTTTTGCCTAAAATCTTCCAAGTTTTCCGGTTCTTTTTCAAATTCAAAAAACCATTCGTGATACGGCAAAGATTGATTTTCTGGATTCACTTGTGGAGCCAGATGAAACTCGGTTATCTGGGCAGGAAAAGTTTCCACGGTATCTTTTAGTGCGGCTTCAACCTCACCGGCAATCACATGTTCTCCAAACGCCGAGGTATAATGAGAAGTCCTTCCGGTAACCAAGATTCGGTACGGTTTTTTAGAAATAAATTTGATGACATCTCCAATCGAATAAGCCCAAAGTCCGGAATTGGTGGTCAGGATCAGGGCATAATCTTTATTCAGTTCTACTTCTTTCAGGGTCAGTCTTCTGGCATTTTCTTTTCCAAATTCTTCTAACGGAATAAATTCATAGAAAATCCCGTGATGGGTGAGCAGCAAAAGCCCTTCTTCTTTATAATGGTCTTGGAAGGCAAAAAAGCCTTCGCTGGCAGGGAAGGTCTGTACAACATCTACCTCAGCGCCCAAAAGTTCCTGCATTTTTTGTCGGTACGGCTCATAATTGACCCCTCCGGTGATGATGAGTTGAAGGTTGGGGAAGAGTTCTTTTATTTTTTTACCATTCCTTTCGATGAGTTTTTCAAAATACATGATGAGCCAAGGCGGTATGCCCGAGATCAGGGTCATGTTTTCTTTTTCGGTTTCCTTTACGATCGTGTCCACTTTGGTCTCCCAATCATCAATGATGTTGGTTTCGTATTTTGGGAGTCTGTTTTTTTGTAAATACTGCGGGATGTGGTGGGCAACAATTCCGGAAAGTCGTCCGGTTTTTATGTCGGCAATTTCCTCCAATTCTGGACTTCCCTGCAAGAAAATCATTTTCCCACACACAAAATCGGCGTTATTTTTTTGTGAAATATAATGGAAGATGGCACTTTGTGCGGCTTTTACCTGACAGTCGATGCCTTCTTTGGTTAGTGGGATGTACTTGGTGCCCGAAGTGGTGCCGGAAGTTTTTGCAAAATATTCCGGTTTCTCGGGATACAAGATGTTTCGGTCTCCATGTTTTATTTTTTCAATGTACGGCTTCAGTCCTTCGTAGTCGGTGATGGGTACAGATTTTTGAAAATCTTCTATGGTTTTTATTTGTCCAAATTGATGGGCAATGCCAAAGAGTGTTTTTTCGGATCTTTTCACCAAGTCCAACAAGAGTTGCTCTTGCAATTGAACTCCGTTTTGTTTGAAGTTTTCACAATCGGAAAGGTGTTTTTTAGCCCAAACTTTGGCTGCTTTTTTCTTGAAGAATTTTAACATGTAACAAAATTACAAAAGCCTACAAAATAATCTGTAGGCTTTTTGAGAAAAATGAAAAGTTATGATTTTTTATTTTTTGTGCTCTTTGTATCTTTTATCCGGAGTGCCGTCTTTTTTCAAGTGCTTGTTTTCCTTGAATCGTTTGTCCACGGTGCCGTCTTTTTTAAGTTTGAGCCCTGTTTTGTTTGTCGACTCTTTAACTTTAGCAGCCTCTTTTTTAGCTGAAGTTTCTATTTTGGCTGCTTTTTTTTCAACTTTTTGTTTTTCAACTTTCAAAGCCTTTGTAGGAGGTGGGGTAGTAACGGTTGTTGCTGCCTGTGTGTGTTGTGCTTGTGCCAGTCCCAATCCTAAAATGATGGACATTGCAGTAAGAAATTTTTTCATTATTTTATTATTTTGATGTTGTAAATGTAGGAAATATTTAAAATGGGCAAAATCTTTTTTCACAAATTAACCAATTTTTATAAATTCTTAAAATAAACTTAAGGTTGGCCCAAGAATCAGTCACGATGAAGGAACATTAAGAGCTTAGAACATCTATAAAATTCCTTTCTAAATTCCGCTTACCCGTTTTTCATTCTTTGTATAATGTTTACCTTTGCTGAGCTCTAACGATTTCGGACTTTGTTCCCAAATCGTGTTTGGCGTTTATGCAAAATACAGTTTATGTCTCTTAAAACCATCAACCAAACCCTAATCCCATCTTTGTTGAAACAAGGATTTGGACAGGAAATTTTTGATCTTTCCGAAAAAAATCAACATGTTTTTATTAAAGGAACGGCCGGATCCTTCTCCACAATTTTTGTTGCCGAACTTTTTCTTAGCTCAGGTTTGGATGTTCTTTTTGTTTTGGATGACAAAGAAACTGCGTTTTATGCCACAACAGAATTGGAAGAAATGTTGGGCGAGGATAAAGTCCTGTACTTCCCAGAAACTTTGGTACAGCCCTACCAAATCGAGAAAACCCAAAATGCCAATATCGTACTGAGAACAGAAGTCTTGAACCGATTGAACACGGACAAAAACCCGAAAGTCATCGTAACTCATGCACTTGCACTTTCGGAAAAAGTGATTAAAAAAGAAGATTTTAAAGCCATCACGCATCAGATAAAAGTGGGTGAGCGGTTGGATTTTGATTTCACGGAAGAATTGCTGCGCCAGTTTTCCTTCAATTTTGTAGATTTTGTCTCCCAACCTGGAGAGTTTTCCGTTCGTGGCGGTATTGTCGATGTCTTTTCCTATGCCAACGAAAAGCCGTACCGAATTTCTTTCTTTGGAAACGAGGTCGAAAGTATAAAAGAATTTGACATAGAAACCCAACTGTCCATCCGTAAGGTTGATGGCTTTCAGCTGGTGTCCAATATGAATTATTCGGTGTCGGGATCCAAGATTTCGTTTCTGGACTTGATGGACAAACGAAGCACCGTCGTTACCAAAAATGCCAAAGACAGCCTTAGGAAAATTAAAGACTATTTTGCCAAAGCCGAACAGAATTTTGCCGGACTTAGCGAGACCATCGCACACATCAGCCCCGAAGATTTGTTTGTTTCAGAATTTGTATTTTCCAACGGACTCAATTCGTTCAAGACCATCGATTTTGGGAACAGCCCGATTTTGGGTTTGCGACCTATAGAATTGGTGCTTCAGCAAAGTCCACAGCCGAGTTTTCATAAAAATTTCGAGTTTTTATTGGAGGATTTAACCCAGAAAAAACAACAAGGTTATCAAGTTTGGATTTCTTTTTCTTCCGAGAAACAAAAAGACCGATTGGAGTCCATTTTTAGAGAAATTGGAGGCGAAGATTTGGAAAGTTTTTGGGAGAACGATTTCGTTTCCGAACTGCATGAAGGTTTTGTTGATGCCAATCGTTTGATCTCCATTTACACCGATCATCAGATTTTTGACCGTTACCAACGCTTCAAGGCCAAAACGGCATTTGCCAAGTCCGAACACATCACTCTGAAAGATTTGGTCTCACTGAAAGTGGGCGATTACATTACCCATATCGACCATGGAATAGGCAAATTTATGGGTTTGGTAAAGGTGACCAACGATGGGAAAGTTCAGGAATGCTTCAAACTCAATTACAAAAATGGAGATCTACTCTATGTCAGCATTCATGCTTTGCATAAAATTTCTAAATACAACGGCCCCGACGGAAAGGAAATTACCCTGTCAAAGCTGGGTTCGCCAGCGTGGAAGGCTCTGAAACAAAAAACCAAAGCCCGAGTAAAACAGTTGGCTTTCGACCTTATAAAACTATACGCCAAAAGAAAAACAGCCAAGGGCTTTCAGTACACTCCGGATACATATCTTCAAAATGAATTAGAAGCCAGTTTTATCTATGAAGATACTCCGGATCAGGAGAAGGCTACTTTTGATGTGAAAAAAGACATGGAGGCCGAAACCGTAATGGATCGATTGATCTGTGGCGATGTGGGTTTTGGAAAGACAGAAGTTGCCATTCGTGCAGCTTTCAAAGCGGCAACCGACAGCAAGCAAGTGGCAATTTTGGTGCCGACCACCATTTTGGCATTTCAGCATTACCGAAGTTTTATGCAAAGACTCAAGGATTTTCCGGTGAACATATCTTACCTCAACCGTTTCCGTACAGCAAAACAGAAAAGTGAAACACTGAAGGGTTTGGCAGAGGGCAAAATTGATATCGTGATCGGAACCCATCAATTGGCTTCGGAGAAAGTGAAATTCAAAGATTTGGGACTTTTGATTATTGATGAAGAACACAAATTCGGGGTTTCGGTAAAAGACAAACTGAAAACCATGAAATCCAATGTAGATACGCTGACTTTGACCGCAACTCCCATTCCAAGGACATTGCAATTTTCATTGATGGGCGCTCGGGATTTGTCGGTTATTAAGACGCCACCACCCAACCGTCAGCCGGTGGATACGCAAGTGGTTGGTTTTGATGAAGAACTTCTGAGAGATGCCATTTCCTACGAACTGCAAAGGGATGGGCAAGTTTATTTCATCAACAATCGAATTGAAAACCTGAAGGATATTGCCGGGATCATCCAACGATTGGTTCCGGATGCCCGAGTGATCACTGGACATGGGCAATTGGAAGGAAAAGAGTTGGAAAAAAGAATTTTGGACTTTATGGATGGGAAGTACGATGTTTTGGTTTCTACAACGATTGTGGAAAGTGGGGTCGATGTCCCCAATGCCAATACCATTTTCATCAACGATGCACAGAAATTTGGCATGGCCGACCTGCACCAAATGCGCGGTAGAGTAGGGCGAAGCAACAGAAAAGCATTTTGTTATCTGATCACTCCGCCTTACGATATGGTTACTTCGGATGCTAGAAAAAGATTGGAGGCCATCGAGCAATTTTCGGATTTGGGATCGGGTTTTCAAATTGCAATGAAAGATTTAGAAATCCGTGGTGCCGGAGATCTTTTAGGGGCAGAGCAAAGTGGTTTCATCAACGAAATGGGCTTCGAGGCGTATCAGAAAATCATGCAAGAAGCCTTGGAGGAATTGCAAAACGATCAAGAATTTGAAGATTTGTTTGAAAATGAAGAGGAAAGGAAAAAATTATTCAAATCCACCAAGGAGGTCAACATCGATACCGATTTTGAACTGATGTTACCCGATGCCTATGTGAGTTCCATAGAAGAGCGACTTTCCTTGTACCAAAAATTATCTGAACTGGGGAGTGCCCAAGAATTGAAAGATTTTGAAAATGAACTGATTGACAGATTTGGTGCATTGCCGGAGGAAGCCATTAATCTTTTGAAGTCGGTAGAGTTAAAATGGTGGGCTTCTGAGATAGGATTTGATAAAATTGTGATGAAAAACGGCGTGTTTTTGGGGTACTTCCCGGATAATCCTCAGGATAAATTTTACCAAAGCGAAAAATTCCGTCACATTCTCAGTTATCTTACACAAAATCCTCAGGAGGCAGTACTCAAAGAAAAGAACAACCAACTGATGATGAGAAAAGAAAAAGTTGAAGATATTGAAGGGGTTAATATTTTATTGAGTAAAATTTTAATTTCAAAAAGCATTGGGTAGTTGTGTGTTGTATGCAGTTTGTTATTTTTTAATTAAATTTGTAAAGACTTTTTAGTTAAAAACACAAGAAACGAAACACATAAACCGATGAAAAAGTATATTATTTTACTTGCAGCTGTTGCTTTGATAGGCTGTAAAAAAGAAGAAGCTAAAAAAGAAGGCGGTTTGGGACAGGCAATAGATCAAGTGTCATCTCTGAGTAAAATTGCAAGTTCAGCCGATGAACTGAGCAAACATATTGAAGAGTTAAGCAAATTGACGCCCATTACCAACGACCAAATAAAGGCTATTTTCCCAGATGTTTTTATGGGAAATAAGCGAACAGAATACTCCTCCGGACAAGCGGCGATACTCCAAGTTTCTATGGGGGAAGCAAAGTATAAAAATTCCGACGGGCAAAAGTCAGTAGAAATTAAAATCACCGATGGAGCGGGTGTAGGGAGCAGTATTGTGACCGGTATCATGTTTACCCTGCAATCGGATATGGAAAAAGAAACCGAGACCGGTTTTGAAAAAGTAACTGAAATAAACGGGGTGAAAATGTTGGTGAAACAAGATACAAGCGGAGAAACCACCGATTCGAGCTTAAAGTTTTTGTATAAAAATCGTTATCTCATTGAAGTGGATGGCGATTATCCCGTTGATGAATTGTCACGATCCATTTCCGAAATCAAACTTTCTACCTTACCATAAATTGTTTATGTTGATGAATATATTTTGTTTTTCAATGATTTTTCGACTAATAAAATGATGTCTGTATTGTTATTTGTTTTAATTATAGAGAGTAAAACACATTTTATTTTGGAAAATTAATTTATATTTGTCAAAATTTATAACAATTAGAAAATGAAAAAAAATATATCTCTTTTTGCCGCTGCTGTTGTGATGTTCTCTGTGCAATCGTGCAGCAGATCTTCAGAAATAGATGGAAATCTTTTGAACGATATGGATGCCAATCAAGGTGGGCTAATCGGTAAAAGAGCGTTGTTTAGAGAGACGATGGTGGGAGATACCCTAACCTATTATTATACAGGATATAACCTAACCAGTGCAATCGGGACCAACGATGCAACCCTTATTTCGTACAACGGAAATGCTATTGACAAAATTTCATTTAACGGTTTTGTAGGAAATAATATGGTGTCTTACACACAAAATTTCAACTACGATAACAACGGTGTAATCAATACGGTGATCGAAAATAGAAATGTAACGCCGGCAGGTCAAGCAACTGCGATCAATATTAAATCTGAAATTACCGTTAAGTATAAAGCCGATAAATCCATTGACTCATTAATTGTGAAATCGGGTGAAGTGGTTGCAGGACAACCGTTTGAGTACAATGCGTATGCTCGTACTGCATTTACTTATACCACAAATAAAAATGTAACCCAATTGGTGAAAAACCAAGGTGTGATTACGGCAGGACAATTTGTACCGTCCATCGTAAATACCACATATAAGTTTGAAAACTTCGACGATAAGAAAAGTCCTTATTCTTTAATTCCTTTTGCATACCTATTGTCACAAGCGATTGATGAAACGGGAAATGCATATAAGTTTTCTACGAACAATCCTAAAAAGATGAGTTTCCAGACACACCTTATGCCTAATCCAACAGTGGTTACTACAGCCAATACTTATGATCCTCAGGATTATTTGGCAACTTCATTTAATGTGTTTTTTCAGTACAAACCTTTTTAATAGTAAAAAATGTTTAAAATAAATCTTCTATTGGGATTGGCCTCTTTGGGCTTAGTTTTATCGTGTAATTCATCAGGAGATGTTGTTGGGATGGACGAGATTGATCTTAACGGACCACACCAAATCATTCATAAGATATCAACAACCGGAAGCACCAATGTTTTAATCTATAACATGGGTGGGAATAAGTTTATTAAACTATCGGATACGGATAACAATATGCTTCAGCAGATTTCGTATAACAATAACAAAATATCCAACATTACCGGCTTCTACAAAGATGCCAACAACGGTGGTGCTGTTACCAATTTTAATTTGAATTTTGTGTATTCCGGTACTGTATTAACCAGTTTGCAAGGAACTGAAGAAACTGCAGGGACAACAAGCGATGTGGCAACAACCTTCACTTATACCAATGATAAATTAACCAAAACCTATACAACCCGAACCCAAACGGTCGCTGGAGTTGCAATTGTAAATTATGCTCAAAATGATTTGACCTATACGGGATACAACCTTTCTCAGTCGGTATTTACAACGGGAGTATTAAATGCCAATATTCCAATGCCGGGAGTTACGGTGACTACCACCTATTCGGGGTACGACTCTAAGGTGAGTTATCTTTACGGAATCCCAAAAGAATATGCGTATTACAGTACCTATAATTCTTCGGGTGCCAACTATCTGTCTCCCAATAATGCAGGTTCTGTTGCAATTGAGGTGATGGGGCAGACTCAGACAAAAAATTATGCCTATACTTATGGGACTGCATCCATGCCAACGGTAGCAACGGAAGGGACCGATATCATCAATTATACCTATCAACCTAACTAAAGTTGAATTTTAAAATTATAAAGAATCCCAAGCCGATAGGTTTGGGATTTTTTGTGATTAAATCTATCTTTGCAATTATTTTTTATACAAGAAAATCGTGAAATATCTTATTGTAGGCCTAGGAAACAAAGGAGTCGAGTATGAAAATACCCGACACAACATCGGCTTCAAAGTGGCTGAAAAAATTGCTGAATCCCTAGAGGTTTCGTTCAGTTCCGCTAATTTTGGTTGGATGGCCGAAGGAAAATATAAAGGAAGAAAAGTTTTTGTCCTAAAACCGGACACCTACATGAATCTTAGTGGGAAAGCAGTGAAGTTTTGGATGCAAAAAGAAAACATTCCACTAGAAAATGTACTGATTGTCACCGATGATTTGGCACTTCCTTTTGGTACGCTTCGCCTTAAGATGAAAGGTTCTGATGCCGGTCATAACGGGTTGAAAAACATTCAGGAGCAATTGCAAACACAAAATTATTCCAGGTTGAGGTTTGGGATTTCTGCAGATTTTTCCCAAGGAAAGCAAGTGGATTATGTTTTGGGAGAATGGTCCGAAGAAGAAAATGAAAAACTGAAAGAACGAATAGAATTTTTTGCAAAAGCTTCTTTATCGTTCGTTTTTGCCGGTGTGCAGAACACGATGAATACTTTTAACGGTAAATGACAAATGGGTAGTATAAAAAAAATCGGAGGTAATGATGATTACTTCCGATTTTTTTTAGATTATTTAGCGTCCTTCCAATAATTGTTGGCCATGGCTATCGTTTGGAATTCTACCGCGATAACATGTGCCGATGCAATCAGCTGAGCCGTATCATTGGCATAGTCATTACGCATTGCTTTTCTAGCTTCTGGATCTCTTTGTATGGCAGCAATGGATTTTCTAGACATTTTTATTGCCAATTCTCTGCCTTCTTGTGGGGTTTTGGTGATGAGGCTTTTTAGCCAAATTTCTGTGTTTTCCATACTGTATTTTTATTTTGTTACTTATATTTTTATTCTGACTTTGCACCCCGACCTGAGTGGAGCTCTTTTATTTTTTTGTAAGGAAATTGTCTTGACAAAAAAATAAAAAGCGGGAACGGAGGGCGGTAAAGGTGCCCAAATAAAAAAAACTATTTTTTCTTGATGCTTTTCATCCAATTGGAATTGGTAAGGTCGTAGATTTTCTGGATGTTTTTTAGGATTTTCTTAAAGTCAATTTTCAAATCGACCAGTTTCCCTGTCTTCATGTCGAAAACCCAACCGTGGACCATTGGATATTCATCAATTAAATAGCGTTCTTGTACGCAGGCCATTTTTATGATGTTGATGCATTGCTCTTGTACATTGAGTTCGACCAAGCGGTCGTATTTTTTATGAGGATCTTTTATGTTGTCCAATTCTTCTTGGTGCAATCGGTACACATCTCTTATGGTTCTTAGCCAAGGGTTCATCAATCCATAATCTTCCGGGGTCATCGCAGCTTTTATACCGCCACAACCGTAATGCCCGCAAACAATGATGTGTTTTACTTTTAAATTTTCTACAGCATATTGGATTACGGCAGTAGCATTCATGTCCAAAGTGTTAACGACATTGGAGATGTTTCTGTGCACAAATACTTCTCCTGGCTTTAGTCCCATCAGTTCTTCGGCAGAAACTCTGGAGTCCGAGCAACCGATGTACAGGTATTCTGGAGTTTGTCCTTCGGATAATTTATTGAAAAAATCGGCATCTTCGCCCAATTTTTCTTCTACCCATTTTTTATTGTTTTCAAAAATGGTTTCATAGTTTTTACTCATTAGTTTAGATTTTATTGTTGATGTATCCCTCGGTTGCATGATCGTTTGGGATAATGCTAGCAGGGTTGCCCAAAACTACGGAATGATTTGGGACGTCAAAGTTAATGTATGAATTTGGAGCGACCAAAACATTGTTACCAATTTTTATTCCGCCGACAATTACGGCATTGGCTCCTATCCAGACTTCATCGCCAATGGTGGGCACTCCAGCGTTTTTTCCACGGTTTTGTTGGCCGAGGGTTACGCCTTGTGCAATATTACAATTTTTGCCTATTTTCACTTTGGGGTTGATGACCAAGGCTCCCCAATGTCCGAGGTAGAGACCTTCGCCAATTTGCGTTTCCGGATAAATTTGGAAACCGTATTTGATCTGATAATGCCTTAGAATCAATCGGTTTAGTTTGCCTTTCCAACTGTTTTTAGGTTGGCTTTGAGCCTTTCTGAGCCAATAAATAAAGTGTAAATTCGGACTGAAACATGCTTTCCAGATTTGAATTTTGGAAAGCCATTTCCCGGTGGCACGGTAGAAATCTTTTTGAATGATGGAATGGTTTGGAGACATGGTTATTATAAATTTGGAATGATATTTTCTCGCAGGAAAGTTCTTCTGAACCAGAGTTCAAAAACAGGATCTAAAAGCTCGAAAAGTTGATCGGTTTTATGAATGAGATCTTTTCCTAAAAGAACTTCCTTATTCTTGGTTACGTTGGCGGAGGTTCCCAGATTGTATTTGCTAAGATTCGCTTTAGACGATAATTGTTTTTCTTGATTAATAATAGCTTTAATGAGGTTGATTTGCCCAATACTTAGTTCTTCTATCAGTTGTTGAAAAAGCGGAACATTGCTTTGGATAAGCCTTTCTAAGGCATTATTGAAAATTTCTTCGGTGACTTCCTTCGTTGTTTCAGACCAAATATAATAAGAAAATTGTTGTACATACCAAGAATGATTTTTCATCAGTTTCGGGATTTTCTCTGCCCATTCTGGATGGATTTCTTTTTCGGATTGATGAAATTTTTCTTGAATAAAGCTAATCCATTTTTCCTTTTTAATTTTTTCTAAAAAGAAAATATCCCCAAATCTATAGAATGGAGCCGAAGAATCGTTAAAAAGCTGAGTCATCAGATGTCTTTTGCTACCGTATAAACAAAAAACACAATGCTTAAAAGTTTGCCAACTGGCTCTGAGTTTTTTCTCTAATTTTTTATAGTCTTGATATTGGGAAAGATTTTGAAACTCATCGATGCAAATTAAGAATTGTACATTCTTTTTCTGGGCTAAAACTTCAGGTAAAGCCAAAATTTCACTCATATTTTTTTCGGCTTCTTTCCATTCAAAAGACAAACTGAAATCACTTTCCGGTTGTATGCCAAAACTAATTTTCGGAATGATGTTTTTAAATACTTCTTTAGCGTCTGTTATCCATTCTTCCCATTTATCTGCAGATGCTTTAAGAACTTCTTTGGCATAAGTTTCTAAAAACTCTTGAGTGTCACTACAAGAAAATAAATCAATTTTTACAATCTTAATATCTTGGCGTTCATGACTTATTTCTGCACAAGTTTTTGCAACCAATGATGATTTTCCCCATCTTCTTGGTGAAATAAGGATGGTGTTTATCCCGGAATAGATGTTTTTTTTCAACTTTGCAACATCATCTTCTCTATTGGTAAAAGATTGTAAATTAACGATATGCCCAAATGCAAACGGTGAAATTTCTTTTTTCATAGCAGCTTACTTAACAGTAACTTACTTGTTGGTAACTTACCTATTGGTAAGCCAAAGGTACAAAATGTTTTTATAAATGATCCAATATCCCGATGATCTCCTTTACAGAATTTTTCAAATCAAAAGGCATTGTATAGTTTTGAAATTCTTTTTGGTACTTTTCAAAAGATTCAGGCTTACTTAAAGCTTGTTTCATTCCTGTATAAATTCCGTGTTCAGAATTTTCTACCATCAATCCTAATTTTCCGTTTTCCAACATCTCTTGAACTCCCGAAACATCGGTCGCGATGATGTTTTTCTTTAGGACAATGGCTTCAAACAAAACCGTTGGGAAACCTTCGTATCTGGAACTTAGTACAAAATAATCCGCATGTTTCAGATAAGGATAAGGATTGTCTGTAAAACCGAGTAGGGTTGAAGTTCTTTCAACTTTTAATTCGTGTTGAAGTTTTTTTATGTTTTCAAAATCATAACCGTCACCGATGATTAATACTTGATGTTGAAAGCCTTCATCTAATAATTGTTTATGAACTTTCAGAAGTCGATCATAACCTTTTTGCGGAAAAACCGTACCAATGGAAACAAATAAGGGTTGTTGGTTGTCGGTTGTCGGTTGATGGTTCTTAACCTCAGCCTTAGCCTCGATCTCCGCTGTATCTAATGGATTGTAAATTCTAACAATTTTGGATTTTTCAGTTTCGTTTTTGGCGAGACTTTCAAAATCGTGTTGAATGTGTTCGGAGATCACCATGATTTTATCATAGCCAAAAAACTTTCGAATTTCAGCATCTGTATAATTATGGAAATGTGTTTTCCGCAAATCATTATGAATCCAAATAATTTTTTTTGAAGTTTTTATGGGCGACCCCAAGATCTCGTCTCGAAAACCATGGATGGCCGCAAACTCTATGTCGTATTTTTTATTTTTTAGAATGAATTTATACAATAAAGTTGGAAAAGATTTCAACAACTTTTGATAGATCACTCTGAAGGCTTTTTTCGGAATATCCTGAAGTCGGTTGGTGGTAATCATTTCGCCTTTATTCAGGTACTTAATATTTATCCAATCGGGGATTTCGGCAAGGTATTTTCCGGAATAGAGGTTGAGCAAAAGATCGATTTCGTATTTGTCTTTGGGTAAATTTTTGAGGAAGGTAGCCAAGACTTTCTCTGCGCCGCCATGACGAAGAGAACCTATCCTAATGAGTATTTTTTTTTGGGGG
This sequence comes from Amniculibacterium aquaticum, assembly GCF_003852705.1. GTDB lineage: Bacteria > Bacteroidota > Bacteroidia > Flavobacteriales > Weeksellaceae > Amniculibacterium > Amniculibacterium aquaticum. Next base: position 198,105 of record NZ_REFA01000001.1, read on the forward strand.
AACATTTACTTTTTTACCGGTTTATAGGTGTGTGGGAGGTTTTTTATTAAAAATTCATCAAGTTGTTTTCTATTTTGTTCGATTTCTCGAGGGTAAATCACATTGTTTTTCATTAATTTTTCTCCATAATCGTCAATAGTACAAATGAATTTTGCCGGATTTCCTGCGTAAACAGAGTTATCTGGAATGGAACAGTTTACCACGGACATTGAACCAATGATAGAGTTGTTACCAATGGAAACAGCGGGTAGGATAATAGTTCCTTTGCCAATAAAAGTGTTGTTGCCTATTTTTATTCTTCCAAAGTAGCGTTCGTCTTTGTATTTTTCTATTCTTTTGGTCACCCTGGCTTCGCCTCCATGATTGATAAAAGTTACATCTTGTGCTATTGTTACATGGTCACCAATCTCAATTAGATAAGGCTCAGATCCAAAATTTGGAATGCCTTGTATATAAATGTTTTTTCCAACTTTAAGACCTCTTTTTAAAGCTAATTTCAGAGTGCTTTTTTTAATTAAATCTTCATATAAAGTGTGGAGCTTTAGCAAAATTCGATATAGGTAGGTCATGTGTTAATCTTTTACTAAATTTAAAAATAGTTTTTCCACTGCAGAGAAAATCTTTTTATGATCGAATTGCTTTTCGATGTCTTGTAGATTTTCCTTAATTTCTTCCACCATCCCTTTATTCGTTAGGAATTCTTTCATGGCAGCGTACATTTCTTCTGTTTTATAGTCGATAAGTACGCCGGTTTTTTTATCCGAAATCATCTCAGGGATATCTCCGGTTTTGGTGGCGATAATCGGTTTTTGCAAAATTAGGGCTTCGGCAATCACCAAAGGCCAAGCTTCGGATTCCGAAGGGAGAATGAAAAAATCCGCTTGTTTCACAAAAGGATAAGGATTCATTTGGTTTCCTGCAAAAATAAAGGATTTTTCAACTCCTAATTTTTTTTGTTGAGCTAAAAGATTTTGCAATTCTTCGCCATCACCAAGGATAATTACCGTATGTGGGTATCCTTCTTTGATGAGTTGCGCATGAGCTTCCATCAATTTATGATAGCCTTTTCGGCTGTGCAATCTTCCTATGGAAACAAAAACGGGTATTTCTTTTGGAAAATTTTCAATTTTCTCTTCTGCTTTTCTTTTAATTTCCTCAATAGGAATGGCATTGATGATGACCGATTCTGCTGGATATTTCAAGTCCGGATAATGGTAGTGCATCAGCGTTTTTATTTTTTCCGAACAATAAACCATTTGGTCGAATTGAGGGAAGTGTACCAAAATCTTGGGTACCAAAGGTTGTAGCTTTGGCAATTGAATTTCGGAATGAAACCACCCGATTTTTTTTGAATTTTTATTGGTTGAATTTAAGACCATTTCGAAATCGTTGTAGGTCATGCCGATTTCGATGTCGTATTTTTCTTTTAAAATGGTGTCATCAACCCATTTTGGGTTGTTTCTAAATTTTTCAAGTTGATTTTTTCTTTTCCAAAGCTGGAATTTTTGCAAAAGAATATTTTCAGAAAAATCCTCTTTGCCATCGGCTAAATAAACCTTCCGGATGTGTTTTGGGAACTCGTCTCTCAGTTCGCCTTGGTTGATGTTGAGGCAGACCGTCATTTCAAACTTTTCTGGATTGAGGTTGTTGAGAAGGGAAAGCATCACTTTTTCCACCCCACCCATTTCCATGGAGCGGTGCCTGAAGAGGACTTTTATTTTGTTTTTTTCGGTCATTGTAGTTTTTGAAGTAGTAATTTAATTTTTTTTAAAATGCGATATTTCCAACCATTTTGATAATCTAAAAGTTGAAAGATTTCATTGGAATTGGTATAAGTTTCGGGAATTTTTTTCCCGTTGATGGTTGTCATGCCTCGTCTTTTCATGGCATTGAAAATCACTTCGCCCCAGTATTCGTAGGACTTTTTTTTGTTCTCGTTTTGGGAGATTCCTCTGTTGTGGGTTCGGTACAGATAGTTGGTTTCATCAATGAATTTTACTTTTCCTTTTTCGTACATTTTGAGATAAAGATCTTGATCTTCGGAAATTTTTAAAGAGGAATTCATTTTCTCAGTTTTCAGATAGATGTCTTTTCTAAAACAAACAAAGTGTGCAATTTGAACGGGTATGTTAAAAAAAGAAGCATCTGAATTGAGGACTTGTCTCGCAGGTGAAAATTCAGAAATCGGTTTCAGGTTTTCATCGCAAGTCATGAATCTAGAGTAGGTGAGGACAACTTCTTTTTGCTCTTGAAAAACTTGAATGGATTTCTCAATTGCCGTTGGTAAAATTGCATCATCAGGATCTACAAAGCCACAAATGTTTCCGGTTGCCAATTCTATCAGCTTAGCTTTGGTAATACCAACACCGGAGTTGTTTTCGTTTTCAAAGTATTTAAAACGAGAATCTCCAGAGATCAATTGTTTTAGAGCTAGCTTTTCTTCGGGTTTAGAAGCATCATCTAAGACGATGGCCTCCCAATTTTGGTATGTTTGTTTTTGTAAGGACTGGTAGCAATCCTTAAAATATTCGCTGTTGTTGTAGTGTGCTATGAGAACGGAAAACTTCATCTTCGGGTTTTTATTTCAAGATTTTGGTGGTTAATGACGGTAGAGTTTTCCGGGACATCTTTAAAAATGATGCATCCCGCGCCAATAATGCAGTTGTCACCGATGGTTACCCCTTTTAGTACGGTAACATTGGAGCCTAGCCAACAATTTTTTCCAATCGAAATGGGCTTTGTATTAAATTCCGAATGAGAAACCGAAAATTCAGGTTCGGTTTGGTAGCTGTGGTTGTGGTCGTACAATTTTACATTTTCACCAAACAAGGTGTTGTCGCCTATTTCAATTTTTTCTAGACAATTGATGGAGCAAAAGTTATTTAGGAAAACTCGGTTGCCAATGGTTAGTTCGGCGTTGTTTTGCACAATAATGTGGATGTAATTTCTGAAATTAATCCCGTTTCCGAAATCAATTTTTTTTACTTTATCATAAATTGTAAAGTGATTGTTAAGGCCAATTTTAATATGTTGAATGGGAGCTGATGAAAATTTTTTTAGAATTTCCAATTGCTTTTTCCGTTGAAATTTTTCGTAGATGCGATTTAGCATGTTCATGTGTTTTTGGAAATTAAAGAATGATATCCAATTAAAGTTTTGATACGGATAAAATTATTAAAATCTTCCGACAAATATAGCATTATTCGATAAAAACTGTATTTTTGCATGAAACCATAAATGAAACACAGTGAGCGAAGTACTAAGAGTTACCAAGACCTTTTTTGCCTATTTGAAAAGACCAGACTTGTATCCAGAGTTGGGCAGAAAAATAATTAAAAACATTTTTAATAGAAATGCGGCTTTCAAAGGGAAAGAGAAAACCAATTTTTGGGCTTCTTCTATCGCGGTTACTCAAGAAACAGCCATTAATAATTTATTTGGAAAAGACTGCATTCCATTTTCAGAGCAATTTGCAACAGAATTTCAAACGGCTTTGCAAAAGCAAAATACTTGTCCGATAAAAATGGGCGGAGCAGGAGCATTGGAACTGATCTACGCTGCTTGTGAATACACACAGTCCAAAAATGTTTTGGAAACTGGGGTGGCTTACGGTTGGTCGTCTTTTGCTGCTTTGCAATCTTTAACTACAAGAAATGGACATTTGTACAGTTCGGATATGCCGTATTTGGGGCAAGATGGAGATCAGTATGTGGGTTATGTTGTACCCGAAGATTTGAAAAAGAATTGGAGGTTATTCCGCCACGCGGATAGAGAATCTCTACCCAAGATTTTCCTGTATCAAAAAGAGTTTGATGTGATGCATTACGACTCCGACAAGGCGTATGAAGGTATGTTTTGGGCGTATGGAGAGTTGTATAAACACTTGAGAAAAGGAGGTGTTTTTATCTCTGATGACATCAATGACAATTCTGCTTTCCAAGATTTCTGTGAAAAAAACGCCATTGAACCTACCGTAATTTCTTTTGAAGGAAAATACATCGGTGTTTTTGTGAAGGACTAAGTTATGAGCAAGATTTATTTCATCATATCGGCTTATAATGAAGAGTCCAATGTAGAAATCCTGGTGAAGCAATTGGATACGGAACTCCAAAAAGTAAATTTGGAAAATTATGAACTGGTCTTTGTCAATGATGGTTCTACCGATGCTACTCTCCCAAATTTGGTTGCTTTGCAAAAAGAATTTAAAAACATTGTTATCATCAATCAATCCAAAAATTTTGGACATGAAATGGCGATGACAGCCGGATTGAATTTTGTTGCTTCAGAAAAACATGCCGGAAAATATGCCGTTCTTTTTATGGATGCCGATTTGCAACATCCTGTAGAATTGGCGATAGAGATGATTGGTCTTTGGCAAAATGGAAATCAATTGGTACTCACCAAAAGAGTGAATAACGAAGATACGGGATTGCGATACAAAATCATGGGAAACACCTATTACTGGCTTCTCAACATGATTTCTGAAGTTAAAATACCGAGAAATATGCCGGATTTCCGATTGCTTGATAAGAAATATGTGGAATGGCTGAACCAACTGAACGAAAACGACAGAATGTTTCGAGGGATGTTGTCTTTGGTAGGGCTGAGAGATGCAAAAGTCATCGATTTTGTGGCTCCGAAAAGATTGTCTGGGACTTCTAAGTACAATTTTTGGAAACTCTATAAATTGGCGATAGATAGCGTAATACAATTTTCGGTAAAGCCGTTGAGGGTGGCAACCGTAATTGGATTGTTGGGTTGTATTTTATCGGTATTATTTTTAGGATATTCTATTTACAGCTCACTTACCAGCCACGAGCCAAAAACCGGATTTTTAACTTTACTTACCGTAATGACTTTTTTCTGTTCTCTTATTATTTTATTTTTAGGAATAATAGGAGAATACATTGGCAGAATACACATAGAGGTAAAACAAAGACCGCTCTATTTTAATGAAATTATTAGGTATGAGGAGCAATAAATTACCGTATATATTATTGGTATTTATTAATATAGCTGTTGCTTTGAGTATTTACTTTTATCCTCCAATGCGGGATACTTTTTATTATTTGGATCAAAGCAATCCCAATTTATTACAAGAATATTGGGAATCGTACCATTTTGGAAATCCGAGAATTGGGCAATTAATTACCAATGCCGTATCGAGAAATATAGTTATTACTCTTTTATTCGGATTATTCCTTTTAAATTCCTTCTTTGTTTTTGTTTTTTTATTGGTTTTTAGAAGGTTGCCAAACTATCAATCGGAAAATGATAGTAAGATGTTTTGTGTTATAATTGCTTTGTTTTCCTTTTTAATTTTTGTTTTTGGAGAAATGTTTTATTACACTCCTTTTAGTGGAAACTATACTTTTTTGATGCTATTTCATCTGTTTTTTATTTATGTAATGACTGAGTATTTTTTGTTTCAGAAGTTAATATTTAAAGAAAAAGTGAGCAACTTTCCTTTAATCGTATTTTTAGGGTTGTTTTGCGGAATGGGAAATGAACATGTACCTCCTATCCTGGTTTTGGTTTCAATTATTTGGGGTTTACAATATGTTTTCAAAAATAAAAAACTTCCTCCCATTTCTATTATCTTGTATCAGATTTCCGTTGGTATTGGCTATTTGTTGCTGTTTTTTGCTCCAGCCAACTCTGTGAAATACGAAACTGTAGATAAGAAACAATTGGGTTTTAATCTTATGGATTATATTGGTGGAATTGGTAATATAGCTAAAATTTACCGATATTATAACCCGGAAATGGTTGCGGTTGTTTTGTTTTCATTGTTCTTTGGAGTCTATTACTATAGAAAAAACCTCCTTGAAAAGGCAGAATATTACAGGTTGCTATCTCTGTTTGTAATGGGACTTTTAGCATTATTTGTAGCAGCTTATGCACCACTTTCCGGCACACGATTGTTGTTTTTCAGTAACACCTTGTTTTTGATAATTTTCTTTATCTTGTTTTTTAAAATTCCTCTTATACAAAGGCATATTAGTCTTGTTTTTAATGGAACTGCTTTTTATTTGCTTATATTTTTCTCTTTAAGTATTTACATAACACAGTATGGGAATTCTAAATTCAATCAAACACTATCAGAAATTGAATTAAAAAGTAAGACTCAAAAAACAATATATTTAACTCAGCCTTTTGATTTTTTTCAACCGGAACTGGGCAGTTTCAATCGTAGATTTTTATTAGATCAAGGCACAGATTATATAGATAATAATCCACACAAAAGCGAATCTCAAGAATTGATTCTCAGAAGTATTTATCAAATCGATGATATTTTAATAAAAAAGAAAAATTAGATGGATAAAAAGAAAATAATTATCAATGCCGACGATTTGGGATTTACAAAAAGTATTAACCTCGCAATAAAAGAAGCACATCTTTCGGGCTATCTTACCCATGCCAGTTTGATGGCGAATACGGCTTTCTTTAATCATGCTGTAGATGAGGTTTTACCTCATTGTCCTCAATTAAATATCGGGGTTCATGTAAATTTAACCTGCGCAAAAACATTAACTGGCAATTCCGAAATTGCAAAAGAAGGAACTCTGAAATGGTCTTTTGTGAAATTATTACTTTTAAGAAAAAGCCCTGAAATTTTAAACAAAATTGAGGAAGAAATAGAAGCTCAAATACAAATGGTAAAATCAGTTCATCATAACATTTCCCATATTGATGGGCACGAGCACATCCACATCATCCCGTCCATTAATAAAATTGTCAGAAAACTTGCAAAGAAATACGATATACCAAGAGTGCGAGAGATAAATGAAAATTTCTTTGAAAGTTGGAAATACAATTCCAGCACAACCCCTTTTGTAAATATTATAAAATTAGAGCTACTGAAATTTCTCTCTTTTTTTAATGAAAATTCCGGAAAAGTAGCTTTCTATTCTATTTTAAATACCTGTATGGTGAATGAAAATAACCTATTCAATTATCTTGAAAATACAAAGTCTGATGAGATTGAAGTGATGCTTCACCCTTCTTTGGGATTTAACGACAATGACAAAGAGGATTTAGATGAAAGGTTTATCGAGTTTTTTAAGTCTCCGTTTCGTAAACAAGAATATGAGCTTTGTTTTAATAAAAAATTTGAAAACTATGTTTAGACCGTTTTCATTTGCAGAAACAGAAGGTTGGAAAAAAGCAGTAACAAAAACATATCCCCTTACAACATCAGAGCTTAATCTGCAGAATACAAAAATTCAACTTTATGGAAATGGAAAAGAGTTTTCTAACTCACCATATATTACCGATGGGGGTTTCTTTACATTTAACAAGCCTATAGTTCTGGATGATATTCTGCCAATACAAAAACCAATTTTGTTGAAAAGCAGAAATGCCATTGACATGGATGTTTCCATCCCTCATGTTTTATGTAAAGATTATTTCACCTATTTATTGGATTTAAGAGAAGGGGAAAAAGCGGTTTGGAAAAATAAAGTAAAATCAAAAACTAGAAATCAAGTTAGAAAAGCGGAAAAATTAACTTATGAAGTAAAATTTGGCAAGCTGGATCTTTTAGATGATTTTTATTCCGTTATTTCTGAAGCGTGGAGGGATCTTGGTACCCCAACGCATTCCAAGAGTTTTTACAAAAATATTATTGAAAACCTGAACTCCAATGGCTATGGCAGTTGTTTCATGATTCTTTATGTTCAGTCTAAGCCTGCTTCAGTAGCTTGTTTAATTTTTGATGAATATTCCATACATCACCCGTATGCAGCGACATTAAAAGAGTATAATAAATACTCACTAAATAACGCATTGTATTGGCAAATTATTAAATTTGCAATAAGTAAAGAGGTGCATTTTTTTGATATGGGTCGCAGTAAAAAAGGACAAGGGACAGAATTGTTCAAATTATCTTGGGGGGCAGAGCCGATACAACTGTATTATTACTACCTCAATAAAAAATCTCACACGAATGATGAAGATGGAAAATTTGTTCAATTTGCAATTAGAATGTGGAAAAAACTACCTCTAACCATCTCCAATTTTTTAGGCCCGAAATTAATCAATAAAGTTTTGAAATGATTAAAGAAATAGCTGAAAATGATATTCACCAGTTGGCTCTTTTACATAAAAGGATATTGCCAAGTTTTCTTTCTACTTTTTCTATTTCTTTTATAACAAAATTTTATAAATGTCAATTAGAAAGAGACAATCAATTGCTTATCGGATACTTTGAGCAAGATAAATTGATTGGATTTGTTTTTGGGACAGATGATGTTAATCTCCTATATTCGGAATTTATTAACCAAAATAAATTTTATTTTTATACTCAAACTCTAATTTCGTTTTTAAAGAATCCAAAATATTTACTGCTGTTTTTAGCTAAATTTACCTCTGAATCTTTTACTTCTACTTGCCAAAGGCAATTGGTCTATATTGGAGTTGATAACAAAACGAAACAAAAAGGAATTGGATCTCAATTGTTAAAATATTTTGAAAATCAATGGAAAGAGTTTGGCTATTATGAATTAGAAGTAGAAAGTGAAAATCCCGCTCTACAATTCTACAAAAGAAATAATTTTAAAATTGTCCATACTTATAATAACTGGGTCGAAAAAAAATTATTGATGGGGAAGACTTTACCCTAATGTCTTTCTAAAATTAATATTATACAATCCTGATTTTATACTTGGAAAATCCAAGAATAAATATTTTATAATCATTCCCCATTTTTTTAAGAAAGAGGCATCGGCTATGCGCCAGCTTCTCGCCATTCTACAGATATGAAGTTGAATGTCTTTTGGCATTTCAGTCTGTGTTTTTGACCATCTTTCAACCTCGTTCCACAGCAAAACTCTGGAGATCGCAGGATTCACTTTACCGGAATCCACTTGGGTAATTCGGTTGCTTTCGTGCACGCCTCTCATGGCAACAGCTTGGTCAATACTTCCGGGATACAGTTGGGCAATGTATGACAATCTGAATAGAAATTCTGTATCTTGGTGCAGTCTAAGTTGGGTTTGCATAACGGGTTGCAATTTGTCGATGGCTGATTTTCTTACGGTTAGTCCATCAATAGAAAACAGTCCGAAACTTCCTCTCATTCCCAATTGTCCAGGGAAAACCTCTTCAGGTTGGTGTTTTTTATAAACGGTTGTTAATTTGTTTCCAAAGATTGGGAAATATTGTTCTTTGGCTTTTTCAGAATAATAATGTACGCCAATTGCTCCGTAAACTCCTTCTACTTCTGGATTTTCAAATAGCTTTTTTTCGGCATCAAATCGGTTAGGAAGGTAAAAATCATCGGCATCTAGAAATGCGATATAATCACCTGAAGCTTTGGAAATTGCCAAATTTCTACTCGCACCTGCACCGTGGTTTCCTTGGTCGGGGTGTTGATAGAGCTTCACCCTATCGTATTTTTCGGCTAAATTTTTGCAAACGCCCCAAGCGTTATCGGGCGATTGGTCTTCCACCAAAATAACTTCAAAAACTTCTTCAAATTGCAGTGCAGATTCCACCGCTTGGGTTATGTATTTTTCGGCATTGTAAACCGGTGTGATCACGGAGATTTTCATAGGTGCAATTTTTAGCAAATTTTTTCTTTTAGAAAATTAGTCATTTTCTTTTCAATAATTAAATATAAGAGAGATGAAGTAAGAATTACGACTCCAATTTGTAGGACAAATTCCAAAATATTTCCATTTTCACCAAGGTTAATGTGTCTAAATAGGATTTCTACGAAAGGATGAGAGAGATAAATGGAATATGAAATATCACCTAAATAAACTAAAAACGGATGAGGTGATGATTTGAAATTTTGATCTAATATTAGAAAAGATAGTACAAAAGAGGTAACTATCGGATAGTGCATCCAAGTTAGATTTTCCGGAATGAAATTTAACAAGAGCAATACAAATGATATTGTGCTAAGGGTTAAAAATGCAAGTGAGGTTTTTTTTGAAAATTCAATATATTTTAATAGCAATCCAAGCACGATTCCATTTACAAAATACAAATTAATGGGGTCTGAGATCATTTTAAAAAATGCAGTGCTGGGTTTGAATATCTGACCTAAAACAATTGCAGCCGTAAAAAACAGGATAATAAAATAATACCTCTTAGTCGTGAAAAAAAATGATAATGCAAAAATAAAATAGAAAAACATTTCGTAATTTAATGACCACCCCAAATACAAAATTGGAAATTCTTTTTGAGGTAAAAACAATAGAGAACGCCACAATCTATTTACTAAATCCCCTTGGAAATAGGCCAATAAAGATCCTCCAAAAAATATCCAAGCAAAAGTTAATAAGTAGTAAAGCGGCACGATTCTAATTACTCGTTTTATTAGAAAGTCAACAATCAAATGTATTTTAGAATGATTTAGATTTATATTTTTACTTGTGTAAACCATGATGAAGCCACTAATAACAAAGAAAATAGGAACACCTATGCTTCCTTTGTTAAATAAAAGATCTCCCCAATTAAAATCATTGGAATTTAAGTTGTTTTTAAAATGAAAACAACAGACTAAAAGAGCTGATATTCCTCGTAAAAATTGAATGTTTTTTAATTTCATAAATAAAGAAAACGGTATCTTGTTTTTAAAATTTCAGGGTTTTTCAAAAGATATTGAAAAAGCAATAAAAACTTATTAAGACCTTTTTTTTGTGTTAGCTCATAGGTTGCAGCGTGCAGTTGAATAGTTTTATGACATACTTTTTGAATTTTGTTTTTATCTGCCCACAGTTTTAAAGAAGACCAAAGCAGAAATTGTCTTTCCTTATATTGATCAGAATACAATTTTATCTTTGTAATTCTATTGTCATCGTGCACCCCTCGAATGGATACAGGCTCATTAATATTTCCTGTTTTTAGATGGGATTGATAAGCTAATTTTATAATAAAATCCGAATCTTGATGAACTCTTAAATCTTTATTAAAAGTCAATCCTCGTAGTGATGTTTTTTTTAAAGTTAGAGCAATTAAAGAAAAGAAAGATCCAAATGTGTTTTTTGAAACTCCTAAAAGTCCTTTGAAAACCTCTATTCCTTCTGCAGGATAGTTAACGGTGGTTATTTCGGAGTTAAACTTATTTTTATATTCTTCTTTACCTTTTTCGCTTAAAAAAGCTGTTCCTATTGCCCCGAATACGCCCTCTATTTTTGGGTCTTTGAAGAGTTCTCTTTCGGCATCAAAACGATTGGGTAGATAATAATCGTCGGCGTCTAAAAAAGCGATGTACTCTTGTGAGGCCATTTCTAATCCAAGGTTTCTGGTCGCCCCAGCTCCGTGATTTCCTTTGTCGGCATGTTGTATTAGTTTTATTCTAGAATCCATATCGACAAGCTTCTGGCAAACCTCTAAAGATTGGTCTGGTGAACCGTCTTCAATTAACAAAATTTCTTTTACTTCATCAAATTGTAAAGCAGATTCTACCGCTTTTTTCAGAAAGCGTTCGGCGTTATATACTGGGATAATGACAGAGATGTTCATGGTATTATTTTCGATCCTTCAAGGATTTTAAATCCTTGAAGGATTATTAAGATGGTATTTAATATTCAATTGTGAAGTCCTGAATTTCTTTGTAGTCCAAACTTTCTTTATGATAGAGGTGAAAGTCTTCTTCATTTGGAAAGATTTCATGAACAAAACTTCGTTTTAATTTCGATGGTTTATGAGAAAAAATACTTCCATAAGAACTCCAAGGATAATCGGATGCTGAATCTGAAAAGTTGTGTTTTACAGGGTTGTTATGTATGTAATGAATCATTTGTCTAAAATAAGCAATGTTGTCGATTTCTTTTCTTTCAAAATTCTTTTCAAACAAGCTACCCGTTCTCTTATATCGTTTGTTGATCGCCTTTGCATACGAGTTGAATAAATGTCCGAATTGAAGATGTACATCTATTCTTTTTGGTATTTCTACCGTGTTATAACTTAGTTTGTTCATATCAATATCATTTCGATTTTTGACGAATATTAAAAAATGAAAATGATTTCTAAGTAATACCCAAGCAATGGTGTCACAAACGGGTGAGATGTATTGGTCATAACGATTCAAGAAAAATAGAAAGTTGTCTTCTTCAAAGAAAATATCCTGACCGTTATTTCCACGGTTGTAGATATGATAGTATTTTCCGTAGTCAAGAAGTGTTTTTTCCATTTTTGTTGTTTTTGTTTTAAAGCAATCCTTCAAGGATTTAGAATCCTTGAAGGATTATTCATCAACGCTAAGTTATAAATTAACTTTGGAGTTTTAACAAGTCCAATTGCAATACTATTAATAACCTTTAGGATGTCTATTTCCAAACCTTCAAGGATTTCAAATCCTTGAAGGTTTATCTTAAAATTTAATTTACAAATTATTCTCCGCCCAAAGTGCCAGTTGCAAAAGATTCCAATGTTTTTTGTCTTTCTTCAGTAAAGATTGAGCATATTGAAAGTCTATGGTTGAAAAGACTTTGGCATTTTTATTTTTCAGCAACTCATCCGACAATTTGTTAAGACTTTCTGTTTTAAACCAGTTTTCAACCTCAGATCCAAAGCCTTGTTTGCCTCTATTTCTGATGGATTCAGTCCAATAACTTTGCATGGCTTCTCTCAAAATTATTTTATCATGTTCCGTATTTATTTTCAGATTATCGGGTAAGGCGATACAAAATTCGGCAAAGTCCACATCTAAGAAAGGAGTTCTCACTTCTAGCGAGTTGGCCATCGCCATTCTGTCGGATTTCACCAGCATATTTCCCGGAACATATTTTTCCAAATCGACCCTCATAATATCGTTGAGCGAGTTGGGATTGGGTGTGAAGCTGTAGGGTTGATGGTAGTTTTCTCCAATGCCAAGATTTATTCTTTCATCCGCATCAAAATAATTTCGCACATGGTTTTGGTGGAAATCTAAGATGTTTTTGTATTTCAGATTTTGTTGGGTAACAAAAGAAGTAGGTCGAATTTTTTGATAGAGCGAAAGTCCGAATTTTGTAATGATATTACCATAAGAAAAATGATTTTTCAGCTCATTTTCAACTCTGTAGAAGTTGTATCCGCCAAAAAGTTCGTCGCCAACATCGCCGGCTAGGACTACGGTAAGATGTTTTCTGGCTGCTTCGCAAATTTTATATTGCGGCGTATAGCTCATATCGGCAAAAGGTTCATCAAAAAAATTAGAAATTTTTAATAAATCATGGGCTATTTCACCACGGTTTTCTTTTATTTCTATATGTCGGGTGTTGAATTTTTCGGCAATTTCCTCGGCAAATTTTAGCTCAGAGTGTTCCCCAAAATATCCGTAAGAAATGGTCGTTTGTTTTGGCGTGAACTCATTTACCATCGCAACAATTGAGGACGAATCCAAACCTCCACTTAGGAAACTTCCTACTTCTACATCGGCAACCAATTGTTTTTTAATTGCGGTTTTTAGAAGAGCAACAAATTCCTCTTTTGCTTCAGAAAGTGAGATTACACTATCATTTTTTGGGATAGAATAATATCTTTTCACTTCAATTTTGCCATCTTTATACAAAAGTTGGTGTGCCGGAGGAAGCGGAATAATATTTTTATAAATACTTTGGTAGGTACTTACATAACCGTATTGCAGGTAATGAGAAAGCGCTTCTTTATTAATTTCGGGAACGATTAGTCCAGAAGCAAGAAGGGCTTTAATTTCGGAGCCAAAAATAAATTCTCCATTTTTTCCGATGGCGTAATAAAAAGGTTTTTCACCAAAACGATCTCTGGCACAGAAAAGTTCTTTTTTTTCTTCGTCCCAAAGGGCAAAAGCAAACATGCCGGGAAGTTCGTGGATCAGGTTTTTACCCAAAACTTTGTACATCGCCAAGACAACTTCGGTATCCGAACTGCCTATGTAAGTGTACGAATTGTATTTTTTTTTGAGATCTTGGTAGCCGTATATTTCACCGTTTAGGACAATGCATTCTTTTTTGTCTGAAGAAAACAGAGGTTGCTTTCCGTTTTCAGAAAGATCGATGATGGACAATCTACGATGGCCAAGTGCGGCACCATCATAAAACTCATGACAGGCAGCATCGGGACCTCTATGAGCGATGGCATCGGTCATTTTTTGGAGTTCTTCCGAATAATTTCGGGCATTTGGGGTGATAATTCCGGCTATTCCGCACATAGATCTATGGTTTTAAAAAGGTTAAACCTTTCTGTTGAATTTGTTTTTTTAGTTGGAAGAGTTGCTCTTTCTCCTGTGAAATTTTTTGAAATTTTGCAAAAGAAGATTTGAAATTCGTCCACTGTCCCAGGCTTATATTTTTAATCATACTTTGTATTAAAGCCGATTTTTCTTGTTTAAAACTATTTTCTAAAGCTGGGCTCATTATTTTAGTCTCAATGCTGAGGTCTTTGAAGAGTTGGTAATTAACCTTGTTGAGCATTTGCTTGCCGTCATGTACCACTTTGCTTTTTGTACAAAGTAGTATTTTCTTTTTATGAAAATGAACTCGGTTCACATATTCGTTATCTTCTCCGTAATGAAAAAAATAAGGGTTAAAGCCTCCAACCGTTTCAATGGTGGATTTTGGAAGCAACCAATGGGCGGCATTTACAAAAGATATTTCGTAAGACTCCTTGATGTTTTGACAGAATAAATCTGAAATTAATCTGGTTTTTTCAAAGTTTGTAGCGATGTATTTGTCCAAAAAAATGTCCAGATTGTTCTCGGTTCCGTCCAAATGCATGGGGCTTAGGATTCCGATTTCGTCTTTGTTGGGATATTCTTTATAAACATCAAGCATTTTTTGAATGGAATCTTCAAAAATCCAAGCATCTTGGTTCATCAGATAAAAGAAATCAGCACCGTTTTTATACGCTTTTTCAATGCCCAGGTTGTTGGCTTTTCCGAATCCTAAATTTTCAGAGGATTGGGTAAAATCAACTTCCGGGAAATGTGTTTGTATGTATTCTTGCGTCCCATCGGTAGAACCGTTGTCCACCACAATGACCTCCACAGGGACAGATGATTTTCTAAGACTGGAAAAACACCTTTCTGCCCATTTCATGGCATTGTAAGTAACGATAATGACGGAGATTTTAGAAAATTTCATCGAGTATTTTATAATAATATTTCATTTTTATTTTGGTGATCCACCGCTTGGCAAGAGGTAAATTTAAGATAAATTTTCGATAATCTTCTCTGCATTTTTCTGTATATAAATCTACTAAATTAGGGTCGAGTCTAAATGCTGTAACGCAGTCTTTGATAAGCGGGATTCTTTTTATTTTACTGTAGAACGAGGCTAAAGTTTCTGTCGTGTTTGTATTAATATCGGTATCGAAACCTATGTTTTGGTGGTCGTGTTTTCTGTATAAAGTGAGGGATTCATCAATCATCAAAAAAGCATGGTCTCTAATTGATTTCAGTAGAATTTCATAATCGTGAATGATGTTTTTATGAGGAGTTTGCAGGGGCAGGTATTTTTCTTTCGCCGTTTTTGTAATTGCCAAAGACATCCCCGGGAAAACATTCCTTTGGAAAAGTAGGTATTTCAAAAGTTCAGCATTGTCCCAATTTTTATTAAAACCCTCGATGTCCCAAAATGAGATGTTTTGCACTTCGTTGTTTGGGGTTAAAATCTCTATTCTGTGGGCAAAAACATTTTTATCCGGACGGCATTCGGCGATTTTCTTGATGCGTTCTATCTTGTTGTTTTTCCAAACATCATCTTGATCGCAGAGGAAAATTAAATCTCCCGAGCATAGAGAAATTGCTTTTTCAAAATTTTTGGTGTAGCCTAAATTTTTTTCATTTTTAAAAATTTTAAAAACAAGAGGGAATTTATTTTCAAACTCATCCAAAATCCGAATAGTACCATCGGTAGAGCCGTCATCGCACACCACAATTTCGTCCACAACAATACTTTGTGAAAGAATACTGTCCAATTGTTCGGCAAGATATTTTTCGCCATTATAAGTGCAAAGTGCGACGGAGGTGGTCATAAATTTAGAAAGGGAAAATATTTTTTATTTTTTGTACGACTCTTTTATGCAATGGCTTTTCAGAAATATCCACCAGATGTACCGATTTTTTGTGTTTGTAATTTTCAAAGTTTCGATAATAGGGTTTGAATTTTTCTGATTTTTTGGTGAAGATTACACAGTTTTGCCCTAAAGACATCATCTCGATCTGTTGCAAACATTGGGTTTCTAAATCGGATAAATTGTATTTGGTTTGTAAATTTTCTTCAATAAATTCGGAATTGATAAATTCATTGACGATATCTAATTTTTGATATATGGAAAAAATTCTTGAATCGAAACCGTATCCATATTGCCAAGCTCTTCCCCAGAAATTGGTTTCGGTATCTTCGATAATGTACACACCGCCTTCTTCCAAAATAGAGAAAAAGCGTATAAAGGTATTCCACTGATGTTGTGGGATATGCGAAGCATCGTCGATGATGAAATGATAGTGTTGAGAGTTTTGTTTTACAAATGCATCTAATTCTTCGGTTTTATCTTGGTTTACATTGTAAAATTTGTTCAATCTTTCATCTTTCGGATTGTCGATAATATCAATAGAATCAATTTTAGGATTTTTAAAATACGCTTCCCAAATTCCAATAGAGTATCCATTGTCATACCCAAGCTCGAGCATTTTTAGATTTTCAATATCTCGAAGAGGCTCTAAAAAATAAGGGTAAAATCTTTGATATCCGTGGTGAAGGGTCTTGTCTGATTTTTCATTGCAAGCTACAAAGTCATTGATGGCTTTAATTTTCATATTTTAGTTCTTAGGTTATAGTACAATTTTTTTAAATTCAGATATTTTGATAAAAAAATATCGTTCTTCAATTTCTTGAGTTCTATTTTTAAATCTAAATTCTCAAAAGATTTGGTTTTTATTTCGTGATAAGCTAATCGGTCATGGGTTTCATCACCATACAAAATCTTTATTTTTGGGAAGATAGCAATCTTTTGCAATACCAATTTTTTCAAATCTCCAGACATCGAATTATCATCTTCTTTCCTGTAGTTGGCCAATGCATTGTCAATGGTTTTGTAATTGGGTTTTTTATTAAAGATGTGCAACCACATCAGCCAATCTTCCATACTTTTAACATTCGTGTCAAATTTGAAATCCTGAAGGCAATTGCTCTTAAACAACCCACAATGTATGGGGATGCTTATTTCTTTGCCCCAAAAAAGAAGGATACTTTCAAAATTGAGAAATTCATTTTTTATGATGGAATATCCTGGGAACTTTGCTTTACCTTTTTGTATGTTGAATTGAGAAATGATTAGATCATGGTTTTCAAAATATTTTGTACTTTCTTGGAACTTTTCTTTTTCTAAAGTATCGTCACAATCCAAAAATTGTATCCAATCGCCTTTTGCATTTTCTAACCCGGCATTTCGTGCTGAAGAAAGCCCACCATTTTCTTTGTTTAAATATAGAAAACGATCGTCTTTATCCGTCCATTGCAAAGCAATATCCTCGGTATTGTCAGGGCTGCCATCATTCACAATGATGCATTCCCAATTGGGATAGGTTTGGTCCAGAACTGATTGCAGACATTCGTCCAAGTACTGGGCTTGGTTGTAGCAAGGAACGATGACGGATATTAATGGTGTAGTCAAGATTTTTAAATTTAATATCGTTATAAAATTAATTTATAAATAAAAGATGGTATTCTGTATTTCAATGCTAAATATAATCTTTTACTTTTATACGGATAGTTAAGAAAAGCATTTCTAATTTCGGAACTTAATTTATTTTCAATATATTCTTTATAAATTTTTGTATTAATATATTTTTGATAGACTCCCTCTTTATCAAACATCATTCGTAGGAGAAAATCTTCTGTTGCAATTCTTTCTGCTTTTGTTTTGCTGATGTTGGTATCGTGTTGTCTGTAGAAGGCTAATTTTTCTGGGATATAAGCAATGTAATATTTTTCACTTATTTTCAACCAACGATAATAGTCTTCAACTATAAATTTAGAGTCGTATTTTCCGGTTTCTTTTACCACATCGGTTCGCATTAAAACGGTTAATGCTGCGATTTTATTCCCATCTATTAATTTAGCTCTAAATTCTAATGGAGAAATACTACCTAAACTGTTATAATCTGCAATTTCTGCAATGATATTTGAATGGTCATTAATGGCAAAAGTATCGGTGAAAACCATCCCATAATTTTCTCCCAAACTTTCTAATTTTTCCACGCATTTTTCTATCGCTTCCGGGTGTAAAAAGTCATCTGCAGCAATGAGTTTTATGTATTTTCCGTTGGCCTTTTCTATACACTCATTCAGCATGGTTGCCAAACCGGTGTTTTTTGTATGATAATTTTTATAGGTCGTAGGGTAATTGTTTTCCTTTAACCAATTTTCAAATACCTCCACAGAGTTGTCTGGTGAGGCGTCATCACCTACGATTAATTCTATATTGGGATAGGTCTGGTTTTTTATACTATCTAGATTTTCACGGATGTATTTTCCTTGGTTGTAGGAGATAACGACGATGGTGACGAGAGGTTTATTTTGTATCATTACTCTTAGGTAATTACTTTTTCTTCAAATATTTTGCAGGATTCCCAACCCAAATTTCATTAGCAGGAACATCTTTGGTGACCACAGTTCCGGCGCCAATTAAAGCATTTTCACCAATGGTAATCCCTGCCAAAATGGTTGCATTGGCTCCTATGGAAGCTCCTTTTTTGATGAGCGTCTCCTTTAATTCAAAATCAACATTTTTCGATTTTGGGAATAGATCGTTGGTAAAGGTAACATTAGGCCCCACAAAAACATTGTCCTCCAGAGTAATTCCGTCCCAAATTTGCACACCGGGTTTTACGGTTACATTGTCGCCAATTATTGCTTTGTTTTCTATTAAAACTTGGCAATTAATATTGCAATTTTTTCCGATTTTAGCATTTTTTAAAACCACGCAAAATTGCCAAATCATAGTGCCATCACCAATATTTTCGGACTGTACATCAGCCAAAGGATGAATTTTAACCATTAGTATATTCTTTAAATTCTGTGAAATTTCTAAAATAATCGTCTTCCGTATAATGTTCGGATGCCAAACACAACAATACCGCCGAGTGGGTAAAGTGGATGTCTCTCCAGATGAGTTTTGGGATGTACAATCCCTTGGAAGGATGGTCCAAAACAAAGGCTTCTCGGTTGCCGTCTTTGTCTTCGGTATTGAAGGTAATCGTTCCTGAAACCGCAAAAATAACTTGTTCCAAATTTTTATGAGCATGCCCACCTCTCACCACATCTTGTGGCGTATAATAAGTCCAATAGACTCTTTTGATCTCAAACGGAATGTTTTGCTGTGCTTCCGCAATGGTTATGTAGCCAAGGTCGGAAGAACCTATCTTGTCTAATGTTATAAGGTGGGGGTTAGTATTTTTCATAGTTTGTGTGTAGTTTAGAGAATATTTTTTTAAAATGCATAAAGTCTATTTCAAAATTACTTTGGGTGTGTTTTTCATCATTATCATATAATTGAGAGATTAACTCTACATCAAATATTTGCGCTAAATTAGAAAAAGCAGCAAATTCTTTTGCGTTTTTGGGTAGAAAACAAATGGCTTTGGGCTGGTTTCTACAAAAAATTAGATTAGCCCATGCAGCTCCCGAAATACCAATAATACTTTTTGCGTGGTAAAAATAACTTATTTGTTTTTCTAAGTCCAATTCCTCCAGGCAGATTGCCTTGTAATTATACTGAGAAAGAAAATCTACGATTAGGTCTTGGTTTTTTGCAATACGATGAGTGTTTTTTCGATATAAAAAAATATTTTCTGCCGTTTTGGGTTCTAATTTAATAGATTGCAATATTTTATCTGAAAATTTTTGAGTTAACTCTGCATTAAAGTAGGTGCCGTCGGATTTTATTTCATCATCAAAACGATTGAATTGTACATGGTTGAAGTCATTGATATACCACAGTTTATTCACTTCATAAAGTTGATTTTTGTTAAGGTAAATTAAGTTTGCATTATCATTTATTAAATTTAAAATTTTCTGCATACTCGGATATTTTATAACCGTTTCGCTTACCAAAATAGTGGTTTCTAATTGGGTATCAAATAATAAAAGTTTTGGAGCAATTTCCACTAAAAAATGATACCAATTCCAACTTCCATTACCTCCTAAAAAAAAACCGGAATTTATTTTTTCAGTCGGGCTGATTTTTATTTTAGCATTTGTCGTATCGTGCCATTGTACAAAACCTTCATTATATCTCTCGTCATTATATCGGCATACTCGTAATTTTTTTAGATACATAATTGCTGTGCTGTCTGCATCTACAATTGCATTTTTGAATTGAAACAATGCTGTTTCTGGACTTTTTACGACTATTGATTTAGGTGGGTTGTTTGTATCGAATCTTGGTAGCCAACTGGTAAATCGAGATGCAGAGAAATAGGTTTTTATCCTCTCTTTTTCGCAATTTTTGAGATCCTCTATTTTTACAATTTGATGGGTAGCATGATATTTTTTGTTAAAAATGAATTTAACAAAAGGATTAGAAATGTTTTCGTTGTTTTTTATATAGTGTACAATTTTTCTTATAATTGCTTCCATTCAAAATTTGTTTTTACAAACCCGGGTTCTATCCCCATCCATTCTCCAAAGTCTTTACTTCTTTCTTTAATTCTAAAGGTAAGTAGGTCTTCTTCATACAATACTGCTTCATGAGTATTTTTTATAATGTAGAGTGAAATAACATATTCTCCCACATTAAAAAAATCTTTTGGAATATCGCAAATTATTTGGTTGTTTCCTCCTTTTAATTGGGTATTGTATGCATTATTCATGGTAAACAACACATCATTATTAAAGTTTTTTACGACATACGAAAGATGATATTTGTTTTCAGAATCATAAATGTTTATATCGGTAAGTAGGTTGAATTTTTCGTTTTCTTCAAAATCTTTTTCTTGGGCTTTAAATTTTTCATCAACCAACTCTACTTTATTAAGCTGGAATAATTTATTATTAAAATCCCTATTTTCACCGAGGATTACAGTATTTCCAAAGGATTGTTTGTCTCCATTGTACTCGCTTAGAGCTCTTTCTATTGCCCCGGTATATAATATTTTACCATTAGACATGACGATTCCTGTTTTGCAAAGTGATTTCACCGCCGTCATATTATGGCTCACAAACAAAACCGTTCTCCCTTCGCCTTTGGATACATCACCCATTTTACCCAAACATTTTTTCTGGAACTCGGCATCGCCAACGGCTAAAACTTCATCTACAATCAGGATTTCGGATTCCAAATGGGCGGCAACGGCAAACGCCAATCGCACATACATTCCGCTGGAATATCTTTTTACCGGCGTATCGATGTATCGTTCTACTCCAGAGAAATCGACAATCTCATCAAATTTTCTTGCAATTTCTTTTCGGGTCATCCCAAGGATAGCACCGTTAAGGAAAACATTTTCCCTGCCCGTCATTTCGGGGTGGAAACCTGTACCTACTTCCAATAAAGAGGCAATTCTACCTTGGGTATAGATTTTTCCGGTGGTGGGTTTGGTTACTTTACTTAGTAATTTCAAGAGAGTCGATTTTCCAGCACCGTTTCTCCCGATAATGCCCACGGCATCGCCTTGTTCTATTTCGAAATTGATGTCTCGAAGAGACCATACATATTCAGAATTTCCTTTGGATGTTCTGTCGTTGGCTTCGCCAATTTTCAGATACGGATCTTCTTTACCGCGGATTTGAGCCCAAAAACGGTTCAGATCATGGGAAATGGTCCCGGTTCCGACTTGTCCCAGTCGGTATTGTTTGGATATATTTTCAGCTTTTAGTGCGAGCATTTGTGTGAGGTTTAGGTTTAGACTAAGGCTAAGGCTAAGATTAAGGCTAAGGCTTAGGCTAAGGTTAAGGCTTAGGCTAAGATTAAGGCTTAGAGTCTAAAGTTTTTATTATTTTATTGATATGATGGATGCAATCGTCTATTTTAGTACAAATATTTTGGATATCGGTTGAGTTAAAGTATTTAGTCTGTTGTCCATAGATAAGATGACTTTTTGTTTCGTAAGCAGAACCTTTTGCAAAGTAATAAAAGTTGATTTTGTCTTTGGTGTGAAATCTGCCAAACGCTTCAGCAATATTTGCAGAAACACTCTCAGCCGATCTGCGGATTTGAGATTTCAAGGCATAATCTTCGGATTTAGGAAGAGGGCAGCTAAGATGAAAGACTTCAACCGCAATTTCCATTGCTGTAATCCAAACCGGCATCTCTGTAAAATCTTTATACATCATCTAAATCTTTTGCTTAATCTAAATCTAAACCTTAGCCTAAACCTTAATCTTAACCTCAACCTTAAACCGTGTCCATAAAAGATTTTTCTACTTTGTTAAAGATAAGAGTTCCTATGGCAAGTAGGATTAAAATGATCCCTGTACTTACGGCCAAAATCATGGGCGAGAAGTCGCCAGAACCCAGCCAACCGTATTTGAAACATTCAAAAATTCCGGTAAGTGGATTGTAAATAGCAATTTTTTTGAAAATCCCACTCAATGCAGAAAGGGGATAGATTACCGGCGTGGCGTACATCAACAAACTTACCCCAAAGCTGAGAAGCATTTGCAAATCTCTGTATTTGGTGGTCAGTGCCGAGAAAATCATTCCCATACCCAGGGCAAAAATGGCCATTAGGAAAATGAGAAATGGGGTAGCCAAAATCCAAATGTTGGGCTGTATTTCGCCTTCAGAAAAATAATAGATCCAAGCGATCAGAAAGAGCGCAAACTGCACCCCGAATTTCATCAAATTGGAGATGACAATGGTAATGGGCATCACCAATCTGGGGAAATAGACTTTCCCGAAAATATTGGCATTGGCGGTGAATACATTGGAAGTGCCCAACAAGCAGCTGGAGAAATAATTCCAAAGTGTTACACCTACCAAGTAAAATAAAATTTTAGGCACACCGTCTGTTGATAGTCCGGCAATTTTACCGAAAACAACCAAATAAACGATGGTGGTAAGGATGGGATTGATGAAGAACCAGAGCGGCCCCAAGATGGTTTGTTTGAAACCCGAGACAAAATCCCTTTTAACAAACATATAGACCAAGTCTTTGTAACGCCAGACTTCTTTTAGTTTTAGGTCAAATAAAGAATGCTGACTTGCGATCACTTCAGTCCATTCTTGTTTCTTTTCTGTCATTCAAATGTTTTTTACAAATATATATTAAATCTTTATTTTTTCAAGGTCAATCTTCGATAATACCAAAGTGGATAAGAATATTGGGACATACAATCGTACTTCATACAATATTCCGGTTAATAGGCACATCGCCAAATAAGGGATGGCGAAAAATAGAAAACTCCAAATGAGTTTTTTCTGAATTTTGCTTTCGCAAATGATCAGGGTAAAATGGAGTAAAAGCCCCATAAATATTAAACCAAGTAGGTTTTTGGCTTGGGTGAAATTCTCATAAATTAACAATCCATCGTTGGTGTCAAAACTTCCTCTGGAAAGTCGTAATCCTAAATAAATGGCTATGAATACCAAGACGAAAATACCCGTTGGAACTATGGATTTTTTAGAAATTCCAAATTGATGGTACAGCAAAACTGCTCCAAAAGAAATCGATAATGCCGACGACTCTCTGTTGATGGTTGAAAGCGCCAAAGTTAGACCAAGTAAAAGGAGGGTCGAAGTTTTATTTTCTTTCAGATATTTCAAAAACAGATATATGAATAAGGCAAGAAAGAAATAACTGCTGCAATCGTAGGGGACAATGACGAATTGTGTGACTGCCATTATCAAAATAGCAACAGTAGGTAGGTATATCTTCTCGGATTTTGAAGCGTTAAAAAGTTTACTTTTTGTTATTCTGTAAATGAATAAGGAACAGAGCGCAAGAAATATCGTGTTCAGCAGATACAATGCCAAGTACATCCTTGGCTCGGAATTTTCTTCAATAAACTTGAATTTGAATATCGAGTAATCCAAGTTGAATTCTCCCAAAAATTGATAAATTCCCATCAATAAATAGCCACTTAATATGCGGTACTGATAAATTCCCGAATGAAATTGTTCGATAAATTGATGATGGTTCAAGATCGTGGTCGAATAAGTGTTGGCAAACCCAAAATACACAAAACTATTGACGGTAATCGCCAATAGCATAAAGTAAATGATATGTGAAATGCCTTTCATGTTTGGAATTTCCTAGCCAATCAATTTTTTCAAATAATCGCCATAGCCGCTTTTTCCGTATTTTTCGGCTGCAGCTAGCAGTTGTTCTTTATTGATGAAACCTTTGGAGTAGGCAATCTCCTCGATGCAGGATATCTTGAATCCTTGTCTTTTCTCTAAAACTTTTACAAATTCTGATGCTTCGTGCAAAGAGTCGAAAGTCCCGGTGTCCAACCAAGCGGTACCTCGGCTCATCACACCCACTTCCAATGTTCCTTTTTCCAAATATATTTTGTTGATGTCGGTAATTTCCAGCTCACCTCTTGCCGATGGTTTTAGGTTTTTGGCATATTCAACCACAGAATTGTCATAAAAATACAATCCCGGAACGGCATAGTTGGACTTGGGTTCTGTAGGTTTTTCTTCTATTGAAATGGCTTTGTTGTCCTTGTCAAATTCGACCACGCCGTATCGCTCCGGATCAGAAACCGAGTAGGCAAATACGCAACCTCCTTTTACATTGGTCTTGCTCTCTAAAAGTTCTGGCAAACCTGTTCCGTAGAAAATATTGTCGCCCAAAACCAAGGCTACAGAATCGTCGCCGATAAATTCTTCACCCAGAACAAAAGCTTGAGCCAAACCGTCTGGAGAAGGTTGTATTTTATATTCAAAACGGCAACCGATTTGCGATCCATCGCCCAACAATTTTTGAAAAGCCTCCTGATCATGAGGTGTGGTGATGATTAAGATCTCTCTAATCCCCGCCAATAATAAGATGGAAAGTGGGTAGTAGATCATCGGTTTGTCGTACACCGGCATCAGTTGTTTGCTCACGGCAATCGTTAGTGGATAAAGTCGGGTTCCGGATCCTCCGGCAAGTATAATTCCTTTCATTTTAAGTAATTGGTTTTTTGAGGGGTTGAGTTGTAAAGTCGTGAAGTTGTGAAGGTGTAAAGTTGTTAAGTAGTTAAATTATCGTTGTTTTTTAGTTTATTATAAAAGGAATTAAGTTTGTTTGTGATGCTTTCAATTTTTTTCCTTAGCTCTATGTATTTTTCAGTTTCAATCCAAGTCAATTCATGTGAAATAATTAAAAAATTTAATACCTCTATACTTGAAGAGTACGCTTGGTTGATAAATCTTGCTTTATCAGCATTGGTTTTTCTTGAAATCCCTTCTGCAATATTTGCGGAGATACTGAATGTTACTCTTCTGATTTGATTCGTAATTCCGTATTGTTCAATTTTAGGAAATCGTCCGATACTTTGAAAATTATTATTCCTAAATCTTTTGCTTCTTTCCAAACTTCCAATCTTTCAAAATAATAAATTTTCATTTTTATTTATTTTTGTTGATTCGTTAATTCGTTGATTTGTAAATTTGTAAAGTTTTGAAGCTGTTAGTAGGTTTCGAAAAGCCTTTTCCAATTTTCTAATTAACCTTTTTTAAACACCTTTACCAATTAACATCTTCACATCTTCACAACTTTACATCTTCACACTTTATACTGCGAATTATAATACGACATATAATCTCCACTTGTTACGCTTTCCAGCCATTCTTTGTTTTCAAGGAACCAATCTATGGTTTTGGATAGACCTTCCTCAAAAGTGACTGAGGGTTTCCAACCCAAATCGTTATGGAGTTTTGTGGCATCTATGGCATATCTCTTGTCGTGTCCAGGTCTGTCTTTTACAAAGGTGATCAGTTTTTCAGAATAACCTGCGGGTTTGCCTGTTTTCTCGTCCACTTGTCTGATGAGCTCTTTTACCAGATCGATGTTTTGCCATTCATTCCAACCACCGATGTTGTAAGTCTCACCCGTTTTTGCTTCGTGGAAAATCTGGAAAATAGCCTTAGCGTGATCAATCACAAAAAGCCAATCTCTGGTGTATTTTCCATCGCCATAGATAGGAAGTGGTTTTTCATTCAAAATATTGTGTACACAAAGCGGAATTAATTTTTCCGGGAAATGATTGGGTCCGTAATTGTTCGAGCAATTCGATACGATGAAGGGCATTCCGTAAGTGTTGCCGTACGCTCTCACCAAATGATCGGATGCGGCTTTGCTGGCAGAATACGGAGATTTCGGGTCGTAAGAAGTTTCTTCTGTGAAAAATCCCGTTTCGCCCAAAGCGCCATAAACTTCATCCGTAGAAACATGGTAGAAAAGATTCTTTCTGGTTTCATCCGGGAAATTCCCGTGTTGATGATCCGGATTCAGAGTCCAAAATTCTTTACAAAGATTCAGCAAGTTGGCGGTTCCGTTCACATTGGTGTTGATGAAGGCATTCGGGTCGGTGATGCTTCTGTCCACATGAGATTCGGCAGCCAAATGAACAACGGCATCCGGTTGGTGTTTTTCAAAAACCTTTCTCAGTTCCTCAGGTTGGGTGATGTCGGCTTTTTCGAAAATATAATTCGGTGAGTTTTCAATATCCTTCAGGTTCTCCAGGTTTCCGGCATAGGTGAGAGCATCCAGGTTGATGATGTTGGTATTTGGAAGGTTTTTCACAAATTCTCTAACCACATGCGACCCAATAAAACCGGCACCTCCGGTGATGATGATGTTTTTCATTCTTTTAACGATAGTGTTTTTAACAATCTACAAAAATAGCATTCCAAAAGTAAATATAAATGATTTATCTTCTTTTTCTTGTGAAAGGCAGAAATTTTTTATTTAAAACCTCGTGAAAGTTTGTTTTTTGGGTCAATTTTTTGTCTTAAAGTCTGAATAATATTTCAAATTGGTGCTTAAATATTTTTTAGAAATTCGGTGTTTTTTAAATAATTACAAATTGTACTGTAGGATTTTGTATAATTTTTCATATCTTTGCAAAAGATTTACGGAAAAAATGGAAAGGCCTTCGAAAGAAAGCCTTTTTTCGTAGGCATAAAAAAGCCTACCCCGTTTAGTTTTTTTAGAATTATGGAATTTAAAAATAAAATAGAAGAATTGCTAAATCAATTTCTTGAAGAAAGAAAGGATTTGTTTTTACTCGATTTGAAAATATCAGCAGGTGATGATATTACCGTGATTTTGGACGGCGACCAAGGGGTGACCTTACAGGATTGTTTGGATGCCAGTCGTGCGATAGAATTTAATATGGACAGAGAAGAGCATGATTTTTCACTTCAAGTAATGTCTGGTGGCTTGAGTGAGCCGTTGACCATGCCAAGACAATATCAGAAAAACATGGGTAGAGATTTGGACATCATCTTAAGCGATGAATCTAAAATTTCTGGTGAATTGGTAAAAGTAGATGATCAACAGATTTCTTTGTTGCTCAGATACCGAAAACCAAAAGAAGTAGGCAAAGGAAAAGTAGATGTGGAAGAAGAAAAGGTAATTCCTTATACCGAAATAAAAAAAGCACTGGTTGCAATAAAATTTTAATAATACCTTAAACTTAATATATAAAAGGATGAACAGTTTAGCGTTGATAGAAGCCTTTGGCGATTTTAAAGACGAAAAAAGCATTAACAAACACGAGTTGATGGCCATAATCGAAGATTCTCTAAAAACTTTGTTGAGAAAAAGATTCGATTCTGACGATCATTTTGATGTGATCGTTAACCCGGACAAAGGAGATTTTCAAATTTTCCTTAACAAAACCATCGTAGAAGACGAAATGTCCGAAGATGATGATTTGGAAATCGAAATCTCTGAAGCGAAGAAAATTGACCCTACTTTTGAAGTGGGTGAAGAATATACCGTGGAGATACCTATTGCCCAATTGGGAAGAAGAAGTATCCTTACCCTGAAACAAATTCTAGCAACCAAATTACAAGAAAGAAACAACTCTAAATTGTACGATAAATTCCGAGACAGAATCGGAGAAATCGTGGTTGGAGAGGTGCACCATGTTCGATTCAAACATGTAATTTTGGTAGATGATGAAGACAATGAATTCATCTTGTTGAAAGAAAATCAAATCCCGTCCGATTTCTTTAAAAAAGGAGATAGCGTAAGAGCAATTGTAGAATCCGTAGATTTTAAAGGCTCTAAACCGCAAATTTTTGTTTCCAGAACAGCTCCTAAATTCTTGGAGAAATTATTAGAATTAGAAATCCCAGAAATCCAAGACGGTACCATCATGCTGAAAAAAGTGGTGCGTATCCCAGGAGAAAAAGCAAAAATCGCTGTAGATGCTTACGACGATAGAATTGATCCTGTTGGAGCTTGCGTTGGTGTAAAAGGTTCTAGGATCCACGGTGTGGTAAGAGAACTTCGCAATGAAAATATCGATGTGATCCAATGGTCCAAAAACCCGGAAATCTTAGTGAAAAGAGCTTTGGGGAATGTGATCATCAATAAAATCGACATCAATACCGAAGAAAATTACGCATTGGTACATACGCCGGTAGAAGAAATTTCTAAAGTCATCGGTAAGCAAGGACAAAATATTCGTTTGGCATCTTGGTTAACAGACTACGAGATAGATGTGTACAGAGAAACTGCCGAAGACGATGATGTGGATTTGAACGAGTTCAACGATGAAATTGAAGGATGGATTATTGAAGAGTTCAAAAAAGTAGGATTGACTACCGCTAAAAGTGTCTTGGACAAAGAAACCGAATCTTTGCTTAACATGACCGATCTGGAAGAAGAAACCATTGAGGAAGTGAAGCAAATATTAAAAGCAGAATTTGAAGATTAATTTTTGGTTAAACTTCAAATTCATACCCCATAAAGTTGTTAGAAACTTTTATTTACATAATTTTATAAAAATAATTCAATTAATACATGCCAAAAGTTAGATTAAACAAAGCGCTTAAGGAATTTAATATTTCGATGAACCGATTGGTTGAGTTTCTTCAGTCGAAAGGATTCGAAGTAGAAGCCAATCCTAATACGCAATTGGAAGAATCGGCATATTCTGCATTGGAAGCGGAGTTCGCTAAGGACGGTGAACAGAGAAAAGCTTCTCATGAGGTTGTAATTGCTAAAGTCCCAGAAGAAAAACTGGAACTTGAAGTGAAAAAAGAACCTGAGGTGATAAGAGCCAAAGCATCTGTGAAAACAGAAACCAAAATTTTAGGCAAAATAGATTTGGAAGCAAACAAACCTGTTGTGGAAAGCCCTAAAGTTGAAGTACAAGAAACAAAAGTTGAAGAACCTGCGAAAATAGAACCTGAAAAAGTGGTTGCTCCAGTTTCCGAAAAACAAGAATTTAAAGTTTTGGACAAGATTGATCTGTCCCAAATCGATAGCTCATCGAAACCTAAATCCAGTAAAAAAGCTCCTGCAAAAGCAGAAAGTCCAAAAGAGCAAAAGCCTAAAACAGCTGCTCCAAAAACGGAAGCTAAAGAAACGGTGAAGCCTGTCGAAAAAACAGCTCCAAAGCAAGAAGTACAGGCTGAGAAAAAAGCCGAAAAACCTGCGGAAATCAAAGAGGTTTCTTTTGAAGAACCTCAAAAGATAGAAACGGTTTATCAGAAATTGGAAGGTCCTAAAATTTTAAAACAAACCGTGGATCTTTCTCAATTTGCAGACAAATCCAAAGGTGCTTCTGCAAAAAAGAAAAGAAAAAGAATAGACAAAAAAGATGCTCCTAATCAGGGTACAGCTAACAATACCAATACTCAAGGTGGCGGCAATAGACCTCCACATCAGGGTGGTGGCAATAGACCTCCGCACCAAGGCGGGCCAAATCGTCCAGGACAGCAAGGTGGACAAAACCGCCCAGGACAACAAGGAGGTGCAAACAATAAAAGAGGTAAAAGACCAGAAAGGGTTATGCCTGTGGAATTGACCGATGAACAGGTGAAAAACCAAATCAAGGAAACTCTTGAAAAGCTAACCAACAGAGGTAAGTCTAAAGCGTCTAAGCACAGAAAAGAAAAAAGATCTTTCAGAAGAGAGCAGGACGAAATGCAACAAGAATTGGATGCGCAAGACAGAACTTTGAAAGTGACCGAATTCATTACCGTAGGCGAATTGGCCAGCTTGATGAATGTAAGTCCTACAGAAGTTATCTCTGCTTGTTTCTCCCTAGGTGTCATGGTAACGATGAACCAAAGATTGGAAGCCGATACCCTAACTTTAGTAACCGATGAGTTTGGATATAAAGTAGAATTCCAAGATGCAGACCTTGAGGAAGCCATTGAAGAAATTGAAGATACCGAAGAAGAATTGGTTGCTAGAGCACCCATTGTAACCGTAATGGGGCATGTGGACCACGGTAAAACTTCATTACTCGATTATGTTCGTAAAACCAATGTTATCGCTGGAGAATCCGGAGGTATCACGCAGCACATCGGTGCTTACAATGTTAAATTGGAAAACGGACAAAAAATAACTTTCCTAGATACACCCGGTCACGAAGCCTTTACCGCGATGAGAGCGAGAGGAGCACAAGTTACCGACATCGCAATTATCGTAATTGCTGCGGACGACGATGTAATGCCTCAGACCAAAGAAGCCATCTCCCACGCACAAGCAGCTGGTGTACCAATGATTATTGCCATCAATAAAGTGGATAAGCCAACAGCGAATCCGGACAATATTCGTCAACAACTTTCCGGACTCAATGTCTTGGTTGAAGAATGGGGTGGTAATGTACAGTGTCAAGAAATTTCAGCAAAATTCGGTAACAATGTCGATTTGTTGTTGGAAAAAGTTTTGATCCAAGCAGAAATGCTAGAGCTGAAAGCCAATCCGGATAGAGTAGCACAAGGCGTTGTGATTGAAGCCTCTTTGGATAAAGGTAGAGGATATGTAGCAACCGTTTTGGTACAAACCGGTACTCTGAAAATTGGTGATTATCTCTTAGCCGGTAAAAACCACGGTAAGGTAAAAGCCATGTTGGACGAAAGAGGTAGAAATATGAAGACGGCCGGTCCGTCCATGCCGGCAACCATTTTGGGTCTGGACGGTGCACCAACAGCCGGGGATAAAATTCGTGTATTCGAAGATGAGTCTGAAGCTAAATCCATTGCCAACAAGAGAGGTCAGTTGCAAAGAGAACTTTCCATTCGTACCAAGAAACATACAACTTTGGAAGAGTTGGGAAGAAGAATTGCTCTTGGAGATTTCAAAGAACTGAACATCATCTTGAAAGGGGATGTAGACGGTTCCGTAGAAGCTCTTTCCGATCAGTTACAAAGACTCTCAACAGAGGAGATTTCAGTAAACATCTTGCACTCCGGGGTGGGACAAATTACAGAATCGGATGTTAACTTGGCCAATGCATCGGATGCGATCATCATCGGGTTCAATGTAAGAGCTGGAGCGTCTGCAAAAGAATTGGCGGACAGAGAAGAAATCGAAATCAGAACTTATTCCATCATCTACAAAGCCATCGATGAGGTGAAAGAAGCGATGGAAGGTATGCTTTCTCCAGAAATTAAAGAACAGGTAATCGGAAATGTAGAAATCCGTCAGGTGTTCAAAATTTCTAAAGTGGGAAGTATCGCAGGGTGTATGGTACTTACTGGTAAGGTAACCAGAAACTCCAAGATTCGTTTGCTTCGTGATGGAATTGTGAAGTTTGATGGCGAACTGGAAAGTTTGAAACGATTCAAAGACGATGTGAAAGAAGTAAGCAAAGGATACGACTGTGGTCTGAACCTGAAAGGGTACAACGACATCGAAGAAGGTGATATCCTAGAAGTTTACGAGGAAGTCGAAGTGAAGAAAAAATTGAAATAAGATTTCGTTTTTTCTCATAGGATATACAAAACCGGAATTGCAACTTGCAGTTCCGGTTTTTTTTGGAGTCTATAAAAATTCCAAAGAAAATACATTATGACCCTCGTTTTAGTACCACAGTTTTTAGATGAAATTGTTTAGTTGTAAGAATAAGTTTTGAAAAAGAATTAAAAAATTCGCTATTAAACAGCTGTTTGCGTGTGATTTATTCCCTTTGTTCGTGGTATAAATGCTTTATTTATTTAAATAAAAATGGATTGGTAAAAAATATGTATATTTACCAACTTTAATTTATTAACAATCAAGTAATAGTAATAATGAAAAAACTTTTAGTTATCGTTGCGATTTTGCCTATTTTCTTAAATGCGCAAACCGCAGAAGAAAAAAGAAAAATAGCTTCTTTTTCCAACCAAGAAGCTAATGCTGTACTTATGCAGCAATTAAAAGTTGAAGAGCAACAAAGATTAGCAAGACTAGAGCAATACTTACAAGCGCACCCAGAGGTTGAAAAATATCAAGTGTCTAAAGACGGACAAATTACCGAATTGATGGATG
This sequence comes from Amniculibacterium aquaticum, assembly GCF_003852705.1. GTDB lineage: Bacteria > Bacteroidota > Bacteroidia > Flavobacteriales > Weeksellaceae > Amniculibacterium > Amniculibacterium aquaticum. Next base: position 230,452 of record NZ_REFA01000001.1, read on the forward strand.
TCTTGCCAAATGGTGAAAAGATTATTGCAAAAACGGATAATGCCGGTGCAGCCATAACAGCGAGAGCCAATAAATTATACAACGGAGGTTCTTTAGGAATCAACATCCAAGGTCAAGGGATGACTGCAGGTGTTTGGGATGGAGGATCTATTCGTGATACGCATAGAGAATTTGTGGTAAATGGTACCTCAAAAGTAGAATTGTACGATTCTGCTTCTCCATTTGCTGCCCATGCAACGCATGTAGGTGGTACTATTGCAGCACAAGGTATTACGGCAAATGCAAAAGGAGTCGCTTTTAACTCAAATTTAAAATCTTATGATTGGACTAATGACCTTGTAGAAATGCAAGCTGAAGCTGAAGCAGGACTTCTGTTGTCAAATCATTCATATATGATAGGCCAATTAGGATCATTATGGTTTTATGGAGCGTACGACTCAAGAGCAAAGCAGTTTGATCAATTGTGCTTTAATAATCCATATTATTTGCCTGTTGTTGCTGCAGGGAATGATAGAAATAGTACGGTTGCTCCTGCGTCTACGCAAATTGCAAATAAAGGAGGGAATGATTTGATTTTTGGACATGGAAATTCTAAAAACGCAATTACAGTTGCCGCTGTTGAACAGGTGAATAATTATCAAAATGAAGGTGATGTAGTAATGTCTTCATTTAGCAGCTGGGGACCTTCTGATGATGGAAGAATTAAACCGGAAATTTCTATGAAAGGAGTTGCTGTATATTCTTCTGTTAGTAGTAGTGATGCAGCATACGGAACCATGAACGGGACTTCGATGGCTACGCCAGGTGTGACCGGTGTGTTAACTCTATTGCAACAATATCACAAACAACTTTATACCAATTATTTGAAAGCGGCAACATTGAAAGGTTTGGTTTTGCATACTGCGGATGAAGCGGGTTATGCTCCAGGACCTGATTACTCTTTCGGATGGGGGTTGATTAATGCAGAAAATTCGGCTAAGGCAATTCGAGATAAAAATCTTACGAATAGCAGAAGTATCATTGAAGAACGATCGTTGTCCAATGCAGCAGTATTTACCAAAACCATAACAGCCAATGGGACAGGTCCTTTGAAAGTGTCCATATCTTGGACCGATCCTGCGTATCCAACTCCTAATACAGGTACCGTTGATCCATCAACAAAATATTTGGTAAACGATTTGGATGTTAAAGTAACTTCTTCATCAGGAACGGTTTACTATCCATGGAGGCTGTTTGGTATGAGTGATTATACCAATCCTGCTGCAAATGACGCTCAAAACAATGTTGACAATTATGAAAGAGTTGATATTCCAAATCCTTCGGGGACTTATACCATAACAGTGACTCATAAAGGAGCATTGCTAGGGGGCAGTCAAAACTATTCATTGATTGTAACATCCACAAATTTATCGAGCTTAGGAACTAATGAAGCTGCATTGAAAGGAGATGAGATATTGTTGTATCCAAATCCCACACAAGACTTTTTGTATTTTAAAAACAACAATTTGATCGAAGCTAATGTTACGGTATTGGATCTTTCAGGGAGAATTGTTTTGCAAAAAGTAATTAAAGACGGTAGATTGAATGTTCAAAATTTGAATAAGTCTGAGTATCTTCTGATTTATAAAGATAAAAAAGGAAAAGAGTTCTCCGAAAAATTTATTAAAAAGTAAAATATTTAACTTTTTATTTTGAAGTTAATGAAAATCAAAAAAAGTTGAGCCTTGGTGCTCAACTTTTTTTGATTTATAAGCCATTTAAGCAAATATTTTAATTTTATTTTGATTTCTATAATCGTTATTTTAGTGTCAAAATTAGAAATATGATAAAATAAAGAATTATTATTAATGCAAAACATCGATATTAGAAAAAATTGGCATGGAATGTTAAGTTTTTTCTTTTTTTTAATATTTCTTTGTGTATGTTAATTATATTTAACATATTTGTACGATAAAAATATTAAAATTTGTTAATATGAATGTAAAATTGCGAGTGCTAAGCATGGGGGTTTTGTTCTTTATTGGACAAGGCGTTGATGCTCAGGCGAAAAAAGACACAGTAACTAAGGAGAAAAAAATTGACGAAGTTGTTGTGCAAGGGTACAGAACCGTAAGTAAAAAAACAGCGGTTATCTCTGTTGCTCAAGTGAAAAGTGAAACAATTGAGGATAGACCAAATGCAAATGCCATGAATATTGTTCAAGGACAGCTTGCAGGGGTGAACATTTCCACAGGAACAGGTCAGCCAGGTGCAAAGTCTTCAGTAATCATTAGAGGGGTAGGTACCTATAACGGTAGTACAGATCCTCTATATGTTATTGATGGATTTCCATCCAACTCTGATAACTTTAGATCAATCAACTCCCAAGATATCGAAAGTATCGAGGTATTGAAAGATGCAACTGCAATTGCACAGTATGGTAACAGAGGTTCAAACGGTGTGGTTGTTATCAAAACCAAGAGAGGTTCTTATGGATCTCGTTTTGATGTTCGTTATCAATCTTTCTTTGGGGTGTCAATGCTTCAGACTAACAAGTATAACAAAGCGAACTCCAGACAAATGTTGACTTTAGAAAATCAATTTGGTGTTGGTCTAGGAGCAACCATGACACAAAGCGATATTGATAATTATCAAATTGATACAGACTGGACTAAATATTTCTTTAGACCTGCAGTTTCTAGTAGCCATACTTTGTCATTGACTACAGGAGGTAAAAATGTGAATTCTTATACTTCTGTTGGGTACTATGAGCAAGATGGTATCCTAAGAGGTACTTCACTTAAAAGATTCAATGTTCGTAACAATATCGAAGGGAAAAGTAACAACGATCGATTGAAGTATAGCTTGAATACGGCTGTTGGTTTCTCTAAGAACAACGAAGCACAGGCTTTGGGAACTGGAGGTGTTAATAACAACTTTATTATTGGTGCTTTTAAAGGTGCTCCTTATGTTTCTCCAAGTTTATATACAGGATCTCTTGATGTTTTTGATCTTTATGCAACGGACGGTACTTTATTGTATACACCATTGTTTTTGATTGATAAATTATACACTTCACCTAACCTAACCGACGAGTTAAGATTGGATGCGGGTGCTGAGATGTCTTATAAAATCTTAGAAGGGCTTACAGGTAGAGTTAGAACTTCAGGGCAATTCTTGACAACGAGATCAGTTTCTTCAACTGGACCAAACTCTTTTAACGGTTTGTTGTTCTCTTCTACTCAAGGTACCCCTTCATATATGGGAGGTAACTTTAACGGTAACGAAGGGATTGCTCAAAGAAGAGAGTTCTTATTCAATAACCTTTGGCAATTGGATTATTCCAAAACGATTGGAGAGCACAGCTTCAATGTTCAAGGGAATGCGGAGTATAACCATTCAACAACAGAGAATAATAACTTTACTCAGAGAGGTTTAAATCATAAAACATTCATTCCTAATACAGGTGCTGGATATGTTACAGATGTGTCCTCACACGATTTCTATGTACCTTCAGTTTCGGCATCAAGATTGCATTTGAACATGATTTCTTATTTCGGAAGTTTCGAGTATGATTTCAGTAAAAAATACGGTTTTGTAGCTACTGCGAGAAGAGATGGAACCAGCAGATTTGACAAAGACAGACAATGGGGTACATTCTGGTCTTTAGGTGCTCGTTGGAATGTTGATGAAGAAAAATTCATGGACAATGTATCCTTTGTTGATTCTTGGAAAATTAGAGGATCTATCGGTACTGTAGGTAACCAAAGATATGTTTCAGGTTCAATTTATTCAGGATTGGTGCCTCCAGGTTTCTTAGATATCTATAGTCCATCTAATAATGCCTATAACGGTGGTTTAGGATATAGTATTTCTTTCGGTTATCCAGAATTGAGATGGGAAACAACTAAAACATATAACATTGGTACAGACTTCGAATTGTTCTCAAGAAGATTAAGAGGTAGCTTCGATTATTATACCAAGAAAACTTATGACTTGTTCATGTCCGATCCAACAGTTCCTGCTTTAGGTACTACGGCAATCGATAAAAATACAGACAATGCAATCTATAACAAAGGTTATGAATTGGGATTGGCGTACGACATCTTGAGAAGCAAGCACGGAGAAGGTTGGAACTTGACTCTTAGAGCGAATGGATCTATTAACAACCAAACTATTGAAGGAATTCAAATGAATGGTGGTAAAATTTCTGTAGGAACTAATCCAACTCAAGTATCTCAAAACGGATATCAAACATTCTTGCCTTTTGTTTATCACTACATCGGTGTTAACCCAGCAAATGGTAACTTATTGTTTGAGGATGCAAATGGAAATCCAACAGAAACTCCAACCATGGACGATAGAAAACTTGCTAAGTACGGATCTACTCCTAAGTATCAAGGTGGTTTCGGTTTCGATTTAGGATATAAAGGATTCTATGCAAGCACGACATTTACTTTTGTAAGTGGTGTATCTAGATTTGATTGGGATTTAGAAGGAATGTTAGATCCAGGAGAACTAGGAACATTTAATGTTTCAACTGATTTATTGAATGCATGGACTCCAACAAATACGAATACTGATGTTCCTGCTCTTAATGCTTCTAACTATGCATATCAAGCCAACTCAGATAGATTTTTAGTTGACGCTTCTTATGTTCGTATGAGAAATGCACAAATTGGTTACAAAGTGCCTAGAGCAGTGTTAGAAGGAACCTTTGTGAAAGATTTGTCTATCTTTGTACAAGGTGAGAACTTGTATAACTGGACTAAATGGAGAGGATACGATCCTGAAAGTAATAGAGGATCCGATCAATATCAATATCCATCTCCAAGAACATTTACTTTAGGAGTTGATGTTAAGTTTTAATAAATATTATTAATATTTAAATTTAAAAAAAATGAAAAAAATATTCAATATGTGTATCGTCGTGGCAGGTTTATCATTAGTATCTTGTGATAGAGACTTAATGACACCTTTCACTCCAGGTGCACTAACAGAAGATGTTGCTATTCAGACCAGTTCAGAATTACAACAATTGTTAAATTCTACATACGCTAACTTAAACAGCAGATCAGAAGCAGAATTTGTATCGGTATTTACTGATGAAGTAGGTATTGGTTTTGCAAACGGTGGTCAAGGTTTAGATGATGATTTCGTATTCTATATGACTCCATCTGCAGGTGCACCTGGTGCTCTTTGGAATGGTGCATATTTCACATTGGCTAGAGCTAATAGAGTGATTACGATTGCAGATAAAATTACTCCAGTCGATGCGGCAGACGCTTCTAAAATTGCAAATATAAAAGCTCAAGCTTTGGTTGTTCGTGCATTTTGTCATTTGAGAATCTTGTCATATTTCACACCTGACATGAAAGATAATAACGCCTTGGCTGGTGTATTAGCAGATCATGTTTTTAAACCGGAAGAAAAGACAAATCCAAGAGCTACTAACGGTGCTTTTTATTCTTTAATTCATTCAGATTTGGATAATGCAATTGCTTTGTATAATGCCAATCCAATGGCTCAATCTCAAGTGGCAGCGAACTTGTTTTTTGCAATGGGATTGAAAGCAAGAGCTTATGCGTATAAAGGAGATTATGCAAATGCAGAAACTTGGGCAGACAATGTAATTACTTCTGGAGTATTGACTTTGGCTACTCCAACTCAGTATAAGCAGATGTTTTTCTCAGATACCAACTCTTCTGAAGTAATGTTCAAATTGAAAAGAACTCCTAACCAAAACTCACAAGGTTTCAACTTGCACAATGCATGGTGTTCAATTCGTCCGAACTTGACAGGTTCTCCATTCTATGAAGTTGGTAGATCTTTGCACAATGTTTTAAATCCAACAAACTTACCTGCTAATACTTTAGGTACTTTGTCCGATGTTAGAGCAAATGTTATTATCGCTCCTTCTTCAGTTGTAGATGTTAATTATGCTACTTCTTCTGATTATAGAAATACGGATAAATTAATTATTAATAAACACGGAGGTGTTGCAACTGGTTCTGCAACTTGGGCAACAGCAGCTACGAATGCAAATAACAACGATATCAAAGTAATGAGATTGTCTGAGATGTATTTGATCAAAGCTGAAGCTAGAGCTGCTGCTGGTGACCTTGCCGGCGCTGCTACTGCGGTACAGGCAATTAGAACAGCAAGAAATACTGTAGCTCCTGCAATGCCAGTTTATGGTAATGCAACAGCTGCTTGGGCTGGAATCTTAAATGAAAGAAGAATTGAATTCGCTTTCGAAGGATACCGTTTCTTAGATCTTAAGAGATTGGGTAATTTAGCAGGTTTAGGTATTGATAGAGATGCTGCGGATTATACATCTAGTTCAGCGAACTATCCTGGTGCAAACCCATCCAACTTGCCAATGTCAAGTCACAAGTGGGCTTTGCCAATTCCACAAGATGAAGTTAATGTGAATTCAGCTATTCAACAAAATATTGGATACTAATTAATATTAATTACATACCAACCCCGCTTCTAAAGCGGGGTTTTTTATTGCTATATTTTCGTATTTTTGCAAGATATCTTTAATCTATGCGAAGTTTATTTTTAATATTCTTATTGGTTTCCAATCTTATTTTTTCACAAATCGTAAAGCCTAATAATAAAGTTACAGAAGTAGATCAAGATACTTTGGTTGTTAATTCAGGTAAAAACGATTCTCTCAAAATTTTTAATCCGACCATTTCGGATTACCGTTTTCAGACTCAGTTTTCAGAAAAAAAAGTTTTTGATACTTTGCTGACTCATGACAAGTCGTACTCCTTTTCACAATACACCAATCACGATAATTTTGGTGCAATACAATATGCCAACATCGGTTCTGGATACAATTCTTTAACCTACAATTGGAATGGGCAGTACGACCTTTCTCTTATGCCAACCAATAAATCGTACGGAATTGTAGCGGCGGATCAAGTAAAATATTACGATGTGAAAACACCAACTACGGCTTTTGTATTCCATAACGGTATTAGCAACGGTGCTTCTTTGTATTCTACTTATACCCAAAATATAGGTAAACGATTCAATTTTGCAATTGATTATTTTGGACTACGATCACAAGGGGCTTATCAAAAATCTTTGGCCGTAAATAACAATACAACAATTTCCACCCATTATATTTCCAAAAATAACCGTTACGAATTGTTTGGACATTTCATTCATCAAAACATAACCAATCAAGAAAACGGAGGGATAACTAACGAATATGATTTGCTCTACCAAGCGGGAAATTCTGAGATCAGCAACAGACAGACCATACCGGTTAATTTTTCGGACTCGTATTCCCGATTTGCGTACAGAAGATATTATCTCAGTCATCAATTGGCATTGTTTGATATTGCACGATTTCCTTTCAAGATCAACCATACTTTTTCCAATCAAAGCAACAAGTATTACTACGAAATGTCATCGGCCGATTTAAGTCTTTTTTCTGATGCCATAGACCATAAAAACAATTCGTCCAAGAAGTTTTCTGATAATTTAAGCAACAGCATTTCTTTGTTGTACGATGCCGAAAAGTTTAAATTGGATGCGGGGATACGACATCAGCTCATTCGTTTAGGAACCAATAACGAAGCTTTGTTGGGAAATCCCATGTTGCCGGAATATCGCGAGAACCGCTTGGGGCTTGTCGGAAATTTAAAGTATAAATTTTCTGATGTATTTTCTCTTGCTTCAAAATTAGAATTGTCCAAAGGATCTGTTTTTGGAAATTATATTTTATCGCAAAACTCTTTGTTTATTCAACCCATCAAAGACTATACACTTCATGCTTTTGCCAATTTCAAATCCTCGGCTCCGGGCTTTAATTATTTAGTAAATTCATCTCCCGTATTGTCGTACAATTTCCAAATGCCCTTTTTTCAGAATGAAAATGCACTGTCTTTTGGTGGTGAATTGGGTATGAAATTCTGGCAAACAAAGTTTTTTGCTAAATACCACAGAATAGAAAATTATACTTATCTAAACCGTTTTTATCAACCCGAACAAAGTTCAGAAGCCGTAGGCATTGCCCAACTCGGAGGTGAGACTACCATGAACTACGGTCGCTTTTTCCTGAATACCCGTTTGCAATTTCAACAAAACAGCTCTGGAAAAGACATGCTGCCACTTCCTAATTTTTTAGGAAGAGCCAATTTTTTCTATCAATCCAGAGCATTCAAGGATAAAGCTGAAATACAAACAGGAATAAAAGTGTACTATTTCAGTAAATTCAATTCCAGAGAATTTTCGCCCATTTTAAATGAATATGCTTTGCCGGGACTTACTTCTTTTGCAATTGGAGGACAACCCATTGTCGATGCATATTTTAATTTTAAAGTAAAAAAAATGTTCTTCTTTATCGAAGGTCAGCATCTTACCACCTTGATCAGTCCTAACAAAGTTTATGCAGCGCCACATTATCCGTTTTACGATTTTCGTTTGAATTTAGGTATTGTGTGGTATTTATTTTCCTAATTTAGTCTCGTGAAAGCCTTAGCCCAAATACCATTTCAGAATTTAGAAAGCATCCCAACTCTTGTGAAAGATTTTCTAAACGCAAAGATTGAAGAAACTCAATCTTTGGTGTGGAATCATGAAAATATTAAGAATAAAATAGAATCTAAAACTTTAGGTTTTTCACCTTATAATAGAGAAATTCTTTCTGAAGTTTTGTGCGATCAGCATCAAGATTTATCGTTGAGTGCTTTGCAAAAAGAAAATCTAGATAGGTTATCCAACAAAAATACACTTACCATAACGACGGGGCATCAGCTTAATTTATTCTCGGGGCCTGTATTTTTTATTTATAAAATTGCGCAGGTTATCAAAAGCACTAACGAGTTGAACAAAATCCATCCCAATCATCATTTTGTTCCACTATTTTGGATGGCGACCGAGGATCATGATTTTGAAGAAATCAATCATTTTAAAGCCGAAGGAGAAGTGTTTTCGATTCGAGAAGAATCGGGTGGAGCAGTGGGACGAATTCAAGTTTCAGACTTAGATTTTATCCAAAATTTTGAAAATTCTTTTAAAGATAGAAAGTTTGGTGGCGATTTGATAGACCTCATGAAGAGTTCCTACAAAGAAGGGGAAACTCTGACCCAAGCAACTCGAAAGTTGGTGCATCAACTTTTTTCCGAATACGGCTTGTTGATGATCGATGGCGATGACAAACGATTGAAAGCTCTTATGAAAGAAACTTTTCAAAAGGAGCTAACGGAAAATTTGTTGTATAAAAGTACTCAGAAGACCATCCTTGATTTGAAGCAGCACTATGGAAAAGTTCAGGTAAATCCTCGAGAAATCAATTTGTTTTATCTTGAGAAAACCAGAAACCGTATTGAATTTGATGGCGAAAAATTTGTGGTGGTAGATACTTCATTACAATTTTCAAAAGAAGAAATTCTTAATGAGCTTAAAAATAATCCTGAAAAATTCAGCCCCAATGCGGTTTTGAGACCTGTATTTCAGGAAATAATATTACCCAATTTAGCCTACATTGGCGGGAATGCGGAAATTGCCTATTGGTTGGAACTGATCGAATGTTTTAAGTCAATAAATTTGGATTTTCCCATTCTGGTCCCTAGAAATTCACTTCTGTTTTTGTCTGAAAAAACTTTAGGGAAAATGCAAAAATTAGGATTAAGTATTGAAGAGGTTTTGGGAAATAAACAGACGGCAATCAAAACGAAATTATTGTCCAATCATCCGTTGGAATCCTTAATTTCTGAAAAGGAAAATGAACTGAAAACCATTTTTCAGGAACTTAAATTCCAATCCATTCATACCGATTTTAGCTTTGGACAATTGATTAATGCTGAGGAAATGCGACAAATGAAGTCGTACGATCGTATGAAAAAAAGACTTTTGAAAGCGGAGAAAATTAAACAACAAGAAAAGGTATCTCGAATAGAAAATGTATTTTCAGAAGTCCATCCTGCCGGTATTTGGCAAGAAAGAGTTTGGAATTTTTCTGAATTTTATGCCGATTATGGCTCAGAATGGCTTCAGGATTGCTATAACAATATTTCAATTGAAAAATCCGAACTCAATGTTGTTGTCTATTCATTTTGAAAGCCTTAATTTTGTGCTTTATAAAAACATGAGAAAAAAAATATTCACCGTAGCATTATCAACCCTATTTGTTGGACTTTTTGCCCAACAGACACATGCGGTATCCCAAGGGGATACGGCATACAGTATTGCAAAAAAATACGGAATTACGCTGGACGACCTTTTAAAACTGAACCCTTCTATAAAAGATGGAAAAGTGAATTTGGGCGATGTTCTTACGGTGAATTCTAAATCAAAACCTTCGGGGAATATAAAATCCGATTCGGATTTGGGAATCATCATCATTCAGCCCAAACAAACGCTATACGGAATTTCAAAGAAATTTAAAGTTTCTGAAAGCGATATTAAAAAATACAACCCACAACTAGAAACAGAAGGTTTAAAAATAGGAGCTCAATTGAAGCTTCCTATGAACAAAATCAAAAAATACGGCGATCCGCAAGAAGTATTTGTTCCTGTTGCAGCAACACCGGTTTCTGTAAACACTTCAGTTTCACCAAAAGATGAGTTTGCGACTTATACCGTAGAATCTGGTGATACCATTTTTTCTTTGGTAAATAAATTCGGTTCCAGCATCGATGAACTTTTAGCATGGAATCCATCGTTGTCTCAAGGCTTAAAAGCTGGGATGAATCTGAAAGTTAGAAAACTGGATGTGGCGTATAAAAAGAAAAGTGGTGATGCACTTGGTGTAGTTTTGATGTTGCCGTTTGGATACAACTCCAACGACTCTAAATACAGAGCGATGTCTCTAGAGTTTTTAAAAGGGGCAAAATTAGCAATAGAAAGAAATGCAAAATCCGGTCAAAAATTAGATGTTATAGTGGTTGATGCCGGAAATGAACAGAGTTTTAAAAATTCACTTTCTCAGATCAATGTCAACAACACCGATTTGATGATCGGTCCTTTTTTCAAGTCCAGTATTTTAGAAGCTTTGGAATTTGTAGGGGATAAAAAAATTCCGATCGTGTCTCCATTTGCCAACTCAGAAGATTTATACGATTATAACAATCTGATTATTGTTGAAACCAACGATAAAGTCTATGCCGACAAGATCAACGAAGAGGTGGAAAAAGTATATTCCAACCAAAAAATTTATATTTTAGCAGGTAACGATCCCGGAAACGCACAGTACATTCGTGCTCAGTTGGAGAAAAAATTAAAAAATGCGGTCGTAAGTATTGTTAAATCAGCGGACGACATCAAGATCGATAAGAATATGATGACCGGACAACCGGCTCCCATCATTGCTATTTTATCAGATCCTCAACAAATTTCTGGCGAAGCCTTTACCAATCGCATGATACAGTTGTCCAAAGAATCTACGGGGAATAAAGCATTCAGCATGTATTATTCTTCTAGTTTTGAGAAGAAAATTGACGATTTGTCTCAGGTGAATCTCGTGTATCTTATTGATAGAAAAATTAATACGGATGGGACTTTTGAAAAAGAAATCCTAGCCGATTACAAAGCTAAATACTGTACAACACCATCCAAATACGCCATCATAGGTTTTGATGTGGTGAACGATATGTTAAGCCGTGAGAACAAATCCGGTGAACTATTTAAGCAAATAACGAAGGTACAAACTCAATTGGCAACCAAGTTTGAATTTGTAAAAGCTAAAAACAATGGCGCTTTTATCAATACGGGGTTCAGAGTGGTAAGGTATTGATACCTTTAAAATAAACAACTAAAAACCTATAAAACATTCAATTATATTTATGAAAGCACTAATATTTCCTGGTCAAGGTTCTCAGTTCGTAGGAATGGGAAAGGAATTGTACGATTCCAGAAAAGATGTAAAGGATTTGATGCAAGCAGCAAATGAGATCTTAGGCTTCGATATACTTTCCATCATGTTCTCCGGATCAGACGAAGATCTTAAAAGAACCGAGGTAACGCAACCGGCTATATTTTTACACTCTGTAGCTGCTCTAAAAGCAGTGAATGGACTGGGTGCCGAAATGGTTGCAGGGCATTCTTTGGGAGAGTTTTCTGCTTTGGTTGCAAACGGAGTTCTTTCTTACGAAGACGGATTGAAGCTGGTGGCAGCAAGAGCTAAAGCCATGCAGGAAGCTTGCGATGCCAATCCGAGTTCTATGGCTGCAATCCTAGGATTGGCCGATGAAAAAGTGGAAGAAATTTGTGCTTCTGTTGATGGTATTGTGGTTCCGGCAAATTACAACTGCCCAGGTCAGTTGGTAATTTCAGGTGAAACAAAAGCTGTGGAATTGGCTTGTGAAAAAATGAAAGAAGCCGGTGCAAAAAGAGCTTTGTTGCTTCCTGTGAATGGGGCTTTTCATTCTCCTTTGATGATGCCCGCACAAGAAAAATTGGCCATTGCCATAGAAAATACAAAGTTTAGAAATGCAACCATCCCGGTGTATCAAAACATAACTACAACAGCCGTTTCTGATCCTGAACAGATAAAACAAAACCTGATTAAACAATTGACAGGGCCTGTGAAATGGACTCAAACTGTTCAAAATATGATTGCCGATGGTGCAATTAATTTTGTAGAAGTAGGACCTGGAAAAACACTGCAAGGTCTTGTGAAAAAGATCAACTCAGAAGCAGTATTGTCTTCAGCAATTTAAAATAAGAACAGAAAACCACAGGAAAATTGTGGTTTTTCTCTTTATATACTCATGATTCAGTCTCCTATTTTTTCTCCCGGCAAACTTTTATTAACATCAGAGTACTTCGTTTTGGATGGAGCACTTGCTTTGGCTGTTCCTACAAAAGCCGGACAGGAAATGGTGGTTCGAGTTATGGAAGACCAAGCTTCTTTTATTTTTTGGGAAGCCCATCATCAAAATAGACCATGGCTAAAAGCCGTTATTGACTTCACGACTTGGGAAATAATTGAAACGAACGATGTGGTTTCGGCTGAATTTGTGAAAAAAACCTTGCAAAATGTTGAATTTTTGAGAGGAGGTATTTTCGAAAAAGGTAATTCGTACCACTTTAAAACCAACCTTCAGTTTCCATCCAATTATGGTTTGGGTAGTAGTTCGACTTTGATGACCAATTTGGCAAGTTGGGCCGGAGTTTGTCCTTTTAAACTCAACGAAATATCACTTGGTGGTAGCGGTTATGATATCGCTGTTGCCGAAAGAAAAACAGCAATTTTATATTCGTGTACACCCAAAAGAGAAATAAAATCTATGGTTTATAAACCGGATTTTTATTCTGAACTTATTTTTATTCATCTCAATCAAAAAAAAGACTCTCGTGAGGGCATACGATTGTATCGATCAAAAGAGAAAAGCACCTCTATGATTGACGAAATGTCTTCTTTAACCAATGAAATTTTGAATGCTAAAAACATGAGTGCATTTTCAAATTTAATGGACATTCATGAAGGGAAAGTCTCTGAGTTTTTAGGACTAGAAACGGTGAAAAGCAGTCGCTTTTCCGACTGTCCTGTTTTTGTGAAAAGTCTTGGGGCTTGGGGTGGAGATTTTGTCCTTACCCAAAAATTTGAAGGATACCGGGCATACTTTTCGGACAAAGGATTTGCCGATATCTGGGATTGGGAACAACTAATTTTGTGATTGATAATGTTTTATATCAGTTACAATTATTTGCCAATTTAGTGCTTTATTAATATCTTTAGAACCTTATTTTTTTAACTATAAATTAATCTAATAATCTGTAAAATACAGAGAAGTAATTATGAAAAACGACAAAATTATTGATCAGTTGCATCAAATGGGAATTAAAGGATTCCAAGAAGTAGTTTATAATCCTTCATACGAAGAACTTTATCAAGACGAAATCTCAACAGAAAACCAAGGATACGAAGTAGGTGAATTGACTGAATCTGGAGCGATTTCTGTAAAAACAGGTGTGTTCACAGGGCGTTCTCCTAAAGATAGATTTATCGTTAAAGATGATGTATCCAAAGATAACATCAATTGGGACGGTAAAGTGAATTTGCCAACTACTCCAGAAGTTTTTGCAGCTTGTAAATCTTTGGTTATCGACCAATTGTCAAGTTCAAAAAAATTATATGTTGTAGATACCTATTGCGGTACCAACCCGGATACCCGTCTGAAAGTGAGATTCATTATGGAGGTAGCTTGGCAAGCACATTTTGTAACCAATATGTTCATTCGTCCTTCCAATTATGAGTTGGAAAACTTTGGAGAACCGGATTTCATCGTTATGAACGGCTCTAAAACAACGAACCCGAACTGGAAAGAACAAGGATTAAACTCTGAAAATTTCGTAATGTTTAACCTTACCGAAAAAATGCAAATCATCGGCGGTACTTGGTACGGTGGTGAAATGAAAAAAGGGATGTTTGCCATGATGAACTATTATCTACCTTTAAAAGGAATGGCTTCTATGCATTGTTCTGCGAATGTAGGTGAAGACGGCGATGTTGCCCTTTTCTTCGGTCTATCCGGAACAGGTAAGACTACTTTGTCTGCAGATCCTAAAAGATATTTGATCGGTGATGACGAACACGGTTGGGATAACAATGGAGTTTTCAACTATGAAGGTGGTTGTTATGCAAAAGTGATCGATCTTTCTGAAGAAAAAGAACCGGATATTTTCCGTGCGATTAAGAGAGATGCTTTGCTGGAAAATGTAGTTGTTAATAACGGTGTTGCCGATTACAAAGACGGCTCAATTACAGAAAATACCAGAGTTTCTTACCCAATCTATCACATCAACAAGATTGTATTGCCATCCAAAGCGGGACATGCAAAAAAAGTAGTTTACTTATCTGCAGATGCTTTTGGAGTATTGCCTCCGGTTTCTATTTTAAATGACGATCAAGCTCAATATCACTTCCTTTGTGGATATACTTCAAAATTAGCGGGTACTGAAAGAGGAATTACAGAACCTCAACCTTCTTTCTCTCCAGCGTTTGGTGAGGCTTTCTTAACCCTTCACCCAACCATGTACTCTAAAACTTTAATCGGTAAAATGAAAGAGCACGGTGCTAAAGCTTATTTGGTAAACACTGGTTGGAACGGTACTGGTAAAAGAATTTCTCTAAAAGACACCAGAGCGATTATTGATGCAATCATCGACGGTTCTATCGAGAAAGCAGAAAAAACCATCGTGCCAATTATGAATTTAGAAATTCCTACAGCGTTGCCAAATGTTTCTGAAGGTATTTTGGATCCAAGAGCAACCTATGCCGATGCTTCTGAGTGGGAAGTGAAAGCTAAGGATCTTGCAGGAAGATACATTAAAAACTTCGAGCAATATTGCGATAACGAAGAAGGTAAAAGATTGGTTGCAGCAGGTCCTCAACTATAAAATTATCTTATCAATTATAATAAAACCGTTCTCAAAAGAGAGCGGTTTTTTATTTTGTGGGACAATTTGAGTTGGCATTCTGATTTTCCTTTGTTACGAGTGTACTAAATTTAAAACAGCCAATCGGTAGCCGTTAAGACCAAAACCGGTAATTACACCGTCCGATTGTGCAGCAGTAACCGATTTTTGCCTGAATTCTTCCCTTTTGTAGATGTTAGAAATGTGGACTTCAATTTTAGGTTTTTTAATGTTTTTAAGGCCATCTGCTATGGCGTAGGAATAATGTGAATAAGCACCAGGATTGATGATTAAGGCGTCGTAATCATCAACATGCAAACGGTTGATAATTTCCCCTTCTATATTTGATTGGAAATAATGAATATTCAAGCTACTAAATTCCTTTTTTAAAGTTTCTAAAAAACTTTCCATACTTGTGGAGCCGTAGATTTCAGGCTCGCGACTACCTAAGAGATTAAGATTGGGACCGTTGACAATGAGAATATTCATTTTATTTTTTTTTTATTCAAATATAATAAAAAAACCTTCAGATTGCTCTGAAGGTTTGTAGCCCGTAGGGGAATCGAACCCCTCTTACCAGAATGAAAATCTGAGGTCCTAACCGATAGACGAACGGGCCGTAGATTTTATAATTACGCTAATTTGTTAACGTGCTTAGTCAATTTACTTTTTAAGTTAGCAGCCTTATTCTTGTGAATAATGTTTTTCTTAGCCAACTTATCCAACAAAGAAATTACTTTAGGCAATTGCTCAGTAGCAACTTTTTTGTCCTCTTCATTTCTTAATACTTTCATAGCTGTTCTAGCAGTCTTATGATAATATCTGTTACGCAATCTTTTTACTGCGTTTTGTCTGATTCTCTTTAATGCTGATTTATGATTTGCCATAATTACTTACTGTCTCAATTGTGGTTGCAAAGATATAACTTATTTTTTATTCTGCAAATATTTTTTCAATTTTTTTTTCGATTGAGAAAATATTTGAAAAAACTTAGTAGCCTATAGGGGAATCGAACCCCTGTTGCAAGAATGAAAATCTTGAGTCCTAACCACTAGACGAATAGGCCGTTTTTCCGGTTGCAAAAGTAGGAATATTTTTTATATCTGCAAGTGTATTTTTAATTTATTTTATTTTTTTTTCGATTACTGAGTTTTTTATCCCTTTGGCCTCTATTTCTTTTTGCAGTTTTATAGCGTCTTCCAGGTTGTTTACCTTACCGTAAGTATAATAGAATATACCGTCCTTCTTGTTTCTTTCCAATGGACTAAGCGTTTGTTGTACATACGATTTCGAGTTTAACTTCTCTTTACTTACAGCAACTTCTAAGGTGTAATATCCAAAATTGATGCTTTGGTTTGGGACGAAGCCAACGGAATAAGAATTTCTAAATCCTGCATCTCTTGCAGTCTTTTGGTTGTTGTCTCTTATAGAAGCCATATTGGTAGCACCATAATAATATTTGTACATGTCGTTTTCCTTTAAGATCAAAATGTTGTTGAGACCTTTTAGTTCGGGGTCGTTTTCATTGTATTTGTTGGCGCTGCTGAATAAAAAGATTCTGAAATCATTTTTCAAAGGAATTTCAGCGGGTTTGTCTTCTTTTTTAGGTCCGGATTTTATTCCACTTTTTTGATCAATGGTTTTCTTGTATTTGATGATCGCATCAAAGATGCTGGCTGCAACTTCGTCTTGGCCGTTGTCGGAAGCCAGATATCGAGCATCTTCCGGATTGTTGATGAAGCCGGTTTCTATCAAAACAGAAGGCATGGCATTCATCCTAAGGACATGGAGATCCTTTTGCATTACTCCTCTGGAGTATCTTTTGTCTTTGTTTACAAAATTTTCTTCCACCAATGCTCCAAAGGTAAGACTGGCCATAAGGTATTTGCTTTGGTTAACCTTTAATGCAATTAGGGATTCCGGAGAACTGGGATCGTAAGACGCGAATCGTTCTCTATCCTTGTCGTCTAAAAAGACCACATCGTTCTCTCTTTTAGCAACTTCTAAGTTGGTTTTGTTTTGGTTAGGACCTTGTACAAAAGTCTCTGTACCTGTAGCAGTCGCTATTTTGCTGGCGGTAGAATTTACATGTACGGATATAAATAAGTCGGCTTTGCTGTTGTTGGCCAAGTCGGTTCTATCTCCTAAGGACGGGTAGAAATCTTCCTTTCTGGTGTAGATCACTTTGTATTCTTTGTTTTTTTCCAACATCCTACCCAGTTTTAGTACGATTGCCAAGGTGATGTCTTTTTCACGAACGGTACCCAAATCGTCGTATTTTCTAGTTGCACCCGGATCTTTTTCGCCACCGTGACCTGCATCTAGGACGATGGTGAATTTTTTTTGAGCCATCGTTAATCCAAATAAAAAAACGAAAATGAATGTGAAATATCTTTTAAAATAAAATCTTATTAGGTTCATCTCTAAATTTTAAAAATTATATTTAATTTTGAAGCCGAATTTTTATACTTATAAAATTGTTCAGTAACTGCTCCAAAAATATATTACATATTTTAATTATCCTAATTTTTAACAATTTTTTAGCACAACAAAAAAGTGATAAATTATTGGCTGTTAAAAAGAATCAGGATACCGTTTCCCCCACAACGACTACCCAAAAAGAAGCGTTGGACGATGTTGTTCGGTATAAAGCCGAAAGCATAAGAAATGATTTGCCTAAAAAGATGACTTATCTCAAGCATAAAGCTCAGGTGAAATATCAAGATATGCAAGTAGATGCCGATTATATTAGTATAGATTGGGATAAAGGAGTGATTTTCGCCCAAGGTAAGTTGGATTCTCTAGAAAAGGTTTTAGAACCGGTTGTCACCCTGCAAGGAGGTAAAAAATACGAAACGGATCACTTTAATTTTAACTATAAAACCAAAAGAGCCATTGCATTTAATGCCCGAACCGAAGAAAGTGAAGGGGTTATTGTAGCCAAAAAAACAAAAAAATACAACGATACGGTATTTTTTATGAAAAATGGCGTTTTTACGACCGACGAATATTTTATTAAGAAAAAAGACAGTCTTCCGGATTACCACATGCTGGCGTCCAGTATAAAATTGGTGAAAGGGAAAAATAAGTCTCAAATAATCACCGGGCCTATTCAATTGTTTGTAGAAGGGGTTCCAACTCGGTTGATACTGCCTTTTGCAGTGTTGCCGTTTTCAGATAACCGAAGTGCCGGAATCCTGATCCCAAGTTTTGGTGAAAGACAGGATGTCGGGTTTTTCTTGAACGGTTTGGGATATTACCAACCTCTGGGTGAGCACTTTGACCTTAAAATTCTTTCGGACATCTATACCAAAGGGAGCTGGAACATCCGACCTGAGGTCAATTATGTGAAAAAATATAAATACAGCGGTAGTTTTCAGTCCGATTTCGGAACGACCATTCGTGGGATCAACGGATTGGATAATTATTCTAAAAACAGAACTTTTAGAGTTTCTTGGAGGCACAGCCAGGATCCTAAAGCCAATCCTTTCCTGAATTTTTCGGCCTCTGTGGATATTGTAAGCTCTAAGTTTTACAACAACACCATCAACAACAATTACATTTTCAACCAAAATGTGTTGAATGCACAACAAAATTCGACCATTAGTTTAACCAAAAGATTTTTGACCTTGCCGCTAACCATCACCGGGACTGCAGGTTATTCTCAAAACTTTTCTACCGGATTTTCGGATATTCGTTTGCCTCAGATGAATGTGGCCATCAATCAGTTTTATCTCTTCAATCCCAAATCCGGGATAAGACAAGGCTTGTTGGAAAATATTACCGTGAATACGGGATTTGATTTCAACAATTATGTGTCGGTTACCGAGGATCAACTGTTCAAAAAAGAAATGTGGGACAATATGCAAACGGGACTGAAGAACAGCATTGCCTTGGGAACCAATACCACCATTGCAAAATATTTTACCTTTAGCTTGGGAGCCAATATCAATAACGGTCTGACTACGAAATCCCTGAACCGTTCTTACAATCCAATAGAAAATAAAGTGGTTGATGAAATGAACAAAGGGATTGCAGGATTTTCGTATTTTTCGGCATCTACCAGTGTGCAAACTACTTTGTACAAAACGGTCATGTTCAAGAAAGGATCTGCAATACAAGGGATACGACACATGATGACTCCACAGATTAGTTTTAATTATTCACCGGATTTTGGAAAACCCGAGTTTGGTTATTATAAAAATTATTACGATGCTACAGGGGTGCTGACTCCGTATTCTATTTTCGAAAAAGGAATAATTGGCACGCCAACCACAGGGATGATGGGGAGTGTAGGATTTTCTTTAGGAAATAACATCGAAATGAAGGTGAGGAGTAAATCCGATTCTGTAGGGTTTAAAAAGCTTAAAATTTTCGAAACGCTTAATATTTCCGGGAATTATAATTTTGCTGCCAAATCCCATCGTTGGTCTCCTTTCAATATCAATGGGCAGACTTCTTTGTTTAACGGGAAAATGAACATCAATACCGGTTTGGTTATCGATCCGTATGAGGTGGTGTTTACTGAAGGTTCGGATGTTGGTGTGCGAACTGAAAATTTCGGACATTTTCATATTCAAGGATTTAATATGCAATTGAGCTATCCATTGAGCGACGAGTTGTTTGGTAAAAAGGAGGATTACAGTAAAAAGTACAGTTCAAAAGGGAGAATTCGAAATGAAAATTATTATTTTGATGACGATCATTATGCTCATTTTGACCAGCCTTGGACTTTAAATGTTACAGCCAATTACGCGTATTCCAAAACCACCAATCGATTTGGAAACACCATTGCAACCATTGGTTTGGACGGAAATATAAAATTAACCCCATATTGGAATGTGACTGCAACCACCAATTACGATTTTGTAACCAAAGAATTGGCCTATACGCGAATTGGTTTTGCAAGAGATCAGAGAAGTTTTACGATCAATTTTAATTGGGTTCCGTTCGGGCAATATAAAGTTTATGACTTTTTTATCGGGATCAAAGCGAACATCTTAAAAGACGCGGTGAAGTATAAGGACAGAAGTTTTAACCAACCCAATGCGAAGTTTTAGAGATTTATTGGTCGAATGATTTATATTTGTAAAAAAAATTATCGGGAAATAAATTTAATTTTAAACTAAAAATAATACAATCAATTTTTTTAATTATGAAACAAATCATCAATACAACAAATGCTCCAGCAGCAATCGGGCCTTATTCTCAAGCTGTACTTGCTAACGGAATTTTGTACATTTCTGGACAAATCCCTGTAGATCCTAGTAGAAGCGTGCTGGCCGAAGGTATTGAAGCCTCTACACACCAAGTGATGAAAAATCTTCAAGCCATTCTTACGGAAGCAGGAATGACTTTTAACAATGTGGTTAAAGCTACGATTTTCCTAAAAAGTATGGATGATTTTGCCGTGATGAATGACATCTATGCATCGTATTTCGAAGGAGGAAATTTCCCAGCAAGAGAAACGGTTCAAGTTTCGTGTTTACCAAAAAATGTAGATGTGGAAATCTCTATGATTGCACACCAAGATTAATGAATTTTATTAGAAATACTTTTGCGATTCTTGTGGGTATGGGCATTGTTGCTTTTACCGTAACTGTCGGTATCCGTATGGTTCCCGAATGGAGAACCTTTGATGGATATTCGCCTTTTGAACATTGGAACAAATTTTTGCAAAGTATGGACGGCAATTCAGGATTTTTTGGTTTTTTATTGTTCATATCAGGTTTGGGTACCACCATTGCCGGTGTAGTTACCGCCATGATTGTGAAGTATGCGAAAGTAGCGTATGCCATTTTGATCGGTTTCATCATGCTTTTCGTAGCCATGATTGATGTCGTGGTCTTTCCGCATCATCCTACTTTTTATAAGATATCCATTTTTCTGATCTATTTTCCGTTTTCCTGGATAGGAGGTAAGATTGTTGAAGTCTTTTACGAAAGGAAAAAGAAGAATTCTAAAAAAATAAAAAACGCATCCTAGGATGCGTTTTTTTATTGATGAACTTCAGGCTTAAGGCATGCTAAATCCTCTGCTGGTTATTCTGCCGTTGTCGTCTAAATATTTAACCGATACCGTACCTTTATAACCTTTCAAAATATTTTCTATGTCTTTTTGTGAATTAACAGGCTTGTTGTTAACTTCAAAAATAATATTTCCTTCCGAGACATTTATTTTGGCCAACTCTCCGTTTGCAATCACATTTTTAGCAATCACACCGTTCTCAATACCGTAATATACTTTTACTTTTTGATCGATGGGTGCGAAATCGGCACCTAATTTTTCAGGAATGGTCAAGTCTGCTAAACTTCTGAATGAAGTGTTTCCATTTTGATCTTTTAGTGTGACCAAGGTTGTGTTTTCAACGCCGTTTCTCAAATAAGTGACTTGCACCTTATCTCCTTGTCTTTTTTCTCCAATAATTCCCATTAATACAGATTGTCCGGAGATGACCGAGTTATCAACTTTAGTAATGATATCTCCTGTTTTCAATCCGGCATCTTTAGAGCCGCTGTTGTCGCTCAATCCCGTAATATAAACGCCTTTTCCTGCTTTTAGATTGGCTTTTTTGATGGAATTGTAGTTTGCGACTTCTTCTTCATTGGAGAGGTCAACCAACTGGATTCCTAAATATCCTCTTTGCACCATCCCGAATTTTTTCATGTCTTCTACAATTTTTCTAGCCAAATTGGCAGGGACAGCAAATCCGTAACCTTCATAATAACCGGTATTTGACGATATGGCGGAGTTGATCCCAATGAGATTTCCGTTGGTATCGACCAAGGCGCCTCCCGAGTTGCCAGGGTTGATGGCGGCATCGGTTTGTAAAAAGGATTCTAACGGATTTTTAGCAGCGGCATTTCTGCCTAATAAATTGATGTTTCTTGCTTTTGCAGAAATGATCCCAGCGGTAACTGTGGAGTTCAATCCCATAGGATTTCCTACAGCCAATACCCATTGTCCAATTTCTACATTGTCCGAATTTCCAAAATTAAGGAATGGAAGTCCCTTTTCTTCGATTTTCAACAAAGCAATATCGGAATTGGGATCGGTCCCAATCATTTTGGCAACAAATGTTTTTTTGTTTGAAAGTACAATTTCCAATCGACTTGCACCTTCCACAACATGGTTGTTGGTGACAATGTAGCCGTCGGGAGAGATGATGACACCAGAACCCATCCCGTCTGGTGCATTTTTAGGTTTTTGGGCTCTTTGTCCAGGCTGCGAACCTCTCATTTGGTCTTTAAAAAACC
Source organism: Amniculibacterium aquaticum (assembly GCF_003852705.1). Classification (GTDB taxonomy): domain Bacteria; phylum Bacteroidota; class Bacteroidia; order Flavobacteriales; family Weeksellaceae; genus Amniculibacterium; species Amniculibacterium aquaticum. The sequence continues at coordinate 253,071 of NZ_REFA01000001.1, forward strand.
AATCAAACAGGTCTTGGTCGTTCATTTGTTGTCTTGGTGCAGCGTCTGAATATCTTTTGATGGTGACCACAGCCGGAATGGCAGATTTTGCTGCTTTTACAAAATCTTCACCAACTACGGCTGTGTTTAGTCCTGCAAACTGTGCATTTTCATTTGCAGGTTTAAAATAATTTAAATCGGAGGTGCTGTTTCTTGATGCTTCAGCGAAATGAATGGCTCCAAATGTTGTAGCTCCAGAGATTACCCCAACCATTGCAAATGGAAGAAATTTTTTGATTGTATTGTTCATGCTGATTCTATTTTTGAATTTTGATTCGATATATCAAATATAATGCAAAATTGTTGTTGACGACTGTGGGTTTATCGTAGTTTTAACTAAAATTTAACAAAATGCATCTGGATGTATTGGATTTTATGAAAACTTAAACATTCTTTTAATTTTTTTTTAATTTTTTTAGGTTGAAGTTGTGTTCACAATTGGGATGAATTTTGAAATGCAGCGTAGGAAATGGTTTAGCATTAAATTACTTATCTTTGCAAAAATTTTAATTTTACAATGACAAAATCAGGAAGAATAGAGTTGATGTCGCCAGCAGGTGATTTTACATCTCTTCAAGCTGCAATAGATAACGGTGCCGATTCGGTATATTTTGGGGTAGAACAACTGAATATGCGAGCCAGAGCTTCGATGAACTTTACCATTGACGATTTGCCGGAAATTTCAAGAAGATGTAAAGAGAAAAATGTCAGAACTTATCTTACCCTAAATACCATTATTTACGATCACGATTTGTCCATCATCAAAACACTTTTGGATAGAGCAAAAGAAGCGGATCTAACTGCGGTAATCGCGATGGATCAGGCTGTAATTGCCTACGCAAGACAAATTGGGATGGAGGTTCATATTTCTACTCAAATTAACATTACCAACATAGAAACGGTTAAGTTTTATGCACTGTTTGCAGATACCATGGTGATGTCCAGAGAATTGAGCGTTACCCAGATCAAAAAAATCTGTCAACAAATTGAAAAAGATCAAGTGAAAGGTCCTTCTGGCAACCTTGTAGAAATTGAGATTTTTGGGCACGGTGCTTTGTGTATGGCGGTTTCAGGAAAATGTTATTTGAGTCTTCATTCTCATAACTCATCTGCAAATAGAGGAGCTTGCAAACAAAATTGTAGAAAAAAATACACCGTTATAGACCAAGAGTCTGGTTTTGAAATTGAGTTGGATAACGAATACATGATGTCACCAAAAGATCTGTGTACGATAGGTTTCTTAGATCAGATCGTAGATGCAGGTGTGAAGGTACTGAAAATTGAAGGTCGAGGTCGTGCTCCAGAATATGTAGCTACCGTTACCAAAGCATATCGTGAGGCTATCGATAGCATTGCCGAAGGTACATTTACACCGGAAAAAGTAGATGTATGGATGGGCGAATTGGCTAAAGTATATAACAGAGGTTTCTGGGACGGCTATTATTTAGGACAAAAATTAGGAGAATGGTCCGATAACTCCGGTTCTAGCGCAACTCAAAAGAAAATTTATATTGGAAAAGGAAGACACTTCTATCCAAAATCCAATATTGCAGAATTCTTGATAGAAGCCTACGACTTGTCCGTTGGAGATACTGTACTGATACAAGGTCCTACAACAGGTTCGCAAGAAATGGTGATAGAGGATATGATGGTCGATCAGAAAGGAGATGCTCAAAAAGCAACAAAGGCGGATGTTATTACCTTTAAAACGGATTTCAGAGTGCGACCAAGTGATAAATTGTATAAAGTAGTCCAGTCAGAACTCGTTCAATCCTAATATTTATATGGTCATCATCACATTGCAAAGGGACAAGTGCATCGGTTGTAACTATTGTGCCGAATTTGCTCCTGAATATTTCAGAATGTCCAAAAAAGATGGAAAATCCGTCTTGCTAAAATCAATTGAAAAGAAGGGATTCTTTACACTGAAAACTCCCATGCAAACTGCTTTTGAACCTTGTGAAAAGGCAGCGAAAGCGTGTCCGGTAAACATTATCTCTGTTAAAGAGGTATAATCATACAAAAAAGAATGAAAAAGAAGTCGATCCGAGAAGAGTACTTGCAAAAGCGCAAGAACCTTAGCCCTACTGAAGTGGAAGAAAGATCTAGACAAATTTTTCATTCTTTTTTATCTTTTTTCCAACCTCAAAAAGGTCAGAAAGTTCATCTTTTCCTGAGTATCGAAAAATTTAAAGAAGTCAACACTCAATTTTTTATTGATTATTTTTTCAAAAACAAAATCAGAGTTTTTGTTCCTAAATTGATTGAAAATGAAATGATTACGATTGAGTTGTTTCCCGATACCGAATTGGTTAGAAATAATTGGGATATAGAAGAGCCTAAATCGAACACCGAGGTGCAGAATGTATCATTTGATTTTGTCCTCACACCTTTGTTGTATTGCGATGTCAATGGGCATAGAGTGGGGTATGGTAAAGGATTTTACGATCAATTTTTTAATCAAATCAATACCGATGCAAAAAAGGTTGGTGTCAATTTTTTCGAACCCAAAGATATCATCGAAGATGTTCGGCCGGAAGATGTGGCTTTGGATTATTTGGTTTTGCCCAATGAGGTGCTGTCTTTTGGAGCTTTGATATCAAAATCGACAAAATAAAATTTGAATTCTTTTTTGAATTTTACCGGATTGGTTGTCAAAGTGTAGCGAACGGTTTTGTCAAAATCTCCAATTTTTTTGTTGTTTTCACCAAAAAACTCTACTTTGAATTTAGCCAAATCCATCGTGTCTTTCCCTTCAATCACCTTGTTTACTTCGAGATCGCCAATCTTCGCTTTTCTCACTTTTAGGCTGTCCATTTGCAGAAGGGTACTGCTCACTTTTGCAGAATCGGGTTTTTCAAAATAACCCATCATTTGTTGATAGATGATGGAGTCTATTTCTGTGTCTTTGGTACCTGAAGTGTACAGGGCAGAAAGGTCAAAGAGTTCTTGTATTTTTTGTTTGGTAATAAACTGTATGGCTTGTATGCTATCCATTTTTGTAACGGGATAGGATTTTTTATTGTTGCTTTTTCTCAAGGTGTCCAATTCGCTTTTTTCTTCAACTTTATTGTTGCAAGATAGGAAGCAAAACCAAATGGTTATAAGGCTTAGTACGGTATTATTTATTTTTCTCATTGTTTCCGATTTTAAATTTAATCATGCTGATTTTTCCATTTTTATCACCAATAATATCGATGACATCTAGATTTTCTAGAGAGGTTGTAGGCAGGGTTACCAAGCTGATGTATCGTTGTTTGTCCATCGTTTCAACACCGTATCTTTCGTTGTCGAAAACTTGATAGATGACAGCGTTGTTGTTAATCAATTTATTGAGGTTTTCTCTTTTTTTCTTTAAATCCTGAATAGATTTGGAATAATAATACAGCATGATGGCGTAATCATTCGGTTTCAACTCTATATTTTCGGTGTCAGGAGCGTTTACTAAATTTCTTTGTATGGTGTCGGATTTGTAATACGGCGAAGAAACAACCATTGTAAGCTCTTTATTGTGGGTTTTGTACACAAAAGGTTGGTTAGGTAGAACTTTTATAAGGATGGGCGATTCGTTTTTATTTAAAATTTTCACATCCAAATCGGCATTGATGTTAGAATTTCTATCGGCATCAATAAATTTGAAAGTATATTCTTTCATCAAAAGCATGTCTTTAAATGCAAAAAAAGCAACCATAATCAATAAAAGAATCGAAATGGCTACCCATAAATTTTCTTTTACAATACTGTTTTTCTTTCTTTTTTTATCATCCAAATTTATTGTTGGGATTCTCGTAACATCTTTGTTTTCAGACTCGCTTGTTTGTAAAATAGGTTTTTCAATCTCGGAGGTTACTTCTTTTTCTTCAATTTTAACCGGTTCAAAGGAAGGGGTGTCTATTTTTTGTTCGGAAGATGGGTTTTCACCTGTTTCTACTTCATCTTCGTTTTCATTTAATACTTCATTAGCAAAAAGATGGGTCTTTTTGAATTCATACCAAGATGCATAACCTGCATATATGCTGAGTAAATTCAGCATATCTATTCTTGGTAGTTTTGTAACGGACGAGGATTTGAAATAGGTGTAAAAAGACTTCTCGGAAATGTTGGCTTTCGTGATTTTCCTCAAGTCCTCTTGAAAATAGATGATATCTATCCCTTTCCATTTTGATATATCATCATGAGAAGGGGTGTGATTCTTCAAATATTGGTTTTGAACTTCGGTTTTTAACTGTTCAAAATGTAAAATATCTAGAGGATTCAATTTCTGTATTTATTTAAAAGTCTGATAATCAGTTGTGCTAATTTGTAAACTGTTTTACAAAGATATTACAATTAATTTTCTGTGCAATTTTTTTTTCTCGCCATACATTTGTCTTGTTCAAATGAGAACACAATTAATTAAGAAACAATTTTTAACAAACAAATTTAAATTTAAATCATTATGAAAAAATCATTGTTCGTAGCTGCTATCGCTGCAATCTCTCTAGTAGCATGTAAAAAAACTGAAGCTGAAACTACTGAAGCTACAACTGACTCTACAGCTGTAACTACTGATTCTGCTGCTGCTCCAGCTGTTGATTCTGCTGCTGCTCCTGCAACTGACTCTGCTGCTGCTCCTGCAACTGAAGCTGCTGCTCCTGCTGCTGAAGCTCCAAAAACTGAAGAAGCTGCAAAATAATTAGCACTACGCAATTAAGATTAACCGTCTCGAACATCGAGACGGTTTTTTTTATGCCTTTTTTTGTCTTAAAATTTCATAGCAACTGATGGCAACTGCATTACTCAGATTTAGAGAATCTATGGTGCCAGCCATTGGTATTAATATGTTTTCTGACCGATCCAGCCAATAATCACTTATGCCAGAGTGTTCTGTACCAAATATAATGGCTGTGCTCTTTTTGAAATTTACTTCATAAATATCCTTTGCACACTCACTCATAAAGGTAGAATAGGTTTTTATATTATTTTTCTCTAAGAAAGCTGCCGTTTCTTCATTTGTTGATGTAAAAACATTCATTCCGAACAGGCATCCAACACTGGATCTTATGACATTGGGGTTGTAAAGATCGGTTTTTGGGTCTGTAATGATGAGTGCATCTATCCCAAAAGCTTCGCAACTTCTAAGGATGGCCCCAAGATTGCCCGGCTTTTCTATACCTTCAACAATAACGATTGAAGTGTTTTCATTGGGGGTAAAATTCATTAAAGCGTTCTCCGGTACTTTGTAGATTCCGATAATCCCTTCTGAACTTCCACGATACGCTATTTTTTGATAAACTTTTTCACTGATCAAATGGATTTTTCCTTGCGGGAGTTCTTCTTTGAAAATAGCTTCACATATATACGATTCAACATGTTCAAAATTGAATTTTTTAGCTCTGTTGTTCTCTTGTTTTCCTTCCACAATCACCAATCCGGCTTTTTTTCTAAAGCGATTATCGTCGTTCAGACGGGCCAGGTATTTTATTTTTTCGTTTTGTAAACTTTCTATCATGGCATTAATTTTCTTCAATCATATTATCTTCGATATTCGATCTTTTTAGCAATCCTTCGGGCAAAGATTTTTTAGCTTTTGCACCCATTAATTTTAGTTTCTGTGTGCTTTTCACCAAATTGCCTTTTCCACTTACCAATTTATTCATAGCGGCTTCATAGTCTATTTTGGCATCGTCCATTTTTTTACCCAATTTGATAAGGTCAACTACAAAACCTTCAAACTTATCGTATAGCGCTCCTGCTTGTCTTGCAATTTCTATGGCATTGTCTTGTTGTTTTTGGTTGGTCCACATGCTGTCAATGGTTTTTAATGTTGCCAATAAAGTAGATGGCGTTACAATCACAATATTCTTAGCAAATGCTTTGTTATAAAGGTCTGTATCTTCGTTTAGGGCCAATGCGAAAGCGGGTTCTATCGGGACAAACATAAGCACGAAATCCGGGCTTTCTATATGATAAAGCTGTTGGTAGTTTTTTGCGCTTAACTGTTCTGTATGCCTTTTTATGGAATTGAGATGTTCTTGTAGGTGGGTGCTTTTCTGGATCTCATCTTCTTCATTTATATATTTTTCATACGCATTTAATGAAACTTTAGAGTCGATGATCATTTTTTTTCCATCCGGCAAATGGATGATGACATCGGGTTGCAATCGACCTTCGTCTGTGGTGTGACTTTTTTGTATTTCGTATTCTCTGTCTTTTTCCAAACCGGATTTTACCAAAACATTTTCCAAAATTAGCTCGCCCCAATTTCCTTGTATTTTGTTGTCGCCTTTTAGTGCTTTGGTCAGGTTTACAGCTTCTTTGCTCATTTGTTGGTTCAGTTCTTTCAGCCCAACAATTTGCTGTCTAAGGGCTGCATGGTAGTCAATGCTTTCCTTGTGGGTGTTTTCTACTTTTTTTTCGAAATCCGAAATTTTTTCTTGCAAAGGTGTTAAAAGCGTTTTTATGTTTTGCTCGTTTTGTTGGGTAAATTTCTCCGTTTTTTCTTCTAAAATTTTATTGGCCAAATTCTGAAATTCATTCTTAGCCATTTCCTGCAATTTGATGATTTCTTCTTTCTGGTTGTCCAATTGGGTTTGCAAATGTTTGTTTTTTGCAAGGATGTCGGATTTTATGGCAATGGATTCATTTTTTTCCAAAGTCATTTCCTCAATGGATTTGTTTTTCTCAACCAGGTCGTACTTTAGAGTTGCAATTTGTTCAGTCAGAAATTTTTTCTCAGCAAGGAATGTTTTGTTTTCAAGTTGAATTTCATTCAGGATATTCTGTGTGTCCAGAAAGAGGTCTTTTTCATTGTTGAATTTTTCTTCGTCTTCTTTCTTTTTTTGAACCAAATGGTCGAAATCCGATTTGGTTTTGACCCAGTTCATGTTCAATTCGTCATGGTCTTTTTTAGAAACCGATCCCGCTTTCAAAGTGAAATAGCATGCCACAGCTCCAACGATTAAACCAACAATTAAATAAATGATTTCCATTTTTTTTTACATTATTTTTTCGTGAAAATCTTCAATTTTATTTACATTTTCTATGATGATACCAAATTTTTTCTTGGACAACTTGTTCAGTCCGGAGATGAAGATTTTTTCGTAGCCCAATTTTTCGGCTTCGGTAATTCGATGTTCTATTTGAGGTACAGGTCTAATTTCTCCGCTCAGTCCAATTTCTCCTGCAAAACAATATTTTTCCGAAAGGGCAATGTCTTCGTTACTGGAAAGTATGGAGGCAACAACGGCAAGATCCAAAGCCGGATCGTCGGTTTTTATACCGCCGGTAATGTTCAGGAAAACATCTTTGGTACCCAGTTGGAAGCCGGCTCTTTTTTCCAAAACCGCCAAGAGCATGTTGAGTCTTTTGGCATCAAATCCGGTGCAGCTCCTCTGAGGTGTGCCATAAACGGCCGAACTCACCAAAGCTTGTATCTCCAGCAACATCGGTCGGTTGCCTTCTAAAGTTACGGCTACTGCGTTTCCAGAAAGTTCTTCGGATTTTTTGGTGATGAGCAATTCCGAAGGGTTTTTTATTTCTTTTAATCCTTGGGTGATCATTTCGTAAATCCCAATTTCGCTGGTCGAACCGAATCTATTTTTGTTGGCCCTCAACAATCGGAAAAGGTGGTTTCTGTCGCCATCAAAATTAAGGACCACATCCACCATGTGTTCCAAAACTTTGGGACCTGCAATTTGTCCATCTTTGGTGATGTGGCCGACTAAAATGACGGGTATGTTGTTTTCTTTGGCAAATTTAATCAGTTCCGAAGAGCATTCTCTGATCTGTGAAACCGTTCCGGGCGAACTCTCTAAAAGTTGAGATTGCAAGGTTTGTATAGAGTCCACAATCATCAGGTCAGGAGCGAGTTGTTTGGCTTCTTTTAGGATTTTTTCCATAGAAGTTTCTGTATACAGAAAGCATTCTGGATTTTGGATGTCGGTAATTCTGTCGGCACGCATTTTTATTTGCGAAGCCGATTCTTCGCCCGATACATAAAGGATTTTTTTCTTCATTTTCAGGGCGAGTTGCAGCAGAAGTGTCGATTTTCCGATGCCGGGTTCGCCGCCGATCAGGGTAACGGATCCCAGAACAATGCCACCGCCCAAGACACGGTTCAGCTCTTCGCTAACGGTTTTTAGTCGTTGCTCGGTGCCGGTTTCTACCTCCGTGATGTTCACTATTTTTTGTTTGCCACTGCCGATGATGTCGTATTGCGAGGTTTTTTTCTCGACAATTTCTTCGGTTAGGGTGTTCCATTCGCCGCAGCTTTTGCATTGCCCAAGCCATTGTGGGAACTGTGTGCCACAATTGTTGCAGATGTATGCCGTTTTGAGTTTTGCCATAGTGCAAAAATCTAAAAAATAAATGGAATATTGGTTATGTCTGAACATTGTATTTCTTTTCCTGAAATTAATTTTTGCCAGGATTTAATCATCAGGAAAGGATTGCTTGAATGATTTGTCTTGGATAAATGTTTTAATGGAAAGTGTGCTTTTAGCTTGGCTTTTTTGCTCCGTAGGAGCGATCTGTTCATAGCGGGATGTTGTGAAATTTGGTAGAGCTCCGTAGGAGCGACCTGTTAATTTTTTGTTGAAAGAATCTCTACTCGATTTTCTAGCCCAGATGGGAGCGGCATCCTTTTGCTAAGCCCGGAAAGTGGGAGGGAAGCAAAAGATACAGCGGACAGCTGGACGGGTCTTGATGTGAAGGATAAAGGGTGACGCTCCTAAAAAAATTAGAAACTTGCCTTCACCTGCATGCTGCCGATGTGTATGGTTCTGTCACCGGAATTTCGTCCCTCATAATTGACATTCAGGATGATGAAGGAGTTGATGTTTTGTTGCAAAAATACGGACCAGACTTGATTTTTGCCGGGCTTGAGTCCATCGAGCATTTGGTTGCCGACCAAAGAATAATTGTTGCCGGTAAAATCGTTGTTGATGAAAGAAAAACTGCCACGGATGGAGGTTTTTTTTCTTTCCCATTGCACCGCTCCGGTCAGATCCAGGGCTTTTAACCGTTCCGTGCCGTCTTGTCTTTTTTTGTCTCGGAACGCTGTGGAAAGCTCTGCCTGTATGGTTTCTGTAAATTTATAAGTCGCTTTTGGTTTGGTCTCGATGTTGAAAAGTTGAAAATTTCTGGTGTCGAACATTTGTGAAGCATTGTTGATGTTTTGAGCAGAATTTTCCCAATCGATTCTGAAAATTTTACTGAACCAATAACCTACGGTTAGGAAATGCGCATTCTGATCCCTTTCTTCGTTGCTGAAGTTGGCGTTGATGAGGTTTTTGTTGTTCAGCCAACGATATGATCCGTTCCAGCCGGACTTTTCTGTAGGGTTGAATTGAGCTGCTGCCAAGAGGTTTTGATTTTTAAGAATCTGCGTTTCATTTTTCTCAAACGGGTTGATGACCACCGCTTTGTCGTTTTTGAAATATGAATTGTGGGTGTTGAGTGAGAGGTTGATGTTCCATCTTTTTAGAAATGCATTTTCGGAACTGAAAACCACCGATGGGTTGACAAACAATGCCAAGGTGAGCTTGTTTTTGTTGGACGGAATGTAGCGTACCGAATTGGTGTATATGCGTATGTATTGGGCAAGGTCGGCATATTCTGCCACTTCGAACTCGTCCAATTGTTGTATGCCGTCGCCGTTGTAATCGGTCCATTTGTAGATGCCTTTTCCGTCGGTAACCTTTATGTACTGAAATTCTCTTTGGGCTTCTTGTCCGTTTCCGAGCTCATAAAAAGCCTGAAGACGCATCCCATTTTGGAAAAGTTGTTGGTTGTAAGCAATATTCCCGATGATAAAATCGGCATTTTGATGGCTGTCTGTACTTTGGTTTTTATAGTAAAACTTTCGATAATGCACCAGAGCGTTCAGCGTGGTTTTTTCGGTTTTTATGATTTGGCTTTCAGCCATCATGCCCAAAATATTGTTCATCTTTACCAATCGGTTGTCTTGTATGGAGTCGTTGGTACGGAAATATATTTTGGTGAGGAGTTTTGTCCTTACCGAATCGCCAATTTTTTTCTGTGCAAAAACTTCCTTCCAACTGAAGCTGGTCACATCTTTTAGCCCCGTGTCGTTGTAGTTTTTCAGGTTGTGTTCCATGGCTGCGCCTACTGCCCAACTTCCTTTCTTACCGAACCATTCTCCAAGGATGTTTCCTTTTATGAAATTGGTATTTTGGAAGGTGGCATCGGTTTTCAGGTAGGACAAATAGGCTTTTGTGGCGATTTTGTTTTTTTTCCAACCCAAATCGATTTCATTTTTAATGCCTTTGTAGGAGTCTTTTTCGTCCAAATAATTAAAACGATAATTCAGGTGGCTGATCTTTTTCCAATCGTTCAGGAAGCTGAAGGAAAGTCTATTTTGAGTTTTCTGGCTGAACTCTTGTAAGAGGTTGAAATCTCTTGCAAATTCGACATCGTTGATCCTGTCCAAGACATGGAATCTGGAAGAAATGTGTTGGAATTCAAGCCCTGGAGTTCCTGTCCAATTGTTTTTGGTAAATGTTTTGTACGCAAAAAATCGTGTGGCAAATCCTATATTTTCTGATGAATCTTTGGATGAAAACAAATTGGGATCGTAATTGCTCAACGAAAGATCGCCACCTATTTTTCCATTTTCCAAAAGATATTCGGCTTGTGTAGAGAAAACTTGGGATTGCTGTGGCGCAGGAAGTTTCCTTACGGCTTTGTAATCGCCGTTGTTGTTGCCAACAAATTCGAAAATTCTTCCGTTGTTTACCGTTTGTTTTAGACTGTAATCGCCCAAATTTTTTCCAAAATAGGTGAATGCTACCTGATACAAGGTTGCATTGGCATTGGTAGAATATTGGTAATAATTCCCGTTGGGATTGGTAATTTGTTCGTACAAAACCTTATTCACATCGTATTCGGTAACCACTCCGGATGGTGCGTACATCAGTTCGGGATCGTTTCCGGCTAAGCTCAGGATTTTTTCATCTTCCTTGCTCAGGTTCAGGGCGAGAGGTGCATTTTTGTTATCGTTTTCCAAAAACCAATTTATCCCTACTTTTAGTCGTTCTCTTTCGTGTTTTAGACTTCCGGTTATCAGGTATCTGGAGTAATTTCTATTGGTGTAATTGTAAGAAATGGTGATGAAATTCTGTTTCAGAATGGGTCTGAAACTGGTAAAAGTAACTTCGCCTGTATTGTAATTGATGGTGTAATCGAGGTTTTCACCTCTTTTCATTAAAATTCCGTCGATAAAAACCTGTTCGGATCCGGAAATAACGGTGATGAATTGTTCTCCATTTTTCCCGGTCAATCGGTAAGGTCCCTGGTTGCCCTCGATGCCTTGAAATCGTAAACGATGAAATTCGCTTCGGGCAATACCTCCGGAAACATCGATGAAGGTTTTGTTTTTCTCACCAAATTGGGAGAGGAGTTGCAATCCCATGCTTCGTCTTTGGTAACGGCCAAAGTAGGTTTTGTCGTCCAAAATATCCAAATGTCCAGCGCGGATAATCGTATGGTTTTTAATTCCCAATTGCACAAAAATTTTATCAAATTCTTCCAGCGATTGGGTGTATCCATCGGCTTGTATCGGGAGGTTGTGATCGGAAATGGAGGCCAAAACAGAAATGTCTGGAGAAAGTTTTCCGGAAATCTGAAGATCCATGGAGCTTTGTACGGACGAACCTTGGTTGTTGCCAAAAGTCATCCCACGGATGATGGATCCTTTGGAGTTGAGCCCACCAAGAAATTGTTGTCGGTTGGGTTTTACCAAAACTTCTTCATCCACCACAATTTTATTTTTATGCTTGATGAAATCCAAAGTATCTCTTGTGAAATAGTCTTTTTGCAATTTGGCTGAAAGGATGGAATCCTTTTTTAAAGAGTCTTTTTTTAGATTTGGGTTTTGCCAAGAAAAAGTTTGAGCATAACCATAATGGAATACTGTTAGAAGAAAAGCAAGGATAAAAAGGTTTTGTTTCAAACTGCTCAAGGCTTTGGTGGTAAAATTAAGAATTTTTCAGACTGTGCTAAGTGGTTAGTTAACAATTATTTAATACTTAAATTTTTTGGCATGTTGGATTATTGTTTAATTTTGTAATATTAATTAATTAAACTTAGAAATTATGAAAAAATTGTATTCTTTATTTGCAGTGGTGGCTTTAGCGGTTTCTGCGAATGCACAGACCAATTTAATTCCGAATCCAGGGTTTGAAAATTGGAATGCTGGTGCACCAGACGGATGGTATGTAACAGGATCTACGGTGGCTCAATCTACAACTACCGTACATGGAGGTGCATCTTCTCTGGCATATACAGCGCCTGCGACAGGAAATAAAACTATTAGCCCGGCAGTTGATACTCCTGTAACACAAGGGGTTACTTATGTTTTTACTGGGTGGTATTTAGATAACTCTACAACTGCAAAATTCAGATATTGGAACCAATTTAGAACTGCGAGTGCTGATACTGGTGGTAATGATATGCAGATGGCAACTTATTCTACAGATGCTCCAGGTTGGGTACAGTTTTATGCTGAGGCGATGCCTAATGTTAATGCTACCGTTGCAAGACCAGGGTTAAGAATTTATCCTGAAAGTAATAATAATGGTGGAGGAGTAATTTATTTTGATGATATTTCTTTCTATGATAAATCTACACTTTCTGTAATGGATATCAAGCAATTTGATAAAGTGGTTAAGATGAATACTATTGTTGAAAATGAACTTAAATTGCAATTGCCTTCAAGATCGACTGTTAATGTTTACTCGGTTGATGGTAAATTGGTTTCATCAAATAGAGTTAATGATGGTGAATCGGTTCAGTTATCTCATTTAGCAAAAGGAAATTATGTTGTAACAGTTCAAGATAATTTTCAAAATAAAGTGAGCAGAAAAATCATCAAAAAATAATTTTTGATCTATATGATAAAAAAGTTGCATCTACGGGTGCAATTTTTTTTTGTGGTAATAAAAAATCCGACGAGGCATTTTTCGTCGGATTTTTTATTGGTCAATTTTATTTCTACAACTGCACCATTTCTGTAATCTCTACACCATAACCGGAAACCATTGGTTTGTGTTGCGGGTTTTGGCTGATGACACGGAATTTGTTGATGCCCATTTTTTTCAAAATCTGTGTCCCAATTCCATATTCCATAAAGTTGGCGGCAAGTGTTGGTCTTTGCGCTTGTCCGTCTTGGAAATTTAGGAATTGTTGAAGCTTTCTCATCGTATTTTCGGCGTTAGAAACATTGTTGATGAAGATCATCACGCCTTTTCCTTCTTGGTTTATTTTTTCGGCCACCTTTTCCAAAAGTGGTGTTTCGCCATTGGTAAATCTGCTGAGAACATCAAAGTAAGAGCTGGAACTTTGCACCCTAACCAAGACCGGCTCTCCAATTTCCCAATTTCCTTTGGAGAAGGCAAAGTGGATCTGATCGGTATGCTCCTCTTGAAAAGCGTGGAAAGTAAATTCACCAAAATGAGTTTTTACTTTTCTCTCCTCAATTTTTCTTACCAAATCTCCTTTCTTCAATTGATAATCGATAAGGTCTTCTATGGAAATAATTTTAAGGTCTAATTTTTTTGCCAATTCCATCAGTTCCGGTAGTCGGGCCATGGTACCGTCGTCGTTCATGATTTCGCAGATGATGCCGCCTTCCTTCAGTCCTGCCAATTTTGTAAGGTCGGTTGCTGCTTCTGTATGTCCTGCTCTTTTTAACACGCCTCCGGATTTTGCTCTCAGTGGGAAAATGTGTCCCGGACGCATAAAGTCTGTAGGTTTGGTTTTTTCGTCCATCAATGCAGCAATGGTTTTCGCTCTGTCGCTGGCAGAAATTCCTGTGGAAACGCCGTCTCCTAATAAGTCGATGGACACCGTGAAGGCCGTTTCTTTAGGATCGCTACTTCTGCTGACCATAATGTCCAGACCAAGTTCGTCACATCTTTTTTCAGGAAGTGGAGTGCAGATTAATCCTCTACCATGGATGGTCATGAAGTTGATGATTTCTGGAGTTACCAATTCTGCAGCCGATAGGAAATCTCCTTCGTTTTCACGGTCTTCATCGTCCACAACGATGATGACTTTTCCGTTTTTAAGATCTTCTATGGCTTCTGGTATGGTATTGAGTTTAGACTGTGACATTTTTTATGTAAATTTTTTTGCAAAGATACGGTTTATGAATGATTTTTCTTGTGGTCCAGGTAGGTCCATAGCAATCTAATTTCACCATAATCAAAATCGTTCGGGAGGTTAGATTTCCAGTCGTTGAGGTTGTCGTATTGTTGGTCTTGATATTTTTTTTTGAAAACATCAATTTTTTCTTTGGTGATGATTCTTTTCAGGTCAGCCATTTCCAGTGTTCCTGCTTCAGCAAACTTAGAGAAATGACCAATAATTGTTGTGTTCAAAACTCCTCTTTCTTTGGCAATTTCGGAGATGGATTTTCCTTCCTGGAAGAGCCTCCAAGTAACGATGTGTGTCGGTATTTTTACCGTTTTACTCGTGCTTTCTTGTTTTTCTTCTTCCTTAATGAGTGGTTTTTCTAATAAATAAAGGTCTTTTATGTTGTCCATGTAGTCCACCAAATCGTCCAAGATGGTTTTCAGTTCTTCGTTGTAGCCTTTCATGCCTTTTACACCTTTGGTTTCGGCATAGAGATCTTTGAGTGGGACAAATATTTTTTCTCGGGTATTTTTCAGGAAAAACTGTGCTGCGCCTGTGGCTTTATTTTCTATTTCTGTCCAGTTCTCTTCACCGATCGTATATTTTTGAACTTTTTGTAAAAGTATTTTTTCAAATTTTACAAAAATAGTATTTAGGTTTTCACTCTCGGCTTTTAAGGTGGTGTACATGTTTTGCACCTTCACTTTGTCCGGAAGTTGGGCATTTCTGGTATGGAGGTTCCATTCGTCAATAGCGTTTTTCAACCAAGAGCAATTGATTTTTAGCAGTACTTTTTGGATGGCAAAATCGTATTTTTCGGCTTCTAATATTTCATCAATCTTATCGTTTGCATTGGTTTCTTCTTGAAAGTTTTCTACTCTATGGTCGCTAAAGATGACTTCTGGGGTGATTTTGGATTTCAGAACAATGCCTTCCAAAGTCCTGCATCGGGAAAGCGCTACATAGACCTGTCCAGAGGCAAAAGAGCTGCCTGCATCAATAATCAATCGGTCAAAAGTTAGCCCCTGAGATTTATGTATGGTTACCGCCCAAGCCAAACGGATGGGGTATTGTTCGAAACTTCCTACGACTTCTTCTTCAATTTTTTTGTCTTTTCCAAGTGTGTATTTTTTGTGTTCCCAAACTTCTCTTTTCACTTGGTATTCTTCGGTATGGTTTTCAATTCTTACCCAAACTTCATGTTCTTCAATACGGGTGATCTCTGCCAATTTTCCGTTGTAATATTTTCTTTCGCCACTGGCATCGTTTCGGATAAACATCACTTGGGCGCCGCATTTTAATTCTAGAGTTTCCTCATTGGGATATTGGCTTTCCTTAAATTCGCCATGTACTTTTGCATGATACAATCTCGATTTCCCAGGAAGCTCTTTTATTTTTTTTTGATTAATGTCGTCCGCCATTCTGTTGTGAGAGGTAAGATAGACATACGCTTCATCTTTGGGTTCAAATTGTGGGTCGTATCTTTTGTTCAGTTCATCAAAATCTATTTCATAAGGATTTCCTTCCCGAATGGCATTGAGTATTTTCAGGAATTTTTCATCGGTCTGTCGATATACTTTTGTGAGTTCAACGGTTATTAAAGGAGTTTCTTTAAGTGCCAAGCTATCAAAAAAGAAGGGTGAGTTGTAATACATTTTTAAGATGTTTTCGTCCCTTACCACGGGCGGAAGCTGTTGCAGGTCGCCGATGAAAAGCATTTGTACGCCTCCAAATTTTTGCTGATTTCTCCTCACGGTTCTCAAGGCAAAATCCATCATGTCCAAAACATCGGCACGAAGCATGGAAACCTCGTCTATGATGATGATCTCGATCTCTCGTAACAATTTTTTCTTGTCTTTTCTGTACCTGAAATGCTGTACAAGATCCACAATGTTATTTCCAAGATTGCTGTCCACCCTTTCCAAAGTGGGCAAGAACGGTCGCAGCGGCAATCCAAACATGGAATGTATGGTTACGCCACCTGCATTGATGGCTGCAATCCCTGTAGGTGCAACCACAATGTGTTTTTTTCTAGTTTTCGACACGAAATCGTTCAGGAAAGTGGTCTTTCCGGTACCGGCTTTTCCGGTTAAAAAAATACTTCTGTTGGTTTGTTCGACAAGATTGAAAAGTGAGGCATTCATTTTTCAAAATTAAGTATTATTTTCTTCTTTGTCGATTTGAAATTCTATTTTTGCATTTCTAAAATTCTAAAAAAAATGATATCAAAAATAGTTGTACATAAAGTTGGTAACAAAATCAATCAGGAAGGTTTGTTCTTGTCCAACGAAGAGCTGAAGTTGGACGAAGAAATGTTGGAAGTTCTGGAGAATTACTTTCTTTCCGGCTTCAAATCCGAAGAGCAATTCCAATTTTACAGAGATTCTTATCTTGCCAACAATGTGGTGTACGGTGCCGTAAGCGAAATTTTTGAAGATCAGGCGAAGTTTCTTTGGGAAAGCGAAACCATTGCAAAGCATCTTTTTGAAATTGCTGAAAACCCAAGAGTTAGCGGAGGAGAGATTTTTGTAATTTTCTTTGAAGGTGAAGAAAGTGACGCCGGAAAAATTGATAAAATAGGCATCTTTAAAACCGAAAAAAAGGAAATGTTCCTAAAAGTGAATGCCAATGATAACGACGGCTACGATCTGGATAAAGATTTCGGAATAGGTCTATCCAAGCCCGACAAAGGGGTGATGATCTACAACAACGACAAGGAAACGGGATTTGTACTTTCTGTGTACGATAACAATAAGTCCGGTGATATCTATTATTGGTATGAAGACTTCTTGAAAGTAAAACAGAGAGACGATGATTATTTTCATACTCAAGAAACACTGACGGTGTACAAAGATTACATCACCAAGCAATTGCCTCAAGAATTTGAAGTTTCTAAAGCCGATCAGGCGGAATTTCTAAATAAATCTCTGAATTATTTCAAAGAAAAAGAACAGTTTGATTTTGATGATTTCTCTAAAACCGTGCTGCAAGACGAACATGTTATTGAGAGTTTTGGGAATTTTAAATCCGATTACGAACAAGAAATGCAGGTGGCTCTTTCTGAAGATTTCCCGATCCATCAAACGGCGGTTAAAAAACAACAGAGACATTTTAAATCCATCATCAAATTGGATAAAAACTTCCACATCTACATTCATGGTGATCGCAAAATGCTGGAAACCGGACAGGATGATAAAGGAAAATACTACCGTCTTTATTTTGAAGAAGAACAATAAAAAGCATAAAAAAATCCCGAATAATTCGGGATTTTTTATTGTACTTATGCTTTCAAAGCGTTGTCGATGTCTGTAAGAAGGTCTTCGATATCTTCGATACCAACACTTAGTCGTACCAAATCATCGGTGATCCCAATCTCGGCTCTTTTTTCAGCCGGGATAGAGGCGTGGGTCATCAAAGCAGGATGGTTGGCCAAAGACTCAACTCCACCAAGACTTTCTGCCAAAGTGAAAACTTTTAGATTTTCTAAAAACTTGATGGCATCTTCTTTTTTACCGGAACGGAAAGTGAAAGTAACCATGCCGCCGAAACCATTTCTCATTTGGCTTTTCGCCAATTCGTGTTGTGGGTGGTTGCTAAGTCCTGGGTAAATGACTTCTTTGATCATTGGGTGGTTCTGTAAAAACTCAGCTACTTTTAGTCCATTTTCGGAATGTCTTTGCATTCTAATCGCCAAAGTTTTTATTCCTCGCAGAGCCAAATACGAATCGTGAGGGCCCAAAATTGCACCGCTGGCAAACTGTATAAAATGCAATTGCTCGCCCAATTCAGGGGTTTTAGCAATTAATGCTCCAGCAATAATATCCGAATGTCCGCCAATGTATTTTGTAGCCGAATGCATTACGATGTCAGCACCCAGATCCAAAGGGTTTTGTAGGTACGGCGAAGCAAAAGTGTTGTCCACAGCTACTAAAATTCCTTTACCGCTCACAGCTTGGCAAACCGCCTTGATGTCTATGAGTTTCATCAAAGGATTGGTTGGGGTTTCTAACCAGATCAGCTTGGTTTTGGCCGTAATTTTTTCGGTGATGTTCTCGGTGTTTTCCATATTTACAAAATGGAATTTCAGCTGATATTTTTCAAAAAGCCTAACGAACATTCTGTAAGAACCACCATAAAGGTCGTCGCAAGCGATTACTTCATCGCCCGGGTTTAGTAATTTTAAAACACAATCGATGGCCGCCAAACCGGATCCGAAAGCCAAACCTCTGGCTCCGTTTTCTATGCTTGCCAAGGCATCTTCCAAGGCTTGTCTTGTTGGGTTTGCAGCTCTGGAATATTCATATCCCGAATGTTCGCCGGGAGATTTTTGTGCAAAAGTCGAGGTTAAAAATAAAGGAACATTGACCGCCCCGGTTACGGCTTCGTGGTGTTGTCCACCGTGTATAACTTTGGTATTGAATTTCATTTTTTTTTGTTTTTTTGAATTATATTCTGATGGCTGATTTTATGGCAAATTCATTGGCCATTTCTTCCAACCACAATGCGACATCTTCTTCGCCGGAAGCTCTTTGGTAAGTTTGTCCCAAAGAAACGATGGATTGGTGGATGAACATTTTCATTTGATCGAGTGGCATATCTTTAGTCCAAAGGTCGATTCTTAGGGCTTCCATGGTTTTGTCGTCCCAAACGGAAATCATGGCCGATTTGGTTTCTTCATTTTTTACACCGCTGTCTTCGGCATTCCAAGTTAGTTTTTCTGGGATATGGTTGTCATCAAGTTCTACATTGATGGTGATGGTGGTTTGTCTCATTGTATTATAGGTATGTTAAGGATTGTTTGTATTAATTTTTAGGTTTGTATTCGCTTTCGTTGAATATTTTTGTAGAGTCCATGGACAATAAATCGGTCAACTTGGTTTCTGGGTGTTTTTCCAAAAACTTTTTACAGATTTGCCATCCGATAAAAATTCCCACTTGAGGCGAAGATTTATTGTCGATTTCTGTATAAAATTTAGAAAAAGGACTTTGTAGGATGAATCGCTCTTCCAATCGGGGATCGTCGCCAAAGACCATGTTGTTTTCAACAAAATAATTCCAAATATTGACTTCGTTGGCTTGTGACCATTCGTACTGTTTTTCGGTATAGTTCATTTTCAAATGCTCTGCAGTCGTTGGTAAAAAAGCATCTTGAAGCAACATGATTTTACCTTGATAGATCATCTGATCGATGAATTTCATGTGGTTTTTGTTGGCGGGAACAATATTTTGTGCGAAAACCAATGAGGTTTTTGGGACAATGTTCTCAGGATTCATGGATTTTTGCAAATATTTTTCATATCCGTCGTAATGCGGGTTTCCTTCGCCCATAAAAGCCGAAATATCGATGAACACCATGTTGGCTTCGGGTTGGTAAAAAATAGGATCGTCCAACGCTTGCAAGCCGGATGAGTAAATGAAGACTTTTGGACTTTTGAATTTCGGAAAATAATGCTGGATGTGGGAGAATAGATCGGCCAATCCCGCATTCAACTTGTTGAGGTCTATTTTTGTCAATGCTTTTTTATAAACTTCAATTTCCTTGGCGTCCGTTCTTCGTTTAGAAAAATCTTCATCGCTTACCGTTCCTTGAAACCAAGGATATTGGGATTTAAACTGTTCTAAACCCATGTTGGGATCAAAAAAATCTTTAGAAATATCGACCAATTCTACTTTGGAAATGGGCTTCTTTATTTCGACTTGCCAATTGTTTTGCTTTTCTTTTTCACAAGAAATCAATCCTAAGGTTAGAGCAGTTGCAAGGGCAAGGTTTCTGAAAATCTTCATTTTATACGAGTCAAATTTTAGTATGCAAAAGTAAGCAATAATCGCGGCATCCTCAATTATTTGTAAGGTGATTTTGAATATTTTTGTGGGAATGTTTTTGTTTTTGTTAAAAAGTCTAAATTGATTTTAGCTTGTGTTAATGTTCAGTTTTTCAGGATCTTATAAGTGTTTCTTTCGCGGTTGTGAAAGTGAAGCCTAATCGGGGTTGACAAATAATTTGATATTTTTTCGAAAAGCATTTGCAAGATATAAAACAAAAGCCTACTTTTGCACCACAATACTTCTGAAGTGTTGTTTACCAAAAAGGTTTCTTAGCTCAGTTGGTAGAGCAACGGATTGAAAATCCGTGTGTCCCTGGTTCGATTCCTGGAGAAACCACTTTTGATCCGCATTGATTTTTCGATGCGGATTTTTTTTGTTTATTTTTGTCCTTCAAATTCATACAAATTCTAAGATGCAAGAAAAAAAAATAATAGATAAAATTGTTGTTTGGTTAAAGGAATATGCCGAAATAGCTCGTGTAAAAGGTTATGTTATTGGGGTTTCTGGTGGGGTGGATTCCGGAGTGGTTTCCACACTTTGTGCCATGACGGGTTTAGAGGTTTTGGCAATAGAAATGCCGATTCGTCAAAAAAAAGATCAGGTAGATCGTGCGCAAAAACACATGGAGTGGTTGGCGGATCGTTTTCCGAATGTAACAACACGATCCGTAAGTTTGGATGCCCCTTTTGAAGCTTTTTATTCGACCCTAGCACAGGAGAATGATCATCTGTCGCAACAAAATCTTTCTTTGGCCAATACCAGAAGTCGTTTGAGGATGCTTACGCTTTATTATTTTGGTCAGATCCACGGACTTTTGGTGTGCGGAACGGGAAATAAAGTGGAAGATTTTGGCATCGGATTCTATACCAAATACGGTGATGGTGGTGTCGATGTATCGCCCATTGGAGATCTGTATAAAACCGAAGTGTACGCCTTGGCAAGAGCTCTTAATCTTATTGATGACATCCAAAATGCGATACCGACCGACGGATTGTGGGATGCCGAAAGAACCGATGAAAACCAAATTGGTGCGACCTATCCTGAGCTGGAAAAAATTCAAAAAGAATGGGGACTGAAATCCGAATCGGATTATTCGGGTCGTGATTTAGAAGTTTACAAAATATTTAAACGAATGAATGCTGCGGCACAACATAAAATTAATCCCATTCCGGTTTGTGATATTCAGGAAGATTGGAGGTAATACAAATTTATAAACATGAACGATAAGATTAAAAATTATTTCATCCTTTTCGTTGGGATTGTACTCGGTTTGGGAATTATGTTTTTTTTCAAAACCTATAAAATTGAAAAAAGAACGGAGCAAATCACTCAAAAAGTAGGGAATACTTTTGAATATCCAGAAAAAAAGGTTGAGAATAAGCAGGTAAATTATAAGGGTAATAATTCTGAAAACGCAGACATTACCGCACTTACCCAAGAAAATGTTGTGGTGGACTATGTAAAAGAAAATCATGAATTGCCGAACTATTATATCAAAAAATCCGAAGCCAGAAGTCGTGGTTGGGTACCTTCTCAAGGAAACTTGTGCGAGGCAGTACCTGGGAAAGCCATAGGCGGGGACAAGTTCAGCAATCGTGAAGGTCAACTTCCAAAAGGAGTTCAGTATTTTGAAGCCGATTTGAATTATATTTGCGGCAGAAGACAGACCGATCGCATGGTCTATACCAAATCGGGTGATGTTTGGGTGACCCACGATCATTATAAAACTTTTGAAAAGAAATAATAATAAATAAAATGAGTGTAAATACCGTTTATATTGACTTTGTAGATCTAGGCGATTATGAAGATTTTTACGATCAACTGAAATCCAAATTGACTCTGCCGAAGGATTTTGGTGATAATCTGGATGCCCTCTACGACAGCCTCACCGGTTTTGTCGAATTGCCTTTGCATATAGAATTTGTCAACCTTTCTGTGGAGCAGTTGGAGATTTTTGAGGACTTACTGACCACTTTGGAAGATGCTGAAGATGAGTTGGAGGATTTTTCATTTTCGTATTATTTGGAGCAATACGAAGACGAAGATTAGTACAAAAAAATCCATCTCGATGTTTCAGAGATGGATTTTTTTTGTTGTTGAGAAGTTTTATTTGCCCAAAACCTCGACAATTGGGTTTCCTATATTTCCACTTGGAAATTGAATTTTTAACAAGGCCGAAACGGTTGGTGCAATATCGGTCATGTTATATTCTCTATTGCTTTCACCTTGTTTTACTCCTGTTCCCATGAATATTAATGGGATGTGAGCGTCGTAAGAATTCCAAACGCTGTGCGTGGTTCCGGTTTTAGAATATGAAGGGAGCATATTGTCTCTGGTGATGATCTGGATGTCACCACTTCTGATCCTGTTCAGTCCGTTGATGACTCTTTCTTTGATCGGTTGAGGGACAGTGGTTTCTTGCACTTCATTGGCATCAATTACAAAAAGGAAGTCCGGTCTTTTTTCCAACTCGGAAATCGTGAATTTTTTAATCTTTTCTAGATCCAATTGGTGGTCACTAATTACTTTTCTGTCAAAGTACACTTGGTAGTTTTGTGATGAGTTGATGATTTTCTCAACCCCAAATTTTTCTTTCAAAACGGCATTCAAATTCTTTTTCATGTCTTCTTCAAAAAATCCGGTTGGTATTTTGTGTTCTTCCAAAAAGCCTACAGAATGAGCTCCACCATGGTCTGCAGATAAGAAAACGGTGTATTGTCCTTTGCCAACTTTAGCATCCAAATGGTTGAAGAAATCCTTCAGATCTCTATCCAATCTTAGATATACATCTTCAACTTCAATAGAGTTGGGTCCAAATTTATGCCCCGCATAATCGGTAGAAGCAATGTTGATGGCCAAGAAATCGGTAATGTTGTCCTGTCCCAATTGTTCACCGGTTATAGATGCTTCGGCCAATTTCAAAGTGAGTGTACTGCCAAAAGGAGTTGCTCGTATTTCGCCTTTTTTCTTTTGGAAATCTTGTGCCAGGTTGTTGTAAGGGAAAGTAGGAGTTTTTGCCGATCCTAATAGTCCTTCCCACGAAGAATTGTCCGGAGAACTTTCTGTATATTGTTGGATGGGCAAAAGGGTGTTCCAACCGTTTGCGACTAATTTTGTTGGCAAATCTTGTTGGTTGAATTGTTGTACCCATTTGGGCAGCTCGTTCATGTAATAAGAGCTGGTTACAAAATTCCCACTGGTGTCATCGTACCAAAATGCTCCATTGGGATTGTGTCCGGCTGGCAAAATGGAGGCGCGATCTTTAAGAGAAACTCCAATAACTTTTGCTTGGAAGTTGGTGCCCAATCTCAATTGATCCGTAACCGTTGTGCTCCATAGATTTCTTGGAGAATGCTTGCCAACCTTGTCGCTGCTGGTACCAACGGGAAGTACGGTTTCGTCGGTAGTGCAGTACATGTTTTTTCCGGTTTGCTTGTCCACCCAATCGTTTCCTGCAATGCCGTGTATGGCGGGTACAGATCCTGTGTATATCGAGGTGTGTCCAATAGCGGTAACGGTTGGTACATAGTTGATGTGTACATTGTTCAAGGAGAAACCTTCGTTCAGTAATCTTTTAAAACCGCCGTCACCAAATTTTGAATAATATCGATGGAGGTAGTCCCAACGCATTTGGTCAATGACCAATCCTACAACCAATTTGGGTTGTTCTGAAGTAGTGTTTTTTTGAGCAAAAACGGGCGTTGTAGCCAATAATGCTAATGCGGCTATTCCTATTTTCTTAAACATAAGCTGTGAAATTATAAAAGCAAAAGTAGTTTTTATTTTTTTTGAATGTATTTTTTTTATGTGAATAGTTCATTACGATTTATTTATCTTTGCCCTTATGATATTAAGAGGAGAGAATTTAATAAAAGAATACGGTCCCAAAAAAGTAGTAAAAGGTGTTTCTGTTGAGGTAAAACAAGGCGAAATCGTTGGTCTGCTCGGTCCGAACGGAGCTGGGAAAACCACCTCGTTTTACATGATCGTGGGTTTGGTGAAACCGACTTCTGGAAAAATTTTTTTAGACAATAAAGACATCACTCAAGATGCCATGTATCGCCGAGCTCAAAATGGGATAGGTTATCTGGCACAGGAAGCTTCCATTTTTCGAAAACTATCGGTGGAAGAAAATATCATGGGAGTTTTACAATTGACCAAGCTTTCCAAAAAAGATCAACAACGCAAATGTGACGAGCTGATCGAAGAATTTTCCCTTCAGCATGTTAGAAAAAACCGTGGCGATTTGCTCTCTGGTGGAGAAAGAAGAAGAACGGAAATTGCGAGATGTTTGGCAACGGATCCCAGTTTCATACTTTTGGATGAACCTTTTGCCGGTGTAGATCCCATTGCTGTAGAAGATATTCAGAAAATTGTACGAAGCCTAACGGATAAAAATATCGGTATCCTAATCACCGACCACAATGTGCAACAGACCTTGGCTATCACCCATAAAACCTACATCATGTTCGAAGGTCGAATTCTAAAAGAAGGTGCACCACGAGAGTTGGCAAACGACCCACAGGTGCGTGAGGCGTATCTGGGAGAAAATTTCGTGTACCAAGATATTTTGAACAAACCCAAGAAAAAACATTTTGTGTACCAAGTTTGGGGTGGGAATTTCGAGGCCAAAACTCATTTTCAAGAATTCGTAAATGAAAATTTTGAAAATAAAGAGCAATTGAGATTGCTTTATGGCTTTGATGAAATTGGCTTTGCCTCGCTAGGGAATTCTGAAATTGAAAAAGTATTTTCAGAAGAAATCGATAAAAACGCCTACAACTCGTTTGTATTACTTAAAAAAGAAATTAATGCTCAGTACAGTTTGGACGATGCCCGAACAGAAGCTCAACAACAAAGTGCCGAAGCATTAAAATACTTAACCACTTATTCTTTCGAAGGATAATTTATTACAAAATAATATGAAAATATACACCAAGACCGGCGACAAAGGCCAAACTTCTTTATACGGTGGGACCCGAATTTCTAAAGCGTCTGCAAGGGTAGAAGCTTACGGAACCATTGATGAGCTTAATGCGTTTATCGGCGTAGCAAAAAGCCAAATCGAAAGCGAAGAAACCATTAAGCAACTGAAAAAAATTCAGTTCGACTTGTTTACTGTAGGTTCCGAGTCGGCAACTCCAGCGGATAAACTGATGTTGGCCAATGGAAAATCGAGATTGCCTTTGGTGATTTCTGAAAAAGAAATTGAAGAGTTGGAAGTCTGGATGGACGAGATGGAAGCTCAACTGGAGCCGTTGCAATATTTTATTTTGCCCGGTGGTGGAAAGGCGGCAACAGCACTTCATGTTTCCAGAACCGTATGCCGTAGAGCCGAAAGGGCTTTGGTTTTCTTGAACGAATCCGAAGAATTGAGACCGGAATTGGTGAAATACCTGAACCGACTTTCGGATTATCTTTTTGTTTTGGGACGATTTGTTTCTAAAAATCAGAGCGAGCCTGAAGAGTTCTGGAATCCCAACCAACGCTAATTTTTCCTTAAAAATTCTTGTTTTTTTATAAATGAAAAAGTACCTGCTTTTTATCAACGGTCAACCGCCGAATGTACTTCCAAACTGTGAATTGTACGACGGTGTAGGCTGTTCGGACGGAGCTTTTCATTATTTAAAAGAAAAAAACTTTCCTTTAGAAAAATTGGATTTTATTTCCGGCGATTTCGATTCGCATTCCGGAATCGACGATGGCATCTATCAAGAAAAATTCATACACACGCCCGATCAAAATAAAACCGATTTTGAAAAGTCATTGGAAATTATCCTGGAAAACGGAGGTTCAGAAGTTGTCGTTTATGGAGGCAGTGGCGGCGAGATGGATCATTATTTAGGAAATCTGCATGTGGCTCTGAAAATGAAGTCCAAGCTGAAAATTTATTTTGTTGATGAGTTTTCTAACTATTTTTTTGCTGAAAAAACAACGATGCTGAATGATGTTGAAGGCAAAATGATTTCACTTTATCCTTTTCCGAAAGCCCAAAAGGTAAAGTCTCTGGGACTTCAGTGGGAATTGGATGCCGAAGATCTGGATCTGTCTTCCAGGATTGGGATTAGGAACCGTGCACTACAGCATGTTGTTTGTATAGAATATCAATCCGGTGAACTTTTGATTTTTCAAAGTCACAACTAAGAAATAAACACCAATAATTTGGTGTTATTTTTTTAAGAAAAAATCAAACTTTTTTAGCAATTTTGCAGTCTAAAATTTTTTATCCGTATAATGAAAATTAAATACTCAGAATTAATCGACCAAACCCTTTATTTTCCAACAGAAGAGTTTGATGTTGCCGAGCACAAATTACAATTTCATGGCATTCCGTTGATGGATGTCGTCGAAAAATTTGGAACCCCTCTGAAATTTAATTATCTACCCAAAATCTCCATGAACATCAATCGTGCAAAAGCATGGTTCAAGGAGGCTTTTGAAAGAAACGATTACAAAAAAAGCTATCGCTATTGCTATTGTACCAAATCCAGCCACTTTAAATTTGTATTGGATGAAGCTCTAAAAAATGACATTTCCATAGAGACCTCTTCGGCTTTCGATATGGACATTGTGAAATCTTTGTACGATGAGGGTAAAGTCGATAAATCGATAGAAGTAATTTGTAACGGTTTCAAAACCGATGATTATTTAACCAAAATCTCTAACCTGATCAACAGCGGATTCGAGAACATTACTCCGATTATCGATAATTACAGAGAGTTGGATAAGCTAACGGAAAGCATCGATTCTACCTTTGATATTGGGATCAGAATAGCATCTGAGGAAGAACCAAAATTCGAATTTTATACCTCGAGATTGGGAATTGGATACAAAGACATCATCCCGTATTATTCTCAGAAAATTGCAGAGCATCCCAATGCAAGACTCAAAATGTTGCATTTCTTCATCAATACCGGTATCAAAGACACCGCGTATTATTGGAACGAGTTGTACAAATGTCTTCGTGTGTATGCCCGTTTAAAGAAAATTGCTCCAGAGGTGGATTGTCTGAATATTGGTGGAGGTTTTCCTATTAAAACATCGCTTAATTTCGATTATGATTACCAATATATGGTGAATGAAATTGTGATGCAAATTAAAAAATTCTGCGAAGAAGAAGGAGTGGATGAACCGAACATCTACACCGAATTTGGAAGTTTTACTGTGGGCGAATCTGGAGGGCATCTCTATAAAATTATTTCTCAAAAAAGACAAAACGATAGAGAAAAATGGAACATGATCGACTCGTCTTTTATGACCACATTGCCGGATACTTGGGCAATTTCCAGACACTTCATCATGCTTCCGCTCAACCGTTGGGACGATACTTACGAAAGGGTGTTTTTAGGTGGATTGACTTGTGACTCCGACGATTATTACAACTCCGAGCAGCACACCAATGCGATTTATCTACCGGTGTTCAACGATACAAAACCTTTGTACATCGGGTTTTTCCATACGGGAGCCTATCAGGAAACCATCAGCGGATACGGCGGTGTGCACCATTGCTTGTTGCCGCAACCCAAACACATCCTCATTGATAAGGACGAAAATGGTGAGTTTGTCTATACGGTTTTCCGTGAAGAGCAAAAGCCAGAAGATGTTTTGAAACTTTTGGGATACTAAGGTTATCCAATAACATAAAATCCACATTCGAACGGAATGTGGATTTTTGTTTATGGGAAAATAGATTGTTTTTTACTCAACATTTATTACTTCTGTAATTTCCGGGACAAATTGTTTAACGGTGTTTTCAACCCCCAATTTCATGGTCGAAAAACTCATCGGACAACCGTTGCAATTGCCAATTAATTTTACAAAAACTTTATTGTCCTTTACTTCAATCAATTCAATATCGCCTCCGTCGTTGTGTAGAAAAGGACGGATGGATTCTAAAGCTTCTAATACTTTGGTAACTGTTTCTTCGTGGTTCATGTCGTAATAAATGAAATTCTAAAAATTCGTCAAAAATAAGATTATTTTTTTGGAGAGCATCCTGCCATGGTCGTAATTTTTACGGCTTCGGTAGGTGGCAGGTTGTTGTTTCTCTCTACCAAGCTGGCGACTAAGTTTTGGGCCGTTTGGTAATAGATTTCACTTATTTTTGAATCTTCTTGCAAAGCTGCCGGTCTTCCAACATCACCCGCCTCACGGATGCTTTGGATGATTGGGATTTCGCCCAAAACAGGGATGTTTAAATCGTTTGCCATGTTTTGTGCACCTTGGTTACCAAAAATATAATACTTATTATTTGGCAATTCTTCAGGTGTGAAATAAGACATGTTTTCGATAAGTCCCAAAACAGGGATATGAATGCTTTCCATGGTGAACATGGCAATACCTTTTCTAACATCGGCCAAGGCAACATGTTGTGGTGTAGATACAATTACTGCACCGGTCACAGGAACTTCTTGGATGATGGATAGGTGGATATCACCTGTACCTGGAGGCAGGTCGATCAATAAGAAATCCAACTCGCCCCAATGTGCATCTCTGATCATTTGGTTCAATGCTTTTGAAGCCATGGGTCCTCTCCAAACTACAGCTTGGTTGGCTCCGGAAAAATAGCCTATAGAAAGCATTTTCACGCCATAATTTTCTACAGGTTCCATCAAGTTTTTGCCGTTTACTTCTACCGACAAAGGTCTAGATCCTTCGGTATCCAACATGGTTGGGATGGACGGTCCGTAGATGTCGGCATCCAATAATCCAACTTTGAAGCCCATTTTGGCAAGGGTCACAGCCATATTGGTTGCAACGGTAGATTTTCCTACACCTCCTTTTCCGGACGCAATCGCAATGATGTTTTGTATTCCTGGGATTTGTTTTCCTTTAATCTGATTTTGTTGAACTTGACTGGGTTCTGGAGAAACGATTTTTATTTTCAAGTTTACTTGCTCTCCGAATTCCGAAGCAAAAGCTTGTTTCATGGCTACTTCTAGTTTTTTCTTCTCGTGCATGGCAGGCGAATGTGCCGTCATGTCGATGTAAACTTCGTTGCCCATAATTTGTAGATTGTTCACCAGATCGTCCACTTCAATTTCTTTCAGAAATTCTTGAACTTTTATTTTTGTAAGCATGATTTAATGGTATAAAAAAAATGAAGTACAAAAATACGGTTTTTATTTAATTTAGAATGAATAAAAGTAAGACTATTTTATCTGAAATAATTCATGAATGGTATTTTAGGACTTAAAATATCACTGGATTTCATCAGCCAAGAAGTGGAAAAGAAGAACAATGCAGTGGACTCGAAAATAATGGTAGAGTATTTGACCAAAATGCTATTTGGATGGTCTTTTTCGGTGACGATGAAGCTGAAGAAAGCGATCAGTGCAATGCTGAGCAATATACCTATGCCGCAAATTCTGTAGTACATGTTTCTGTTTTTTTTCTTGTCCATATCTTCGGTGCTTGCTTCCGAAATGTCTTCGTCTGATTTCTGAAAAAAGGAAAGGCAAAAAATAGAAAAAGAAAGGAATAAACAAAAGGCACAAGCGAAATGTACAATGTTCATCCAATCCCTGTAAAAAGGATCAAAAATACTAAGATATTCATTGCCTTCATAGCCGTTGAGTTTGGTCGGGAATGCAGCTACACCGATGGCAAATGCTCCAGATAAATTAGAAACGCGGTTCTCCCAGCGATCTTTTCCTCTGTAGGTGAGAAATAATCCTCCCATAATGCATAGGGAACCTACAAAAATAATGTGTCCAAAACTGTAATAGTAATGGCTGATACTGATCTTGAATACTTTAGAATCACCTAAGATAAAAGTAGTTAGTATCAATAAAAAAGTGAGTAAAAAGCCAAGTAATCCTATAAACATTCGGAGTTGTTTGTACGAGATTACACTGTCGTGGTGATCATGATTGTTGGGTTGGGCTTGTGGTTTCATGGTGTTTAATTTTTATGGTTTCTATTAGCTTTAGGTTGTCTTTGTAGTTGTTGAAGTGTTTTTTTAGAAATGTGTCGTGTCCATTTTCATCAAAAGTGGTTTCTTCAGACATCTGTTTTTGTAGGTCTTTGGGATTGTTTTTTTTGATGAGATTTAACCATTGATATTGTTCCTTAATTCCGAAAACATAAAGTGTAATTTCGTCCTTGGTGATTTTGAATTTTATAAAATTTCTATAACCTTCTTGAATTTTTCCCGATGAAATTTCAGTAACATGAAGTCCGTAAAAGCGATAACTGAGATAAAAATAAACCCCCATCAAAAAAGCTTGTATCAAGGCGGGAATTACCCATTGAATAATAAATAACCCGAATTTTGGATTGCAATCGGGAAGGATAAAATCCGTGTCGAAAAGATTTAAATGAAAAATACTTGATACGACAGAACAAACAATAAAAAGTGATGCGTATAAAATTTTATTATGTCTTCGTTCCAAATCCGAAGGTTCAGGGTTGGCAACTTGAACGACCGTTAGCGTTAAAATAGCCGGAACCATGAAAATACTGATGATCTCAATTGCAATATTGTCTGTGAATGAATGGATATAAATGGCGATCAAAGAGAAAAATAAAATGAGAGAGGTAAATTTGTAATTTTTAATGAAAAATAATAGATTGTAACCGATGAACTTGTCTGAAACTTCTTTGGAAGGGTATCGTTTTTTAAGGTCGTAGGGAATGTATTCTGTGGTCGAGTTTCCTAATTTAGGAAGTATAATCTCTTCTTTCAAAAATCCAGTAACATGCCCAAAAGCACCACCACCACCGGAAGCGATGTAATGTTTGACATCGGTTTTATGATTCGGGGAACGCAATTCATAATGAGAATAATGATGGATGTCGCCTGTGATTACAATGTCAAATTCTACTTCGGTATCGTAAGCCTTGTTGTTATTAATCACCGTTCGCATGACTTTCACAAAATAGTCGATGCTGTCCATTCTCTGTCTTCGTTTTTTGAAATCCTTGGCTTCAAAGGCGTACCAATACGGTTCGGCAACCAACAGTATGATATGATGAGTAGAACCGATTTTGCATAAATTTTCAATGTATTTTTTAAAATATTCCATTTGAGGAAGATCCAAATCTCCTTTCAATTGATTGTCCAAACCAAAAAGGTGATGGTTGAAGCCCAAATGATAGGCAAAATAGCTCCTGTTTTGTATGGTTTTGTAATTTCCAATGATGTTTTGTTGCGCCATCATACGATAGAATGCGGTGAGCCCATCGTACCAATCGTGGTTGCCAGGAACAGCCAGTAAATAAGGAGCCG
Source organism: Amniculibacterium aquaticum (assembly GCF_003852705.1). GTDB lineage: Bacteria > Bacteroidota > Bacteroidia > Flavobacteriales > Weeksellaceae > Amniculibacterium > Amniculibacterium aquaticum. The sequence continues at coordinate 284,302 of NZ_REFA01000001.1, forward strand.
ATTCTCTGGATTTTGATGGGAAAACAAATCGTATAGGCCCTTTGAAGCGGTCTCCATAATTTTTGTCCGAACCGTCAGGATAGACCAGATCTCCACCAATCACCAAGGCATCACCCGGTTTTAGATTTACTCCCAGATTTTTGCTAAAATGGGATCGGGTAAGGTGATAAAATACGGATGTGGTTGTATCGAATCCGTCTCCGGTATCGGCAATAAAATCCAGCCAATATTCATCAGGATGGCTTCTTTTGTCAAAGATTTCGTTGAAATTATCTTTGCCAAAATTGGCTTGAACTTCTCTTTTATCAATGACAGAAAGAATGTCACTGGACAAAGAAACTCGTCTGAAAGTATTGATGAGGCCTTGAAAATCGAACCAATGAACGGGTTTTTGTGGACTGAAATAATACGGGTATTTTTGTTCGTGATCCCTGAAAATTGTGATTTGTTTAGCGTTTTTAGGAATGAAAATTTCAAGAGCATGAGGAATTAAAAAGCCCAGCGCTATGAAGATGAGTAAGATCGTAAAAGTAATCATGGTGGTTTAGTTTTTAGCAGTTGAGTGTTCTTATGTCATGGCGTATTGTTTGTTGTTTTTGAAATCATTACATCAAATTTAGTTAAAATAATTAATAATAAATAGCAAGATGTTGAATATTTTTAATTGTTAATTGGTGATTGTAGGCGGGTCTGTTTTTTATAATTGTTCAAATAATAAATGCGTATTTTTGAGAATTTTAAAATTCTTTTTTCATCATTATGAAAAACATACTACTTTCAAGTGTTTTAATTTCTGGTTTGTTTTTTGGCCAGAATTACTCAAAATATGTCAATCCCATGATTGGGACCGGAGGACATGGACATACTTTTCCCGGAGCTACAGTACCTTTTGGCATGGTCCAACTTTCTCCAGATACCCGTATCGATGGCAGTTGGGACGGTTGCAGCGGATACCATTATTCGGATTCTATAATTTATGGGTTTTCTCATACCCACCTGAACGGAACCGGTGTTTCGGATTATGGCGATGTGATGTTGATGCCTACCATGGGAAAACCTAATTTTCAGCCACAGAATTACTCGTCGGCATTCTCTCATCAACAAGAAAAAGCCAGTGCAGGATTTTATTCTGTAAAATTATTGAAAAACGATATCGATGTCCGATTGACCAGCACCACAAGAGTGGGCTATCATGAATATACCTACAACCAATCGGGGCAAGGGAATGTCATTTTGGATCTTAACCACCGTGATGAGGTGCTGGAAGGTGAAGTGAAAATTTTAGACGACAAAACCGTTGAGGTTTTCCGAAGAAGTAAAGCGTGGGCAGAAAATCAATTCGTATATGCCAGAATAGAGTTTTCAAAACCCATGAAGTTCTCAGATCTTGCATCCAACGGTGAGAAAACCGAAACCCTAGCCAATACCAGTTTGCCTAACCAAAAAACCGTGACCATCAACGGAAAAAAAATAGCATTGGCTTTTTCTTCGGATATGAAAAAAGGGGAGAAGTTGTTGGTGAAAGTCTCTATTTCTCCGGTTTCTTACGAAGGTGCAAGAAAAAATATGTTGGCAGAAGGTAGCAGCAATTCTTTTGATGAAATCCATAAAAAAGCCGAACAACTTTGGGATAAAGAACTCGCCAAAATAGAGGTGAAGTCTGAGGATAACGACAAGAAAACCATTTTCTACACAGCGATGTATCATGTTTTTACCCAGCCCAATACCTATTTTGATGTAGACAGAAAATACCGTGGTCGGGACAATAAAATCCATACCGCTGATGGTTATGATTATTACACCGTATTCTCCCTTTGGGATACTTTCCGTGGTGCTCATCCTTTGATGACCCTCATCGACAAAAAAAGAACCACCGACTTCATCAATACTTTCATAAAACAATTTGAACAAGGTGGGAGACTACCAGTTTGGGAATTGGCAGCCAATGAAACCGAGTGCATGATTGGTTATCATGCCGTTCCCGTAATTGCCGATGCCATGGCGAAAGGGATAAAAGGTTTTGATTACGAATTGGCTTTTAAAGCTTCAAAAAATTCGGCCATGCTCAATATTTTTGGTTTGGATGCGTATAAAAAAAACCTCTTCATCTCCATAGATGACGAGCACGAAAGCGTTTCCAAAACTTTGGAGTACGCCTACGACGATTGGTGTATTGCGCAAATGGCTCAGATGTTGGGCAAGAAAGAAGACTATGAGTACTTCATGAAGAGGTCTCAGAGTTGGAAAAATTTGTACAATCCCAAAACAGGATTTATGCAAGCCAGAAAAAACGGATCTTGGCTAGAGCCTTTTGATCCACGAGAGGTGAATAATAATTTTACTGAAGGCAACTCTTGGCAATATTCCTTTTTTGTGCCTCAGGATATTTCTGGGCTCATCAATGCTCACGGTGGCAAAAAGAATTTTGAGGACTTTTTAGATGCCTTATTTTCTGCTCCAGAAAAAACCACAGGCCGGGAACAAGTTGATATCACAGGACTTATCGGTCAGTATGCACACGGAAACGAACCGAGTCACCACATTGCCTACCTCTATAATTTTGTAGGAAAACCTGAAAAAACCGATGCCAAAATAAAATACATTTTGGATAATTTTTACAAAAATACTCCGGATGGATTGATCGGAAATGAAGATTGTGGACAGATGTCTGCGTGGTACATCTTAAGCTCCATGGGGATATACAGCGTAACGCCAGGAAAACCAGAATGGGAAACGACCGTGCCGTATTTTGATGAAGTTAAAATTAATTTTGAAGACGGTACTTCGACCATCATCACGAAAAATACTCCAAAATCTGATCTTAAAAAACTCGGCTTCCAAAATGTTCAAGCTTTGCAACCACTGCCGTATACAGCATTGGTGCCGACTCCGGTGGTGAAATCCAAGCAACTTTTTGATTTTGAATCTAAAGTGGAAATAGAAGCGCTGAACCCTAAGGATAAAGTGTTTTATCAACTGACTGAAGGTGAGAAGAATTCAGATTTTAAACCGTACAAAAAACCATTTACCATCAACAAAACAACGAAGGTGACGGCTTTCTCAGAAAATAAAGGCAGAAAAAGTACTTTGGACGAAGCGGTGTTTTACAAAAGACCCAACAATTGGGATATAGAGGTTTCTTCAATTTTTGTAGCTCAGTACCACAACGGTGGTTTTAAATCGTTAATTGACGGAATAAGAGGAACCGAAAACTGGAGAAAGGGCGAGTGGCAAGGATATCAAGGGCAGGATTTTGAAGCGGTAATCGACATGAAAACGCAAAAAAACATTCACGAAATTTCATCCTCATATCTTCAGGACAGCAGATCTTGGATTTTGATGCCGAGAAAAGTAGAGTATTATGCTTCTTCGGACAACAAAGATTTCTTCTTGATTGCAACAGTCGAAAATACAGATGTTAAGCCTGAAGATACCCAATCTCAGGTAAAAGATTATACCGCGAAAGTATTGCCGACCACTGCAAAATATATTAAAGTGAAAGCCTATAATTTTGGGACTTTGCCCGATTGGCATGTGGGAGCAGGAAACCAATCGTATATTTTTATCGATGAGATTTCTGTAAAATAATTTGGATTTTATCCCATAAAAAAGCTCTATTTTCTGATGAAAGTAGAGCTTTTTTATTTTATTCTTTGACTACGATGTCCGGATTTCTTTTGAGCAATTCTGTTTTGAAATCTTCAAAATTTTTTGGTGAAATAACGACGGAATTGTATCCGTTCCAGTAGATTTCTACCCGTCCTGTTATGCTAGGTGCAGGTGATGAAATAAGATTCCAAGTTTTTTCAATTTTATACACCCTCCTGATCTCTACTTTTTTATAGACTCTAAAATAAGAATAGATATAAAGGTAATCTTCGTCCATTTCATAATGAATACTGAAAATAGTCACTACGAAAAAAAGTAAAACAATAGCACCAACTAATCCTACAATCCAAGATTGTGAGATGATGGCATCGTAAGCCACGACAGAAGTTAATACAAGGGTGATTGCATAAGGAAACCATCCCGTTTTTACAGGTATTTTTATTCTATCCATGGGTGGATTATGCATTTTATCTGTGCATGTACATCACGGTTTTGTCCAAAACACCGTCTCCGTTAAAATCTTCTAACTCGGGCGAATAGGTCTGAAGCTCCAACTCATCAAGCTTTTGCACGATCAATTCTTCCACTTCAGGATCGTTGGCGTATTTTAATACCAATTTGTTGATGCTCGGGCTGTTGATGTAATCATAAGTTCCTTCTTCCGAAGTGATGGTTTCGCAATTGCTACCCTCGTGATATTCGAATTTGAAAGAATTGTTAGCATTAAAAGTGTAGGTATTCTCCAAGTCGCAACCTTCCATGGTAATGGAATTGATGATGTGTCCGTCTTTACCTGAAATTTGTGCTACTTTGGACAACTTCCAAGTTCCGTTGATCAATGGAGTGTATATAACTTCTGCCTCTTCTTTTCCGCAAGAATTTAAAAATAAGCCAGAAATAACAGCGAGTGTAAATAATTTCTTCATTTTTAATTATTAAATTTCAACAAAAGTACTATTTCAACATAAACTACGCAAAATATTTTCTTTAAGGAAGCTAAACTTTGATCCGGATTCAAGTCCGAAAACCGTCTATTTCCAATTGATGGTAGTGAAGACGATCTCCTGATAGTTGTTTCTTTCGTAGAGAATTCCAATTTTATTTTCGCCAATTTTTACCAAATCCGAGTAGGCGGTAAAGTCGATTTTGGGGTCGTCACTGTGATCTATTTTCCAGGATTTGGTCCACGATTTTCCTTCGTCCAAACTGATTCTTAATGTCAGGTTGTTTCTTTGTTGGGTGTCGGCAGCATTGCAGAAAGCAAGGATTTCTTTTCCATTTTTTTTGCCTAAATTCAAAAGACTCCCTTGGTTGACGGGATCTGGAAGTTGGTGGTTTATTTTTGTTTCGGCCCAAGTCTCGCCACCGTCGTTACTTGTTGAGACAATTCTTGCTTTGGCATCTCCTTTTTGGTTGCGGCTATTCAGAATCAATTTTCCACTGCTCAGTTCTGCAGCTGTGGATTCGTTGGAACCTGGAAATTCTACAGACTTACTTATTTTAAACGATTTTCCATGATCGTCCGTGTAATAGCCATGGGCTTGATAATCGGAGTAGTCGTTTTTGGGATTGCCTTTGGAGTGGTTGGCAGCGACATATATTCTGCCTTTATATTTTCCGTTTTTTATTTGCAAAGCATGTCCCGGAGTATTGGCATAGGCTCTCCAATCTTCAGGGAATCGATATTCTGTATGGTATCTCGGTTGGTTCGGTCGGTGTACTTCTTTGGTAATGTTCACGGGTTGCGACCACGATTTACCCATATCGGTAGAGGTGATGTACCAAGCTTCTCTCAGTCCTTTTCCGGATCTAACTTCGTATTCATGGGCATTGCCGGTGTTGTAAAAGAGAAAAATTCTGCCGTTGGGATATTTGGGGTCTGAAGTATCCAATACGGGAGCCGAATTGCTGGCTTGTAAGTTGGTGTAATCTACCACAAGTTGTAGCTTTTGCCAAGTTCGGCCTCTGTCGGTACTTCTTTTCATGACAATGTCGTTGTCTCCAAAATCTGAAGCTCCATTTTTTCGACCTTCACAAAAAGCTAACAACTCACCATTGTTTAGGGAAATGATGGCCGGGATTCTGTAGCTGAGGTAGCCGTCTTCACCGGATCGGAAAACGGTAGTGCGTTGGGTTTGGGCAATGACAAGGGTATGGACAAGAACAATTAATGTTGTTATGATGGTGCTTTTTTTCATGTTTAAATTTTATATCTAGATTTTTTGTATCGATATTTAGATGGATTTTGGGTTTTAAAATTGAAGTTTTAGCGGGCTAAAACAAAAATTTAAAATGCAAAATACACTGAATAGAATACAAAAAGGCAGATAAGAAAGATTAGAAATAGCCGAATTATTATTTCGGTAAAATTTTAAATAGGTTCTAAAAAATCCTCTCCAAATTTTGAAGAGGATGATGGTTGTATTTCGATTTACAATTCACCGCCGTGATTGTCCAATTGTCCTTCCCATTTGGACACTGCTGATGTTGCAAGTGCATTTCCAAGAACATTGGTCATGCTTCTTCCCATGTCGCAGAAATGGTCTATTGGAAGGATAAGGGCAATCCCTTCTGGTGGTATCCCAAACATGGAACAGGTTGCGACAATGATTACCAAACTGGCTCTTGGGACACCCGCAATTCCTTTGGAGGTAAGCATAAGCACCAATAGCATAACGATTTGTTGTCCAAGGCTCATTTCGATGCCGTAGATTTGAGCGATAAAGATGGATGCAAAAGTCATGTACATCATGCTGCCGTCCAGGTTGAAGGAATATCCGAGCGGTAAGATAAAAGATACAATTCTGTTGTTGCAACCAAATCGCTCCAATTCTTCTACCAATTTTGGGAAAACGGCTTCGGAACTGGTGGTGGAAAATGCGATGAGTAAAGGTTCTTTAATTCTTTTTAACAATTCAAAAAGTCGATTTCCTAAAATCATATAACCTACAGCCAACAAGACCAACCATAAAATGGCCAAGGCAAAGAAAAAGTCCCTAAGATATACGGCATAAACCGTGAATATAGAAAATCCTTTGGTGGCTACAATGGCAGCAATAGATCCGAAAACCCCAAGTGGAGCCACCCACATGATGTAGCCAACCATTTTCAGAATGGCATGTGCGCAAATATCAAATGCTTTGATGATGGGCTTGGTGTATTGCTCGCCCATATTGGCAAGGGCAATCCCAAACATCACGGAGAAAACCACAATTTGCAATACTTCGTTGGTTGCAAAGGCTTCGAACAAGCTTTTAGGGATCACATGTTTTACAAAATCTTCTAAAGAAAAATCTTTTGTTGAATGCATGATTTCCGATGCCGATGAGGTGTCGCTAAGATCCAAGTTGGTTACTTTTCCGGGTTCCATCCAATTGACCAAGACCAAACCGATCATCAGAGAGATCAAGGAGGCTGTAATGAACCACAACATGGCTTTGGAACCGACTCTTCCGATCATTTTGATGTCGCTCATCTTGGCAATGCCCACCACAAGTGTCGTAAAAACCAACGGTGCAATGATCATCTGTACCAAACGGATGAAGATGGTACCCAATAGTTTGATGTTTTTGGAAAAACCATCGGCCGATTCCGGATACTGAAGATGTACAATTGCACCTGCAGCAACCCCGAGAATAAGCGAAACAATGATGGCGATAAAAAGCTTATTTTGTCCTTTCATAGTTATTATTTGTAAGTTTACAAATATAATCTTTTCAATAGGTTTATGAAAAAAAGTCTAAAATCTATTTTTTACCTCCAAATTTATTAAGCTTCATGCTCAACGAAAACATGATGTATCGTTTTAGGATAAGGTCTTCGCGATCTTCGATGTAGGTTGAGTTTATGCTTCTGCTTACACTTTGGTTTTGGTTCAGTACATCATAAACCTTCACTTTGGCGGTGAGTTGTTTGTTAAAAAATAAATATCCAATACTGGTGTTCCAAAAATAAAAATCCTTTTTATATCCGGGTTGGGTGATCGAATTGGTGTTGTATTCAAAATCATTTCCGATGACCAGATTGGATTTGAAAAAATAATTGGTCAGCTCCAATTTGAATTGATTGTACGATACTTCGGACTGATCTATGACATAATTGTCGTATTTGGAAGTGGTATAATTCAAAGAGTAAGAAGGTTTGATGGTGAAACGGTCTTTTTCTTCAAAACTAAAATTAATCCCCGGCGAAAGGGTGTATAGGTTGCTGGTGTACGAATTTCCGTTGATAAAACCTTTGCTGTAACTGTACGATTGGGAAGTCCTTGGCGAGATGGTCAATTTACTTTTGTTGTCGTTCCATTTAAAAGTTTTGGAATAACCAAAAGACAATCGTACCGATTTGTTTCCCGAGATATTGGTGTAGGTGCTGTGTTGCTTGCCGGAGTCATCGATGGTACTGAAATAAGCAACGGCATTGTTGCTGTAGTTGAAGCCCGAAGAGATGTAAAAATTTGTCCCTTTTTGGATGTTGTTTTTACTAAAATAGACATTGGTGTAGTTGCTCCAAGTGTTTTTTAAATCCGGATTTCCAACATAGGAAACGAGCGGATTGGAAGTGTTCGTAAATGTGGAAAGCTGACTGGCCGATGGCGTGTAAAACGAATTGTTATTGTTGATGCTTAATCTTGAGGTTTCGTTGAATTTATATTGCATCCCAAAATAAGAACTCGGATTGAAAAAAGTTCTCTCCAAGCTGAATTTCTCATTCTGATATTCGCTTTCAATATTCATTTTATCAATGTTGAAATCCAAGCCCATCCAAAGGTTGAGTTTCTTTTTGTTGATGTTCAGGCTAACATTCGGGTCTATGCTGCTGGTTCTTTTCGACATAAAATTGGACAATGCCGAATTGAAAATAGAATAAGTCCCAGTAGCAGCATCAAAATCATGAACTCTGGCATCTTGATTGTTACGGTCACGACTATAATCCAAAGCGATATCTAAAGATACAGAATCTGTGATGGGCTCTGTGTAGGAGATGCCCAAACCGTAGCTGTAGCCGTTGTCTTTATTTTTGGTTTGTTGGTTTCTATTGTCGTTGGATCCAGAACCTTGGAAAAATTCGGTTTCGGAAATACTCAAATTGTCGCTGTTTCTTTGGTTGATGTTGGTATTGGCATCCAAACTAAAGCTTCGACCTTTTTTCTTGAATTTTCTGGTGATATAGATGTTGTTGTTGAAGCTGTTGTTCAACGATTCGCTGTTGGAATACGATAAATTGTTGTTGAGTAAAACTCCATTTTTTCTGGTAGAAGACAAGTTCTTACTGATGCTCTTGGAAAAAGAAGTACTGAAAGCCGGAGAAATATAAATGCTGGTTAAGGTGTCGGGTTTCACAACAATCGATTGGTCAAAAGACAATTGACGACTGTCGCTGTTGCCCTCGTTTTCCGATTGTGTATTCAGGGTATAATCCGTCAGAAGCGTTGTTCGGTTTACTTTGGATCGGGTTTCGCTATCTCCATTTTTTACCATAACGCTCATCGTTTCCAAATCGACCTTTTTTCCAAATTGATCCGAGTAATTTACACCTAAAACCGATGATTTTTGAATGCCTTTTTTAGCACCGCTGGATGAGGAATAGTACCTGCTACCTCCGCTATAAGATACATTTCCACCTTGCAACATCCACGCATTTCTGCCACTGCCCATGCTGTCGAAAATTTCGTCGTTGGAAAACCCCTCGGAGTTGATGTTGTTGGCAGATGATAACAGGCTGACCTTGCTGTCTTTGTTGAAATAACTGGTCAAAAGGCTTCCTTCATACCGTTGGTCCGAGCCGTAACCTAAATTGACTCTTCCCAAGAAACCTTTGTTTTTCTTTTCGTCGATGTTGAAGTTGATGGTGGCATTTTCGGATTTTGCAGTTTTGCCGGACAGCTCTTCTTCCTTGGTTTTTGTCGTGGTGAACTGTATGTTCTTGATGAGGTCAGCCGTCAGGTTTTTCAAAGCAATTTTTCCGTCTTTGTCAAAAAAAGGCTTTCCGTTTACCAAAATTTTGTCCACCTCTTTTCCGTTGATGGTGATTTTGCCATCGTTGTCCATCTCAACTCCAGGGATGCCTTTCAGGAGCTCTTCTATCTTGGCATCGGGTCTTACTTTTATTGCTGATGCTTTGAATTCTATGGTGTCTTTTTTTATTTTTATGGGAGCTGCTGTAATTTTTACTTCATCAATTTTAGACTCCAAATTTCTCTGTAAAATGAGGGTGCCCATTTCTACATCTTTATCGATGTTTTTAAATTCTTTAGAAAAAATAGCATATTTAGGATGGTCTATTTTCAAAAGACTGGCTTCATTCAAGTTGGAAATTTTTAGTTTGAAACCTCCTTCTTTACCCGAACTGGTGTAGTTGATGATGGACGAATCTTTCTGTTTTAAAAGGTAAACGGTAGCATTTTCTAAAGGAAGTTGTTCTGGGTTGATAATTTTTCCATTAATGACATGGTTTTGACTAAAAATTAATAGATTTCCTAATAAGAATGCAAAAACTGCAAGTATTTTTTTCATAATTTCATTTTCAACCTTGCGAAGATAAAAAAAACACTCGTTCAAAACGAGTGTTTGGTATTGTAATCTTATTTTATTTAAAACTAAGCTTGCAAGTATCTAGAATAGGCATAACCTTCTACACCGTCTTCATTTTTAACTTTCCACCATTCGGAATTGGTTTGTTCTACCAATGTTACTTGACCGTTGTGGGCAGCTTTTCCAACAACAGCAGCTTCTGTGGACGGTTCTTGTCTTAGGTTTAGGTTAGACGACTCCGTGATTACTTTTAGCGCAGCTCCAGCAACCAATCCTACCACCTGAACATTGATGTTGATGTCCGATGCGGAATAAGAAGCGTCGATAGCGCCCAAAGCATTCCATACGGCGTCTTTACCGGCAGTATCACTTGCGTTTCCCGAGATATAAAGGATGCCATCTTGTTCGATAACTTGTAGTTCGGAGATTCCAGCGCCTTGTGCTGCACTCACTACACCTGCATATTTATCTTGTAATATTCCCATGGCTCAATTATTTTACAGTGTAATTAAAGTTAACTTTTCCTACTTTCAAAGCATCAACAGATTCTTTGATTTTTCTTGCTTGAGTTTGGGAAACATCTCCTGTCAAGGTTAGTTCTCCGTTCACAACATCCACTTTTACAGAAGGAAAGTCTTTCAATGCATCTGTGATTTTTTTTGTGATGGCCGGGTCAATTGCAGAAGCGGTTTCAACCACGGTTTGTACAGCTGCTTTTACAGAAGCCATATCCATAACATCTTTTACTCCGGTAACTTTTTTTAGTGCATCAATTGCTGCTTGCTTGTCAGCATCAGACGCAAACTCTCCACTAAGGTGGGCAACGCCGTCTTTTACTTCAACTGAAGTCCCTGCATAAGAGGTTAGTGCAGTTGTAGCTGCTTTGGAAAGATCCGCGTCGGAAATTGTTTTTTTACAAGAAATAGAGCCGAAAGAAATAGCGATTGCTAAAACGGCCATGCTAAATGATTTTTTCATAAGTGTATTCTATTTAATTAATAACCAAACAAAGATATACTTTTTTTGGAATTGTGTATTTAAAAACTGAAAATTTTATTAAAAATATATTTTTCACACAAAAGCACCAATTTAAAAACTAAATTGGTGCTTTTGTAAAATGGAATTTAAAGAAATTATTAACCTCTAACTTCTAATCTCTAACTTCTAACCTCTATTGATGTGGTAGTAAGCCAACATTTTATAATACAATTTCGCTGCGAGGAAAGCCGTAGGTTTGCTGTACGGCGAGTCCATCAGTTCTACAATATCAAAGGCGACCACATTGCATTTTTCAAACACTTTTCTTAGCAGTTCCAAAGTCGGATACCACTGCAATCCGCCCGGTTCCGGCGTTCCTGTTGATGGAGCAATGGACGGGTCAAAGGCATCTAGGTCGATGGTGATGTACACATTGCCCGAAACTTTTTCCAAAACATCGTTGATCCAGTTTTCGTTGTGGGCAATTTCGTGCGCCCAGAAACATTGTCCTTTTGGCACATACTGCATCTCTTCGATGTCGCAAGAACGAATTCCCACCTGTACCAAATTCAGTTTCTGCGAAGCTTCGTACACCGCACAAGCGTGGTTAGAAGTCGATCCGTGGAAATCCGGTCTCAGATCGGTATGCGCATCCAATTGCAAAACGGTAAGGTCAGGATATTTCTCGCCCAGAGCACGGATAGAGCCAATGGAAACCGAGTGTTCGCCACCAAAAAGGGTGAACAATTTGTCCGACTTCCCCACCAATTCTTTTGTCTTTTGGTACACGGCTTCCGTCATGGCTTCAGGAGTGGTGTTTTCACTGACTTCTCCAGCCAAGAAAACCCCTTCCAAATACGGCTCGGTACCGGTTTCTATGTCGTACAATTCCATATTTTCCGAAGCGTCCAAAAACAGTTCAGGACCTTTGTCGGCACCTTTGCCCCAAGTCGAAGTCCCGTCGTAAGGCACGGTAACTAGGGTTACTTTAGAGTTTTCATAAGTGGCATTTTCCTCAGGAATGGCTGCGTAAGTTTTCATATTTTTAAGTATTTATTCAAAAATTTAACAGCGCAAATATACAATTTATAAGTTTTTCTTGGGGCAGCTTATCCATCTTCCGCTCCCACTCTTTTGCTTGTCGTACCTCCTCGCAAAAGGAGTTCCGCTCAAGCTGGGCTGCGGTAGTAGAGTCCTTAAGAAATAAACAAGTTGATTTTATTGACTTTGGAGGTTAGGATGTTTTTATCATATAGAGTTATATAGGCTGTTCAATAAGTTTTCATAGGAAATAAAATTTTTACGATGCTCACTCTTTTTATTCGTTGATTTTTTGTCGACTTCAAATAATAATTTCTATGAGAATCTATGTGGTTAAGGTAAAAACAAAAGAAGTCACATTGTGGTTAGAGAACTTTACAACAAAGTTCAAAATGAAGGCGAAAGGTTACGAGAGTTTTTATTGATATTGTGTTAAAGTATGTTAAATTTTTAAGATATATTCGTGAAAATTTGCATAGTTTTAGTTTTAGTTTTATCTCATTAACAATAAAAAATAAAAAAGTTATGAGAAAAATCATCAATTTTTCACTCTTAGTGATGTCATTTGTAAGTGTATTGAATTGTTCAAGAGAACATTTTGAAATGAATTTACAAAAAAGTGAAAATGGGAAAAAGGAATCAACTTCAAAATTTTCAAATGAAGATCGAAGGAATTATTTTTCAAAAGAAGCAATTATCAATTATTAAAGTAGATAAGTATACAAGACAAAAGAGTGCTTATGAAATAGAAAATGTTTCAGAAGTAAATTTAGAGGAATTAGAAACTAATAATCCAGACTATGAATTTCATACAATGAAATTTGTTTTATATAGTACTGGTGATATGCAGGTTTTTAATAATGAAAATGATTTTATTAATTATGTAAAAGATAATTCGACTAGTGCAAATGTAGTGATGGAGTTTTATCTTGATGGATATAAGATAAATGATGTTGTGGTTACTAATGGTGAATTTTTAAGTTTTTCTCAGTTAAATTCTACTCCACCAGTAAAATACCCGTGTACCTACCAAGGTATTAGAAAATGTGTTGATGAAGGGATTCATAGCCAGAATTGGTTTCAAATGATAAAATGCATTTCGGAGGGAGTTGGGTGTGTTCTAGATTGGTATATTAACTGTACAATAGATAATTGTCCTACAAAAGTAAAAACAGTAATACAATGAAATTAAATGTAAGTGCGTTAAGGGTTAAGCTCCCACATTTTTGGTTGTTTTTTGTAGCCTATATTTTATTAAATGTCATCATGCGACAGTTTAATCAAAGAGAAGTTATTACAGAAATGACTTATATGATTTATACAATAATAAGTTTTGTTATATTAATCATATTGGGATATAAAAGAGTACAAGATGCAGGGTATTCTGGTTTTTTATTTCTTATCCCATTCCTAAATCTTATTTTGGCAGGTATGCCCTCCAAGAAAGATTAAAATTGAAATCTCCTTGCACAGCTTGGAGATTTTATTTTTTTTGGGAAAGATTACATTAAAAATTATTTTCCCTAATTTCGTAATCAAAATTCAAAAAAACAATTGCTATGGAAAAATTGAAACTGTCGATGCTGTTATTAATCTTCTCCATCTTGGGATTTGCACAAGATTTTGTCGGTTCTTGGAAGGGAAATCTCGAAGTCATGGGACAACAGCTCCCTTTGGTTTTTAATATTTCCAAAACGCCTCAAGGATATTCATCAACCATAGACTCGCCCATGCAAGGAGCCGTGGGGATCCCTGTGGATAAAACAGAAGTGGTTTCCGGTGAAATTATCCTGACCCAATCTGCCATGAATGCAAAATTCAACGGAAAAATAACAGATGGAAAACTGAACGGAACCTTCTCGCAAAACGGGATGCAGCTGCCTCTCGTACTTGCCAAAACCGATAAAAATGATCTGGGACTTCACCGACCACAAAGTCCAAAACCTCCCTTCGATTATCTGCAGGAAGAGGTCATCATAAAAAACAATAAACAAGGAAATGCATTAGCGGGGACTTTGGTTTTACCAAAGAATTTTAATAAGAAATCACCGGTTTTGGTGCTGATCACCGGATCTGGAGCCCAAAATAGAAACGAAGAATTGTTCGGTCACCAACCGTTTTTGGTGATCGCCGATGATTTTGCAAAAAAAGGAATCGCTACTTTGAGAATGGACGATAGAGGTGTAGGCGGTTCGGAAAAAGGAAAAGAAAACCCGACTTCTGCAGATTTTGCAACCGACATCGATGCCGCTGTTGAGTTTCTGAAAAGTAAAGGTTATCAAAATATTGGACTTCTCGGTCACTCTGAAGGCGGAATGATCGCTCCAATTGTGGCTTCGCAAAATAAAAATGTAAAATTCATGGTCTTGCTTGCCGCTCCCGGAGAGCCGATAAAAAATCTGATGATCCAACAAAACGAAATGATCGGAAAAGCAGCCGGGATGAGCGAAACTCAATTGGAAAAAGCCAAAGAAATCAACGCGAAGATTTATGATTTTGTCATCAATTACAACGGAAAAGATTTGGAAAACGATTTGAAAAATCAAGTGTTAAAATCTCAAGGGCTATCGGGCGAAGCGTTGGATGCCAATGCCGAGCAACTCGCCAATCCGTGGATGGTGTATTTTCTGAAATTCAATCCGGAGGATTACTTGTCCAAAATAAAAATTCCCACTTTTGCACTGAACGGAAGCTTGGATATGCAAGTTTCGGCAAAAGAAAATTTGGAAGGTATAAAAAAATCCTTGGCCAAAGCGGGAAATAAAAACTATAAAACAGAAGAATTCAAGGGTCTAAATCATCTTTTTCAAACTGCAAAAACGGGAAACCCCAACGAGTACGGACAAATCGAAGAAACGATGGCGCCGCAAGTTCTTGGTGCAATTTCAACTTGGCTATTGGGTTTGAAATAACGGCAGAGAAACTGTACCTTTGCAAAAATTTAATAAAAAGCAATGAATTTTAAAGCAGTTCTTTTTGATATGGATGGGGTGATTGTGGATACCGAACCTCTTCACCGTAAAGCCTATTTCAAAACTTTTGACGATTTGGGCATCCATGTTTCAGAAGAATTTTACGCCTCTTTTACAGGCAATTCGACCAAAAAAGTGTGCGAAAAATTAATTGAACGATTCGACCTTAAAGAAAGTCACGAAGAAATTACCGCCATCAAAAGAAGGTATTTCAAATATTTATTCGACCACGATGAAGAGTTTGATCTAATCCCGGGCGTGTTGGATCTGATCAAGCATTATCACGAAAACGGAGTGAAGTTGGTCTTGGCAAGTTCGGCAAGTAACAATACCATCAATTGGGTGTTCGAGCGATTTCGTCTGGATCCTTATTTTGTTGGAAAGATTTCCGGTGCCGACCTGAAAGAATCCAAACCCAACCCGGAGATTTTCCTGAAAGCCGCCGAAATTGCTGGCGAGCCCAAAGAAAATTGCATGGTGATTGAGGATTCTACCAATGGGATTTTGGCCGCCCACAGAGCTGAAATTTTCTGTGCGGCATACAAAAGTCCACATTCTGAAAAGCAGGATTATACCCTGGCCAACATGGTGGTAGAAGACTACAAAGAATTGGAAAAACAATTTGTAGAAACTTATTTTTAATAGAAAAAGCCTCCTGATTTTCGGAGGCTTTTTTGTTATTTATTTTTCTCATACAATTGATGGATCAGCCCATCGGCAACGGAAATTTTTGGGACATATATTTTTGAAATATCGGCCCAATGCAATACTTGGGTATATATCTCTAACGCAGGTGCCAAAACATCGGCTCTGTCTTCTCGAATGTTTAGTTGCTCCATTCTTTCGGCTACCGATAATTTCGAAATTTCTTTGTGCATTTTTTTCAGATACGACAAAGTCATGGCTTTGCCTTCTTTGGTTTTGCTTAGTGAAAATACCTTGTTGATGTTGCCTCCAGAGCCAATAGCTAAAATCGGTTGGTCGGATTTTATTTTGCTTTTAACCTCGTTCATCAGGTTTTCCCATTGCTTTTTTTCGACCAAATTGTTCAACAAACGAATGGTGCCGATGTTGTACGATTTTTTGAATTTCATTTTGCCTTTTTCATAAAAAGTGAGCTCTGTAGATCCACCTCCGACATCGATGTACAGATAGGCGAAGTCCTTGTCCATGCTTTCGGCAATGTGGTTTTCGTAGATGATGCCCGCCTCCTCGTCACCGGAAATAATTTCGATGTTGATGTTGGTGGTTTCTTGGACTATTTCTATCAAATCGTTTCCGTTTTTGGCGTCCCTCATGGCCGAGGTTGCACAGGCACGGTAATGTTCGACTTTGTAGATGTCCATCAGATCCTTGAAGATGTTCATGGTTTTTATAAACATGGCTTGTCGTTCCGGACCAATTTCACCGTTTTTGAATACATCCATCCCCAGCCGAAGTGGGACTCTCAAAAGATTAAGCTTGGTGAATTCTTCTTTTTTTCCGGGTTGTTTTTTAACTTCGTTGATGAGCAATCTCGCGGCATTACTCCCAATATCGATGGCGGCTAATATCATGTTTTAGATAGATTAATGGTTGTTTTTTACTCTGTTGTTCAGATAATGAAAGATCTCAATCTGAGATCGAAATTCCTTCTCGTTGGATTTCACATAATTATTGACAAGATTTTTATCCAAAATTCTGGCTTTTACATTGTCCTTCAACTGGATTCGTAGCAGTTCAACAATTTCTTTTTTTAAGGATTTCGATTTTATTTTTACAGCTGCTTCTACACGGTAATCCAAATTTCGTGTCATCCAATCGGCCGAGGAGATGTAGATTTCTTCACTTCCTTTGTGGTGAAAATACATTACTCGAGCGTGTTCCAAATACTCATCTACAATAGAAATTGCATTCATTTTCTTTTTGAACGATTTTTGGTTGATGGCACAATAAATCCCACGAACGATCATGTTGATTTCGACACCGGCTTCTGCTGCCGAATATATTTTTTCGATGAGGCCTTTGTCGCTGAGCGAGTTTACTTTTAGGATGATTTCGGCTTTTCTACCGGCTTTGGCTTCTTCAATTTCTTTGTCGATGAGGAGTTCGATTTTCTCCCTCATAAAATTGGGACAGACCAATAAATTTTTGAAGGTTTTCATGCTCTCCAAAGTCACCGTTTTTGGACTTTTTAGCACATTGAAAATTTTATTGATGTCCGCCATAATCTCCCTGTCCGAAGTCATCAAGAGGTGGTCGCCGTATATTTTTGCTGTTTTCTCATTAAAGTTTCCGGTACTCACAAATCCGTATTGTATGGTTTTGTTGTTGATTCTTTTTTTGATGATGCACAACTTGGCGTGTACCTTTCGGTTTGGGATTCCTGTGAGGACTTTAATGCCTTCGGTTTCCAGGATTTTTTTCCATTTCAGGTTGCTTTCCTCGTCGAACCGAGCTCTAAGTTCCAGCATGACCGTTACTTCTTTGCCGTTTCGTGCAGCACCAATCAAGGCATTTACAATTTTAGATTTTTCAGCCAATCGATAGGCGGTGAGGTTAATGGATCTTACATCCGGATCAATCGCGCTTTCCCGTATCAAATCAATTACAGGGGTAAACTGATGGTAGGGAAAGGTGAAAAGTAAATCTTTTTTCAGGATAATGTCCGAAATGCGATCTCCAGAATTGAGCTCTGGATGCCGGATTTGAGTTCGTTCCAACAGTTTTTTATGTTCCGAAAAAACATTAGGAAAATCCATAAAATGTTTGAAATTATGAATTTTTCCACCCGGGATGATGCTGTCTTTTTTTGTGAGATTTAGTTTTCTAATCAAAAATTCTAACAAGGCATGATCCATATCTTTGTCAAAAACAAATCGGGTAGGCTTTCCTTTTCTACGGTTTTTTATTCCTTTTTCAATTTTATCAGCAAGTGTGGTGTTGATGTCGTTGTCCAGGTCAAACTCGGCATCTTTTGTAATTTTAAAAGCATGTGCATGGAATTCATCATAACCAAAATATGAGAAAATATGAGGCAAACAAAGCTTAATGATCTCTTCCAAGAGGATGATGTTTTTCTCTTCACTGTTTTCTGGAATGATGAAAAACCGGCCTACAAATCTGGACGGCACTTCGATAATCGCATATTGGCTGTGGTATTGTATGTTTTTTTTGCGCATCACAATGCCCAAGTATAGGCTTTTGTCCCGAAGATAGGGCATGGGTAGGTTTTCGTGCAATATGATGGGTATGGTGTTGTTTTCTACCACTTCGTCAAAATATTTTACCACTTCTTCCTTTTGTTTTTTACTAAGATCTTTTATGGTTTTTATGTGGACATTTTGTTGAGCCATTTCTTTTTGGATGCTCTTCCAGGTTTTGTCAAAATTCTTTTGATGATCAATAACCGTATTGTTAATTTGATCGATGATTTTTGAGGGTGGAGCAAAAAAACTTCCGGTGATGAATTTGTCTTTGAAATCCATCGCTCTTTTGAGTCCGGCCACGCGAACCCTGAAAAATTCGTCCAGATTGTTGGAGAATATCCCTAAAAAACGAATTCGAAGATGCAAAGGAACGCTTTTGTCCATGGCTTCTTGCAATACTCTTTCGTTGAAGGCTAACCAAGTGAGATCTCGAGGATTAAAGGATGTTGGCATTGTGTTTGGGCTTATGATTCAAAAATACAGAATTAATCCTGATAACAAGACAAATTTATATTAAATCTAAATAAGGCTTTGAACTCTGATTAAAAGTTTTTAAATTTGGGAAATTCCTAAATGAAGGCAATGGTAGAAGAAAATTTAGTTCGAGAAACGCACGGCGAAATAAAAAAAGCAATTAAAGGTGAGCGCATCGTTTGTGAGGGCGATTGTTCTCAGTATTTTTTTTATCTGATCGAAGGCGAGTTGTCGGTGTTTAATTTCACAGAAGAGGGCAAAGAGTTTCTTCAGCATAAGGTGATGAAGGAACATTTTTTTGGCGAACCCGCCGTTTTGTTGGGCAAGCCGTTTCCCGGATCGGTGGAGGTGAGTTCGGACAAGGCAAAAATTCTCAAAATAAAGAGAGAAAATTTCTTGGACTACTTGTTGGGACATCCGGAAAAGTTGATGGAATTCACCAAATCCATTGCAGAAAAAGCCCTGAGAGGAAGCCAATCCTTGAAGAGTATCGTATTCTTAAATCCTGAAGATCGTATCCTGAATCAATTGAACGATTATAGAAATTCACAAGGAAATCCAGGTGAGCCCTTACTGATCCCAATGACTCGAAAAGAAATATCCAACATGACGGGACTGCGAATAGAAACCGTAATCCGTACGATAAAAAAGATGGAAAAAGAAGATAAGCTGACCATTAAGAATGGAAAGGTTTATTTTTAAATTCAATAAAAAATTCAAATTTATAATTTGAACTTGTTTAATGTTTCCTAATCAAAATACAACAGAATGCGAGCAGATGAAAATCCCTCCAATGTTTTTCTTTAGTTTCATATCGTATTAATAGCGCTTTAAAGCTATCTATCCAAGCGTTCATTC
>NZ_REFA01000002.1 GCF_003852705.1 Amniculibacterium aquaticum
CTTATAGTGGAAAAGAAAATCTGAAAATTGCCAGCGAACAGGATATAAAAATTGTTGCAAAGTTAAATCCATCCATTACACAAGGATGTAGGAAAGAAAAAGACCAGTTTGATTACAATAAGGATGCTGACAGATTTGTTTGTCCTGCCGGGCATTTAGCCATCAGAAAAGCCCGTCAGAACAGAAAGAATGTCGGCAAAAATCAAGCTGATGTATATTATTTTGATGTTGAAAAATGTAAAGTTTGCCCATTAAGAGAAGGTTGTTACAAAGACGGAGCAAAATCTAAAACCTACTCGGTTTCTATAAAATCAGAATTACACCAAGAACAGATGGCTTTTCAGGAAAGTGATTATTACAAAGAAAAGTCGAAACACCGGTATAAAATTGAAGCCAAAAACAGTGAACTTAAAAATGTTCATGGTTACAAAAGAGCCACTTCTTATGGAATAGAAAACATGCAAATGCAGGGAGCATTGGCTATTTTCGCAGTCAATTTGAAGAGGATCCTGAAATTAATCTAAGAAAAAGAGAACAAAATCATCATCTTTAAAACTCAGCTCCAATTAAATCAAAACAAGCTTTACAAAACCCATTAAATTTAGAACTCCAAAAAATGTAAAGAGCTTATTACCGATTTTAAAGTCGTGTAATAAGCTCTTAATTCTTGTCTGAAATTAAATCTTATTCAAAATGAAGATGGTTTTTCAGTGACCTCCAAATCAGGTGGCTTTTCGTGTATAAGGCATTCACTATTATTTTGAATTAAGCTTCTTAAATTTCCAGTAGGATACCGCTGAAATCAATACCATAAAGGCTAATCCCAGATATACCCACAACGGAACAGGAACAGGATCTCCTTTGGCGTAAGAATGCAATCCGCTCAGGTAATAGTTCACCCCGAAATAGGTCATCACCATGGAGCAGAAAGCGAATAAAGTTGCCACATGGAAAGCCCAACGGCTTCTAAGTCCCGGTACCAACCTCATGTGAAGTACAAAAGCATAGACCATGATGGAGATAAAAGCCCAAGTTTCTTTGGGATCCCAGCTCCAATATCTTCCCCAAGATTCATTGGCCCAAACGCCTCCTAAGAAATTACCCACGGTTAAAGCAAAAAGTCCTATGGTCAATGACATTTCCGAAACAATACCCAATTCTTTCAAAGTAGTATCGTGGTGTTTGGTGTACAAACCTTTGGAAGAAACGATGTAGAAGAACAGGGAAATGATCGCTATAATCATGGAGAGGGCAAAGAAACCGTAACTGGAGGTAATGATGGCGACATGAATAATCAACCAATACGATTTAAGTACCGGAGCCAGCGGAGTAATCTGAGGATCCAAAGCCGAACCTCCGTGTGCAAATCCCATCATGATCACCGCAACCATAAATCCGGCTGCCGGAATCAAGGCATTGGAGTTGCGGTACAACATCAAACCGGCGGTGATACCTACCCAAGAGATGAAAACAATGGCTTCGTAACCGTTGCTCCAAGGAGCATGTCCGGAAATGTACCATCGTGCTACCAATCCGGCAAAGTGTGCCAAGTAACCGACTATACCTACTGCGATAAGAACATTCAGTACGGTTTTTAATATTTTATTGGATTTAAACAATTCTATAAATCCTAAGATCAACAACAAACCTCCAATTATCGAATAGAAAATAAGAAGTTTTAGATTGATGTTTACTTGGTTCATGAAAACCTCTACATCGACCTTGGTTTTGGAAGGGACAACATTTTTCCCCCATTTTTGTTGATAGTCGGATAGTTTTTGAAGGGCATCGTCGGCTTGCTTCCAATTGCCGTCTCTTGTGGCGTCCAAAACGCTCAAGAAATACGGAGCCATGGTGCTTTGTGCCTCGTCATCGGGTTGTAATTCTTCGTTCAGCCACGAGTTCCAACGGTGGTTAGGGTCGTTTTTCACGGGAATAATTCTCATGAACTGACCGGTGAAAAATTCGTTGAAAACCTGAACTCTGTCGTTCACGGCGATCACTTCTTTGTCGTAGTTGGTCTGCTCCGAAGCTTTCTTACGGAACGCCGTGTTGTAATCGTCTTCCAAGACATAATGCAAACCGCCGTTGGCATCGGGAGGGAAAAGATTCATGAGAGAGGTGTATCCGTCGGCATTGGCTTTTGCTTTTTTCAACAGTTCTTCTCCACCTTTACTTCCAATTTTGATGAGCGGTACCATGGACCAACTCGGCGTATCGGTAGATACGGACAAAAACCATTGGTTGGCGGTCAATACCTTTCCGCTTTCGGATTTGAATTCGTCTTTTTTGTATAATTTTCTAAGAACATCCAAAGCTTGAGTGTTCATAGGGACAATTCTACCGTCGTAGTTTTGCACCAAAAGGTAACTGAATTTATCGGCGTGTTCCTTGGTTATTTTGTTTCTGGAGATGATCTCATCTGCCGTAATCACTCGAGAGGCTGCCAAAGGTTTTGCCGCTTGTTTTTGCTCTGGCTGTGCTTGGCTTTGTGCCGCAGGGACATCGTGGTTGTGTCCGGAGTGATCTTGTCCATCGTTTGGATCATGAACTTCTGTCTTAGGATTGGCTTTGCCATCGATGGTACCGTGCATGTCAATTTCTTGCGCATTCAACACCAAACTGAACACCAACAACAGTACGGTAAGACCTCTTTTTTTACTTACATCTTTCAGCATTTTATTTAATTTCCAAAAATGAGTTCCTTTCCAGAAGAAGCTGACAAACATTCCTAAAAATAACAATCCGTAACCGATGTAGGTAATGAGAGTCCCCCAAAAATCGTGGTTTACAGAAAGTCGAGTACCTTTTCTGTCCGGGTCAAAGCTGGCTTGAAAAAAACGGTATCCGTCGTAGTTTAGGATGTGGTTCATGTAGATTTTATAAGGGGTTTGCTTGCCTTTGTCCACGATGCTTACATGACTTTCATAGGCACTTGGCGATTGGGATCCCGGATAGGTTTCCATCACAAATTTGTCCAATTTTAGGGAAAATGGTGTGGTGTACACTTTGGGACCGTATCCCACCATCATGTTCATACCGTCCATGGACACTTGTTTGTATGCATTGGGATTGCCTTTTTCTACAACGAGATCGACCATTTTTTTAGACTTAGGGCCTTCAATTTCAATGGTCAGCTGGTCGTTTAGGTTTTCGTCTTTTTTCTTGTCGCCTTCCACAGCGATCAATTTTCCGGTTCTGATGCCTTCTGGGACAACAATTTTCAGTTCGTTGATGGTGTACAAACTTCTCAACACCAAAGGTTGAAATTCATTGGCCTTGGTGTTTCCCGTTGCTTGGGTAGCCATGGTCATGAATTGCGATTCAACTGGAGTTTTCAGCAACAATTCGTTGTTTTCTTTTTCAAACTCGATGGCGCCTTCAATATTTCTATTGAAAGTAACCAAAGTCCCTTGGATGTTTTTGGCTTCACCGGATTTTAGGTAAAAATTCTCACGGCCAGACTGTCCGGCAACCACAAAATGCAGGTATTCTGTTTTTTCGGCACCGGCAACCAAGCTGTCTTTTTTTCTTTGAATATAATCAACGGCTCTTACTTTAATTTTTTTGCCATGAAAATCATAATTGGCTTTAAAGTTTTTATGAAGAGGCGTGATCAGGTACGGTATGTCTTGATAGCTGAGGACATCGCCCTTTTCTTCAATTTGAATTTTGAAAAAATCTTTACTCGATACAATTTCGTTAGAGGATTCGCCTTCGCGGATGTGCATTTGTCCTTCATAACTGATGTATCGCGTGATGGCTCCACCTATAAAAATAAGAATGAATGCCAAGTGGAAAGTCAAAACCGCCCATTTTTCCTTTTTCCAAAGTCGGTATCTGGCAATGTTCCCTACAAAATTGATGATCAGTAACAACATGACCAACTCAAACCATTTGGCTTCATAAATCAAAGCTTTGGCCGAAGGAGTCCCGTAGTCGTTTTCAAGAAATGTAGCATAAGCCATTGCAAAGGCGTAAACCAAGATGAGAACCGCCATGGTTCTGGTAGAAACGAGAATCTTGTATATCTTGTCCATAAGAAAAAAATAAAGATTTGTAAAATTTTTTGATGTGCAAAAATACAGAAGGAAAAACGATTAAAAGAATTTATAAGGTTAATTTATTCTAAATTAAACCGAATTATGTCAATAGTTTTTATCTATAATGAATTTTTAAGAAGTCTTAAAAAAGTAAAAAAAAGTCTTTTATGCTTTTTTTAATTCAGTAATCGAATGAAATTATTGATACCTTTTGTGCTCTTTATTCTTTGTGAATTTAGAAATAATGGGTTTGAATAGTGCTCTATATTTCTCAATATCAAAAAGTTGAGAGTCGGTGAGTGCTTTGTAGGTGAGCCAAGACCCGAACGGCAAAAGGATCATGTTGGGCAACCATGCCGCAAGATAAGGGTTGATGGTACCGTTCCAAGCGATATTCTCAACGGACAGGTTCATGATGTAGAAGATGATAAAAATCACAATGGCAATAATCACCGGAAGTCCCATCCCTCCTTTTCGGATGATGGATCCCAAACTGGCTCCAATTAAAAAGAAGATAACGCAAGTTACCGAATACGCAATGATGCGCTGTTGGTACATGATGACTTTTGAATAGTACTTTAAAATAGGAAGTATTTCGGCTTTCTTGGATTCAGAAGTCATTTTTAGCGTTTCAATTTTTTGATAGGCTGCAAGCAGAACTTCATTTTTTTTCTGTTGTTCTATTTTTTCTAAATCAAACTGTGGGGAAATTTGATTTTTGTTTTTGGATTTGGTTTTGTCGATGTATTCCACATAACTGTTGGTTTGCGCCACCAATTCGGTATTGATGTTTTTAAAATTCTGTCGACTGTCTTTTACCGTTTGTGCAATGGTACCGTTCAGTTCATTGTAGGTCTGAAAACGATAGTCATCGGTAATTTTTTCGTCATCAATGGCTTTCTTAAGAATTTCACTGATGTCGAAATGAGAAACCAAGGTGTCAAATTTTATGGCTTGATCGGGTTGCCTTCTTCTGGAATTTACGGTTTGGTTAGAGACCATATCCTCGAAAACATAACCGTTGTACAATTCCAATTTCAGGTAATTGCTGTTGCTGGCTGGCACAAATCGTCCTTTTTTAGCCAAAATAGATTGCTGGTTTTCAAAAGCATAGGCTTTTTTATGAATGAAAATTCCTTCCAATTCGGTAGCGTTTTCACCATAGACTTTGTCAAATTTTACCAAATATCCAGGAATTTGATCGATAAATTGTCCCGGTGTAAAGTTGAGAGCCGGTTTGGTCGATGCAATATTATACAACATGTTTTTCGCCTTTCTTTGGAAGTCGGGTATGATGTTGTTAGAAAAGAAAAACAGCAAAATGGACAGCAAGATAGAAACGAAAAACAAAGGCATCATCGTCCTGGTGAGCGAGGTCCCTGAGGCTTTTAGTGCGGCCAATTCGTACCTTTCGCCCAGATCACCAAAGGTCATGATGGAGGCCAAAAGTATGGTGAGCGGCATAACCAAAGAGATGACGCTGACTCCCAGATAAAACAAAAGTTTGATAATTTCCCAATAGCTCAACCCTTTGCCCATGAACTGGCTCAACTGTATCCAGATGATGTTCACAATAAATATGAAGAACAAAACACTGAATATGAAAAGAAAGGGACCAAAAAAGGTTTTTATGATGTATCGGTCGATTATTTTTAACATGGGGCAAAATTATAAAAAAAAGCCACAACGACTTGCTTTGTGACTTATACTTTTATGGAAAAAAATCTACAATTCTGTAATGATGTAGTTTTTGAATTTATTTTTATCAAAGCTGAACATGGCGGGCGACAACTTTTGATTTTCTTTGTAGCCTTGGATCTCTATCACGGCAATGTCCTTGTTTTTCCCGTGTTGTTCCAATTTTACAATCTGTTTTTTAGCTCCGTTGATGTAGAGATAGACGGCATCCAAACCGTTGGATTTTATGGGATCCAATTTGATGACATCCGTGTTGATGCCTTTCACCATTTTTTTGCCTTCGTAACTTACATTGTATTCTTTTCTGTAGTTGGAAAGGTAGTTGATGGGGGAGAACATTGCTGCATTGGCATTGGGCTTGGCAATGGTTACTTCCATGTCTTCTTCGTTGATGTTGTATATTTTTTGGCCATCGAAAATTTGTTCGGTGCCCATGATTTTCAACTTGTACTTGTCGCCTGAAGCGTAATAAATTCCCGGTTCGACTTTAGAAACCTTACCGTTGGTACCGGATCCAAATGAAAATTTGAAGTACGAATTTTTCTTGGCGTTGTAACTGGTCGTCACCGCATCGAGGATGGTTTTGGATTTGTCATCGATTTTTTGGGCAAAAGACCAAGTTGTCGCTCCGACTACCGATACCGTAAGGATTATTTTTTTGAAGAATGCTGTCATAATAAATTAAAATATCTGTTGTGGTTTTTCAAAAATCGTTCCACAAAAGGGTGGTGAGGGTAGTGTTTGTGATTATTTTAACATTTATTTTGTTTGAAAAAAATGCGATTAACCTTTTAGTTCCTCTAAGAAATTTTCCAAAGAATTCAGATCCGAGATCATCACCTCTCTGGCTTTGGCTCCGTTGAATCCTCCAACAATTCCAGAGGCTTCCAACTGATCCATGATTCTTCCCGCACGATTGTAGCCCAGTTTCAGCTGTCTTTGCAACATCGAGGTCGATCCTTGTTGGGTAGAAACCACTATTCTGGCTGCTTCTTCAAAAAGTGCATCTTTCTCGTTCGGGTCAAATCCTACGGTGCTGGCTTGGTTTTCTTCATTCGGAACTTCTGGCAATACAAATGCAGAGGCATATCCTTTTTGTTCCCCGATAAAGTCAACAATCTTCTCGACCTCCGGAGTGTCCACAAATGCACATTGCAAACGAAGGATTTCATTTCCATTAAAATAAAGCATGTCTCCTTTTCCAATCAATTGATCGGCTCCTGGAGAGTCTAAAATCGTTCTGGAATCGACCGAAGAAATTACTCTAAACGCAGCTCTTGCCGGGAAGTTGGCTTTGATCATCCCGGTAATTACATTTACCGAAGGTCTTTGTGTAGCCACAATCAGGTGTATGCCTACCGCTCTTGCCAGCTGTGCCAATCGGGCGATTGGATGTTCCACCTCTTTCCCTGCCGTCATAATCAGGTCGGCAAACTCGTCCACCACCAAAACAATGTAAGGCAAGTATCGATGTCCGTTTTCTGGATTGAGTTTTCTTTCGGAGAATTTTTTATTGTATTCTTTTATCGTTCTACAGAACGCATTTTTCAGCAATTCGTATCGGGTATCCATCTCGATGCACAAGGAGTTGAGCGTGTTGATTACCTTGTGGGTATCGGTGATGATGGCATCTTCGGCATCGGGCAATTTGGCCAAATAATGCCTCTCTATTTTTGAGTAGAGTGTAAGTTCAACTTTTTTAGGATCGACCATCACGAATTTCAATTCGCTAGGGTGTTTTTTGTACAACAACGAAGTAAGTATGGCATTGATCCCCACGGATTTTCCTTGTCCTGTAGCTCCTGCCATCAATAGGTGAGGCATTTTTGCCAAATCGGCCATGAAAATTTCGTTGGAGATGGTTTTTCCAAAAACAACAGGCAAATCCATATCGGTATTTTGGAACTTGTGCGAGTTGAGAACACTGCGCATGGAGACCATGGACGGATTTTTTCTTGGTACCTCAATTCCAATCGTTCCTTTGCCGGGCATGGGTGCGATGATCCTAATCCCAAGTGCCGAAAGGTTCAGAGCGATGTCGTCTTGTAATTTTTTTATGGAATTTACTCGGATTCCGTCTTCTGGGACTATTTCGTATAAAGTTACCGTTGGACCAATGGTTGCCTTAATTTGTTTGATGCCTACATTGAAATTCTTGAGAAGTCCAACAATTTTATTTTTATTTTCTTCTAACTCTTCTTGGTTGATGGAGATTTCCTCATTTCCATAATCTTTCAGTAAATCGGCGGTGGGGAATTGAAATCCAGCCAAATCCAAACGGTGGTCGTAAAGTCCGTGTTTTTCCACCAAATCGTTGGATTTTTGTTCGGGATCCAAAACCTCATCTTTTACTTCGGCAATTTCCACTTCGAAACCAACAGCTTCCGAAATGTTGGCAGCTTGTGGTTTTGGGTTGGTGTTTTGAGGTTCGGTTGTTTTTACAGGCGAAGGTGTCATTTCTACCACCGTAGAAGTTGGTGCAACAGCTTCTTCAAAAGAGGTGTTGTTGGGTGTTTTAATCTCGAAAGACGATGGACTTTCTTTTGTTTTGTCAAAAGGACTGGGTCTTTTTTCAACAATTTGCTGGGTCGTTTCAGATTCTTTTTCTTCAACATCATTTTCTTCATCCACATCAAAATATTCTTCAGTTTCGGATTTTGGCATCATGGATTTTACCCTTCCAACGGTTTGTTCATTGATATCGTCTAATTTTTGCTTAACGGTACTGGGTCTTAGATTGAATTCTAAAACAAAATACAAGAGAATGCTGAATACCAAAGCTACCCAAAGCCCTACGGAGCCAATGATGGACTCCAGGTAATCCATTATTTGATAGCCGTACACTCCACTGTAAGCGCCTTCGCCCTTGGTAATGGCTGCAATGAAAATGGGCAGCCAACAGATGAAAAATAAAGAATGTCCCAGGGTTTTCCAAGGTTTGAAGAAATTTTTCTTCATGATGAGGGTTCCCCATACAAACAGTAAGAAGGCAACAACAAAAGCGGCTAAACCAAAGGTGTCGAATACAAAGACATTGCCTAGCCAGTCGCCTAATTTGCCAAACCAACTGGTCGATCTTACCGTTTTATCCAATAATGCACCTCTCAAGCTTTGGTTGGCTTGCCAATTTTTCAGGAATGAAAAAAAGGAAATAACCATTACAACTGAGGTTGTAATTAAGGTTAAACCAAAAAATATTCTGGATTTCGAGAGGTAATTCGATGCCGTTTCGGCTTTGGTTTTTGTGGTAGATGTGTTTTTTTCCATAGTATCAATGATGGCAAATTTAAAGAAAAAATAACATGAAATTGAATTTGGAAATTATATTTTTTTAACTCTACGACTGTTGAAATAAAATATTTTTTGTTTTGATTTTTGGATAAAAAAACAAGTTCTTCACTTTCAAACTCATGCATCAAACATCGCGGATAAAATCTTCGTACTCCAAGAAAAACGCTTCGAAGGCGGACATTTTTTCGTTGAAAAATTCGAAAATTACAGGCCAAGAGTTTTTGTTGAAAACCGAAACCGAATCGATACCAATCCAAATTCTGGAGATGATTTTTTGATTGTTTAGGACATAAGTGTCGTCCTTTACAAACTCGCCAAGATAGTCTTGAAGTTGGTCTTCCAAAGACCAAATCTTATTATAATAAGCCTCCCGGAATAGTTCGTCCTTCATCTCTATGTCCAAAGAGACTTCGGCTTTTTTGTTATCGACATAAAACTTGAAAGCAAAATCTTTTATTTTGGTATCGTAGAGCATCCATTTTCTCGGAAAACTCTTTCCGAATGCGGTCCAGAACTCTTTTTTTAATTGTGCGGCTTCTTCTTTACTAAACATTTTGCAAATATTTTAAATAAATTTGAGTTTTCTATTACTTTTGCAAAAAATTTTCACATGCAGCATTTACACATTGTCGCTTTATTGCGTTTTAGGGAAAATCATTTAGAAGAAGCCAAAAAATTATTGACCCAATTGGTTACCGAAACCAGAAAAGAACCGGGTTGTTTGCAATACGATTTGATCGAAGACCGAGAGAAAAAAGCCACTTTTTTTATAGTTGAACGATGGGAGAGTCACGACCACCATGCCGAACATGGCAACGCTCCGCACCTGAGTTTTTTCCGTACTCAATCCATGCCGATGATCAAAGAAAGTACAGAAGTCTATCACGGTTACAAAATGTTTTAATGCAAGGGATATAAATAAGAACCCCTCCAACATCGTGTTAGAGGGGTTCTTTCTTTATAAAAAGTGTAGTGTGTCGTTCTTATTTTGCAGATACAGAGATTTGCATATCGATGTCGTCTTTTAGCAAGACATCTTGCATGGAGATTTTGTAAGAAACATCAAATTTTTGTCTGTCCCAAGCAAATTTGTTGGAAGCAATGGTTACAAGTCCTTTGTTGTTGGTAATGGTTGCAGGGAAAGAAACAACATTGGTTTTTCCTTTGATGGTCAAGTTACCGGTTACCAAATAATTGTATTTTTTATCGTTGTTTTTCTTTACAGAAGTAATTTTATAAGAAGCTGTAGGGTGCTTGTCAACTTCGAAGAAATCTCCGTTTTTCAAGTGGTTGTCCAATTTTGTTTTGTACTCACCGCTAAGGTCAGTTGTATTGATGGTATTCATGTCAAACACGAAAGATCCTCCCACTACTTGGTTTCCTTTCATCACAATGTTTCCGGATTTTACACCTAAAGTTCCGGTGTGAGAAGAGGCTTCGGTTTTAGCCAATTTGTAACCCCACCACTGGATGTTGGACGATACTACTTTTTTTGCTTGACCAAATGCCAAAGTTCCTGTAAGAACCGCTAGTAATGCTAACTTTTTCATTTTTTAATATTATTTTAATTTTTTTGTTGCCGCAAATTTATCAACTATTGTACGAATGCTCTGTTGATCTATGTTAAGAAATGATTTTTTGACATGACAAAAATCAAGTTTGATATGGATTTGATATGGCTAAAAGGGGTGGACGAAAAAATCCACCTCATATAAATAAGGTGGATGAATTGTTATCCGAATTGTATTTCAAGAGAACTTATTCCGGTTTGTAGGAGTCCTTCAAGGTTACCGTTCTGTTGAAAACCAATTTGTTGTCTGTAGAATCTTGGTCTTTGGTGAAATACCCAATTCTTTGAAACTGCAGAGGTTCTTCGACTTTTACATTTTTCAGTTCAGGCTCGGCATAGGCTGTGGTCAGCACCAAAGATTCTGGATTGATGTAGTCTAAAAAGTCGGTTTCTTTTTCGGCATCCGGTTGTTCTACCGTAAATAATCGATCGTACAATCTAACATCTACAGGCAAGGCGTGTTCTGCCGAAACCCAATGCAGCGTTCCTTTTACTTTTCTAAGGCTTTCTTCTGTACCGCTTCCGGATTTGGATTTTTCATCATACGATGCAAATATGGTCGTGATGTTGCCTTCTTGATCTTTTTCTACTCTTTCCGCTTTGATGATGTAGGCCGATTTCAAACGAACTTCGCCCCCCAACTTTAATCTGAAAAATTTATTGTTGGCTTCTTCCTTAAAGTCTTCTCTCTCGATGTACAACACTTTGGAGAAAGGTACTTTTCTTGTTCCTGCGTTAGGATCTTCAGGGTTGTTTTCTGTATCCAACCATTCTTCGTGGTTTTCAGGATAGTTTTCGATCACCAATTTCACGGGATCCATAACCACCATCATTCTTTTGGATACTTTGTTCAGGTCTTCTCTTACGCAGAATTCCAAAAGTTGAATGTCGATCAAATTTTCTCTTTTTGCTACTCCCACTTTTTCAATAAAATTGCGGATGGCTTTTGGAGTGTACCCTTTTCTTCTCATTCCGGAGATGGTCGGCATTCTTGGGTCGTCCCAACCGGTTACGGCATTTTCGGCCACCAATCGTTGCAATTTTCTTTTGGAAGTGATCATGTAGGTCACATTCATCCTGGCAAATTCTCTTTGCTTGTTTTTAACTTTAGATTCGTCATAGACCTGATCCAGATACCAGTTGTACAGAGGTCTGTGGTTTTCGAATTCCAAAGAACAAAGCGAGTGCGAAATTTGCTCCAGATAATCACTCTCTCCATGAGCCCAGTCGTACATCGGATAGATTTTCCATTCGGTACCCGTTCTGTGGTGCGGTCTTTTCAGGATTCTGTACATCACAGGATCTCTCATGTTCATGTTAGGGGAAGTCATATCGATTTTTGCACGAAGCGACATAGAGCCTTCTTCAAATTCTCCGTCTTTCATTTTTTGGAACAAGTCCAAAGATTCTTCGATCGGTCTATTTCTGTACGGGCTTTCAACTCCAGGTTCGGTAGGATTTTTTCTTTGTTCGGTGATCAATTCAGACGCTTGTTCGTCCACATAGGCTTTTCCGTCCTTGATCAGTTGTACGGCCCAGTCGTAAAGTTGTGAAAAATAATCTGAGGCATACAATTCTTTATCCCATTGGAAACCCAACCATGCGACATCTTTCTTGATGGAATCCACAAATTCTTGTTCTTCTTTCTCGGGGTTGGTGTCATCAAAACGAAGGTTGACCGGTGCATTGTATTTTAGTCCCAAACCAAAATTAATGCAAATGGCTTTGGTGTGTCCTACATGCAGGTATCCGTTGGGTTCTGGTGGGAAACGAAAACGCAATTGCTCTCTTCCCAAACCGTTGGCCAAATCTTCTTCTATAATTTGTTCAATAAAATTTAAAGGTTTTTTTTCTATATCCATGGATAAAAATATTGTAGCGCAAAGGTAATAAAAACAAGTTTGAAAGTGAAAAGTAAAATCAGGCTTTTTCCTAGTCAAAAAAACAGGTATAGCCTTTATATTTGTTAGAAACTAAAACCCATAACCATGTCTATTTTTATCCTCAGCAACCGAAAAATTGTTAGAAATAAAGGCGAAAAGCAAGATTCTTTTTCTAACGACGAATATTCTTTACCCAATTTTAGAATTGCACGATGCAACATTGATCAGATACCGGATTCGAAAAATATTAAAAAGAAGGATTATAAAAACCGAGCCATTTTGGATTATAAAATTCTCTCCGAACCCGAAGATTATGGATATTCTAAAGTTTTGGATCTTTTATTGAAAGAAAAAGGGCTCAAGAACAGCCCGATAATTGCCGATAACCTCGGCGGAACGCAAAGGATGTTTTACGAATTGTACAAATCCATGGTGAACGCAGGCAAGAAATCTCGTGATGTCATGATTTTTATTCATGGATATGCCTATACTTTCGATGATGAGCTAAAAGCAATTTTGGATCTCAAGAAAATGTTTATAGACAATAAAAATACACCGATTGAAAATATTATTTTCATTTCATGGCCGGCCTCCAGCACGGTGTTCCCATTGACTTATTTCGATGATAAAATGATGAGCATCAACAGTGGACATTCTCTAATGCGTTTGTTTTATTTGTACACCCAATTTTTGAAGGAGATTTTTTCCAATAAAGACTTGGTGCCGTGCAATCAAAAAATACATTTGGTAGCCCATTCCATGGGGAATAGAGTGCTACAAAGCATGCTGTACAGTCTGAAAACGGAAAACATCAGTCGTGTCATCGATCAGGTAATCTTGATGAATGCCGATGTTACGGCTCGAGTGTTTGAAGAGTCCGAAGAATCCTTTTGTAAACTACCCAAATTAGCGAATAGAATTTCTATCTATATCAACAAGAAAGATTTGGTGCTGAATATTTCGCAATTTTCTAAAAATATCCTCTCACCGAGATTGGGGAAATCCGGACCTAGCAATTTTGAAAAACTGAAAGATGTGGTTTCGGTCATCGATTGTACCCATGCCAAAAACGACCTCAATTCATCCCTGAAAATGGAGTTGGGAGAACATTGGGGATATCTTTCCAGTTCATCGGTTCAGAAAGATATTTATGAAAACCTGAAAGGCACAGAAAAAACGCTGATTGCGAATCGAAAAAATATTGACGGCTCTACATTCGAGTTGTTGGCTTAAATTATTTTTTTGAAATACAATTGATCGCCTTCCAAATCGAGTTTGGAATCAAAATTATTGGTGTACAATGCTCCTGTCCCTAAACCTTGTGGCATGGGATTGTTTTTGGTGAATGTGTACTGGGCAATGGCATTCAGTCCGATGTTGCTTTCCAAAGCCGAAGTGATCCACCAGCCGATGTTTCGTTTTTCTGCAAGACCAATCCACTCGTCACAACTGGAGAAACCTCCTACCAATGCGGGTTTTAGGATGATGTATTGGGGTCTGATTTCCTCTAAAAGTTTAATTTTCTGTTCAAAATTTACTATGCCAATCAATTCTTCATCCAATGCGATTGAGGTGGGAGTGGTCGCGCAAAGCTTCTGCATATCCTCGATCTGACCGGCTTTTATGGGTTGTTCTATGGAATGGATTTTCAATTCTGCTAAGTCGTTAAGTACTTCTTTGGCTTGTTCAACTGAAAATCCACCGTTGGCATCCACACGGATTTCTAAAATGTTTTTGTTGTAACGGTTGCGCAATTCCTTTAGAATTTTCTTTTCTGCAGGCCAATCGACCCCGATCTTTAGCTTGATGCAATCAAAACCTTTGGATAATTTATCTTCAATTTGTTCGGTCATAAAATCAACCGACCCCATCCAGATCAATCCATTAATTTTTATGGCCTTATTTTGGGTGGTGAATGCTGAAGGGAAATACAAATCTCCTCCGTGTTTTAGGTTGAGGAAGGCTTGTTCCCATCCGAAAATAATGGAAGGATATTGGATCAGCTCTTTTTGTATGAACGCCTTATTTTGATTGATGTTTTCGCAAAGCCACTGCAGTTTTTCTTCATAATCGGGTAGGTCATCGCAGCTCAATCCTCGGAAAAGAGCACATTCTCCAATTCCTCTTTTGCCTTCGTGTTCTATGGTCAGAATGAAGGTTTCTTTGGTGTGCAGGATGCCTCTGGAGGTGCCGCTGGCTTGTTTGAATTGTAAACTATAAGGTTGAAAACGGGCTTTCATTTGGATAAAATTTAAAAAGAATTTCCAAAGCCAAGCTTTGGAAATTTTGTATTGTAATGAGCAAATTATTAATCTTTTACGGCATCCATTCTCATGAACTCTTCTGCTTTTTCTACCATTTTTTTAGATCCACAGAAGAAAGGAACTCTTTGGTGCAATTCGCTAGGTTCAATTTCCATAATTCTGTTAAACCCATCGCTGGCAATTCCGCCGGCTTGTTCTGTGATGAAGGCCATAGGATTGCATTCGTACAACAATCGTAATTTTCCGTTTGGTGCATTGGCGTAAGAAGGGTAGATGTATATCCCACCTTTGATCATGTTTCTATGGAAATCCGACACTAAAGAACCGATGTATCTTGAGGTGTAAGGCCTGTCACCTTCCATCATTTGGCAGTATTTCAAATAGTTTTTCACCCCTTGTGGGAATTTTATGTAATTTCCCTCGTTGATGGAGTATATTTTACCTTCTTCTGGGAATTTCATATTCGGGTGAGAGAGGTAATAGGTTCCCAAGCCTGGATCCAGTGTAAAACCGTTCACCCCGTTTCCTGTTGTAAAAACAATCATGGTCGATGATCCGTACACCACATAACCTGCAGCTACTTGCTGGGTTCCTTTTTGTAAGAAATCTTTCAGTTCAACAGGAGTTCCGGGTTCAGTAACTCTTCTGTAAATGGAGAAAATGGTACCCACAGAAACATTTACATCGATGTTTGAAGATCCGTCCAAAGGATCGATAAGAACAACATATTTGCTCATATCACCGTTGGCAGTGCTTTTTATTTCAATAAAATCATCGTTTTCTTCGGAGGCAATTCCACAAACGACTTCTCTTTGAGAAAGGGCTGCGATAAAAATTTCGTTGGCAATGACATCCAGTTTTTGTTGTTGCTCACCTTGTATGTTGGTGTTTCCTGCAACTCCTATGATGTTGGCAATCCCGGCTTTATTTACTTCTCTGTTTACAACTTTCGAGGCCAATCGTATGGCTGAAAGCAATCGAGAAAGTTCACCTGTAGAGTATTGAAAATCCTCTTGTTTGTCAATAATAAATTCGCCCAGCGTTTGTAAAGAATCGTCCATGAATCGTTTTTTTTTCAGAATTTTCCAAAATTCGTAAAATTTCACAATACAAAACAACTTATTTTCTAACTAATGATACATTTCATGTCCTTAGACAAAATGAATGTCGGAGTAGCAGAGTCTAATTTGTTTTCGGAGTGCTGATTACTATGATCGATAAGAGTTGTTTGGGATTTAAACTTATTCGTAATTATTCGTTTTTTTTATAAATGTTTTTGCATTAATTGGTAATTTTTAGCTTAATTTTAAATCTAAATTTTTATTTTTGAAGATTAAATTAAAAATTTCAAATCCAGAAAGTCGCAAACAGGTGATTTGCAAACAACTACAATGAAAGTATTCAAATTTGGTGGTGCATCGGTTAAAGATGCAGAAAGTATTAAAAATGTATCCTTGGTTTTGGAAAATCAAGGATTTGAAAATTGTCTGTTGGTGGTTTCCGCAATGGGGAAGA
Organism: Amniculibacterium aquaticum; assembly: GCF_003852705.1. GTDB lineage: Bacteria > Bacteroidota > Bacteroidia > Flavobacteriales > Weeksellaceae > Amniculibacterium > Amniculibacterium aquaticum. Next base: position 16,265 of record NZ_REFA01000002.1, read on the forward strand.
CGACCAACGCTTTAGAATCGGTTGTCGAACTTTATTTTGATAAGAAGGACTATCACGATGCAATACAAACCATCAAAGTCAAACACATTGAAATTGCCGAGGGCCTTTTCCCAAAGGAACATCCTGTTTTCTCGGAAATAGCCTTGTTTTTTGACGATGTCGAATCTTTTTTAAGAAGAAACAAATCCCCAAATTTCAACTTTGTTTATGACCAAGTGGTGAGTTGTGGAGAAATGATTTCTTCTAAAATATTAAGCGAATACCTGAACGATATTCAGTTTTCTAACCAATGGTTGGATGCTAGAGATTTTATAAAAACCGATAACAATTACCGTGAAGGAACCATTGATTGGGAACTGACCACGGAAAATATTGAAGCATTGAATCCCAATTTGTGCTATGTAACACAAGGGTTTATCGGATCCGAGGAGAATAGCTTTTCCGTAACCTTGGGAAGGGAAGGATCCGACTATTCGGCAGCTGTTTTTGCATATTGTATGAATGCCGATTCCATGACGATTTGGAAAGATGTGCCCGGTGTGATGACAGGAGATCCCAGAAAGTTTGATCGTGTGTCTTTGCTTTCAAACATTTCGTATGAAGAAGCCATTGAAATGGCATATTACGGTGCATCGGTTATTCACCCCAAAACCTTGCAGCCGCTGCAACAAAAAAACATTCCTTTTTATGTGAAATCTTTTCTGAATCCAACAGAAGCAGGGACTAAAATTGGAAATTCTGAAAACAACCAAAAAGAAGAGTCGTACATATTGAAAGAAAATCAGCTTTTATTTCATATCGATACCAGAGATTTTTCTTTTATCGCAGAAGAGCACATGAGTGAGATTTTCTCCTATTTGGCACAATACAAAATCAAGGTGTCACTGATGCAGAATTCGGCGATTTCTCTTGCACTTTGTTTGGAAGATAAATTTGGGAATTATGAGCTGTTTTCCAAGAATTTAGAAAATAATTTCAATATAAAAGTGTATAAAAATGTTTCATTATTCACGGTAAGAAATGTAAGAATGGAAACCATAGACCAATTTTACAAAGGAAAAACCATCTTATTGGAGCAGATTTCTAGACAGACCTTACAAATGATCATTCAATCTTAAACACAACGATGAGCCTAGTTACCAAACAAGACTTGATAAAAGCAGCCGGACTAAATAAAATAGGATTTTTAAAAAATCCTGTGGCTTCGGCATTGATGAAGTTATCCAAGATTAATGAAGTCAACACGCTTTACGACAAATTAAAAGACAAAAAAGGTAAAGATTTCTTTGAGTCTTTTGTAAAAGAAAGAGATTTACAATACATCGTTTTTGAGGAAGATTTGGCTAAAATCCCAAAAACAGGCCCTTTTATTCTGGTCTCTAACCATCCGTTGGGTGCGATTGATGGGATATTGATGTGTAAAATATTGAGCGAAATTCGACCTGACTTCAAAGTGATGGGGAATTTTTTATTGTCCAAAATAAAACCTATGGAGCCGTATGTTATTGCGGTAAATCCTTTTGAAGGAAGAAAAGAATTGCACAGCTCTGCCAACGGGATGCGCGAAACGCTAAAACACCTTCAGGACGGAGGTTGTATCGGGATATTCCCGGCCGGTGAGGTATCTAACAAAAACAATCCTTACGGTGAGGTTTTAGATAAAGACTGGGAAAAGCCAGCGCTGAAGCTGATAAAAATGGCGAAAGTGCCTGTGGTTCCTATGTATTTTCATGCTGTAAACTCTCCGTTGTTCTATAATATGGCCAAGTTGCATCCGGATTTGCAAACCCTACTTTTACCATCGGAAATGATGAATAAAAGAGAAGAACCGATCCGAGTTAGAATCGGTAAATCGGTTTCTGTAAAAGTGATGGAAGAGCAAGAAAGCATTGATGAACTGGGACAATTCCTGAAAGGAAAGGTCTATATGCTTCAATCTTATTTTGACCGTAGAAAGTCGGTTTCTGAAATATTAAAATTACCCAATTTGAAACTGAACTTTTCTCTAAATAAATCTGAAAATATCGTTCAGAACATCATTGACGAAACTCCTAAAGAAGATATTGTAAAAGAAGTCAATCGGTTGAAAAATACCGATAAAATGCTGTTTAGCAACGGAAATTACGATGTCTATTTTACCCGTTATGACGAAATTCCGTCCGTCATGAGGGAGATCGGAAGGCAGAGGGAACTTACATTTCGTGATGTAGGCGAAGGAAGCAATATGCCGTTTGATTTGGACGAATATGATAAACACTACCACCACATGTTTCTTTGGGACAATAACGAAGAAAAAATTGCGGGTGCTTACCGCATGGGATTGGGTTGTGAGATCATGAAAAAAATGGGTATTGATGGGTTTTATACCGCTTCTTTATTCGAATTTGATCAGGAATTGCAGCCGTTTTTCCGTAAGGTGATCGAGATGGGAAGAGCATATATTTCCAAGGAGTATCAGCAAAAGCCATTGCCTTTATTCTTGTTGTGGAGGGGGATTATTCATGTTTGTCTTAGAAATCCCGAACACAAATTCCTAATGGGTGGTGTGAGTATTTCCAATAAATTTTCAGAATTTTCAAAATCCTTGATTATTGAATTTATGCGATCGCATTATTACGATTCGGCAGTGGCTCAATATGTGCACCCAAAAAATGAATTCAAAGTAAAGTTAAGGGAAAGAGATCGTAATTTGTTTTTTGACGAATTGGAGGCCGATCTGAATAAATTGGATAGGATGATCGATGATCTGGAACCGGAAATGAGACTGCCGGTTCTTATTAAAAAGTATATCAAACAGAACGCAAAGGTCATTTCCTTTAATGTAGATCCCAGCTTCAACGATGCTATTGATGGATTGATGTACATTCGCATCAGTGAAATCCCTGAAAGTACTTTGAAACCGGTTTTGGAAGAGATAAGCGAACAGATTTCTAGAGAACAAGAAAATAATTCTGTTGATAATCAGTAGTTTTTATAAAATTTACAGAAAACAGTTGCAAGTTAGGGCAAAAGGTAATACTTTTGCCGCACGATAAATCAGAACAGGCTGTTTGTCTTAATGGTTTCTTAGCTCAGTTGGTAGAGCAACGGATTGAAAATCCGTGTGTCCCTGGTTCGATTCCTGGAGAAACCACAAACCACTCTTTTTTAAGGGTGGTTTTTTGTATTTTAATATATTCTAAAATTTGTAAATTCGCTCCTCGTAATAATAGTATGAAAACAGCAATAAGTGCATTAATGCTCATGGCTTCCGTCTGGAATTTCGCGCAAGGAATTAAATTTGAAGAAAATGCAAGCTTCAAATCCGTTTTAGAAAAAGCCAAGAAAGAGAAGAAAATCATTTTTATAGATGCTTACGCCTCATGGTGCGGTCCGTGTAAAATGATGACCAAAAATATTTTTCCACTAAAAACCGTGGGCGATTATTACAATAAAAACTTCATCAATTTGGCGATGGATATGGAAAAAGGAGAGGGAATGGGTATAGCACAAAAATACGGAGTAACCTCCTATCCGACTTATCTTTTTGTAAATGGAAATGGAGATCTCGTGCACAAGGATTTGGGCTATATGGAGGCCGATGCATTTGTAAAAGCCGGGGAAGAAGCGCAAAATACCCTAAAGCTTGGCAGTTTGAAAGAACGGTTCGAAAAAGGGGAATCGTCGCCGGATTTCTTAAAAAAAATAATCAAACAATATTACCAATCGGATTACGATTTGGCAAAAAAAGCATCCGAAAAATATTTTGCTCAAAAGTCGGGTGCACTCGATCAAGAGGAATTGGGATTGCTTTTTGGATTTATAAAAAATGAAGACGATCCGAATTTTATGTATGTTGAAAAACATTATTCTGAAATTGTAAAACTGGTTCCTGAACAATCACTGAAAAATTTTTTAACTCCATTGAGGTTAAAGGCGATCATTTCTAAGTCACTCAACGATAATAAAGAGGTGAATGAAGCGTATTTTTTAGAAAAAACCATCCCACTTCTTGGTAAGATAGAAGCAGAAAATTATCTGAACCAATTAAAACTGAATCTTTTTCTGGAAAAAAAGCAGTACGATCGATATGAAAAACTAGCCCTGAACTTGTACCAAGATCCAGAAGCTAAAAATGTAAATGATTTGGCAGCAGCAGCAAAGGTTTTTGCCCTTCATATCAAAAATCCCGTTTCATTAAAAATGGCGCAAGTTTGGGCAGAAAAATCGGTGATGGTCAACGAAACAGCTGAAAACACCTATGCGTTAGCGAAACTTCTTTTTTTGAATGGAAAAAAACAAGAGGCTCGAGATTATGCAAAATTATCTAAAATTATCGCCGAAAAACAACAACAAAACGCAGACGAGATTGATCTCTTGATAAAAGAATTGCAATAAAATGAAAAAAATATTTTTTTTAACTTTTTTACTTTCAGTACTATCTGTTGAAGCCCAAAATAAACTTTATGCTAAAGGCAATGCTCTTTTTGCACCATTTGGGATCATCAATATTGGATTAGAAAAGCAGGTGGCTCCAAAATATACCCTACAGGCAGAAGTTTTTGTCTCTCCTTGGAAATCTTTTGCGGGAAAAGACGCTCAGATTTTTATGTTCGGATTGGACGGAAGGTACTATTTTAACGAGGCTTTCAAGTCTTGGTATGTCGGGGCAAATGCAAGTCTAACTTATTTTAAAATTCAAAAATGGAATTATTGGAACGATAATGTTTTCCAGTTGGATGCTACAACAAAACCGTATATTAATTCCAACCTCTACCAAGAAGGTTTTGGCTTTATGTTGGGCGCTGTTGTAGGGTATCAGTTTCAATTGTCAGAAAAATGGCTTATGGATTTTTATGCAGGTTTTGGATCGGTTCAGGAGTTTTACAAAGGATACGATAAGATTTCAGGCGAACGATACGACGATCCTTACCATACAAGAGTGTGGAATAGAAGTGGAGAATTCTTACCCTACAAAGGTGGTGTGATGATCTCTTATCAACTAAAATAAATTTAAATAAAATTGTAAATCAATATGAATTTTAAAGGTGTAAAACTGTATCTCTCTATGCTAATCGCCTTTGTGGTGGTCTTTTTGATGAACTACTTGGGATCCGATGCCGACGATCGATTGTACAGAGCGTTGCTCAACGGATTGGCCGGTGGTATCGGTTTGGGTATTAGTTTGTGGTACATGAGCAGGAAGAATAACGATGACCATCATCAGATGGATTAAAAAAAAGAAAAATCCTTTTTCAGAAATTTGAAAAAGGATTTTTTATTAGCGATCGTTTTAGTTTATTTCAATCGTTCTGCAGTCGATTTTGAGAATTCCAGAAATTAGGCAAGTACCAAAGTGCAAACGATCTGTGGCGAAGGAAAATTTTATTTTCTCTTAGAGCCTGTTTAGAAACAATCGAATTATTATTTCGGTGAAATTTTAAACGGGTTCTTAATTTTTGTGGATTCTGGCTCTTTCATATTGCACAGGAAAATAGCAGTTTTCTCCGTTTTGTTGAGCGTTTTGACTGGCGAGGTACGGATTTCGAAGTAATTCTCGTGCTACGAATACCAAATCGGCTTCTTGTTTTTGTAAAATTTCTTCTGCTTGTTCGGCATTTTTTATCAAACCAACAGCGCCGGTCTTCATTCCTGTTTTCTCACGGATTTCCGCAGCAAAAGGAACTTGGTAACCATCAAACAAAGTAATTCTTGCTCCGTGGACATTGCCACCACTGGAAACATCGATCAAATCTACATTTTTAAATTTCAATACTTCGGATAATTTTACACTGTCGTCTAAGCTCCATCCGTTTTCGGTATATTCTGTTGCCGAAATCCGAACGAAAAGGGGGTGGTTTTCATCCAAAATGGCATTCACTTCATCCACCACTTCTATTAAAAAACGAATTCTATTTTCAAAACTACCTCCGTATTCATCGGCTCTGGAGTTGGAAAGTGGCGAGAGAAATTGGTGTAAAAGATACCCGTGTGCAGCATGAATTTCAATCACATCAAATCCGGCATTTACCGATCGTATAGCCGCATTTTTAAAGTCAATTGTTATTTGTGCAATTTCCTCTTTTGTTAGTTCGTGAGGGGGTCTTTCTCCTTCCAGATAAGGGGTTTTACTGGGAGCTACCGTTTCCCAACCTTCTTCCAAAGACAATTGTACCCCATTCCAAGTGGATGCTTTTCTCCCCGCATGCGCAAGCTGAATTCCGGTTTTAGATGAGGTGTTTTCGTGGATGTATTTGTTTATTCTTTTTAACGATTCGGCTTGTTCGTCGTTCCAAATTCCAAGACATTTGTGCGTGATTCTTCCTTCGGGAACAATGCCGCTGGCTTCTACCATGACCAATCCTATTCCGCCATGAGCTCTACTGATATAATGAACGAAATGAAAATCGTTGGCCACTCCATTTTCAGCAGAATACATGCACATGGGCGACATTACCCAACGGTTTTCCAGTGTTAAATTTCTAAGCGTTAGTGTTTCGTAGAGTTTCATAATGATTATTTTGGGTAAATATAACCAATATTGAGAGAGTTTTTTGTCGAAATTAAAGGAATTTTGGAAGAAAACATGCTGATTTTCTTAAAAGTGTTTTAAAATTTCAAATTAAATACAGTATTTTTACCCTCCGATTTTATTTAAGATGGAAAAAGAACTGAAAATCAATTTCGAGATTATTGAAGATAAAAATAGTTTGAATGCTATTGAAAATAAACTGTACAATGCCGCTATGGAAGCCCGAACCAAGGCATATGCCGTTTACTCCAATTTTTGGGTAGGTTGTGCCATTTTGTTGGAAAATGGCGAAGTGGTAACAGGAAGCAATCAAGAAAATGCTGCATATCCTACCGGTTCTTGTGCCGAAAGGACGGCTATTTTTTGGGCTTCGGCCAATTATCCAAATATGAAAATTGAGAAATTATTCGTTATTGGAGCTCCCAAAGATGCTTTGAAATCGGTTCCTATTCCGCCTTGTGGCAATTGCCGACAAACCATTTTGGAGTATGAGGTGAAGCAAGATGAAAATATTGAAATTTATTTTGCCTCCTTGGATGGGGAGATCTACAAAACCAAATCCATCCGAAGTCTTTTACCGTTTTCTTTTGACGCTTCGTATTTGTAAGAGCCACGGTATTCGCTTTTTAATAACTATGTGAAAAATTTATTTTCTATGATATCTTTTATTCATTATTTTACTTAAAAAGTCTATGAATCTATGGGGTTTAATATTTTCACCACATAGTCACATAGGTTTTTGGTATGTAATAGAGGATTCTCATAGAAGCATTGCTTTCACAATAGCATAAAATTTATATGCGAACGCCGTTGTAAAGAGCAAAATATTTTTTAGCATTCAATAATATAATCTATCTTTGCACAAGTTTTGGAAAAGGGAATGGTGTGCAATTCACCAACTGTCCCCGCAACTGTAAAAGCTGCTGCCATTTTTTGGTAAAGAACGACAAATAATCCACTGATTTTTTCGGGAAGGAGTCGTTTAGCTAAGTCAGGAAACCTTGCCATAACCTTTGATTATTACAACTTTCGGAGGAAAAGTAGATTTTTATGAAGACAAAATTAGCATTTGCAGCACTGCTCTGCGCACATTTTTTTTACTCCCAGGAGAAGGAAGTGAAAATTGATACGGTCGTTATTTTCGATAAAAAATTATCCGGACAAGATCGTTTTCACTCTATTCAAAAAATCTCTCCGGATCAAGTTCTAAAAAACGCCACCAACCTATCAGAAGTTTTACGATTCCAAACGCCAATTTATATCAAAGAGAACGGTAGAGGCTCTGTATCTTCGCCTTCATTTCGTGGGACCACAGCTCAGCAAACGGCTTTTTTGTGGAACGGGCTTAACATTAATTCGGTTTTTTTAGGTCAAGGAGATATCAACAACATTGGTTTTTTATTGGCCGATGAGCTCAGCGTGAAGTCCGGTGGAGGATCGGTGATGTACGGATCTGCAGCGATTGGTGGAAGCATTCACCTGAACAATACTTTGACTTTTAACAAAGGATTTAGAAATCAACTCTATTCGGAAGCCGCTTCATACGGTACTTTTCAAAATATTTTAAAAACTTCGTACAGCAACGATCAGTTCAGCGTTCAGCTCTCGGCTCATCATGGTGTTAGCGAAAACGATTACCATGTTGATGAAGTAAACTATACCAACTGGAACGGAAAATTCAGCAACGGAGCGGTTAATTTGGGTTTGGCGTATAAAATAAATCCTCAGCATCAAATTTCGTGGATCTCCGAATATTACAAGGGAAATCAACACTTTCCGATTTTTGATCCAGGACAAACGAAATCCAAATACCTGAGTACTAATTTTAGAACACTCGGGTTGTGGGATTGGACTTCTGAAAAATTCAACAATCATCTGCGATTGGCATTTACCGAAGACGAGTTTCAGTATTTTCAGGATAAAAATGGATTGCAAAGTTCCGGCGGTACCGCCAAGAATTTCATCCTGAAAAACGATTTTGATTTTGATTTTTCCAAACAAGTATCTTTAAATGTTGTGGCCGAACTTCAGCAAAATAAAGCCCAAGGTTATCTTTCCGGAATCGATGAGGTAAGCCGTTCGGTGTTTTCAGGAGCTGCGCTTTTGAGGTATCAACCCACAGCTGATTTTCAGTTTGAAGCAGGAACAAAAAAAGAATCTGTACAAAAAATAAAATCGCCGTGGTTGTTTTCATTTGCCGGAAAATGGTCGGCATTGCCGAATTTCCAAACAGCCATTTCGGTTTCTAAAAATTTTAGATATCCCTCGTTCAACGATTTGTATTTTCAACCCGGAGGAAATCTCGATTTGCAACCGGAAACTTCCATGCAATACGAATGGAAAAACGAATGGAAGAATAGAAATTTTTCCTTTAGCCTAACTCCATATTTTATGGATATTTCCGATATGATCCGTTGGTTGCCCACTTCTGAGGGATATTGGAAGGCGTTCAATACCAATAAAGTACAATCTTACGGTGTAGAAACTCTGTTTACTTTTCAAAAAAAATGGAACGATCATTCGGTGAAAGCTTCTTTGGGCTATGCGTACACAAAATCCATCAACCAAGAAACCCGTATGCAATTGATGTATGTGCCGTATCACAAAGGCAACGGAATGGTTGAATATCAGTACAAGAAAAATAAAATTTATTTGCAGGCTTTGGCCAACGGAAAAACCTATACCGATAGTATGCAAAAGGAGATGGATGCATTGCAACCCTATTTTATCCTGAATTCCGGAATCGAATTTCCTTGGACTGCGCATGTTGTTGTGGGTGCGAAAGTGAATAACATCTTCAGTGAGGTATATGCAACAACAGCGTATTATTATATGCCAACCAGAAATTTTTCAGCAACCTTGAAACTTAACTTTTAAAAAAATAATTATAATGAATTTCAAAAAAATTGTATCGATTGCCTTTGCATCGGCTTTGCTTTTTACGACTTCTTGTCGCAACGAATCTACATTTACCGAAGAGTATCCTAAAGGTAAATATGAAGACGGGATCTTAATGGCCAACGAAGGGAATTTCGGAACTCCAAACGCTGATGTAACCTTTGCCAGCAATGATTTGTCCTCTGTAGCTCAGCAAATCTTCAAAACCAATAACAACAATGAGAATTTGGGTGATGTTTTGCAACACATTGGTTTTTATTCTAAGTATGCATTTTTGGTACTAAACAATACCGATAAGGTAAAAGTAGTGGATCGTTTTGGATTCAACAAAGTTGCCGAGATTACCGAGCAATTGAACAACCCAAGATACATTGCTTTCAACAACAACAAAATTTACATTACCAACGATACGAAGTATGTAAACATCTACGATGCTAATAATTTGGCTTTCATTAGCCGTTTGAACATCAACGATACCGCAGAAAGAATTGTATCTGCGGGTAATAATATTTTTGTACAAAATGCAGCTTGGGGGTACGGTAACAAAATTACCTACATCAACGGATCCGATAGCACTGTCAACTCTCAGATCACCGTTCCTAACGGACAAATCCAAAAAATTATAGCCGATAACGGTTTCGTGTACGCTATAGCTTCCGACGCTGCTGCAGATTCGTACATTTATCAAATTTCTTCTACAGGTGCCATTACCAAAACCATCAATTTGACGGGTATTAGCAAAGCTGCCAACTTGACCATTGACGGTGGAAAGTTCTACTTTACATCTGGAATGAAAATTTATGGAATGAATGTGAATGCATCCACCATACCAACCTCACCAATCGTTACGGCTACCGAAAGTGCACCGTATTCCGGATTGTACGGATTTGATGTTATCGGAGGTCGTATCTATACTTCCGATGCTCAAGGATTTACCGCAGACAGCAAAGTAACTGTTTACGATGCCAACAACGGATCGATCATCAAGGTTATCGATGCGGGTAGAGGTACCAACGGTTTCTACAAAAACTAAAAACCCAATATTTTATTAAACTGAGAGGGAGTCGGATTTATTTCGATTCCCTTTTTTATTCAATTAAATTGGTCGTTTTTCCAGCTATCCCAATCCATACTTTTAGGATCTTCAAGTTCAGAGATTTTTAGAGCAACCCGTCCTGCTGTCCGCTGTATCTTTTGTGCCCAGGCTTTATCCCAAGGCATACAAAAGGATGCCGCTCCCATCAGGGATAGGACAAAGGGTTGGTTTTGTTTTCAAATTTTTTGCGATTCGTCGTTTTGAGGGCTCGCCGAAGGCGAGTCCCCATTTTATTGTTTCATCAATATTATTAACGGTTTGCGGTTATGTGAAGTGAGGACTTTGATTATCAAATATTTATACAATCTCAACCCCCTCGCTGGCGCGAGCATCATGCTCGTGCCCACATTAATTATTAACATCAATTTGTAAAATTTCATCATAATCATCACAATAATTCCTCGCACTGCTGTACTTCCATTCCCAAGGTTCCATGACAAAACCACTTTCTACAGGATTTTGGTGGATATAATTTAGCTTTTGTTCGAATACTTTTAAAGACCATATTTCAATTGGCTTATTATTTTGTTGCCATAATTGATAGTTTTTAACATTTGAAGTTCTTTCCCCTGCTTTTTTTAGCATCCACAGCAACCATTCTTTCCGACTTTCTTGATTGTTTTCTTGTATCGCTTCTATCAATTTTCGAGAAGTAAACCCTTTGAAATCTCGAATCAATTCTGATGGTTTTCCATCTGATGAACGGAATATCAAATGAATATGGCTGGGCATGATACAATATCCAAAAATTGCCATTCCTTTATTTTTTCTACAATAATCCAAAGAAGCAATTACAATATCAAAATACTCCATCCTCGTAAAAAGGTCTATCCAAAATACGGTAGCAAAGCTTATAAAATAAGCTCCATCTTTTTCTTTGAATTTATACTTTCTACTCATTTCTTATTGTTTATGGGTACGAGCGGGACGCTCGCACCAGCGTAGGGGCTCGCCTTCGGCGAGCCCCCATTTTATTGTTTCATCAAGAAAACCGACAATTAAACTTTCGAAACTACAACGGTTTCAACCCAAGAAGTTCCGCTTCTTTAATCACGAAAACTTTAGCTTGTTCAGCATTATTTTCGATATCACCTTCTAGGATGGCTTCCTTTACTTTTTCTTTCAGGATACCAATTTCTTTGCCCGGTTTCAGACCAAAAAGTTGCATGATCTCTTCCCCGGAAATGGGAGGCTGAAAGTTTCTAACCTGATCTTTTTCTTCCACCTCTTTTATTTTTTCCGCAACATAGACAAAATTGGTGATGAATTTCTTTTGCTTCGCAGCATTTTTTGTCGTGATGTCCGCTTTGCACAAGGTGAATAGATCTTCCATATCCTCACCGGCATCAAAAAGCATTCGTCTAAGCGCCGAGTCCGATGCGTCGTCGGTTACCAGTGCAATAGGTCTGGACGACAGCGTTACCATTTTTTGGACATACTTGAGGTCGGCTCCCAAAGGAAGTTTTAGGCGTTGGAATATCTTTTTAACCATTTTTCCACCCAAAAATTCGTGACCACGAAAAGTCCAACCCGTTCCTTCGATAAATTTTTTTGTAGGAGCCTTGCCAACATCGTGCATCAGAGCAGCCCAACGAAGCCAAAGGTTGTCGGTATTTTGCGAAATGTTATCCACCACCTCTAGGGTGTGGTAAAAATTGTCTTTGTGCTTTTGACCTTCAATTTCTTCAATCCCTTTCAGAGCCGTCAGTTCCGGGATAACCAATTTCATGATTCCTGTTTTTTCCATCAGAGCCAATCCTTTGGAAGGCTTTTCGGACATCATAATTTTGTTGAACTCCACCATGATTCTTTCCACCGAAACTATTTTTATTCGTTCGGCTTCACCAGAAATGGCAGCTAGGGAATTTTCCTCAATCATAAAATCCAAAGTCGAGGCAAAGCGTAGGGCACGCATCATTCTCAGTGGGTCGTCAGAATAGGTTTGTACAGGCTCTAGCGGTGTTTTTAGGATTTTGTTTTGCAAATCTTCTCTTCCGTTAAAAGGATCGATAAGCTCGCCAAAATTGTGTGCATTTAGTGAAATCGCCATCGCGTTGATGGTGAAATCTCTTCTTTTTTGGTCGTCTTCCAAGGTGCCGGATTCCACTTCTGGATTTCTGGAGTTTTCGGAGTAGCTTTCTTTTCTCGCCCCCACAAATTCCAAATCCAAGTCGTTGTATTTGAAAGCTGCCGTACCGTAGTTTTTAAAGACCGCTACTTTTAGTTTCGGGTTCAGGGTTTCGGCAACTTTTTGAGCCAGGTTAATGCCACTTTGTTCCGTGACAAAATCAATATCGGTAGGCATTTTTCTGTCCATCAACAAATCCCGAACATATCCACCAACAATATAGACCGATTGGTTTTGTTGTTGGGCAACTTCCGAAATGATTTTAAAAAGTTTTAGATTTTTATTCTGCTTGAGATTGATGAACATATCGTGGATATAAATTTGAACTTTAATTTTTTGTGAATTATGCTTTTTCGTTGTACGGCAAACGGTGAACAATGGATCGGCCCAGTGAGATTTCGTCGGCATATTCCAGTTCGTCGCCTACGGCAATACCTCTGGCAATGCTGGAGAAAACCAAATCGTAGGATTTTAATTTTTTGTAGATGTAGTATGCTGTGGTATCGCCTTCCATGGTAGCCGAAAGGGCAAATATCAACTCACGAACTTCACCGTGTTGGATTTTATTTTCCAAACCAGAAATGTTCAGTTGGTTGGGACCAATGCCTTCCATGGGCGAGATTCTACCGCCCAAAACCAGATACTTTCCGGTGTATTTTCCTGTATTTTCTATGGCCATAACATCTCGGACATCTTCCACAATGCATAAGATTTCGGGATTCCTTTTGGGGTTGTCACAAATGTCACAAATGTCAAAATCTGAAAAATTTCGACATTCTTTACAATATTTTATTTCGGTAACCAAGTGTTTTAGGGCTTCGCTAAGGGATAAAGCCTGACTCTCGGATTGCTTCAGCAGGTGCAAAGCCAATCGTAGTGCCGACTTCTTACCAATCCCCGGAAGTCCGGAGATTTCTTCAACTGCTTTTGCCAATACTTTACTAGGATAATCCATGGGGCAAAGATAATGGATTTAGGAGCATCATAAAAATTATAGAAAAACTAATTCACCTTCGATTACTCTTCTTTATTTTGTTATTTTTACATTCTAAATTTCACAAATGCTAACACAACAACTTCGCTATCCGTTGGATTTTAAATTCAATATTTTTACCATTTCCAATGATTTTTCTGTAACCGACGCTTTAGGAAATCCGGTATTTTATGTCAGATCCAAAATATTTAAACTAAAAGACGATGTGATTGTCTATTCAGATGCCTCTAAAACCAAGGAATTGTTCAGGATGAAAGCCAATCAGTGGATTGATTTCAATTCAGTTTTTAACATCACTTGTAAACAAAATGGTCAGCTTTTAGGAAGAGTTGGGAGAAGAGGTTTCCGTTCGATTTGGAAGGCTTCTTACCAAATTTTTGATCCTAACGGTCAACGAGAATTTCACATGGAAGAGACCAATCCGTTGATTAAGGTTTTGGACGGAATCTTTGGCGAGTTACCCATTATTGGAGGGTTGACTGGATATTTTTTCAATCCAAATTACTCGATAAAAGATAAAAATGGAATAGAAGTTTTTAAAATGCGAAAAATGCCCTCACTTTTTGGGAGAAGATTTCAAGTGGTAAAAACCGCTGAACTCTCGGAAGAACAAGAATCTTTGATATTGTTGTCACTAATGATGATGGTGTTGTTGGAAAGAAAAAGAGGGTAATATATTTTAGTTTTATGAAGAAAATAAGTGTTGTCATCCTCTGTGGATGGATGGTTTTATCATGCAAAAAAGAAGAAAAATTAAGCTCCGAAAACCAAAACGATAGCATTGCGGTGGTGCAGGACTCGGTGAGAACGACAGGTGAAGAAATGGTACATTTTGAAACTTTTTCTTTTCCAGAAAATATACAGGGTTGCTCATGTTCTTTTGCCAAAGACAAAACGGCTTTTGAAAAAGGCGAACTGCTCTTTGCAGACGATTATGGCAATGAAGCTACGATAAAAGTTGGTGGCGATTTTTTGAAATTCCCGATGGAAGAAGGCGACTTTGACCCGTCCAATTTCAATAGAATTCTGAAACATAACGGTTATACTTTGGAAATGAAAGCCAAAAAACTGAACTCGGATCCCGAAGCCATGATCTTTGAAGGAAGCATGACGCTGACCGCACCCCAAGGAAAGAGCATCCACAGTACCATCTATGGCGAATGTGGATGCTAAGTCTTTTTTAGTTTTACTTTTTTGGGCTTAAAAATAGTTGTAATTTTGAGAAAATTTAAATAATAATGGAAATTAATCAGTTAGAACCGCAACAGATTTGGAAGAATTTTTCCTTACTGAATGCCGTTCCAAGACCATCGAAAAAAGAAGAAAAGGTCATCGCTTTTATTAAAAAATTTGGTGAAAATTTAGGTTTGGATACCAAAGTAGATGAGGTGGGTAATGTCATCATCAGAAAACCGGCAACAGCTGGTATGGAAAATAGACAAACCATCGTTCTGCAATCGCACTTGGACATGGTTTGCCAAAAAAATAACGATGTCGATTTTGATTTTGAAACCCAAGGAATCATCATGGAAACCGATGGTGAATGGGTGAGAGCAAAAGGTACAACTTTGGGTGCCGATAACGGTTTGGGTGTTGCCACCATCATGTCCATTTTGGAAAGCGCAGATGTAGCACATCCGGCATTGGAAGCTCTATTTACCATTGACGAAGAAACAGGAATGACCGGAGCAATTGGTCTGAAACCGGGAGAGTTGCAAGGCAAAATTTTATTGAATTTGGATACCGAAGAAGACGATGAAATCGATATCGGTTGTGCCGGAGGTATAGATGTTACGGCTTCAGCAAACTTCGATGTTATTGGTAACAAAGGCGAAGTGGTAAAAATTTCGGTTAGCGGTTTGCAAGGCGGGCACTCTGGAATGGACATCCACAAAGGTTTTGGCAATGCGAATATCATCCTCGGAAGAGTATTGTTTACAGGAGTGGATGTACACGATTTGCAATTGATTTCCATTGATGGTGGCGGACTTAGAAATGCCATTCCAAGAGAAGCAGTAGCCTATATTTCTGTTCGAAATGCAAATGATTTCATAGAAGATGCTCAAAAATTAAGCAAAGATATTTTAGACGAATTTGCTTCTGTTGAAAAAGATTTGAAAATTATAATTGAAAAATCTGAAGCTGGGGATGATGCCGTATCAATTTCGGATTCTAAGAAGATTGTTTTGGCTCTGAAATCGGCTCATAACGGAGTGTACAGAATGTCACCTGATGTAGAAGGATTGGTAGAATCGTCCAATAATGTGGCGAGAGTAGAGCTAAAAGAAGGTGCTTTGAAGATTCTCAACCTCTCCAGATCTTCTGTAGAATCTACAAAGTATGCAGTAGCAGAACAACTAAAAG
The DNA here is from genome assembly GCF_003852705.1 of Amniculibacterium aquaticum. GTDB lineage: Bacteria > Bacteroidota > Bacteroidia > Flavobacteriales > Weeksellaceae > Amniculibacterium > Amniculibacterium aquaticum. The sequence goes on from NZ_REFA01000002.1 coordinate 32,256, forward strand.
CGGTGTTTGAATTGGCCGATATGAATGTGGTGTTCAGCGGATCTTATCCAGGTTGGAAACCAAAACCGGATGCAGCCATTATAAAAACCATGGTAGAAATTTACGAGAAAGAATTTTCGGAAAAACCAATGGTGGTGGCTTGTCATGCCGGATTGGAATGTGGGATCATTGGAGCCAACTATCCTGAGATGGAAATGGTCAGCTTTGGTCCAACCATTCGTGGGGCACACTCACCGGACGAGAGAGCCCAAGTTGCTTCTGTACAGAAATTTTGGAAATATGTACAAGAAATTCTTAAAAATATACCGTTGAAATAAACCAAGAAAAAACTCCCAAAATTTTGGGAGTTTTAATTTTTTTTAGGCTAAGAGCCCGTTTAAAATTTTACCGAAATAATAATTCGGCTATTTCTTATCTTTCTTATCTGCTTTTTTGTATTCTATTTAGATATAAAATTTAAAAAGGCTCTAAAAATTGATCTTAAGGATACGCTGCCATTTGAACTTCCAAACCGTCCAATTCTTCGGTGATGAAGATTTGGCAACCCAATCTAGAATTGTCTTTTACATGGAAAGCTTCCCCCAACATGGCGTCTTCTTCGTCGCCCATTTCGTGTAGTTTTTCGCTTCCATCTACGATGTAAACTTGGCAAGATGCACACATGCACATCCCTCCACAAACGCCTATGGTACCTTCGTCTGCCAATTCATAAGACCTCATAACTTCCATCAAATTCATGGACATATCCGTAGGAGCAACCAAATCGTGTGTTACTCCGTTTCTATCGGTGATTTTTATATTAATATCAGACATGGTATTTTTTTAGAGATTAATCAATCTTTTTAACAACGGCTTTTTCTGCTTCTTTTCTACTTCCGTCAAAACCATCAACACCGCTTACAGTAGTATATTTCAAAACATATTTTTTACCAGGATTCAGTCGGTTGTACACCGATTGGCACATCATCGTTCCTTCGTGGAATCCGCATAAAATTAATTTTAATTTTCCCGGATATGTATTGATGTCTCCAATAGCGTAGATGCCTTCGATGTTGGTTTGGTAGTCCAAGGCATTGTTTACTTTGATGGCATTTTTTTCAATTTCCAATCCCCAGTTTCCAATGGCTCCCAATTTTGGAGTTAGTCCGAATAAAGGAATGAAATAATCGGTTTCTACATCAAATTTTTCTCCGTCTTTTTCAACGGTAATGGCATTAACAACGCCGTTTCCATGGATGGCGGTAACTTCTGCAGGAGTGATCAGATTGATCTTTCCTTGGTTCTTCAGTTCTTGAACTTTTTCTACAGAGTCCAAAGCACCACGGAACTCGTTTCTTCTGTGGATGAGGGTTACCTCGCTGGCTACATTCGATAAGAAAATAGACCAATCCAGTGCAGAGTCTCCACCTCCGGCAATCACAATTTTTTTACCACGGAAATGTTCAGGATCTTTTACAAAATATTCTACTCCTTTTTCTTCATAATCAAAAAGGTTTTCAATCTCCGGTTTTCTAGGTTCAAAAGTCCCTAAACCTCCAGCAATGGCAATGGCTTTAGCTCTGTGGACAGTTCCTTTGTTGGTGATTACTTCAAACCATTCATTATCGATTTTTGTTAAAGTTTCTGCCGTTTCACCTAGGGTAAATCCAGGTTGGAATTGTTTGATCTGTTCCATCAGATTATCCACCAATTCTCCAGCGTTTACCGATGGGTATCCCGGAATATCGAAAATTGGTTTTTTAGGATACAATTCTGCCAATTGTCCACCCGGTTGAGGCAATGCATCAATGATGTGGCATTTTATTTTAAGCAGTCCGGCTTCGAATACGGAAAATAGACCTGTTGGTCCGGCTCCTATGATCAGTAAATCAGTTGTTATCATGAATTGTTGTATGGATAAATTGATTATTAAAAATATTAAACACCGTTTTTGACATTCGTAAAGCTCGATGTAAAAAACGGTGCAAATTTAATGAAAATTAAAAGAATGACTCTGTAATTTTGATTACAATTGTTATAAATCATCATGTGAATTGGTCTATGATGAAAATTGCAATGTTATTTTTCCAAAAATGCCATCAGATCCATGTAGTTTTTTTGGTTGATGCCGTGCCCATTCATGTATTCTCGGAAAGAGAAATAACAACTCAAATCGTACAACAAGTCTGCCCCTTTTTTGCCCCAATCCATCGGGATAATGGCATCGTCTGAACCGTGAGAAACAAAGAAACGAAGTCGTTCTAATTTTTTTTTATCTTTTACCTTGTTTTTAAGGATTTTCTCTTCGGGATAGGCACTTAGAATAGCAATTTTATTGAACATTTCGGGTGCACTTAATGCCAATGCATAAGACAAAACACCGCCCTGAGAAAAACCACAAAGATGGGTCGGGTTGTCTGAAAGTCCGTAATGGTTAGAAATTTTCAGCATGCTTTCCAACAAGGCGTTCAGTGCTTGATTGGCTTGGGGCACATCAATAAATTTTTCGGGATCGTTCAAATCGATATCGTACCAGCTGTAGCCCTCAAAAGGCGTTTCTTTCGGCGCTCTATAACTTACGATGATCCAATCTTTGGGAAGTGTTGGGACAAAGGAGAATAGGTCTTGCTCGTTGCTGCCGTAGCCGTGCAACATGAATAGGATAGGGGTTTTCGAGGTGATGGTTTCCGGCTCTCGAACGATATATTTTAATTCCATTGGACAGGGATGGTATTTTGTTAAATTTTTTTTAGAATAACAAACCGCAACAATGGATTTGGTGCGGTTTGTTTATTTTTATCTTTTTTGAATTACCAAATTTTTACTCTTTGTTCAGGAGCTTTATAATGCTTATCTCCCGCTTGGATGTTGAAGGCTTTGTACCAGGCATCGGTGTTTTCTAACGGCCCGAAACTTCTAAAATATCCTGGAGAGTGCGGATCGGTTTTTACTTGGTTCAACATGTATTTTTCTGAAGAAAGCGTTCTCCAAACGGTTGCCCAACTTAGGAAAAATCTTTGGTCTTGGCTGTAACCGCTGATGTTTCCGGGGTTTCCATGATCTTTAAGATACATTTGAAGAGCATCAAAGGCAATGTTTACACCACCAAGATCGGCGATGTTTTCTCCGTTGGTAAATGTTCCGTTTACTTTTGTTCCTTTCACCGGTTCGTACTGATCGTATTGGGCAGCCAAGGCTTTTGTTGCTTTTTCAAAGTTGGCTTTATCTTCTGGAGTCCACCAATCGACCAAATTTCCATCAGCATCAAACTGTGCTCCGGAATCGTCGAATCCATGGGTAATTTCGTGACCGATAACCGCACCAATTCCACCGAAATTAATTGCAGCATCTGCATTGGGGTTGAAGAAAGGCGGTTGTAGGATGGCAGCTGGGAAAACGATTTCATTGTTCAAAGGGTTGTAGTATGCATTAACCGTTTGCGGGGTCATTCCCCATTCAGCTTTATCAACTGCTTTGCCCACTTTGTCCAGATCTTTTTGGTATTGCCATTCGGTAATGTTTTGTAGGTTTTTATACAAAGATCCACCGTCTTTTTCTGAAAGGATTACCAATTTAGAATAGTCTTTCCACTTGTCGGGATAAGCGACTTTTACTGTGAATTTGTTTAGTTTTTCAATGGCTTTTTTCTTGGTGGTGTCGGACATCCAGCTTAGGTTTTTGATGTGCTGGTCGAAGCTTTTTAGTAGATAATCGACCAAGACCACCATTTTTTGTTTGTCGGCTTCCGAGAAATATTTTTGAACATACAATTTACCAAAAGCCTCACCCAAACTTCCGTTGATTAATTGGTAAGCTCTCTTGTTTAGGGCTCTTTGTTCTTGTTGTCCGTTGAGGTATTTGCCATAAAAATCAAATTTTTTATTATCCAAATCTTGGGTCAGATAGCTGGCAGAACTGGATAATAAATGAAATTTCATGTAATCCTTGATGGTTGCAAGATTTTTCTCGTTGATGAGGGTGTCAAAATTTTCAAAGAATTTTTTCTCGCCAACAATTACCTTATCGGTTTTTACTCCTACTTTAGCCAGATAATCTTGAAGGTTGATGGTTTTAACCGTTTTTTTCAACTCGGCCATGGTCATTGGGTTGTATTGCAATGTCGCATCTCGAATTTGTTCGTTGTTCAGGTAGGTATTGGCAATTTTCTTCTCCAAATCCACAATGTTTTTTGCTACAATTTTAGGATTTTTGTATCCCAAAACTTCCAACATAGAACTTACGAATTCTGTATATTTTGCAAGAGTTTCTGTATTTTTAGCATTTACTTTTTGGTAATAATCTCTACCCAATCCCAATTCGGGATTTCCAAGATAGACGGCATTCATCTTGCTGTCTTTCATGTCGGCATCTACACCCCAAGCGTACAAAGTATTTTCACCATTTTTTGTGGCTTCTATCATGTATTTTTGCAAGTCGCTGATGTTTTTTATGGCATCAATTTTTGCTAAATCGTTTTTAATTGGGTTAATGCCATCGGCATTTCTCTTGTCCATGTCCATGTAAGATGCATAAAGATCTTGAATTTTTTTGCCTTCGCTTCCTGCATCAAAATGTTCTTTTAACAAGTTATTTAGGATGGTCATGGAGTTGTTGTCCGTGTCTTCGCCCAATTTGTTGAAGCTTCCCCAAGTGGATTTGTCTGCCGGGATTTTGGCGGTTTTCATCCAAGTTCCGTTTACGAAATTGTAAAAATCGTCTTGTGGTCGTACGGATTTATCCATTGCCGTAAGGTCCAAACCGTTTTCTTTGGGTTCTTCTTTTTTAGTTTCTGGAAGGGTGTTTTCCATGGCTTTTGTGTTTTGTGTTGTATTTTTTGGTGTCGTGTTGCACGAGGTAAATGATAATAAACCTGCAAAAGCAAGAATGCCGATATTTAATTTTTTCATGTAAATGATTTTACTATAATTTTGAAGAGCAAATTTACGGTAAAATAGTTTTCCAACATATTTTCTGTGCAAATCTCCACGGCGTTCGCATTTAAATTTTATGCTATTGTGAAAGCAATGCTTCTATGAAAAGAACTCTCTATTACAAACCAAAACCTATGTGGCTGTGTGGTGAAAATATAAAACCACACAGATTCATAGACTTTTTAAGTAAAATAATGGATAAAAGATATTATAGAAAATACATTTTTCACATGGTTTTTTAAAAGAGAATGCTGTGGCAAATCTCCAAATGCAAGAAGCGGGCTTATTTTATAAAATTGATTTTCCCACCCAAAACGGTTTTGGTATTTCTGTCTTTGGGATTCCCCAAAATGTCCACAACACCGCCGGCTCTGGTTTTTACGATAACGGATTCTTTGGCATAGATGCTGGCGTGTCCTCCTGCATTTGCAGTCGCTTCGGTTTCTTGTGAAATTAATTCTTTTCCGAAATATTTTGCTCCGGAATTGATGATAAGGTCTTGTTTTTCTGCGGTTCCCTTCAAGTGGATTTGGCCGCCGGAATTGGCTTTAATGCTCAGATTTTTAACATCCAAATCGAGCTTGATTACCGATCCTTCGTTGGCAGTAAGTTGTAGTCGATTGCCATTAACCGTTGCATTGGAACTGATGCTGGCACCTTGACTGCCTTGTATTTCTTGTAATTTGGTGTAATATACTTTTATTTTTGTATCGGCTCCTTGCATCAATAGCGTTGGGATCATTCGTATTTTTAGTTCTCCGTTTTTGTTGACCAATTCTACATCCTGGTCGTTGTTGCTGATGATTTCTACCTTAGAATCCTTTGAGGGTACGAGTTCTACTGAAATTTTATCGTAGGCTTTAACTGCTGAAAAATCACCTAGATTCTTTGTGCTTTGAGCGGTGAAAAATTGTACAAAACAAAGGGTGGAAACGGTTATAAGTTGTCGCATATTTTTATATTTTTTTAGTTAAACGATTTTTCCTGATTTTAAGTGTGAGGATTTGTATTTGTTTAACAAAATTCAAACCAAAAAAATATCCACCTCTGTTGAAAAGGTGGATGTAGTATTAATTTATAAGGGTTGCTTAGACCAATGTTCATTCAAGATTTCGTTGAGTTCTTCAGCGCTTTTTCCGTAATTGTCAGGGAGCATACTCTCGTTGTTGGTCAGCATTTTGGAAGCGTCGTAACCCAAGTATTTGCCTTTGAAATGGTCTGCAAATCGAATCATGACAAAGGTTTTTAAAAAGACTTTTTTGGTGTAAAATCCTTTAATGTCCGTCCATTTTAATTCTGAAGAACTGAATAGGGTTTTTACAAAAATTCCTCGATCCGAAATCTTTAAATAGGTGGAATTGGGAATCAATTGCAACATCGCCAATAAGGTAGATAGACCAAATAATGCTATGGTAAACCAACCGTAGTTGATGCCTTTGTTAACGAGGTTAATGCCTAAAATGACAAATCCAATGCTTAAAAAAGCTCCCAAAATGGGTTTCCATAATTTGGGTTTCAAAACAATTTCTTTCATAAACAATTATTTTACCAAACCTCTGGCTTTCAGTAAGGGTTGTATGTCCGGATCTTTTCCTGTAAGGTTTCTAAATGCGTGGTTCAGATCCAAAGAATTTCCAACGGAAAGAATTTCTTTTCGGAATTTGTCTCCGTTTTTTCTGGTCATTCCTCCATTTTTTTCAAACCATTCCAAGGCAGAGAAATCCAACATTTCGCTCCACAGATACGCATAATATCCAGCGGAATATCCGCCACCCCAAATGTGTGCAAAGTACGGAGAATGGTATCTTGTTGGGACTTCCTTCATCAGCAAGCCGTATTTTTTCAGTGCGTTGTTTTCAAATTCCAAAGCCGGGAGTATTTGTTTTTCATCGGTTACGGTGTGCCACGCCATATCCAAGGTTGCTGCAGCGACCAATTCGGTTACATTGTAGCCTTCGTTAAAGGTTTTGGAGTTTTTAATTTTTTGTACCAAATCGTTCGGGATGGGTTGTCCCGTTTGGAAATGCACGGCATAATTTTTCAAAACGCTAGGTTCCAAGGCCCAATATTCATTAATTTGTGATGGAAACTCAACAAAATCTCTCGGGGTGTTGGTACCGGAAAGCGAAGTGTATTTCTGATTGGCAAATATCCCATGGATGGAGTGTCCAAATTCGTGAAAAAGTGTGGTAACATCGTCAAATGAAATGAGTGAGGGTTTTCCGGCTGCCGGTTTTTGGTAGTTGTACACATTCACAATCACCGGTTTCTGACCAAGAGAGTAGGATTGCTCCACAAAATTACTCATCCAGGCACCACCGTTTTTGTTGTCTCTGGTGTAGAAATCCAAATAATATATCGCCAAAGATTTTCCATCGTGGTCAAAAACTTCGTACGCCACCACATCCGGATGGTAAACCGGAAGGTCTGGTCTTTTTTTGAAGCTTAAACCGTAAAGTTTTTCGGCAGCAAAGAAAACGCCTTTTTCCAAAACAGTAACCACCTCAAAATAGGGCTTTATTTGAGATTCGTCCAGGTCGTATTTGGCTTTTCGTACTTGCTCGGCATAGAAATTCCAGTCCCAAGGTTCAACCTTGAATCCGCCTTTTTGTTGGTCGATAATTTGCTGAATTTCTTGCGTTTCTTGTTTGGCTCTTTCGGTTGCTGGAGCTGCCAATTTTGCCAAAAGATCCATGGCTTTTTCAGGTGTTTTGGCCATTTGATCTTGAATTTTCCATTCGGCAAAATTTTTCTTACCCAAAAGTTGAGCCTTCTTCAGTCTGAGTGCAGCCAATTGTTGCAGGGTTTCTCGGGTGTCGTTGGCGTCACCTTTTTCGGCTCTTGTCCAAGACGCTCGGAAAAGTTTTTCTCGTGTTGTTCTGTTCTTCAGGTTTTGTAGAAGAGGTTGTTGCGTGGTATTTTGCAGGGCCAAAAGATAGGCTCCAGGCTTTCCTGCAAGTTTGGCATCTTCTGCTGCGGCAGCGATTTCGTCGGCAGAAAGTCCGTCCAGTTCTTTTGCATCGTTCACCAAAAGTCCACCGGCTTTTCTGGCGGCCAATAATTTGTTGGAAAATTGGGATTGCAAAGAAGCCATTTGCTCATTTACCTTTTTAAGTTCGGCTTTTTTGTCGGCACTTAGGTTGGCACCGGCAATTTCGAATTGTTGTTCGTAATGTTCAACCAATCTTAGGCTCTCTGCATCTAAATTCAGTTGATTTCTTTGGTTGTAAACGGTTTTTACTTTTTGGTAAAGAGCGTCATTCAAATAAATTTTATCGGAATGTGAGGCAAAAATAGGTGCAAACTCTTCGTCCAGTTTTTGCAAATAATCGTTGGTATTTGCAGAATTCAAATTAGAAAAAATGGTGGTGGCCCTTCTCAGGTTTTGTCCACTATTTTCTAAAGCAACTATGGTATTTTCAAAAGTGGGCTTCGCTTGGTTTTTTACAATCGCATCTATTTCTTGCAATTGCTCATTTAGACCAAATTCAAAAGCAGGTTTGAAATGTTCGTCTTTTATTTTATCAAATTCGGGTGCTTGGTATTGCAATGTGCTTTTTCTAAGTAAAGGATTGGAAGTCATTGTGTGATTCTCTTTTTGGGTGGTAGTACTTTCGGATTTATTGATATTTACAGTAATGCAACTGTTCAGGCTAAAACCAATAGCCGATAAAAAGAACGCCGTGGCAATATTTTTCATAAGATCGTAATGGAATTTTATTTTTTGTTGTTTTAACATTGATTTTCAAAGTTAATGGATTTATTTGAAAAGGATAAAAAAAAGCAGTTCAAACTTTTTTGCTTGAACTGCTTTTGGTCTATACAATATTTTAAGTACCCTACCAGCTTCCTGAAGCGCCACCACCGCCAAAACCTCCTGAGCCACCGCCACCGAAACCGCCAAAGCCACCGCCGGAGCTTCCTCCGAAACCTCCACCGCCAAAACTTCCCGGGAATGGGAAGACGCCGCCGGGATAACTTCTACGACCTCTTCTGGAGATGATTACATCTTCGTCATCATAATAGTTTCCGCCTTTTCCACCGTTATTTTTTGAAATGATGATGAGCAAGAAAATGATAAAGGCAACCACCAAGATAAAAGTAAAAGCATCAAAAGAACCCGCATCGGTATTTTCTTTTTTTATGGGTTGATATTTTCCTCGAACGGCGTCCATTATGGCATTGGTCCCTTGGTCTATTCCGGTGTAGAAATCTCCATCTTTGAAATGTGGAGTTACCAAATAATCCAAAATCTGTCCTGCAATGGATGCTGTTATGTATTGCTCGGCATCTCGTCCTTGTTGTATGGACATGGTTCTATCGTCTTTGGCAATAAGAAAAACGATGCCGTTTTTTTGATCTTTGTTTCGGATGCCCCATTTTTCTCCAATTTCCCAAGCAGCAAAATTAACATCTTCGCCATTGGTCGTTGGCAGTATGACCACCTCAATCTGTACGGATGTCGAATCGTTAAAACGAATGAGCTTTTCATTAAGTGTTGCTTTCTCGCGTTCATCCAAAGTACCGGTTTCGTCATAAACGGGATAAAGTGTTTCCGGTTTTTGCGGAACTTGAAATTGTGCATGCAAAATTGCCCCACAAAATAGGATGAATGCAAAAAATAAAAGTTTAGGAGAAAGTAATCTCATCGGAAAGTTCGTTAGGGTTTTCTCCCAAGATGGGGAAATGTTTTTTTAATTCGATGCCGGTTTCAAGAATGGCTTGTCTTAGGCCTTCTAAATAATTTCCTTTGGCAAATTCGCTCGTTGTTTTATCGTGCAACTGATCCCAAAAGTGTTGGGTTACTTTTTCATGAATACCGGTATCACCAATGATGGTGAGGTAATGCTGATGAAAATTGATGTGGAATAAAACTGCATTTTTTTCTTTGGTTTTTCCCATGCACAAAGACTTGAAAACATTAAAAGCCACAGTCGCATTGTCTGTGGCATTGGTACTTTGGTTGTCCGTGGTTTGGTCGATATGCACACGAATCTCACCGGTAGATTTGTTTTCAGCGATACGAACGGCTTCTACAAGAGTCGCCAATTGTTGGTCTGTAAATATCGTGTTCATTATTCACTAAATACTTCTGGAGCTTTTTCGGCTCCGGCTTCAGCCTTGAATAGTGGCTTTTCTTTGAAATTGGTGAAATTGGCCAAGATGTTGTTTGGGAAAGTTTTTATGCTGACATTGTAGTCTTTAACGGATTCGTTATAGTTCACAGTTTCGGCACGAATGCTGTTCTCAATCGCTACATATTCTCTTTGGAAGTTGATGTACTGTTGGTCTGCTTTTAGGTTAGGATAGCTCTCTACCACAGCCATTAATTTACTAAGTGCTCCACTCAATTCTCCTTGTGCAGCTTGGAATTTGGCCAAATCGGCTTCGGTCAAATTGGTAGGGTCAATGGTTACAGATGTCGCTTTGGATCGTGCATTGATCACATCGGTAAGTGTGGTTTTTTCGAAAGTAGCATAAGATTTCACCGTTCTTTCCAAGTTAGGAATTAGGTTGGCCCTTTTTTGATAAACGGTTTCTACATTGGCCCATTTGGTGTTCACATTTTGTTCTTTTCCTACAAAAGAATTGTATCCGTTTTTACCCCAGAAAAAGAGAATTCCTAAAATAATGATCAGAGCGATACCCAAAGTACCTGCGCTTAGACAGCCCTTATTGTTCATAGTTTGATTTTTTTTAATTAATGTTTTGAAATCAAATATACAAATAATCTTATTAAATTTGTAAAATTGCAAAAAATAATAGAAAACGGATGATAACATTGGTCGTAGCCATGGGCAAAAAAGGTGAAATAGGTTTGGATAACCAGTTGTTGTGGCATATGCCTAAAGACTTGAAACATTTTAAAGAAATCACTTCAGGACATCCTATTGTCATGGGACGAAAAACCTTCGAAAGCATCGGAAAAGCGTTGCCCAATCGTACCAACATCGTGGTTTCGAGAAAAGAAAATTGGTTTGAAGAAGGAATTTTGATTGTTGGCAGTCTAAAAGAAGCCTTGAAATTTGCTCAAAAAATTGATGAAAATACAATGGTCATCGGTGGAGCTGAAATTTTTAAACAAACCATAGAATTGGCAGACCGATTGGAAGTTACTTTTGTCGATTCCGAATTTGAAGCCGACACCTTCTTTCCTAAAATTCAACCCAAAATTTGGAAAATGATTGCAGAAGAAAAGCACGAAAAGGATGAGAAAAATCCTTATGATTTTTCTTTCAGAACTTACGAGAGAATTAAAACAAAGTAATAGTGCTCAATAGTCCAGAATTACAAGATATTGACTTTTGGTATCCGAGCGAAATTAATATCTTTGCACTTCAAAAAAATAAAGAATGAATAAATACATAAAACTCGTATTTGCAGGTTTATTAATGGTATTGGGAATTTACATGATGTTTTTTACCCGTAACTTAGGATGGGGGATTGTCGTATTCCTTTTATCCGCTCTTCCCATTGCCTTGTTTTTTAAAAACGAATACATCTTATTGGCTTTTTGGCAACTGAGAAAACAAAATATGCCTAAAGCTGCCGTATGGTTGTCTTCTATCAAAAATTACAAATCCCAATTGCACCGCTCTCAGTACGGGTATTTCCATTATTTGCAAGGACTTACACTGGCTCAGGATCATCCGAAAAAAGTTGAACCTTTGATGAGAAAAGCCTTGGAGTATGGATTGAACATGAAGCAAGATCGTGCTATGGCTACTTTAAATTTAGCCGCAACGGCAATTTCATCCGGAAGAAAACAAGAAGGACAAAAATTGTTGGAAGAAGCTAGAAAATTGGACAGTGCCGGTATGATGACCGATCAGATAAAAATGATGAAAGACCAGTTGAAAATGCCATCCATGCAAAAACACATGCACAATCCCAACATGAGACAAAGAGGAAAGTTTTTCTAAAAAATTAGACAAATAAAAATCCTGAGAAAATAAATTCTCAGGATTTTTTTATGCTTCAATATTTTCAGAACCCCTGTCGTAGAATTTTGGCATTTGCCATTGCAATCGTACTGCTAAAGTTCGGATAACGACAATCAGTAAAATGGTAAAAATCTGAATAAAAGTGTACGAGAAAACAGAGAGTTTTGCTAAAAGCAAAAATGTAGATCCACCCAAAATACACGCCGTTGCATAGATTTCTCTCCTGAAAATGAGTGGAATTCTGTTCAAAAGAATATCTCGGATAATACCACCAAAACAACCGGTTATGGTACCCAATGTAATGCAAATCAAAGGGTGCAATTCGGCATTCAATCCTTTTTGTAAACCGATGATGGTGAAAAGCCCCAAACCAAAACTATCGAAAATAAATAAGGTAACCCGGAATTTTTTCTCTAAAGATTTAAAAATCATGGCAAGAATTGAAGTAGAAAAAATCAAAACACACATCCAAAAATCGTGCATCCAAAAAACAGGAACATCCAATAGCAAGTCTCTTACAGTACCACCACCAACCGAGGTAACGAAGGCAATGATGAGAACGCCAAATGGATCCAACCTTTTTTGCATGGCTGCAAAACTTCCGGACATCGCAAAGGAAATGGTGCCCAAAATTTCGATAATCTGATTGAGTTGTTCGTGCATTATATTCTATTACTTTTTGACCCTCACGGCATCCGGAACCAGAAGTTCGTATTCGCCACCGTGAGTAATGATTTCTCGAACAATACTGCTGCTGATAAACGATTTTCCGGATGAAGTTAAAAGGAATACGGTTTCCAATTTTTTGTGTGCCAATGTTCTGTTGGTGTGTGCAATGGCTTTTTCAAATTCGAAATCGGCGGGGTTTCTTAATCCTCTCAATATAAATTGAGCATCTTTTTTTAAACAGTAATCAACGGTTAGACCTTCGAAAAAATCCACTTCGATATTCCCGAAATGTTCGGTAGATTTTCGGATGAACTCCATTCGTTCTTCCAACGGGAACATGTATTTTTTCTGAGAATTTTGCCCAATAGCGATGATCAATTTGTCAAACAAAGGAGCTGCTCTTTCAATAATATCGTAATGTCCTAGAGTGATCGGGTCAAAAGAACCCGGAAACACGGCTATTTTCATAATCTGTTGGTTGGATTATTTGGTTAATGCTTTTTCGACTTCATTTCCACAAAGATCTTTTATGGAGATGCCGTATATTTTTGCTTGCTGAGGAAGGATGCTTGCCGGGGAAAATCCAGGATTGGTGTTCATTTCCAACATGTACGGCGTTCCGTTCATGATGATGTATTCGCTTCTGGAAAATCCGCTCATGCCCAAAGATTCATACGCACGAATAGCGATTTCTTCTACTTTTTTTCGGGTTTCATCATCCAATCGTGCTGGGGTTATTTCCTCGGATTCGCCTTCGTATTTGGCTTTATAATCGAAAAATTCATTTTTAGGTACAATTTCAGTAATTCCCAAAACGATGGTTTTTCCACCAAAATCGACCACGCCCACAGAAACTTCGGTTCCGTTAAGGAAGCTTTCGATCAGGATTTCATCGTCTTCGGCAAAGGCAAAATCAAAAGCGGCTTTTAGATCTTCAGCATTTTTAACTTTAGAAATTCCCAAAGAAGAGCCACTTTGGTTGGGTTTTACAAAAAGTGGAAGTCCCAATTCTTCAATAATCTTTTGTTCATCAATAGGATTTCCTTTTTTCAGGTATATGCTTTTTGCTGCAGGAACGCCGTATTTTGAAAGTACCGCTAAAGTATCTTTTTTGTTAAAGGTTAATGCACTTTGATAGAAGTTGCAGCCGGTATATTTCTGTCCGATGGTGTCCCAATAGGCTTGTAATTCGCCATTTTCTCCAGGTTTCCCGTGGATGATGTTAAAGCATACATCAAATTTCAACGCTTCTCCATTTTCTAAGTTTACGGAAAAATCTCCTTTATTGATGGGATGTTTCTTTTCGTTTTCATCAAGAAAATACCATTCGTCTTTTAGGATAACCACTTTGTAAACCTGGTACAAGTCACGATCCAATGAGTCGTAAATCAATTGTCCACTTTTTAGCGAAACTTTATACTCGTCGGAGTAGCCACCCATGACTACTGCTACATTCTTCTTGTTCATGATGGGAAAAATATTTTTTCGTTATATTCACAAAAGTAATCATTTTATACTTTGTACTTAAAATTTTTAAATAAAAATAGATTCATTAAATTCCAAACAAAAGAAAGAATAAAAATTCATAATTTTCTATATATTTGCCTATTGTTTTAAAGACAAAAAAATATGCTTAAATCACTTTTCCACTGGAAAGTTTTCCTTAATATCATTATTGCAACTCTGGTTTTTTTAGGTTTGGTTTGGCTTACCTTTCGCTGGTTAGAGATCCATACCAATCACGGAAAAGAAGTGGAGGTGCCCAATGTTATGAATAAATCCGTGCACGAAGCCATTAAAATTTTAGACGACTCTGGCTTGGAATATGAGGTGGACAGCTTGCAGTATGATCCAAAATTCAAACCGTATCAGGTGCTTAAAATTTGGCCTTATCCGGGCTCTCATGTGAAAAATGGAAGAACCATAGAAATTCGTGTAAACCCAAAAACTTGGGCTCCTGTCGCAGTTCCGGATATTTTGGATCGATACAAAGGTTTGGCATTTAGACAATTGGATCGTGTGGGGCTGAAGGTTGGAGATACGCTTTTTGAACCAAGCATACAAAGAGATGCCGTCATTAGAATGACTTACAACGGTCAGGATTTGAAACCGGGAACTTTATTGCCTCGTTTTGCATCCATCAATTTGGTGATCGGAGCAGGACCCAAAAGAAACATTCCCGTTCCGAATTTGGTTGGCCTAACGGTAGCAGAAGCCAAGGCGGTCATCAAACAAAATTTATTCGAATTGGGATTGGTAGAGCATGAAGACGGTGGCAAAGACGATGGTGATATTGTCTATTACCAAGATCCTGGAGCAATGAGTACCAGGGATCAAGGAATGCAAATCGACTTGTGGGCCAGTAAAAAGACACCTGCTGAAATGCACAATAAAATTAAAGAACTGAATTCTATCTATAGAATGAAAATAGATACGACATTGCCTCCGATTCGGTATGATGAGGTGATCGTAGCTCCAGAACCTAAGTCTGAGCCAACGCCAGAACCAAAGCCTGAGCCATCGGTTGCTAAACAAGAAACCAAAATAGAGCCTGCAAAACCGGTGTCAGCAAGTGCGCCATCAAAAGAAAAAACGCAAACTAAGGTGGAGGAGAAAAAGGTAGAAAAGCCAAAAGCTAAAAAGATTATCGTAGAGTAAATAATATAAAGCTACGGCTTCAATGTTAAGTTGAAGCCGTTTTAATTTTGAATAGAAAAAGATGGAAGAAAATGAAGATTTTTTAGAAGAGAATTTTTCATTGGAAAATGCTGCTTTGGAAGACGAAAATACCGGACTCTTTGAGCATCTGAATATTGTTGTTGATAAAAATACGGAACCCCAAAGGATTGATAAATTTTTATTAATTTACCGACAAAATTCGTCTAGAAATAAGATTTCACAAACCTGCAGAGCAGGAAATGTTGTGGTGAATGGCAATCCGGTAAAACAAAATTACCGTGTGAAACCTGGCGATCAAATTTCGGTTTTACTGGCACATCCACCACGAGAAAATGTCATCGTACCTCAGGATATCCCTGTGAATATCGTTTATGAAGATGAGGACTTGGTAGTCGTCGATAAAGAACCGGGAATGGTAGTCCATCCTGGATTTGGAAATTGGGACGGAACTTTGGTGAATGCATTGGCATTTCATTTTGAAAAAAATGGCGAAAAATCGGATCTGGATAGGGTAGGCTTGGTGCATCGAATTGATAAAGATACCTCCGGACTTTTGGTAATTGCCAAAAACGAATATGCCTTGAGTTTTTTGGCCAAACAATTTTTTGATCGTACCACCAAAAGGCTCTATTGGGCTTTTGTTTGGGGCAATTTACAAGATGATGAAGGAGTCATTCGTGGACATATTGGGAGGCATCCCAAAAATAGAATGCAAATGTCGGTTTATGAAGACGGCAGCCAAGGAAAACATGCCGTTACCCATTTCAAAGTCTTAGAACGATTTCGGTACATGACTTGGGTGGAATGCAAATTGGAAACCGGTAGAACGCATCAGATTCGAGCGCATTTTCGTCACATTGGTCATACCTTGTTCAACGACGAGCGTTATGAAGGTCATGTGGCACTCCGTGGTGTGAATTTGCCTAAGTATAAGCAGTTTATACAAAATATGTTCGAGGTATTGCCGAGACATGCCTTGCATGCTCATACTTTGGGTTTTGTACATCCAACCACCAAAAAAGAAATGTATTTTGAAAGCAAAATGCCGGAGGATATGGAGAATGCCGTAAAAAAATGGAGAAAATATTTAGAAAATTAAATTTATATCAAGTTTTTGTTTATATTTGTTGAATTGAAATTCAGATTTGTTATGAAAAAACTATATGCTATCGTATGTTTAGCCTTCATGTCGGGGGCCTATCAAGCTCAAGAAACATTGCCCTACTATCAACAATATCTTTTGGACGGTGATTTCTTGTTCAACCCCGCACAATACGGTAAGACAGATGACATTCATGTAAACTTAAATTACCAAAAACAATTCTCAAAGTTTGATGACTCCCCAAATGTGCAATCCGTGGGGGTTCATGCAAATATCTATGATAGATTAGGTGCCGGTATTTCCATTTTTAGAGATGCGAATGGACCTATTTCTTCGGGTGGACTGACAGCAGGTTTGTCTTATTTTATTCCGATTTCAGATGAAGGAGAAAGAAAAGATCAATTCTCATTCGGTACAAGTGTTTCTGCATATAATATGAATTTTGATTACACAAAAATCAATGTAGAAAACCAAAACGACCAATTGTTGCAAGGAGATGGCAGCAACATCTTCATGGTTTATGCCAATTTAGGTTTAGCAGCTTCTTATAGAAATTTATTCGGAGGTGTTTCCGTGAATGACATTGCTCTTTCCAACGATCAATCCATCGTTAATGGTATTGAACCTTCACCAATCAAGATTTTCTTAAACTTAGGATACGATTGGCATTTTGCGGATAACATGTATGTGACTCCACAAGCGATGATTAACCTGAATACCAACTCTTCCAGAACAATGGATGCCAGCTTGTTGGGTACATTCTATAACGACAATACTTCATTTTCTGCAGGTGCAAGTTTTAGATATGTTCAAAACAGATACGACAACCAATCTCTTGAGATTTCACCGGTTATTAAAGCAAAATTCAACAAGTTTGTTTTCGGTGCTACTTACAACATCGGATTGTCAGATATTCAAAAATACGGTGGCAACAGCTTTATGTTAGGCGTTGGTTACAACTTCGAGAATGTTTTGAACAGAAGAGGTTTCAGATACTAAGAAAAAAATCAATAATTTTGAGCTCCGAAATATTCGGAGCTTTTTTATGATATACATTCACATTCCTTATTGCAAACAGAAATGCAGTTATTGCAATTTCCATTTTTCAACCTCAATTCACTCCAAGGACGATTTTCTATTGGCGCTCCATAAAGAAATCGATCTTCGCGAGAAAGAGTTGGAGAGTAAACGGTTAAAGACTTTGTATTTTGGTGGCGGTACACCTTCTCTTTTGTCGGTGGATGAAATAAAAAGAATCTTGGAAAAAATTCAAAAATATTTTGATTTTGACTCCAATATCGAGATTACTTTAGAAGCCAATCCGGATGATCTAACAGCAAAATATGTGAAAGAACTTAGTACTTCAGGAATTAACCGATTGTCGGTTGGTGTGCAAAGTTTTTTTGATGAAGATTTGAAACTGATGAATCGTGCTCATAATGCTTCAGAAGCCGATTCGGCCATCAAAAGAGCTCAGGATATTGGGTTGGAAAACATCAGCATCGACCTTATTTATGGCAGTCCAACTTCCAATTTAGAAATGTGGAAGGAAAATCTTAATAAAACCATTGTACTTCAGGTGCCTCATGTTTCGTCCTATGCACTGACCGTTGAACCTAAAACCGCTTTGAACCAATGGATAAAAAGTGGAAAAATATCGTCTCCCAACGAGTCGCATCAAAATGAAGAATTTTATTGGATGGTCGATTTTTTGAAAAATCAAGGTTTTGAACATTATGAAATTTCTAATTTTGCCAAACCTGGATTCCATTCCAAGCACAATGCGGCGTATTGGAAGTACCAACCCTATTTAGGACTCGGACCGTCTGCGCATTCTTACGATGGCCGTAATACCAGAAGTTGGAATGTATCCAATAACATCCATTACATCCGAGATCTGAACCAAGAAAAATTACCGAAAGAAGAAGAAACGCTTTCGGACTACGACCGATACAACGAAGCCTTGATGATAGGTCTAAGAACGAGTTGGGGACTCAGCTTGAATTGGATGAAATCCAATTTTTCCGATAAGTTTATGGAGCATTTGGAGCAATCCATTCAACCCAAAATGGATCAAGGAATTTTGGAAATAGAAAATGGATATCTAAAAATCCCAGAAAAGCATTGGTTCATGGCCGATGGTATTGCTTCGGATCTGTTTTTGTTGGAATAATTTTCTACACTTTTGAATTTGAATCGACCTTAATTCATTAATTTTGCACAAAATTTTCATTTTGAAAAAAAATACCAAAGATTACAGCCATCTTTCCGCACAGCAACCCATCGGGATTTTTGATTCCGGTGTTGGTGGACTTACCGTAGCCAAAGAAATAAAACGATTATTACCGAACGAAAACTTTATTTACTACGGCGATACCAAGCATTTGCCGTATGGAGAGAAATCCAAAGAAGCCATTGTGGGGTATGTAACCAAGATCACCAATTTCTTACTCGAAAATAATTGTAAGGCCATTGTGATTGCTTGTAATTCGGCAACGGCAAATGCTTTGAAAGAGGTTTTGGATTTGGTAGTCGATAAAGTACCTGTTATTGATGTCATCAATCCTGTTGCTGAAAAAGTAGCTTTCGAGTTGCATAACAATATTGGAGTTATTGCCACCAAAGCAACCGTAAATACGGGCTTGTACAAGAAAACCATTCGTAAACACAACAAGTTTATAAAAGTGGACGAGCTTGCAACTCCGCTTCTTGTCCCTGCGATCGAAGAAGGATTCAGAAATCATCCGATAACTCATGCTATTATTTATAATTATCTTAGTAGCAGTAAGTTGAAAGATATTGAGACGCTAATTTTGGGTTGCACCCACTATCCGTTGTTGTTGGATGAAATAAAACAATTCTACGGAAATAGAGTTCGTGTTATTGATTCTCCAAATATTGTTGCTAACGAATTAAAGCAGATTTTAGAGAAAAACAATCTTCTAAATTCTAGAAATAACCAACCGGAATATCAGTTTTATCTGTCGGATCTGACCAAGAATTTTGAAAAAATTTCTAAGAAAATATTTGGAAATTCCATACAGTTGGTTCATAAATTATTGTAGTAACAAACTGTAATTCAATAAAATACTCCTCAGATTTTCTCTAAGGAGTATTTTTTATACGGTAATCTATTGGAGATTAATTTTCTTTTTTTACAGCTTTTTTAGCTTTAGCTTTAGGAGCTGCTTCTTCTTTTTCAGCTTTAGGTGCAGCTGCTTTTTTAGTTGTTTTCTTAGCCGGTTCTTCAGCAACAACCTCAGCTTCAGTAACGGTTTCTTTTACTTCTTCCGCTTTTACAAAGCTTTCCGGAGTGATGTATCCTGCTTTTTGAAGTAGGTTGTACCATTGTGCCAATTTTTTGATATCCGAAATGTACACTCTTTCTGTATCGTAGTTAGGCAACGCTTTTTCCATGAAATCCTTTAAATCAGCATCTTTCGATTTGTGGGGAATGGTTTCTTTGAAATCTGTTACTTTTGCAATGTTTTCGAATACTTCGAACAAAGGAACTTCTTTCTCGAAAGTGAACATGGCGATATTATCCAACAAACTCACTTGTGAAGAGTTTCCGATACTTACTTTTTTTCTAGTTGTAATGTCTTCAATAATGAATCCGTTTCTTACTTGAGAAACAAGTTTGAAAAGCCCTGGTTTACCAGAAATTGAAATGATTTTCTCTAACTGCATAATGCTTTATTTTTTGTAATATTTTATTAATTATAATTATTTGGGGAATCTCATTTTGTACGATACTCCAACTTCCCCTTGTGTTATTTTGCTAAGTTTTCCTTTTACCAATTTCTTTTTCAGAGGAGAAAGATGATCGGTAAAAAGCACTCCTTCGATGTGGTCGTATTCATGTTGAATAACACGGGCACGAATATCCGAATAAGTTTCGGTTTTTTTAACGAAATTTTCGTCATAATATTCTATCACGATGGTTTCTTTTCTCTTGACATCTTCACGAACATCAGGAATAGAAAGACAACCTTCATTAAACTTCCATTCTTCGCCGCTTTCTTCTAAGATTTGAGCATTGATGAAAACCTTTCTAAAAGATTTCAACTCTTCGGCAATATCGGCATAATCTTCATCTTCCGCCAATGGAGAGACATCTACGATAAACAAACGAATGTCTAAGCCAACTTGTGGCGCTGCCAATCCAATGCCGTTGGCACCGTACATGGTCTCGTACATGCTGTCTATCAAAGCGTTCAGTTCGGGATAGTCGGCGTCTATGTTGTGGCATATTTTTCTTAAAACCGGATCCCCAAAGGCTCTTACTGGTAATATCATCTTGTTCTAACTTCTAAAAAATTTTGTAAAATT
The DNA here is from genome assembly GCF_003852705.1 of Amniculibacterium aquaticum. Classification (GTDB taxonomy): domain Bacteria; phylum Bacteroidota; class Bacteroidia; order Flavobacteriales; family Weeksellaceae; genus Amniculibacterium; species Amniculibacterium aquaticum. The sequence goes on from NZ_REFA01000002.1 coordinate 52,892, forward strand.
ATTGTAGCACTCATTTTATCAATCAGTCCTTTATCTTGTCTGGCTTTCTTATTCTTTCCGCTCTGGCTTATGAAAAATGAAGCCATCTTAGAGGTGAATCTTTCGTCCATCCTTTCTATTTTTATTTCTGGAAATTCCATCGAGAATTTATTAATGAATTCTAAAATGTCATTTTCTACCTCCGACATATTTCCTTTTAAATCTACTGGTTGGCCAACCACCAAAATATCGATCGTATTTTGGCTGTAGTACTTTTTAAAAAAGTCCATCAAGCCTTGTGTGGCAACGGTTTCTAATCCGCTGGCAATCATTTGCAAATCATCCGTTGCTGCAAGACCACATCTCGCTTTTCCGTAGTCCAGTGCTAATATTTGTCCCATAGATTTGCAAATGTACTAAATTTTAAAAAATATGGAGTGCATGATTTATTTTAGTCCGCATTTCGAAAATTATTTTTAATTTAGTTTATTCTAAAATACCATGATATGAAAAAGCTAATTCTCGTTCGGCATGCAAAAAGCGATTGGCCCGAAAATACTGAAGATATCGATAGACCTTTAGCTGAATCCGGAGTAGATGAGGCTCAAAAAATGTCGGAATTTTTAAAAACTCGAGGATTAGAATTTGATAAATTAATATCCAGCCCCGCAAAAAGGGCTCTGAAGACTTGTGAAATTTTCAACGAAATTTTCGAAACAGACTCAACAATTAATTCAAAACTTTACAATCCTTCAGAAAATAATTTCCTGTCTGTGATCTACGATTTGGACGATAGCGATACTTCCATCGCCATGTTTTCGCATAACAACGGGATTTCTAATTTTGCCAATTACCTTACCGAAGGACTCTTTCATTTCCCAACCTGTGGTGTTGCAGGCTTCGAAATCAATTGCAACAAGTGGTCGGATTTTGATGCAGCAGACAAAAAAATGATCTTCTTCTACGAACCTCAAAATATTTAATTTTTTTGGGATGATGCATTCCTCTTCTTTACCGGCACTTGTCAAGTTCCATTCCAAAACCTGTGGTTCTTGCCAAACCATGGAAAATATCATCAAAGAATTAAAGTTAAAATTCGGTAACAGCATCAACTTTATTTCCATTGATGTAGATGAGCATCTTCCCATTGCCGAATATTTTGATGTGAAGTCGGTACCCACTTTTATTCTTATAAATAATGAAGTTCAGATTTGGCGAAAATCCGGACTGATTTCTAAAAAAGAATTTTCAGATCTGCTAAAGCAGCAACTCGATTTGTTGTAAAAATATTTTGAACTTGTATTTTGTATAATTTTGGTTAATTTTACCCCCATCATGACCAAAGTTTTACTTCTTTCAGATACCCACTCGTATATCGATTCTAGGATTTTAGAATATGCCAAACAAGCAGATGAAATCTGGCATTGCGGAGATTTTGGCTCCGGAGTTATCGATGAACTGAAGAATATAAAACCTCTGAGAGGAGTTTATGGCAATATTGATGATGCTGGCGTGAGAGCTGAATTTCCTGAAGTATTGAGTTTTTTCTGCGAAAATGTTAAAGTTTTGATGATTCACATTGGTGGATATCCCGGGAAATACACCGCGCTTGCAAAATCTGAACTGAAAAAACACCAACCTAAGATGTTTATTTCTGGACATTCTCATATTCTAAAAGTGATGTACGATCAGAATAATTCGTTGTTGCACCTTAATCCTGGGGCTTGTGGTAATGTTGGTTGGCATAAGATGAGAACCCTGTTGCGGTTTGTAATCGATGGTGATGAAATTAAAGATTTGGAAGTGATCGAATTGGGAACAAGATAATTTTAAGATGAAAATTGGAGATGTAGTTTCGGTATTGGATGAAGATCTGGAGGGGATGGTCACCTCTTGTCAGGGAGATGTAGTCTGTTTTAAAGACGAATTTGGCTTTATTCATCGCTATCCCAAAAAAGAAGTGGTACTAAAAGACAAATCGTTGTATGCGGATATGACGGTTAATAAAAAAAACGAAACGGCAAAAAAGATAGTATCCAAAAAGCACAACAAAAATCATTTGGTTTTGGATCTTCATTTTGAAAAACTGGTGGATAATCCCATAGAATTTAGCAGTTTTGAGAGGTTGTTTATCCAAAAAAAGAAACTGATGGACACTTTGGATTTCTGCAGAGAAAATCGTTTGAAAAAATTGGAAATTGTCCACGGTATCGGAGATGGTACACTGCAACAAATGGTCGTTCGTGTACTGGAAAATCAGGTCGGACTAGAAATACATCACATGGAAGTCCTGAAGCAACAATCGGGAAATATTATGGTGTTTTTTCAATAAAAAAAACTTCGATAAAAGTACATTTACCTTCATCGAAGTTCTATTTAACAATATAATTTGGTTTACTTTTTCTTTGGCTCTTCGGCAACAAAGCTGAAGCTGGTGGCGTAGAACTTGTTGTTTTTCAACTCTCCACTCACCAATGCTTTTTTAGTGATATTGCAATATCCATCATCTGCATGAGCATCGCCAAGGGATTTTTTGCTTACTCCTTCAACATAATAAGGTTTACCGTCAATTTTCACAGCTATGGCGCAACCTTTATCGCTTTTCATGTTGTAGATGCACATTCCGCATCCGGATTCAACCACTTGTTTGTCCAATTTTTTTTGAGCGAAAAGCATTACGGAAAACAACATTAAAAATAATCCTACTAATTTTTTCATTGTACTTAATTTTGTTGGGTTAAAGGTACTTATATTTCTTGTCATGCAACAAATGATATTGCTCACTTATTTTTATCATGAATTTTATAAGACGGATTATTTTAATAAATTTGCGTTTTCAACCTATGGAGAAATTAAAATTGTTATTTACAAAAGACGGACTTCAGTACCAAATTTTAAAAAATAAAAGCGTATTGGAAGAGCAATCGTTTTTGCCAGCACCAGATCAGGAAATATTTTCTGTTTCTGAAAAATTAGATGAGGTTTTAGCTAAAAAGGATTTCAAAGAAATCTCTGTAGTTTCTGCGCTCAATCACTTTTCGATAACACCGGATCACTTTAATCAGCACGATTTGGGTTACGATTTGTTGGCTCTAAACGCTCCTGTAGATCAAGAAAATGAAGAGTTGATGCTATCCATCAATAAAAAATTCAGAGTTCAATTTTATTATTCCTTTCCACAGAATTTATATCAAAAACTAAAAAGACAATCTGCAGAAGTCGCTTTTAATTTTTCCGGCGAAAAGTTTCTCAATACCCTTGTGCACAAGCATAAGAAAGAAATACACATCAACTTATACCACCAACAATGCGAGTTTTTTGCCCTTAGCGAAAAGCAAGTGGTTTTGTACAACAATTTGGATGTCAATTCAGAGGTCGATTTCTTGTATTTCATCATGTTTACCCTTAGTAAAATTGGTTTTGGTACCCAAGATACTTACTTTTATGTCTATGGAGAAACTACAGAAAACGATACTTTTATTTCTGAACTTCGAAAGTTTGTGAAACACCTGAAAATTATCTTTGATAATCTTCCGGGAAAAAATTTCATTTTAAATTAAGCTTTATCTAAAGCCTAATAAATACAATTATTTTTATGTACAGAATCATTAGTGGTCAATGGAAGGCCAAAAAAATAGCTGCACCAAAACATTTTGAAGTAAGACCCACTACGGATTTTGCCAAAGAAGCCTTGTTCAGTATTTTAGATAACCGATACGATGTCGAGTTTTGCTCGGTGTTGGATCTCTTTGCCGGGATTGGATCTATTTCCTTAGAATTTGCCTCCAGATATTGTCAGGATGTAACCTCTGTTGAAATGAATACCAAACATGCGGGTTTCATCCATTCAACTGCAGCAGATCTAGGACTGTCTTTAGCTTTGAACATCCAAAGAGCCGATGTTTTTGAATGGCTAAAAAAACAAAGAGGTAAAAAGCAATACGACATAGTATTTGCAGATCCTCCGTACGATATGGAAGTCGAAAAATACCATGAATTGGTTGCAACGGTGATGAACAATCCTTTTCTTAAAGAAAACGGAGTGTTTATCTTGGAGCATCAAAGTCGTATGAAATGGGATCATCCTTTGTTGATGGAAACCAGAAAGTACGGCAATGTGAGTTTTTCTTTTTTTAAAAATGAACAACAAGAAGAGCAATCTGAGGGCTAATTTTTTTTGATGATGAATACCAAAGAACAAAAATTAGAAGCATTCGGTAAATTGCTGGATATTATGGACGACTTGCGAGAGAAATGTCCTTGGGACAAAAAGCAAGATTGGCAATCGCTCCGACATCTGACTTTGGAAGAGGTCTATGAACTCTCAGATTCTATCCTGAAAGAAGATTTACCCGAAATAAAAAAAGAGTTGGGAGATGTGCTTTTGCATTTGGTATTTTATGCCAAATTGGGTTCAGAGACTCGCTCTTTCGATATTGCCGATGTCATCAATGCGCTGAATGAAAAACTTATCTTTAGACATCCGCATATTTATGGAGATGTCGAAGTTGCTGATGAGGAAGAGGTGAAACAAAATTGGGAAAAATTAAAACTGAAAGAAGGAAATAAGTCCATTTTGTCGGGAGTTCCAAAAGGTTTGCCCAGTTTGGTAAAAGCGTACAGAATACAAGATAAAGTGAAAGGTGTGGGCTTTGATTTTCCAAACAAAGATCAATCTTGGAAAAAAATTGAAGAAGAATTTGCCGAATTCATGTACGAAGACGATCCTGTGAAAAAGGAAATGGAATTGGGCGATGTTTTATTTTCCATCATCAACCACGCCAGGATCATCGGCATCAATCCGGATACGGCGCTGGAAAAAACCAATCAGAAATTCATCAACCGCTTTCAGAAAATGGAAAAAATGGCGGAAAAAAACCAATACCAGTTGGATCAATTGTCGATTGACGAGTTGGATCATCTCTGGGAATTGGCGAAAAGAGAGGAGAAATAATCTGTAAAGTTACTCTCATTAAAAACAAATAAGGCTACCTGTTTCGGTAGCCTTACTTTTTTATCTGTGGTTGGTCTTCAACTGTTCTATTTTTCGAGTTACAATCTCTTGATCCATAATTGGTGCCGACTCTACCACCACATTGTGTGGAGATACTCCCCAAGCTTTGAAATCGTCACTGCCTATGTATTTTACAAAATTATAAATATTGAGTGTGATTTTTTCTTTCACCGTAAGTAAAGTTTCATTGATGTAAGTGTTGTCAATGATTACATATTTCAAATCCGGTGGGATGTTGTGATCTCTGAGCGATGGATGCGAGCTTCTTCCGGAAATAACCTCATCCTCAATCATGTCCTTCAGTACCTGATCAAAATAGTCGTTAATTCTACGATCTACTTTAAAACCGAGTAAGAAATTTATTCTGTAGATGGTTCCCGGCATAATTTCATCCACAAAATATTTGAAGGTATATGGGTCTTCTTGGTTAATGATGTTGAGAATGAAGTAATGATCGGCTCTTTTCGGTTGTTTTCTTATGATGGAGTAGATGATCTTGGATTCAATTTCATCTTCTCTTTTGGCACGGCTCAAAAAGGCCAGGTTGGTTGCATATTTAGGGATGGTCTCGTCCAATTTCATGTCCTTGATGATGGGTACATACTTGTCCAATTTTACAAAAGTGATGAATTTGGTTTTGATGCGTCTCCCGTTGAACCAAGCATACATGCATATCCCGATAAAACCACCAAGTACAACGGTAATCCAACCGCCTTCAAAAAACTTAATGATGTTGGCCGAGAAAAACCCTATTTCTATGGATAAATAAACAATGATAAATGCCAAAATCAATAATTTATTGGCTCTTTTCTTCAGCAACCAATATACCAAAAGTATGGAGGTCATCAACATGGTTACCGTAATGGAAAGTCCGTAGGCAGCCTCCATTTTGCCGGACTCTTCGAAGTGTAGAACGACAATTAAACAAAATAGCAGCAATCCCCAATTGATTCTAGGGATGTACATCTGACCTTTTACTCCGGATGGATAATCGATTTTTTGGTTGGGCCAAAAATTAAGAGACATCGCTTCAGAAAAAATGGTAAATGATCCGGAGATCAAGGCTTGACTGGCAATAATAGCGGCGGCAGTAGCCAAAATAACCCCGGGAATAACAAACCATTCGGGCATGATGCCAAAAAATGGATTGATGCTTACGGTTTTTCCTGCATTATGTTCATTCAATAACCATGCGCCTTGTCCCAAATAATTTAGGATCAGCATGATTTTTACAAAAGCCCAACTGACACGAATATTGATTTTACCACAATGTCCAAGATCCGAATAAAGTGCTTCTGCACCCGTTGTACATAAGAATACTGCACCTAAAATAATAATGGCACTAGGAGATTCTACAATCAAATTGTACGCATAATAGGGGTTGAAAGCTTTTAGAATTTCAAAATTGGTTAGCAAATGCATGGTGCCAATACCTCCCAAAACCAAAAACCAAATGACCATAACAGGTCCAAAATATTTTCCAATAAAACTGGTACCAAATTGTTGGATGATGAAAATAACCAAAAGTATCACACAAGTGATCAGCACAACAGGTGTATGCGGGTTGTAGATTTGTAAACCTTCAATAGCCGACATCACGGTTAATGAAGGGGTGATGACTCCGTCTGCCACCAAAGCCGCTGCGCCGACAATGGCAATCAGGTAAAGCCATCCTTTTTTTAAATTTTTCACCAAAGAAAAGAGAGCCAAAATACCGCCTTCGCCTTTGTTATCAGCGCGAAGTGCGATGATGACATATTTGATGGTCGTTTGTAAGGTGAGTGTCCAGATAACACAAGATAGCGCTCCTTCGATGTATTCATCAAAAGGCAGGGCTGATCCGGATTTAAAAGCCGAAACGATGGCTTTCATTACATAGAGAGGAGAGGTTCCGATGTCTCCAAAGACGATGCCTAAAGAAACAAGTACTCCAATAAAAGTTAATTTTTTGGTGTCAAAATGATGACCCCCTTCAGTGCTTTTTGCCATTTTCTGAAAATAATTTGCAAATATAAATTTATTTTTAAATCGAGCGGTTTTTTATCATTGCTTAAATGAAAGTATTGTAAATAAATTACTGTGCTTGTTGTCTAATTGTTTGATTGTTAATATATTTACTTTTGCTGTTAAATGAAAAAAAGCATAATGAAAATATAAAAAAACCGTGTTTAAACAAAAAAAGACGCAAATAAATGCGTCTTAATTGGTGTGTTTTGATTTATGCTTTTACATACATCGCTTTTTTGATTTCTTCTTTTACCTTTTCCAATTTTGGAAACCATTCTGCAAATAAAGCAGCAGAATAAGGTGCAGGTGCATCTGGAGTGGTGATTCTTTTGATTGGGGCATCCAAATAATCGAAAGCTTTTTGCTGAACCATGTAAGTAATTTCCGAAGCAACACTTGCAAATGGCCAAGCCTCTTCCAATATAACCAAACGGTTGGTTTTTCTTACAGAAGTTAATACGGTTTCGTAATCCAAAGGTCGTACCGTTCTTAGGTCGATAACCTCCACAGAAATTCCTTCTTTTTCCATGTCTTCAGCTGCTTGAAGAGCCAATTTCATAATTTTACCAAAAGATACCAAAGTAACATCTTTACCTTCTTTTTTGATATCGGCTTTTCCAATTGGGATGTAATATTCTTCTTCTGGAATTTCCATTTTGTCACCGTACATTTGTTCGGATTCCATGAAAATTACAGGGTCATTATCTTGAATGGCTGTTTTCAACAATCCTTTTGCATCGTAAGGGTTAGACGGTACTACCACTTTCAGTCCCGGACAGTTGGCGTACCAGCTTTCCAACGCTTGTGAGTGTGTGGCTCCCAATTGTCCCGCAGATGCCGTTGGACCACGGAAAACGATAGGGCAGTTCCATTGTCCACCGCTCATTTGTCTAATTTTTGCAGCATTGTTGATGATTTGGTCAATCCCTACCAACGAGAAGTTAAAGGTCATGAACTCAACAATCGGTCGGTTGCCGTTCATGGCAGCACCTACAGAAATACCGGCAAAACCAAGTTCGGCAATGGGGGTGTCTATCACTCTTTTGGGACCAAACTCGTCCAACATTCCTTTAGAAGCTTTGTAAGCACCGTTGTACTCTGCTACTTCTTCACCCATCAAATAAATCGACTCGTCTTTGCGCATTTCTTCGCTCATTGCTTGTGCAATTACTTCACGAAAAGTATATTCTGCCATAGTTTAATTTTAAATTTGAACTGCAAAATTAACGATTTTCTTATTATGTTGTGAATTCATTTTTAATTTTAGAAAATTTTCTACTTTCAATACAGTTTAAATGCCAAGACCATCCTTTTTTTTGGATGGTCTTGGTGGGTGTTATTTTATGTTAAATTTAATTCGCTTTATGCCAAATTTGACTTCTTCCGATTAATGAGAATCCGATGTAGCCTCTTACATTCAGGTTGTTGCCGTCTTTTTTAATAATGCATTTATAGACTTTTCCATTTTTAGGATCTGTGATGGTGCCGCCAGAAAATTCATCTCCATCTTTACTAAGATCTCTTACGATTTCCAAACCAATCAATGGTTTATTTTTTCTGTCGTCCTTGCATTTTACACAAGTGTCGTGTTCTGGCTTTGTTAGGAGTTGGGATATTTTTCCATAATATTTGCCGTCCGATTTTTTATAAATTTCGATGATGGATTTTGCTTTTCCTGTTTCATCGTCTATCGTTTTCCATTTTCCTTCTATTTGTGCATAAGAAAGCGTACCCATCAGCAAGGCTCCAAATGCAAAAAATAATTTTTTCATATCGTTTAATATTTATTTGGTTAAAATTAAATAATTTTTTCAAATAATAAACATTTTTATTATTTGTTGTCTGATTTTCAATAAATATGCCAAAGGTTTTAAAAGATTGTTGTTAGTTTAGCTTTCTATTGATCACCCTATTCATGTAGTCTTGGTACCAAGCCTTGGATAGTGTAATTCCTTTGTCTATTTCAGGATTTTTTATTTTTCCCAAAATGTTGTTTTCCATATTCAGGTCATCTTTTTTATACACTGCGACTACATTTTTTCCATCAAAACGATAAATGAAATTCCCGATAATGAAGTTTTCCATCACCGAATCGGAGTTTACAACAATTGGTGTACCTTGGTTTTCCGAAAGTACACTTTGTCCCCAAGATCTAATTTTTTTAGGATAACCAATCAGATCTGCTAAAGTTGGGTAAATGTCCATTTGTTGCGTGGTCTTTGTGATGTTTCCCGTCAAGTTGTATTTGGGATTGGGCGAGTAAAATAAAACCGGAATGGCAAAACGATTCATTGCTTTTTCGTATTCTGGATAGCCAATTTGGTTGGTGTGGTCGGCAACCAAAACAAAAATGGTGTTGTGGTACCAAGGCATTTTTTTGGCGGTTTCAAAGAATTTCTTCAAGGCAAAATCGGTATATCCAATCGGTTCGTGGATTTCTAACGGTCCTTTTTTGAATTTGCCTTTATATTTTTCCGGTACCTTAAAAGGATGATGAGAGGATACGCTGAAAAGTGTGGACATGAAAGGTTGTTTGGTTTTATCCAAATTTTTAGCGAAATATTGGAAGAACGGCTCGTCCCAAATCCCCCAAATCCCATCAAAATCCTGATCGTTGTTGTATTCTGTTTTCCCAAAATAATGTTTGAAACCCAAGATGTTCCCAAAGCCTAAAAATCCCATACTGCCGTTGGAAGCACCGTGGTAAAACGAGGTGTCGTAGCCCATTTCGTTGGTGATGGAAACTATGGATTGTATTTTTTGATTGGAAAATGGTGAGCTGGTAAATGCATCCGTCAGGCTGGGGATTCCGGCCAGGATAGAACTCATCCCATGGATGGATTGTCTGCCGTTGGCAAAGGCATTGGTCCAGATCATACTGTGTTGTGCAAGGCTATCTACAAAAGGAGTGTAAGAAACAAAATTTTTGATTTTTGTGTCCTTGTTGAAGGCACCGGAATATTCTTTGCCAAAACTTTCTAATATAAAAATGACGATGTTGGGTTTGGATTCTACATTGCGGGTGGGATAGCTTTTGTACGGGACAATGTTTTGGTCGATGTATTTTTCATCAACAAAATTTACCAATTCAAAATTATTGGTATTCATGGTTCTGAAAAATGAAAAAACAGAATTAAGAACCAGGTTGGCCTGCACCGGATTTTTGACATAACGGTTGGCATCCACCAGGTTTACAGGTCGTGTGCTGTGCTTGAAATCGCCCCGGATACCACCTATGGCTAAAGTGACAATGACGCAAAGGGAAACGATGGAGCTGATGAAGTAAGGGATGAGTTTTGTAGGTTTTTGTTCGTCAACACTTAATTTTTTATAGAGAAATACCCAAATTGACATGCAAAGTACAAAAGCAACAGCAACCGATGGATTTTGAATTAATGAAATCCCAAAAACCTTAGAAATATTGGTTTCGTTTTGTGCAACATGAAGGGCAGTGGTGGTCAGTCGTGCTTGTGAAAATTTGAAATAAATAAAATCCCCAAAATTCATGATGAAAGCGATTCCGTTGGTGATGAAATACAGCCAAAACAAAAATTTCTGATAGACTTTTTTAGTGTTTATGGTCAACGGCAGGATGCTGAGCAGAATAAAAAGTCCATTGACATACAGTATGGCGGTGGTATCGAACTGGGTGCCGTGATAGGCCAAACTGAGGTAGTCGGAAACCGAATCGACCTTGATGAGCTCTTTGTTGTACCACCAAAACAGCAATCTGGCGATTTGATAAAAAACAAAAACTAAAAATATTCTATAAAATAAAAGGACAATTTCCTGTATTCGGACTTCTTTCGTAGAGATTTTCATGCTGCAAATTTAGGATTTTACATTGTATTTGAAATTGATTTATGGGTAATAATCTATTTTAGTAATATAAATAATTATAACAATTTCTGTTTATGTTTTTATGTGTAAGTTCTTGAATATTAATAGGATTGTCTTAAATCTAAATTCAACCTTCTAACTGTCCACTTCTTTTGTATTTTTGTAAAAATTTATTTGAATCATGAACGAAGCAACGATTTTAAAACAAATTATAGAAAATAGAAGAAGCATCTATCCTAAAAATTATAGTTCGAAACCCATTGAGGATGAGGTTTTGGGGGAGATTTTGTCATCATCAAACTTTGCGCCCAATCATAAAAAAACCAAACCTTGGCGTTTTCATTTGTTGAAAGGCGAAGCATTGACCAACTTGAGTTTGGAGATACAAAAAATATACAAAGAAACCACACCGCAACATTTGTTTCTACAAAAAAAACACGACGATTTTGCCCATAAAATAAGTCAGACTTCAGCAATCATTCCTATCGTTGTTAATTACAGTGGGCTCGTTCCTCAGTGGGAAGAGGTGGCAGCGGTTTCCATGGCGGTACAAAACATGTATCTTACAGCAACCGCTCATAAGGTGGGATGTTATTGGAGTTCGCATCCCGTTTTTCATCAACTGAAATCGTATTTTGAACTTGAAGAAAATCAAGAATGCCTCGGGCTTTTCTATCTTGGTAATGTAGCGGAAAATTAAAAATAAATTTTAGTCAAAGACTTTGTTGTGTGATAAATAAAAAAAACTTATTTTTGCACACTTAAATATTAATCGGGACGAGATCCCTTAAAAACAACAATTATGTCAGTAAAAATCAGATTACAAAGACACGGTAAAAAAGGAAAACCTTTCTTTCACATCGTAGTAGCAGATTCAAGAGCAAAAAGAGATGGTAAATTCATCGAGAAATTGGGAACATACAATCCAATCACGAACCCTGCAACCATCGATTTGAATGTAGATGCAGCAGTACAATGGTTGAACAACGGTGCACAACCGTCCGATACCGCTAGAGCAATCCTTTCTTACAAAGGTGCTTTGTACAAAAAACATCTTCAAGGTGGTGTAGCTAAAGGTGCTTTCGACGAAGCTGAAGCTGAAAAAAGATTTGCAGCTTGGGTAGAAGCTAAAGAAGCTAAAGTACAAGGTAAAGTAGATGGATTGGTACAATCTAAAGCAGACGCTAAAAAAGCAGCTTTGGAAGCAGAAGTTAAAGTAAACGAAGCAAGAATCGCAGCAGCAGCTCAAGCTGAAGCCGATGCTAAAGCAGCAGCTGAAGCTACTGAAGAAGTAGTAGCAGAAGAAACTCCAGCAACTGAAGGAGAAGAGCAAGCTGAAGCTTAAGAAATTATAAAAATAATTATCTTTGCAGAGACGCGATTTATTCGCGTCTCTCTTATTTTATAGATTTATTATGAACAAAAAAGATTGCTATTTTTTAGGCAAAATCACCAGAAAACACGGCTTGCAAGGCAATGTAATCCTAAAATTAGATACCGACCAACCTTCGCATTACGATCGATTAGAAGGCGTTTTTCTAGAAGTAAACGGATTGTTAGTTCCTTTTTTTATTGAAAAACAGCAGTGGTCCAAAGACGATACTAAAATTATTTCGTTTAAAAATGCAAGTGAGCAAATGGTGGAACAAAGCATCGGGAAAAATGTATTTCTCCCGCTATCGACCTTGCCAATATTGACAGGAAAGAAATTTTATTATCACGAAGTTGTTGGGTATTCTATTGTGGATCAAGATGGTACGGATTGTGGAGTGGTGAAAGAAGTGAACGACCAAACGGCTCAACATTATTTTATTCTTGATTTGGATGGAAAAGAGGTGATCATTCCCATCATCAAAGATTGGATTTTGGAGGTTAACAGAGACGAAAAGAAAATAAAAATGCAGTTGCCGGACGGCTTGTTGGATGTGTTTCTAACAAAAGCCGTTAGGGACGAATAGAGAAAAAGATTGAATGTGCTTTCCGCTCTATAATTTCAATCATTTTGTGCATAGAAATCGCACACTTTACAATAATTAAGCCAAAAATCACTAAATTTGCGGTTCATTGAATTTTTACAAATGAAAAGACAAACGATAAAATCTTTATTAGCAGATTATAAAAAAGTTCTTCATCACGATATTACCGTGCAAGGTTGGGTTAGAGCATTCCGTTCCAACCGTTTTATAGCCCTTAACGACGGTTCTACCATCAACAACTTACAAGTGGTGGTGGATTTTGAATCCTTTGACGAAGAAACCATTAAAAATATTAAAACCGCCTCTTCTCTAAAAATTGTTGGCGAAGTGGTAGAAAGTCAAGGTGCTGGACAAAATATTGAAATTATTGCCAAGAAAATCGAAATTTTAGGCGATAATTTTTCTGAAGATTTGGAGAAAACCGTGCTTCAACCTAAAAAACATTCCTTAGAAGTGCTTAGGGATCAGGCGCATTTGCGTTTTAGAACCAATTTGTTTTCTGCCGTATTTAGAATTCGTCATGCCATTTCTTTTGCCATTCACAAATTCTTCAACGATGGCGAATTTTTCTACATTCACACTCCTCTTATTACCGGTGCCGATGCCGAAGGTGCTGGGGAAATGTTCAGCGTAACAGGATTTGACCTGAATGAAGTGCCAAGAACTGAAGACGGATCTGTAGATTACGAGTCGGATTTCTTTGGTAAAAAAACCAGCCTTACCGTTTCCGGACAGCTCAATGTAGAAACCGCCATGATGGGATTGGGCAGGGTATATACTTTTGGACCAACTTTCCGTGCAGAAAACTCCAACACCACAAGACACCTTGCCGAGTTTTGGATGGTTGAACCAGAAGTCGCTTTCAACGATTTAGAAGACAACATCGACCTTGCTGAAGATTTCTTAAAATTCGTTATTTCTTATGTTCTAGAAAATTGCAAAGACGATTTGGAATTCTTGGACAAAAGATTTGCCGAAGAACAAAAACAAAAACCAGAAAAAGATAGAGCCAAAGAAGGCCTTATAGAAAAATTGGAGAATGTGGTGAAAAAGAGATTCATGAGGGTTTCTTACACAGAAGCCATAGAAATTTTGATGAACTCCAAAGAAAATAAAAAAGGAAAATTCCAATTCCCGGTAGAAGCTTGGGGTTGCGATCTTCAAAGTGAGCACGAAAGATATTTGGTAGAAAAACATTTCGAAAGTCCAGTGGTATTGTTTGATTATCCTGCAGAAATCAAAGCATTCTACATGAAACTGAACGAAGATGGAAAAACGGTAAGAGCGATGGATGTTCTTTTCCCTGGGATTGGCGAGATTATCGGTGGATCGCAGAGAGAAGAAAAACTATCGGTACTGAAAGCCAAAATGGAAAAAATGAAAGTGGACGAACACGAACTTTGGTGGTATCTGGATACCCGAAAATTTGGATCGGTTCCGCATTCTGGTTTCGGTTTGGGATTGGAAAGATTGGTACTTTTCATCACCGGGATGACCAACATCCGAGATGTAATTCCTTTCCCAAGAACACCAAAAACGGCAGAGTTTTAATTTAAACAAAAATATAAAATTAAGCATTGACCGATTTGTGTAAAATAGTTGTAAATTTATTTCACCAAATCGGTCAATTGATATTTTATCATCATCATTTTTCAACAGACAACGATACTTAGATCATGCTAAAGCAACACCTTCAAATGAAACTCGGGCAAAAGCTCGCACCTCAACAAATTCAGTTGATGAAGCTCATTCAGCTTCATACCCTTGAGTTTGAACAAGAATTGGAGCGTGAGTTGGAAGAAAATCCTGCTTTGGAAAAAGTGAGCGATGACGACAAAGACGAAAACTTTGACGAGCTGGGTAAAGAATATGAAGAAGAAGGTAACGAAAGCATAGAAACCGATTTCGATGTGGACGAATATTTGTACGATGACGAACCTTCCTACAAAACCGCTTCCAGCAACTACTCGGCAGACGATGAAGAGTTTGATAGCCAAAGTCTTCTGACCGAAGGACAAACCTTGTACGATTATTTGATGGAGCAAATCCACCTGATCCATATCGAAGAAGAAGACCTGAAAATTGCCGAATACCTCATCGGAAACTTAGACAACGACGGATATCTGCGCCGTGAACTGAAATCCATTGTCGATGATTTGGCCTTTTCGCAAGGGGTTTATACCAACATCGATCAAGTGCAAAATGTATTGGAAAATTATGTACAGAAGTTGGATCCATCGGGAGTCGGGGCCAGAAATCTTCAGGAATGTTTGATCTTGCAAATCGAGAAAAAAGTTGTAGCCGACAAAGCCGTTCAATTGGCAGCCAATATTTTGAAACATCAGTTCGAAGCACTTTCCAACAAGCATTACAATAAAATTATTCAAAAATACGATATCGAAGAAGAGGATCTTAAAGAAGCCTTGGACGAAATCGCCCACCTTTCGCCAAAAGTGGGTGGTAATTTTGATACGCAAACCATCACCATCAACCAAGAAATTATTCCGGATTTTGTCATTCAGATTCGTGAAAATAAAAATGGAAAACCCGAAGTCTTGGCGATGTTGAACAGTAAAAATGCGCCTACACTTCGCGTTTCTGATGAGTACAAAGATATTCTGACAACCTATTCCCACGATAAAAAATCGACAGAACACAAGCAGGCAGCACTGTTTATTAAACAAAAATTGGATGCAGCAAAATGGTACATTGATGCCATCAACCAAAGGCAAAATACCTTGCTGAAAACCATAACAGCAATTGTGAAAATCCAAAAAGAATTCTTCATTACAGGCGATGAAAAATCCCTGAAACCCATGATTCTAAAGGACATTGCCGAGGATACAGGTTTTGATATTTCCACCATATCTCGTGTGGTAAAAAGCAAATATGCCGACACACCCAACGGAATTATCTTGCTGAAGGATCTGTTCTCGGACTCTCTCACCAACGACGATGGAGAGGAGGTTTCGACCAAAGAGATTAAGACTTTCTTGCAAGAAGCCATTGACAACGAAAACAAAAGAAAACCACTCACCGATGATGCATTGGTAGCCGTTCTCAAAGACAAAGGCTATAACATTGCCAGAAGAACCATTGCCAAATATCGGGAGCAGCTCAACATTCCTGTGGCAAGGCTAAGAAAGGAACTTTAGTGCGATTTCAACAATAAAAAATCAAAACAATACAACATAGAACTTTGCATCCGTGCAAGGTTCTTTTTTTTTTTTTGAAGCATCAAGATTGATCTTATTTTCAAAATTCCACCGGCTGTACGCTGTATCTTTTGTGCCCAGGCTTTTCCCTTCGCCTACAAAAGGATGCCGCTTCCATCCGGGCTAGATTCAAAAGTCGAGATTCTTTCAGATTTCCTATTGATGAAAATGTGTCAAAAAAAAGTTGCAGAAAAAATGTAATTTTCTGTTCGTGGGAAAAATTTAGCTGTTAAAATACTCCCAAATCACTTTGGCTTTGGCTTTGCCTACAATTTCCTCCAAGGCTTCTATTGTAGATTCTTTTACGCGTTTTACCGACTTTAGTTTTTGTAAAAGTTGCTCAATCGTTTTTTCTCCCACACCCGGAATTTCTTCCAATTCGGATTTTATGGTAGAATTTTTTCTGCGGGTTCTGTGGTGCTTTATCCCAAACCGATGCGACTCGTCACGGATGCGTTGAAGGACTTTTAAGGTTTCGGATTTTTTGTCCAAATACAACGGATCGGGATCGTTCGGGAAGTAGATTTCTTCCAACCTTTTGGCGATACCAATGATGGTGATCTTGCCGTACAATCCCAATATTTTCAAACTTTTTATGGCCGAAGAAAGTTGGCCTTTTCCACCGTCAATCAGGATCAGTTGTGGCAAATCTCCGCCTTCATCCAAAAGTCTGGAGTACCTTCTGAGGATCACCTCTTCCATGGTGGCAAAATCGTTGGGACCCGCCACCGTTTTTGGGTGGAAAATTCGATAGTCGGCTTTGCTGGGTTTACCATTTTTAAAAACCACACAGGCCGAAACGGGATTGGTGCCTTGAATGTTGGAGTTGTCGAAACCTTCGATGTGCCGAGGTTCTACAGGCATTTTTAAGAGTTTTTTCATCTCGGCCATCACACGATTGGTGTGTCGGTCCGGATCTACAATTTGTATTTGTTTTAGTTTTTCAACTCGGTATTCCTTAGCATTTTGTTCGGAAAGTTCCACAATTCTTTTTTTGTCGCCCATTTTCGGGACCAACAATTTTACATTGGGGATTTCTGTACTCAGGTGGAAGGGCAAGAGGATTTCTTTGGAATTGGAGTTGAATTTTCTTCGTATTTCAATCATGGCTTCTTCCAAGATTTCTTCATCGCTTTCTTCCAATATTTTTTTTATTTCCGTGGTATAACTCTGTATGATGTTTCCGTTTCGGATTTTAAAATAGTTAACAAAAACTGCCGTTTCGTCGCTGCACATCCCGAAAACATCTACATCGTCAATGGTGGGGCTCACCACGGTGTGTTTGGCTTGGTAGTCTTCTAAAAGTTCCAGTTTTTCTTTGGTCATTTGTGCCTTTTCGAATTCCAGATTTTTGGCAAACTCCATCATTTCTTCCAAAAGGTATTGTTTTGCGATTCTGAAATCGCCTTTAATAATCCCACGGATGGCCTCAACTTTTTTCTGATAATGCTCCAGGCTTTCCAATCCTTCGCAGGGACCATCACAGTTTTTGATGTGGTACTCCAAGCAGACCTTGTATTTGCCTTCGTCAATTTTTTTTTGTGAAAGATCCAGAGTGCAGGTTCGAAGTCTGTAGATGTTTTTTATGGTTTCTAGCAGGACTTTTGCGGGTCTTACTTTGGCATAAGGGCCGTAATATTCCGATCCGTCTTTTACCTTGTTTCGGGTAAGGAAAACTCTTGGGAAATTTTCATTTTTTATACAAATCCACGGGTAGGTTTTGTCGTCCTTCATCATGATGTTGTAGAAGGGTTGGTGCTCTTTGATCAGGTTGTTTTCTAGTAAAAGGGCATCGTATTCGCTGGGGACAATGGTGGTTTCTAAACGGTGGATTTTCCCAACCATTATTTTGGTTTTGTATCCAGAAACGGTTTTGTTGAAGTAGGAAAGGACTCTTTTTTTCAGGTTTTTAGCTTTGCCCACATACAACAATTGGTTGTCCTTGTCGTAATATCGGTACACTCCGGGTTCGGAAGAAAGGGTTTTTAATTGGAGTTCTAGTTGGGCATTCATCTTTCAAAAATAAGAAAAATTGTCCTTTTTATCGGATTGTTAAGATCAAAAATTTCATTTGAAGAATTGAAGGAGAATAATTTTATAAGCTCCTAAAAAAGCCGTATTTTTAGCCAAAATTTACAACAATGAAAATTTACGGAATAGATCATTTTTCGATAGAAGATGTTTTGGAAATTATCCAAAATCCTAAAAAAGCAAAACTGAATAAAAAATCCAAAGAACAAATCCTAAATTCGTATAATAATGTTCAGAAAATTGTGGCTTCTGACAAGACCGTTTACGGGATCAATACAGGGTTTGGACCGCTTTGTGATACCAAAATTTCAGAAAATGAAACGGCAAAACTTCAGGAAAATTTAATTATTTCTCACGCTGTTGGTGTGGGCAAACCCATTGCTAAAGACTTATCAAAAATCATGATGGTGGCCAAGATCCATGCACTTTCCAAAGGTTTTTCTGGTATTTCTATGGATGTGGTAGAGCGAATGATCTTGATGTTGGAAATGGACATTATCCCGGTGGTTCCAGAGCAAGGTTCTGTAGGTGCTTCTGGAGATTTGGCTCCACTTTCACATTTGGTTTTACCTCTTTTGGGTTACGGTCAGGTTTGGGATGCAGGTGTACCAACCGACACCCTTTCCGTACTTAAAAAACACAAAATAAAGCCTTTAAAATTACAAGCTAAAGAAGGTTTGGCATTGATTAACGGAACTCAATTTATCCTTTCTCATGCGATTGCTGGTTTGGACAAATTTGGATATCTATTGGATCTTGCCGATCTTTCTGCTGCCATGTCTTTGGAAGCATACCAAGGTTCTGCCAGTCCTTTCAAAAAAGAATTGCACGAAATTCGTCCGTACAAGGGGACAAAGAAAGTGGCTGCAAGAATGTTGAAATTTTTAAAAGGTTCAGAGAATTTAAAATACCATGAAGATTGTGGAAGGGTGCAGGATCCGTACTCCATGAGATGTGTTCCGCAAGTGCACGGTGCAAGTAGAAATGCCTACGAACACTTGAGAGAAATGGCAGAAATAGAGCTGAATTCGGTTACCGATAACCCGATTGTAATCTCCAATGAAGAAGCAATTTCCGGAGGTAATTTCCACGGACAACCCATGGCGATGCCGCTGGATTATGCAACTCTGGCTGCTGCAGAATTAGGGAATATTTCGGACAGAAGATCCTATCTTTTGTTGGAAGGAAAATACGGTTTGCCAAAATTATTGATAGAAAGTTCCGGCCTCAACTCGGGATTCATGATCCCGCAGTACACTACTGCAGCATTGGTTACTGAAAACAAAACCCTTTGTTTCCCTGCTTCTGCCGACTCTGTACCAACCAGTTTGGGACAAGAAGATCATGTGAGTATGGGAAGTATTTCCGGTAGAAAATTCAACCAAGTGTTGGGGAATTTAGAAAATATTTTTGCTGTTGAATTGATGTTTGCTGCTCAAGGTTTGGAGTTTAGAAGACCTTTGAAATCCTCTAAAATTGTTGAAGAAAATTTCAAAATTATCCGCGAAAAAGTGACTAAATTAGAAGATGACCGATTGATAGGTAAAGATATTTTGGCAATTGCTGATCTGATCTGCGAAAGAAAATTGAAAGTTACGGTCTAAAAATACAGACTTCCTAAGTGAATACTAAGCCATCTCAATTTATCATTAGAGGTGGCTTTTATCTGTAAACTTTCTAACGGAATTGTTTATTAAAAAAATCTTATTCTTCAAAGTTTTTCATTGCCCGGTTCAAAGTTCTGACGGTAATTCCTAAATAAGAAGCCATTTCTTCTTTTGAAAGAGAAATATTTTGTTGGGTCTGCAATTCCATCAGCTTGGTTAAACTATGTTCAACCGTGTATAATTGCTGAAATGAAGCTCTGCTTGCAGTATCTACAATTCGTTTTGCAAAACTATCTAAAAGTAGCTGATTCAACTGAATATCTGCTTTGAGAAGTGTTGAAAAATAAAATTTATCAATAGCGAAATAAGAAATATCCGTCATCGCGTCAACAGTACACAGACATGGAATATTACGAATCAATTCCACTTCTCCAATAATTTCACCTTTCCCTAAAAATTCAATAATGTATTCTTTGTCGTTATCTTCTGTAAAATAACATTTGGTGATGCCATCAACAATCAGCATTACTTTTGCGAGTGCTTCATTTTGAGAAAGCAACCTTTCTCCTTTCCTACATTTTTTTAAAATGATAGCTTCTTTACGATTTTGGCTTTCGTAAAGTGCTGATAAATAGCTAAAAAATGTTTCGTTTGTTTTTAACATAAAACCCTTGGGACAAATGTCCTTTTTACTAAATTTAATTTTGCTGAACTTTGCAATTCACAAGTACTTGACAAAAATCTTAACCCATGATAATTTGTTTATTAAACCACATAGTAACATAGTCTAGATAGCAATAAGACTGCATAGTTACACTTAGTATCCGTCAAAGACGGATATCTATTGTATTTTTTGTCAGATATTAAAAACAAATTTAGCAAATAAAGAAATGAAAAAAGATATAAAAATCATAGCCTTCGATGCCGATGATACCTTATGGGTAAATGAACCTTACTTTCAAGAAGCCGAAAAACAATTCTGTGCTTTGCTTGAAAATTACCATCCGCAACATACCATTTCGCAAGAACTTTTTAAAACCGAAATGAAGAATTTACATCTTTACGGTTACGGCATTAAAGGTTTTTTGTTGTGTATGATAGAAACAGCGAATCGAGTTTCTAACAGCACCGTTTCCTTAAATATTATTGACAAAATCATTGAAATCGGACACGAATTGCTACAAAAACCTATTGAATTGCTGCCAGGAGTTACCGAAACTTTGGAAGCCTTGAATGGTGATTATAAATTGGTAGTTGCCACCAAAGGCGATTTGTTAGACCAGAAAAGAAAATTGAAAAACTCTGGGTTAGAACATTACTTTCATCACATAGAAATTATGAGTGAGAAAAAAGAGAGTGATTATCAAAAACTGTTCAAGCATTTGGATTGTCAACCCGAAAACTTTTTAATGTTGGGCAATTCCATTAAATCCGACATTATTCCGGTTTTAGAATTGGGTGGCAATGCGGCTCATATTCCCTACCATGTAACTTGGACGCACGAACAACACGAAATCAATTTGAAACACGAAAATTTTATCCAACTGAAATCAATTAATGAAATTTTAAATTATCTGAAATAGCAATGGAAATTAATATTAGACAAGAAACTTCGGCCGATTATCCAATCGTGTTTGATTTGATAGAACAGGCGTTTCGCGATGAAATTTTAAGCGATAAAAAAGAACAATTTTTGGTGGAAACACTCAGAAAATCCGATGGGTTTATTCCGGAATTATCGTTAGTCGCAGAAATGAACAACCAAATTGTTGGCTATATTCTGCTTACGAAAATCAGTATTGAAACCAAACCAGAAAGCATCACTTCTTTAGCATTGGCACCTGTAGCCGTTTTGCCCACTTTTCAAAAGCAAGGAATTGGAAGTAAATTGATAGTGGAAGCCCATCACATTGCTAAAGACTTAGGCTATGAGTCGGTTGTTTTATTGGGACACGAAAATTATTATCCAAAGTTTGGATATCAACTTTTACATCATTTCAATATTTCTCTTCCGTTTGAAGCACCCAAAGAAAATTGTATGGCGATAGAATTTGTTCCTGATGCTTTAAAAAACAAAGCAGGAAAAGTGATTTACCCAAAAGAATTTTTTGAATAAAAAAACATAACAATGAAATATAAACCACATAGACCCATAGGAAGTATTTTTTGCGAAAAGAAATATTTTAGCAACACAATAGAAGTCCGTCTGTGACGGACACTATGTATAGCTATGCAGTCCTAGTGCTATATGTTCTATATTCCTATGTAGTTTAATCAAATGATTAATTTTGTGTTACAATATATCGTTTTTTGAATGAAAACTTAATGACAAAAAAAATAACATTGAAATTTAAACCACATAGACCCATAGGAAGTATTTTTTGCGAAAAGAATTATTTTAGCTACACAATAGAAGTCCGTCTTTGACGGACACTATGTGCCACTTAACCGCCTTATTGCTATAAGTTCTATGTTCCTATGTGGTTTAATCAAATGATTAATTTTGTGTTACAATATATCGTTTTTTGAATGAAAACTTAATGACAAAAAAAATAACATTGAAATTTAAACCACATAGACCCATAGGAAGTATTTTTTGCGAAAAGAAATATTTTAGCAGCACAATAGATGCCCGTCTTTGACGGACACTATGTGCCACTTAACCGCCTTATTGCTATAAGTTCTATGTTCCTATGTGGTTTAATCAAATGATTAATTTTGTGTTACAATATATCGTTTTTTGAATGAAAACTTAATGACAAAAAAAATAACATTGAAATATAAACCACATAGACCCATAGGAAGTATTTTTTGCGAAAAGAAATATTTTAGCAACACAATAGAAGTCCGTCTTTGACGGACACTATATGCCACTTAACCGCCTTATTGCTATATGTTCTATGTTCCTATGTGGTTTAATCAAATGATTAATTTTGTGTTACAATATATCGTTTTTTGAATGAAAACTTAATGACAAAAAAAATAACATTGAAATTTAAACCACATAGACCCATAGGAAGTATTTTTTGCGAAAAGAAATATTTTAGCAGCACAATAGATGTCCGTCTTTGACGGACACTATGTGCCACTTAACCGCCTTATTGCTATATGTCCTATGTTCCTATGTGGTTTAATAAAATGATTATTCTTGTGTTACAATTTTGATAATGTACTTAGATAAAAAATAAGATTAAAAATGAAAAAATTAATAGACCTTGATGCTTGGAACAGAAAAGAGCATTTCCTTTTCTTCTCAAAATTTGAAGAACCCTTTTTTGGGGTAACTGTAAAAGTGGATTGCACCACTGCCTATCAAAAGGCAAAGGAAAAAGGCATTTCTTTTTTCTTGTATTACTTATACAGAGCCTTAAAAGCAGCCAATGAAGTAGAAAATTTCAGATACAGAATTATTGAAAATCAACCTTATGATTTTGCAACGGTAAACGCTTCGCCAACCATCAACCGACCAGACGGAACATTTGGCTTTGCATATATGGATTATTTTGAAGATGAAAATATGTTTTACGAAAAAGCATTGCAAGAAATTGAAAAGGTAAGAAATTCAAACAGTTTATTACCGGCTGTTTCCGGAGAAAATGTCATTCATTTTTCTGCCGTTCCATGGTTGGATTTTACCAGTATTTCTCATGCAAGAAGTTTTTCGCATCCCGATTCTTGTCCAAAAATAACTTTTGGTAAAATGACTGAAAATAATGGTGTGAAAGAAATGTCTGTTTCTATTCATGGACATCACGCACTCATGGACGGATATCATGTAGGTCAGTTTGTTGAAAAATTTCAAAACCTCTTAAATGCCGAATGAAAAATATGGAATCGATAACGAACAAATTGCAAGAGAGTAGGGAAGTGCTCTGTTAGGAATATTTTAATAAATTTGAAAAGCTGTCCCAGCACGGAATTTGGTTTTAGAAACCCGTTCCATTGCAAAGTGCACAATTGTAATTAAATAAAATCGTCATGAATATTAAGTTTTTTTTGAGCTTGTTGTTTGCATTTCCGTTAATGATTTTTGGTCAAGAACAATTAGAAGCGAAGTTGGTTGTTGAAAAAGGTAAATTTATCTTTGATAAAAAAAGCTATAAGTTGTTGAAAACTCAGGTGGATGAAATTTCAAAACAAAAAAAAAAGAACGATAGCATGATGAAAATTAATCCGAGCATTTCGTATATGGTTCTTGATTGTAGGGTAACCGAAATTCCGAGATTAAACTCTAAAACGACGCATTTTACAGCTTTAGTTAATTCTAATTTGAATTTGAAAAATATAAAACGAGGTAAGAATTTAATGTCTATCGTTGTTAAGAAAAACGGAATAGCGGGAAGCTTTAAATGCATTGAAGCATCTGATGAAAAAATTTGCAATCAGATAAAAAGAATGTTTAGAAAAGAAGAATTTAAAACCTGGCACAACGCACTATTTTCTAGTATTGCCGTAGATTATCATTTAACTTTTTCCATTATTGTTGATACCGATTTTACGAATTATAATTTGAGAAACAAGTGGTCGTTGGATAACAATATTCAAGATTTTGAAAAGTAGATTTCATTTAATGTGATCTCCCCAACGCAGCCCGACTTGAGTGGAGCTCTTTTTGTGGAGCCCTGCGGAACAAAAAAGCGGGAACGGAAGGCGGAAAAGCTGCCCTAAAAAAAATTACAATCAGTCTTTTTTTATTTCTTGTGTACGAATGGTTTTGAGGTTGAAATTGATGTTGAGCATGATGATGGCGAGTAAAATGAAAACAACGCCTAACCATTGGGTAGAATTGATGATCTCGCCCAGCATGATGAAGGAAATAACGATGGAAACAGGTAGCTCAAAAGCTGAAAGAATGCTACCTAAGCCGACACCAACAATTGGAAATCCTTTGTTGAACATGAGCGGTGGAATGACGGTACCAAATAAAGCGATCGGGATCCCCCATTGATAGAGAATGCTGAAATCCAAAGATCGGTTGCTGATAAAATCTTCGGGAACCCAATGGATGTTGAAATAATAGGGTAGGATCTGTGTTGAAAGGGTGAGCAAGGCGACAACGATAGCACCGCCAAAAAGCATGACTAAACTTCGTTTTGCCGGGGAAAGATGCAAGGCGATGCTGTTGGTAGAAAGCAAAACGAGACTGAAACTGATGGCGGCCAAAAATCCGAATATAACCCCTCGGTAATCCAGAGATTGTGTGCCGTTCAGGGCGTTGGTTGCAAGTAGGGTTCCGGCTAAAACGATAAGTACAGCTGCAGTTTTTTTAAGGTTAGGAAGTTTTTTTTGCTGTATGGATTCGATCACAACCCCGATCCACACGGATTGCATCAGTAAAACCACGCCTATGGAAGCCGAAAGAAATCGTATGGAAATGTAGTACAAAACACTGGTGAGTCCAAAACAAATTCCTGCGAGAAGGAGTTTTGTTAAGTCGTCTTTTTGCATTTTATTGTTGTTTTTACTGAACAAAGTCAGGATGGCAAGGCAAATTATCCCAAGAAGATATTGGGCAAGGGTAACTTCGGCAGTTGAAAAGAGATTTTGATAGGCGGTCTTTACAAATGTAGCCAACATCCCATAACTAGAGGCTCCAATAAGGACAAAGGCTATTCCATGGCTTAATGATTTCTGTTTGTTTTCCATAATTTTTCTTAATTGATTGCACATTAGACGCTATCGTTTATTCCCAAAAAATGATTTAAAAACACATGGAAATCAACCTTTTTATTGAGGTGAAAAAGCATGATTAAGAAAAAGGAATTGAAAAAATCAAAGGGTTCAGTTTTCTTATTTAAATCAAAATTTATGCAAAAAAGCGATAAAGTTTGGATCTAAATAATCAACTATTTGTGGTAGTGGGTAGAAACGCTCAACCGTATTATGAGCTTATATCTATATCCGAAATCGAGGGCAAATTTAGGAATTATTATGAGAAATAAAAAATCGTTCTTTGCTTTTTACAAAGAACGATTTCTAAAATAAATGAACGATTGTTGTGGTTTTTAGTTTTTGATAAACTGCAGTTCGCCAGCGATGTTCACGGTATCGCCAACCAAAACGCCGCCCGTTTCTAATGCTGCATTCCAGTTGAGGTCAAAGTCTTTTCTGGAGATTTTTGAAGTAAAGGAAAAACCTGCTCTGGTATTTCCCCAAGGATCTTTGTTGATGCCTCCGAAATCGACATCCAAATTAATTTCTCTGGTAACTCCGTTGATGGTTAATTTTCCTGCCACCTCGTCCGTAAGAGAAGTACTTTCGAAAGTAATTACAGGGTTGAGTTCCGTATTGAAAAAGTCGGCGTTTTTCAGGTGGTTGTCTCTATCTGCATTGTTGGTGTCAATCGAGTTTACTTGCACGGTTGATTGTACTTTTGCTTGGGCAAAAGTATCGTCTTCTGCGATAATTTCCGCATCAAAATTTCTAAATTCTCCTTTTACATTGGAGATCATCATGTGTTTTACTTTAAAGGTAATTTCGCTGTGAGTTGGGTCTAATTTCCAAAGGGTACTCATAATATTTTGTTTTTTATTGTTATTGATGGTGCAAAGATACAAGCATTACGATGGGCTGACATTGATGTAGGTTAAGAAATGATTTTGGAATTAAATTTCCTATTTTTGCGATAATTCAAAATTTAGAAATGAAAATTAATAAAATCTCTTTGTTAATGATGGTTTGGGGCGGATTTGCCTTTGCACAGAACCAAAAATACACCATGGCCGAAGCGGTGAACGGACTGAGATCCAACTTGGCCGTTAAAAATATCGCTCAACCTTCTTGGATTCCCGGGAAAAATACTTGGGTAAAAGCCGATAAAAACGCCTACATCTACACCGAAATGGCAACGAAAAAGTCGGATACATTGGTTTCACTTCACCAAATCAATAAGAATTTTACCAAAGAAAAAGCACTGAAAAGAATGCCTTTCGTGACATTCCTTTCCGACAATTCGGGGTATTACAAAACCGACTCTACCTATACCAAATTGGATAAGGTAAACGGCGAATGGAAAGTGAAAACCTGGATGGTAATTCCTGCAAAGGCTGAAAACATCACTGTTTTAGAAGATGTAAATACGGTGGTTTATACTTTAGGCAACAACCTTTACGCCAACCAAAACGGAAAAGCCATCGCGATAACCCAGGATAAAAACGAAAACATCCTGAACGGACAAGCGGTACACAGAAATGAATTCGGGATTGATAAAGGAATTTTTGTTTCTCCAGATCATAAAAAAATTGCTTTCTACAGAATGGATCAAAGCATGGTTGCCGATTATCCCATCATCGATTGGTCTGTGGTTCCGGCGGTGAATCACAACATCAAATATCCCATGGCGGGAAGAGCTTCTCACCAAGTTACGCTGGGAGTTTATGACCTTGAAACCGGAAAAACACAGTTTATAAAAACCGAGGGCGACAAAGAACAATATCTGACTTCCATTGCGTGGACTCCGGATAATAAGTCTGTATTCATCGGGATTTTGAACCGTGATCAGAACAATTTGGATATGAATTTGTACGATGCGGCATCTGGAAATTTGGTGAAAAATCTTTTCAACGAAAAGCATCCGAAATATGTTCATCCTACGACTTCCATGATTGCCGTACCTGGATCTTCTGATGATTTTATTTATCAATCGGAAAAGTCAGGCTTTAATCATTTGTACCAATTCAACCTGAAAAAAGGTTTGAAAAAACAAATCACCACGGGAAACTGGGCAGTAACTTCTGTGTTGGGCATAGACCCGAAAACCAAAGATATTTTCTTTGTTGCTACCAAAGAATCGCCATTGGAAAAACACCTGTACAAGGTGGGTTACAGCAATTCTAAAATCACTCGCTTGGATAAAGAAGCCGGAATGCACAACGGAATTTTGAGTTCAAACTTCGAATACCTCTACGATTCTTTTGCCAATGCCGATACACCGAGAAAGGTGGACATTATTAATGTTAAATCTCTGGCATCAGAAAATGTCTTGAAGGCTGAAAATCCTTTAACAAAATACGCACAGGCTGAGGTGAAAAATGTTTCGTTGAAAGCCGATGACGGAACGCCGTTGTACGGAAAATTAATTTTGCCAAAAGATTTTGATCCTTCAAAAAAATATCCGGTTATCGTTTATCTTTACAACGGTCCGAATGTGCAAATTGTGACCAATTCTTTCCCGGCTTCTGGAAATCTTTGGTACGATTACATGACGCAAAACGGATACATCGTGTTCACCATGGACGGTAGAGGTTCTTTCAACCGCGGTCTGAATTTCGAAAATGCCACTTTCGGAAAATTAGGAACGGTAGAAATGGAAGACCAACTGAAAGGTGTCGATTATCTGAAATCTCTTCCGTATGTAGATGCCAATAGAATGGGCGTTCACGGATGGAGCTTCGGCGGATTTATGACCACCAGTCTTATGCTTCGTCACCCGGATGTTTTCAAAGTAGGTATTGCAGGTGGACCGGTAATTGACTGGAGTATGTACGAAATTATGTACACCGAAAGATACATGGATACACCAAAACAAAATCCTGAGGGGTATAAAAACGCCAATCTATTGGACAAAGTACAAAACCTAAAAGGAAAACTTTTGATGATACACGGTGCACAGGACGATGTTGTTGTATGGCAACATTCTGTAGATTTTGTAAAATCTGCTGTGGACAAAGGCGTGCAAATCGACTACTTTATGTACCCGGGTCATCCGCACAATGTCATTGGCAAAGACCGCGTGCATCTGATGCAAAAAGTGACCGATTATTTTGATCTTTATCTGAAAAAATAAGAATTCCTAAATACTAAAAAACTCCCTCAAAGTCTGTGCTTTGGGGGAGTTTTGTTGTATAAAAAATGCCCCGAAGATAGTCGAGGCTCTAAATGTTTTAGTTCACGAATTTATAATTGTTAATTTGTGTTCCTTAAATTGAAGATTCGACGAAGTCAAACATTCAAGATATGATTAAACAAAAAAAGACGAGTTGCCCCGTCTTGAATGTTTTAGCTCACATACTTGTTTATTTTTAAATGGTGTTCGTGAAACATTTAGCAAAAAAAAATGCCCCGAAGATAGTCGAGGCTCTAAATGTTTTCACAACGGAATAATCCTTATTGTGAATTGCTTTCAATATGACAAATGTAATATTTTTATTTTATACTTTTTACGGTTAACCGTAAAAAAGTATAAAAATTATTGTCTATTTTTAAAAAAAAATAAAAACATTTGATAATGGCAAAAAAAATACTCGGATTAGACTTAGGAACAAATAGTATTGGGTGGGCGTACGTAACCGAAGGAGAAACACAAAATGAATCAGAAATAAAGCAGATAGGTGTTCGTGTTAATCCATTAACAGTTGATGAGCAAACAAACTTTGAAAAAGGTAAGTCAATTACAACCAATGCAGATAGAACGCTAAAACGCGGAGCAAGAAGGAATTTAGACCGTTATCAATTGCGTAGAGAAAATTTGTTAGAAGTACTAACCAAAGCAAATATTATTAATGCAACTGCCAAATTATGTGAAGATGGCAAACAAACCACTTTTCAAACTTGGGAATTGAGAGCGAAAGCAGCTTCAGAAAAAATTGAACTCAATGAATTTGCACGAGTACTTTTGGCTATCAATAAAAAACGTGGTTATAAAAGTAGTCGTAAAGCAAAGAACAGTGAAGAAGGTCAAGCCATTGATGGAATGGGAGTAGCAAAAAAACTATATGAAGAAAATCTTACTCCTGGACAGTTGGTATATCAAAATTATGAAAAAGGAATTAAAACTATTCCCGATTTTTATCGCTCCGATTTGCAAAGTGAATTTGACAAGGTTTGGAACTTTCAAAAACAATTTCATCCTGAAATTCTAACAGACGAATTTTACAAAGAATTGCAAGGCAAAGGTCAAAAAGCAACTTCTGCATTGTTTTGGACAAAATACCAATTCAATACCGCTGACATAAAAGATTTCGAGGATAGTTTTAAAAATCAATTCGCAGCAAAATTTGATACTAGAACCTTAAAGAAAATTCAAGCTTACCAATGGCGAAGTGAGGCAGTAAGTACGCAATTAGAGAAAGAACAAATGGCTTATGTGCTTACTGAAATAAACAATAATCTCAACAATTCAAGTGGTTACTTGGGTGCTATTTCAGACCGAAGTAAAGAATTATTTTTCAATCAAGAAACGGTTGGACAAAATCAATTCAATCAGTTGCTGAAAAACAGACATACAGCTCTTAAAAACCAAGTTTTTTACCGACAAGATTATTTAGATGAGTTTGAAAAGATATGGACTACACAAGCAAAATATCATGCTCAACTCACTGATAAACTAAAAGAAGAAATTCGGGATATTGTTATTTTCTATCAACGCAAGCTTAAATCACAAAAAGGTTTAATCAGTTTTTGTGAATTTGAAAGCAAAGAAATCGAGAAAGATGGTAAAAAGAAAACGGTTGGAATGCGTGTGGCTCCGAAATCTTCGCCTTTGTTTCAGGAGTTTAAGATTTGGCAAATTCTACATAATGTTTTAGTGAAAAAAGCAGGAAGTAAAAAGAGAAGCGTTAAAAAAGAAAATCAACCCTCCTTATTTGAAGAAGAAAAAGAAATTTTTGAATTAGACTTAGCTGCTAAAAATCAAGTTTTTGAAGAACTAAACATTAAAGGAGGTTTAAAAGCCAATCAAATTATTGAAATTTTAGGCTATAAACCTAAAGATTGGGAAATGAACTACGCCCAATTAGAAGGGAATCGTACCAATCAAGCTTTATACAATGCTTATCTTAAAATTTTAGAAAGAGAAGGTTACAATGAAGATTTATTAAAGTTATCTGATAAAGATGAAATCAATGTCAATGAGCTAAAAACACCGGCTTCTGAAATAAAAGCAATGGTAAAAGCCATTTTTGAAGTATTGGAAATTAATACAGAAATTTTAGAGTTTAATGCAGAATTGGATGGTAAAGATTTTGAAAACCAAGCCTCTTATCAATTTTGGCATTTACTTTATTCTGCAGAAGATGATACCAAAAAATACAGCCAAGAAGATGTTTTACTTTACGGAAACGATAATATCGGACTAAAAAAACAGCTCTGTTCTAAATTTGGTTTCAAGCCAGACCACGCGAAAATATTGGCTAATGTGGTATTTCAAGATGATTATGGAAGCCTTTCTACCAAAGCCATGCGAAAGATTTATCCGTATATCAAAGAAAATAAATACAGCGAAGCGTGTGCTTATGTTTCTACTGATTATAGTAAATTATCCCAAAGAGAGGATGATATTTACGATAAATTAGCCAAGAACTATCGTCACTCAAAATGGGTTGATAAAACTGAAAATGAAACCAGAGCATTAAAATCCAAATTGGATTTATTGCCTAAAAACAGCTTGCGTAATCCGGTAGTAGAAAAAATTCTCAATCAAATGGCAAATGTGGTAAACACCTTGATTGACAAAGAGAATGATCAATTAAAATCGGAAGGCAAAGAACCTAATTTCCAGTTTGATGAAATACGAATTGAATTGGCTCGTGAATTAAAGAAAAATGCTGCCGAAAGAGCTGAAATGACGACCAATATCAATACGGCAAAAACAGCTCACGAGAAAATAGTTAAACTTTTACAAGCAGAATTTGGATTAAAAAATCCAACTCGGAATGATATTGTTCGCTATAAATTGTATGAAGAATTAAAAAACAACGGCTACAAAGATTTATACACCGATACTTACATCCCAAGGGAAATTTTGTTTAGTAAACAGGTGGACATTGAACACATTATTCCACAATCTCGTTTATTTGATGATAGTTTCTCTAATAAAACCGTAGTATATCGAAAAGATAATTTGGATAAAGGAAATCAAACTGCTATTGAATACATTGAAAATAAATTTGGTGAAACTGGATTAATTTCTTTCCAAGAAAGAATTGAAGCTCTTCATAAGATGTGGAACAAAAACAATCCTGAAAATGGTATTACAAAAGCAAAATATCAAAAATTACTAAAACGTTCTTCTGAAATTGGCGAAGGATTTATTGAGCGAGATTTGCGAGATAGCCAATACATTGCAAAAAAAGCAAAAGAAATGTTGTTTGGTATTACCCGTTCTGTGGTTTCTACTTCGGGACAAATTACAGATAGGCTGCGAGAAGATTGGGATTTGGTAAATATTATGAAAGAACTCAACTTGCCAAAATACCGAGCATTAGGCTTGACCGAAATGGAAGAACGAAAATATGGGCAAAAGGTTGAAGTGATTAAAGATTGGACCAAGCGAAATGACCACCGCCATCACGCAATGGATGCTTTGACTATTGCTTTTACCAAAAGAAGTTTTATCCAATATTTGAATAACTTGAATGCCCGAAGAAATGAGAAATCGGATGATACGATTAGTAATTCTAAAGGTAGAACCAGTATGGATACGTCTAACCTAAAATTATCAACTCGTGATGTTTTAGGTATTGAAGAGAAAGAAACAATTATTAGAACTGATGACCAAGGCAATAAAAAACGAGTATTCAAAGAACCGATTACCAATTTCCGCCAAGTAGCCAAAGAGCATTTGGAAAATGTAATTGTATCCCACAAAGCTAAAAATAAAGTAGTTACAAAAAACAAGAATAAAGTAAGAGGTTCAAATAAAGTGCAAGAAGCATTAACTCCTCGAGGGCAATTACACAAAGAAACCGTTTATGGCAAATACCAGTATTACGTACAAAAAGAAGAAAAAGTAGGTGCTAAATTTGATAAAGAAACCATTGATAAAGTAGGTAATCCTTTATACAAAAAACTTCTATTGCAACGCTTAGAAGAATACGGCAACGATTCTAAAAAAGCATTTACAGGAAAAAATACCCTAGAGAAAAATCCAATTTACTTAAATGTAGAAAAAACAGAAGTGCTGCCTGAAAAAGTAAAATTGGTTTGGTTGGAAGAGGATTATTCTATTCGTAAAGATGTAACACCAGATTTGAAAATTGACAAAGTAATTGACAAGGGTGTGAGAACAGTTTTGGAAAATCGTTTGAAAGAATTTGGAGGAGATGCAAAAAAAGCCTTCTCTGATTTAGATAAAAATCCTATTTGGCTCAACAAAGAAAAAGGAATTGCTATTAAAAGAGTTACCATAAGCGGTGTAAGTAATGCCGAAGCTTTGCATTACAAAAAAGACCATTTTGGAAAACCAATTTTAGATGCAAATGGCAATAAAATTGCGGTTGATTATGTACAAACCGGCAATAACCACCATGTGGCGGTGTACAGAGATGAAAAAGGAAATTTACAGGAAAGAGTTGTATCTTTGTTTGAAGCAGTGGCTCGAGTGAATTTAGGATTACCCATTATTGATAAAACCTACAAACAAAGTGAAGGTTGGCAGTTTTTATTTACCATGAAACAAAATGAACTCTTTGTTTTCCCCAATGAAAAAACTGGTTTTAATCCTGCAGATATAGATTTATTAGATCCTAAAAACAAAAAGCTGATTAGCCCAAATTTATTTAGGGTGCAGAAAATTGCAAATAAAAATTATTTCTTTAGACATCATTTAGAGACTACTGTAGATACTAACCCAGCATTAAAAGATGTAACATATAAGCCTCAGTTAGGATTAAATGCTATTGAAGGAATAATCAAAGTTCGCACCAATCATTTGGGAGATATTATTGGGGTGGGAGAGTATTAATTATTAGAGTAAAATAAGAAAAGTAAAAAAACAGTAACTTTAAAACTAAAGAAAAATAGATAAAACCATGTCACACAAACTAAAAATTACGCTACAACACAGCGAACCTAAAATTACCAGAACAGTAATTATTCCTGAAGATTTCAGTTTTCACCAGCTGCATACCGTTATCCAATGTGTGATGAACTGGGATAATGCCCATCTGTACCAGTTCAATACCGGTGCGGCTTTCAGAAGCGATACCATTGCATTGGAAGATGAAGAAGATGAAGAAGATGATTTCGGATTTTCATTTAATTCTTTCAAAAAAATTAATTCCGAGGAAACCAAAGTGTCAGACTATTTCAATAATAACCTTAAAAAAATGTTATACATTTATGATTTTGGAGATGATTGGCGACATATTATTTCTGTGCAGAAAAAACCTACAGAAGATGTGTTGTTTCCCAAATGCGTGAAAGGAGCAAATGCTGCCCCGATGGAAGATTGCGGTGGTATTTGGAGACATGAGAATCTTTTGGAAATTTCTCAAAAAAAAAGAAAATCTGCCGAAGAAAAAGAAATGTTAGCATGGTATGGAATACCTACTGACAAAACTTTTGAAGAGGTTTATCCTTTTGATATTGATACGGTTAATAAAATTTTATTGAAAGTTTTTTCTTCTTAATATAAATTCCAAAATACCATGATCACTCGCTCCATCTACATCGGTAATCCGGCTTATCTCAAACTCAAAGATGAACAAATGTACATTCTCCACCCTGAGACTAAAGAAGTGAAAGGCAAAGTCTCTATAGAAGATCTCGGACTGTTGATGTTAGACCATTTTCAGATTACGCTCACCCATCAACTCATACAATCCATGATGGAAAATAATGTAGTGGTCATCAGTTGCAATTTTTATCATCTGCCACATGGCATCATGTTACCCTTATATGGACATACCGAACATTCTCAAAAGATCAAAGCACAAATAGAAGCCAGCGAACCTCTTAAAAAGCAACTTTGGAAACAAACTGTAGAATATAAAATTAAAAATCAAAAAGAGGTTTTACTTAGAAGAGGTAATTATTTTGAACCCATGCTAAAATACCTTCAACAAGTGAAATCTGGAGATTCTACCAACATGGAAGGGATTGCAGCCCAACATTATTGGAAATACCTTATCAGCTTAGATTTTATCCGAGATCGGTATGGTGATTACCCCAATTCTTTTTTTAATTTTGGATACTCCGTCCTTAGAAGCATTATTGCCAGAGCCATTGTGGAAGCGGGTTTACTTCCTGTTTTAGGCATCTTTCATAAAAATAAATACAATCCGTATTGTTTGGCAGATGATCTTATGGAACCCTATCGTCCTTTTGTAGATTTTTTAGTGATGAATTGGTTAGAGCAAAATCCAATGGTGGACGACCTGACCAAAGAATTTAAAGCAGCTTGCCTCAACATCGCCTCCCTAGATGTAGAGATTGATGGAAAAAAAAGACCATTATTGGTTGCGGTAAAGACGACTGCTTCTTCATTGTACAAATGTTATACAGGAGAAAAAAGACAAATCGCTTATCCTGAATTGAAATGAATTCAGAACGATTAAATGCTTATAGAATTATGTGGGTAATGGTCTTATATGATTTGCCAACCGAAACCAAAGTCATGCGGAAAGCAGCCAATCTTTTCCGTAAGAAACTGGAAGATGATGGTTTTGCACTGTTTCAATTTTCCATTTACATACGGCATTGTCCCAGTCGGGAAAATGCCGAAGTACACATCAAAAGAGTGAAAGCTATTTTGCCCAAAGCCGGAAAAGTGGCCATTATGTGCATCACCGACAAACAATTTGGCGACATTGAAATCTTTTTTGCCCGATCCAAAGAAGAACCACCACCCACTTGGCAACAATTAGAGCTTTTTTAGAATCTTAAAAATGATTGTTTTAAAGAGAAACGGAATCAAAATTATCCAACTCTTTTCTTATCAAGAATTCAGCGAAAAGAAGGAAAGAAGCCAAAGCAATTCATAAGTGTAGGGAATTTTGTAGTTACATACCTTTTAAGTTAGATGTTTTCTTTTCTAATTCATCTTATATTATTTAGGTAATTAAAAAAATGTATATTCGTAAAGGGAAAGTGAGAAGGTTCTAATCCAACCAGCACTCAGACTTCCTATTAAGGCAGAGAAATAAAACTCTGTCTTTTTTACGAAGTTTAAAAATAGTTATACGATAATGAAATACTGACTATGGCGTCCCTAAACAAGATAGTCTATGATATATAGCGTATTAAAGAAGCTGGCCAAAAGGACAGCTTCTTCTTGTAACCAAGCATTGGAAGAGGAGGATAAGTCCGCCCAATGTCGCTGTTATTATACAAATATACAAAACTTATTGAGGACCAAATAGGTATTATTTGATAGTTGCGAAAATGAAAATAAACCATCAAAGAAGTTCTTCAAACATCATATTTTAAAAAAAGAAGCTGATAAAAGATATAAATATAGTTTAGAATTAAACAGCCAGATGAAATTTGGTTAAATATTTTGGATAATAAAACTAAAACATACATGAAAAACTACGAAAGAGGTGTGTTAAAAATAGTTGTAAATAAAGACAATGTAGCTGAAAGTTTTTATTTTATTGAAAAGAATGATCCATCACTAAACAATAAAATTGGCCAAATAAGGGATCTGTTCCAAAACTTGGGGGAAAAAGAATTTTCTTCATTAGTTACTACTTGTCACATAGAAAATAGGATATATTAATTAGATGTATAATTCAGCCCGCGGTTTAAACCGCGGGCTATGGAGCAAAATTGTTTTTGTTTGGGTTGAGAAAAAGAATTTTATCCGATAAGATATGTTGGGTTAAAAGAAGGGTATTAAAATTTCATATTTTGACAGCAAAAATAATTTATATTCTCCAAGAATTTTTATTTGATTACTTTTGTTTAATCCCCCAAGTTTTGACCTTGATCCCAAATAAGAAAAGGAATACTAATGTTTAGAAACTAAAAAACGAACCATTATGGTTCGTTTCTATTAATGCGCTACATGTTATAGACCGATCTGTTGAGGAACGCCATAACCAGCACTTCATTAACATTACAAATATACAAAATTTTTTAATTACCAAATAACACACGAGGAATTTTATAAACAAATCGAAAAAAAAGCATCCGAGCTTAAAAATTATGCGACGACAAGATTTTCTTCAAAAGCCAGAAACATTGCTTTGCGGTTCATCAACGGTAATTTTAGAGCTCAAGGTTTTCAAGGAAACACTTTTAAAAGATGGAAACCTAAGTTACGAGACATATCAAATTTAAAAATTTTGAAATCCTTGATGCATGAATTGATCTTATAGGTAGAAATCTAATTTCATCAAGGATTCAGCGAAAAGCGATGGAAAAGTTTGGGCTGAGCTAAAGCAATTCATCTAAATTAGGATTAGAAAATCAACTTATTTCTTAGAAAAAACAGATGATATCATTATTTTTTTTAATTGAAAAAAATCAAATCAATTAACTGAATTTCAGTTAATTGATTTGATTGAGGTTGCGACACATCGCGAATTTAAAAATTTTGAAAGCAATTCACAACTAGAGAAAAGTCTAGTGAAAGAAGGGAAATGTTGCGACACATCGCGAATTTAAAAATTTTGAAAGCAATTCACAACAAAAACCAACAAGCCTACTAAGGCACTTGAGTTGCGACACATCGCGAATTTAAAAATTTTGAAAGCAATTCACAACTGGAAACACGGTATTAATCCAAATTCCTCTGTTGCGACACATCGCGAATTTAAAAATTTTGAAAGCAATTCACAACTGAAGCAGGTTATTGATTTTCAAAGTAAGTGTTGCGACACATCGCGAATTTAAAAATTTTGAAAGCAATTCACAACGAATGAATTAACATGTTCTAATGCTTCATTGTTGCGACACATCGCGAATTTAAAAATTTTGAAAGCAATTCACAACAGCGGTTTAAACTCGAAGGAGTTAGCAAAAGTTGCGACACATCGCGAATTTAAAAATTTTGAAAGCAATTCACAACCTGCAATGATTTTACAGTGAAGAGAATAAAGTTGCGACACATCGCGAATTTAAAAATTTTGAAAGCAATTCACAACAAATATTAAAAAAATAAAATAATGGAAAATGTTGCGACACATCGCGAATTTAAAAATTTTGAAAGCAATTCACAACTCTTTCTTCTGCCGGAATAATATTTTGTAAGTTGCGACACATCGCGAATTTAAAAATTTTGAAAGCAATTCACAACTTTGTGAGTATTCGCACCAATAAAGCCAATGTTGCGACACATCGCGAATTTAAAAATTTTGAAAGCAATTCACAACTTTTGCTTCAAAATTTACCGTGTAACTTTGGTTGCGACACATCGCGAATTTAAAAATTTTGAAAGCAATTCACAACAACAGAGGAAAAATTATCAGTATATGTATTGTTGCGACACATCGCGAATTTAAAAATTTTGAAAGCAATTCACAACTATAACGATCTGATTATGAATGATAAAATTGTTGCGACACATCGCGAATTTAAAAATTTTGAAAGCAATTCACAACGACAGATGGAGTATTAAACCCTTATTTGTTGTTGCGACACATCGCGAATTTAAAAATTTTGAAAGCAATTCACAACATTATGTTAGAGGTGATGGTAAAGTATTGAGTTGCGACACATCGCGAATTTAAAAATTTTGAAAGCAATTCACAACGGGAGCAGAAAAATTCACTCTATATCCACCGTTGCGACACATCGCGAATTTAAAAATTTTGAAAGCAATTCACAACATGTGATTTAATTAATGTAAATCTTAAACTGTTGCGACACATCGCGAATTTAAAAATTTTGAAAGCAATTCACAACCATCTTTGATTTCTCTGATCAGTTTTAGAGGTTGCGACACATCGCGAATTTAAAAATTTTGAAAGCAATTCACAACTACTTTTCCTTCTGCTGTTTTTCTGGTAATGTTGCGACACATCGCGAATTTAAAAATTTTGAAAGCAATTCACAACATGAGCATAAACCTCATATATTTTTGCCCCGTTGCGACACATCGCGAATTTAAAAATTTTGAAAGCAATTCACAACAGTCTTGAATTTTATTTGAAATCTAAATAAGTTGCGACACATCGCGAATTTAAAAATTTTGAAAGCAATTCACAACAGTTTGGCAAGACTAAATAAATTCTTGATAGTTGCGACACATCGCGAATTTAAAAATTTTGAAATCCTTGATGCTTGAATTGATTTTATAGGCAGAAATCTAATTATATCAAGGATTCAGCGAAAAGCAGTGGGAAAGAAAAGGCTGAGCTAAAGCAATTCACAACTTGGTTTGTAGACGGCACGCCAAATAAGAATATAACAACGCAATGAGCTGATAAGAGCTTTTTTCTCTCAACTGGAGAAAAAGAACCCCAATTGGTGTTTGTCGGTTCTTTTGGTAGAAACGGCAAATAAAAACTTTTCGTCATTGTCGGTAAACATCGTGTCAGCCATCCTTAACCACAACGGCATCTACAACGATCTGAAAGACCAACCAAAAATGCTAAGTTTGTCTGATGAGATATAGATAATAGTTGTATATTCGCAAGGTCAGACATACTTCTGTCGGGTGTTCCTCAGGGATGAATTGTTTTAGAATTAATATTGTTTTTCGAATAAATTCTATTCTTAATCCTTAACATATCGATAGGTATTAATTCGCTATTGTAATGCAATCCAAATACTAAAAAACTCCCTCAAAGTCTGTGCTTTGGGGGAGTTTTGTTGTTTTGAATCTTCAAAAAAAGTAAGAATTTTGAAGAACTGAATGGACGGTAGTGGTTCTAAAAATTGTAAATCCTTACGGTTTTGTTTGAGATTTCATTGATGATTTCATCAAATTGCGAGTCATAAGGAAAAGGTAAATTGGCATTGTAAATTTTCCCTTCAGGATCTACCAACATAAATCTTGGGATACCGTTGATGCCCAATAGTTGCATAATTTCTTTGTTTTTTAGCCACATTTGTACTGCCTTGGATTTGTTGTTTTTTACATTCATCTTCCAATTGTTTTTATTTTCATCAACACTTAGGGAGAGGAAGACCAAATTGTTGTTGTAGCTGTACTGTTTGGCCAGATATTCAAATTTTGGTTTGGTCTCTCGGCACGGTCCACACCAAGTGGCCCAAAAATCGATGACTACATATTTGCCTTTGTATTTTTTCAGGTCAAAGGATTTGCCCAATGCATCTTCAAAAGTTATTGTAGGCATTGGTTTTCCTTTTTGTTGGTTGTTGATGACGAATAATTCTTTGGCTACAAAATCTCTAAATCGGGTATCCGAAA
Source organism: Amniculibacterium aquaticum (assembly GCF_003852705.1). GTDB lineage: Bacteria > Bacteroidota > Bacteroidia > Flavobacteriales > Weeksellaceae > Amniculibacterium > Amniculibacterium aquaticum. Next base: position 92,599 of record NZ_REFA01000002.1, read on the forward strand.
ACTCATTCATCCTGCTTTCAAAAAGTTGATTTCTCTTGTTTTCGTCGTTGGTCATCTCAAAATAACTGAGCAATTGGGTTTTCAAAAGTCGGTCTTTTTCTTTGCTTTTCGGCATCGTGTTCAGCTTGGCCATGATGGTGCTGTCCGGATTTTTGGATCCTTCTTTTGGCAGCAATTGGTTCAGTTTCATTTTTGTGAAATCTTTGGAAGCCATTAGCATTTCTGTTGGATTTTTTATGATTTCGTTCAGCTCTTTGGTTAGTGCTGTAGGTGCAGCATTCTTCTTGTCATTGGCTAAAGAAATGGTCTGGAAATCGTGCAGCGCATTGATCATTTTTGCTGCATTTTTCTGCTTCATGTATTCGTAAAAATCTCTTCCAAAATAAATGTTTTCTTCGGTTCTGTACTGGTCTAAGTGTTTTTTGCTGTCGTTCCATTCTTTTTCTGCTGCGTCATAGAAATATTCGGGCTTGTCCAAATATTCTTCTTTGTTGTTTACAAAATAACTGTAGAATTGCCCTTCATTCATTTGCTGTTTTAGGTAATTAAATTCAGCATTTCTACTGCCAGTAATATTTACTTCAGACTGTTTTTCATCGGCATTAAATTGTATTTTCAAATGATCCCCTTTGGACAAAATTGCTCCAAATTTATTACCACCCAAATTGAAAGTATATTCGCCTAAAGGTAAATTTTCGGTACTTTCCCAAAAGAATTTTCCGTTTTTAATAGGAATTTTGGCAACAGGTAAGTTGAGCTCGTTAGAATACAGGCTGATTTCTTTATGCTTTTTTACCGTATTTACGGTGCCTTCTATGATGGTTTTTCCGTCCAACTTTTCAGGGTATATCGGGCTTGTGATTCCAAAATATATTCCAACAGCAACAGTCAGTCCCACCAAGGTTTTTGCAATGGTTTTTCCATTTTTAAAAAAAGCAGCTTTTACACCACGGTTGGCATAGATTGTATAGCCGATAACGAAAAACAAAACTGCCCAAAAAATACTGAGATACTCCGTGTAATTCAGGAAATGACTCATCATCGAAGAGTCTTTTAGTTTGACAGCTGTAGCCAAATTGTTGTACGGGATATAGTCGTAGGTTTCTTGCCTGATTTGACCGGTGATGTTGATGACAAATCCCATAACTCCAATAACAAAAGGCCAGATAAATCCTCGAATAACTACAGAAAGCATCAGTTGTAGCGAGACAATCCCTAAAGATAAAATGATCAAACGAATGTAAGTGTGGATGATGAAGGAGAAATCTATGCTTAAACTCAATGCTTTTTGAGGGAAGATTAGTTGTTGTAAAGAACTGATTGCAACGGATGATACAATAAAAGTAGTGATGCAAATGAGGGTTAAAGTCATTGCAGAAAGAAATTTTCCGGTATAAATGCTCAACTTACTCAGTGGTTGAGATTCCATAAAAACCCAACCGTTGTTTTTATGGTCGGTTTGGCAAATTCTAATGGCAGCAATGATGATGAAAATAACCATCATGAAACTTCCAAACCCGGAAAAAAAAGTTTGTATGGACTCTGTGGACACTTCGGAAGGAAGTCCTGTGTATTCTCTGGCTTCTTCAACAAAAAGAGATACGGTGAGCAGTATCAGAGGGAGCAATGCTCCAAGGATTATGGATAAAATAAGCAATCCCAAACCTTTGGTTTTCAGCCATTCGGATTTGAAGGCTTTTATAAAATAATTGATGTTCATTTTTTGTGTATTAGTTTTGTTTTGTAATTTCCATAAACCATTCTTCTAGACCTCCTACGGCAGATATTTGGTAGATTTCTGCTCCTTTTTCAATTAAGGTTTTGTTAATTTTTGCCACATCTGCAGAACTGTTGGTGTTCACCAAAAGCTCTCGGTTGTTTTTCAGTTCAGCATTTTCGACATATGGCAAATATTTTTCGGCATCGTTCATGGAGAATTTTGTCTTTTGAAATTGAAACATTTGGTTCAGCTCTTCTCGGCTGCCTTCAAATTTCATTTCACCATGAGAGATGATGCCCAAATGCGTCACCATCTTGTCGATTTCTTGTAAAAGATGACTCGAAATAAATATGGTAGTGCCTTTTTCACGGTTTAGTTTTACCAAAAGTTCACGGATTTCCATCATTCCGTTGGGATCAAGGCCGTTTACAGGTTCGTCCAAAATCAGTAATTCAGGATCAGAAATCAACGCTAAGCCAATGGCCAATCTCTGTTTCATTCCCAAAGAATATTTTTTCATTTTGATGTCTTTGGCTTCGGAAAGTCCTATGAGTTCTAATGTTTCTGTGATTTTAGATTCACTCAGATTTCGGATTTCACAAACAATTTTCAGATTGTCATAACCCGAAAGATGATCGTAAAAAGCAGGGTAGTCGATCAATGAACCGATATTTTTTAATCCTTCCGGGAAAAATGAGGATACCGAATTTCCAAAAAGTTTTATGCTGTCGTTTGCCTCGTTTTCCAGTCCCATAATCAGCTTCATGGTGGTGGATTTTCCTGCGCCATTGGCTCCCAAAAAACCGTAAATAGAACCTTTTGGAACTGAGAGGTTAATGTTCTTCAGAATCTGCTTTTTAGCGTCAAATCCAAAATTAAGATTCGAGATTTCTATGATGTTTTTCATGAATAATTTTAAAATATTAGTCCGTATATTAATCTAATTGTTACAATTTGTTGTGTTTTTTTTAATAAATTATTATTTTGAACTAATCGTATAAAAGGGTAGTAAATATTTTATAATTTCCTTAAATTTGCAATCTTATAAAAATCAACATTTAACAAATGGTTTCGGGCAACCGACAACAGCTAAAATAAATTATGACTTCACAAGAAATTCGCCAAAAATTTTTAGATTATTTCCAAAGCAAAGGTCACCTCATTGTTCCTTCGGCACCCATCGTCCTGAAAGACGATCCAACCCTGATGTTTTCCAACTCCGGAATGACGCAGTTCAAAGATTATTTCTTGGGCTACAAAGAGCCTAAAGCACCTAGGATTGCAGATACTCAAAAATGTCTTAGGGTTTCCGGTAAACACAACGATTTGGACGATGTGGGCAGAGATACCTACCACCACACCATGTTCGAGATGCTTGGAAACTGGTCTTTTGGTGATTATTTTAAAAAAGAAGCCATTGGTTTTGCTTGGGAATTGCTAACCGAAGTCTATAAAATCCCGAAAGAAAATCTCTATGTAACCATCTTCGAAGGCGATGATAAAGAAAACCTAGAAAGAGACCAAGATGCCTACAACTTCTGGAAAGAACATATTGCCGAAGATAGAATCATCAACGGAAACAAGAAAGATAATTTCTGGGAAATGGGCGAATCCGGACCTTGTGGACCTTGCTCAGAAATCCATGTTGACCTTAGATCCGAAGAGGAAAAAACCAAAGTTTCAGGCTTGTCTTTGGTTAATAACGACCATCCTCAAGTGGTGGAAATCTGGAACAATGTATTCATGGAATTCAACCGTAAAGCCGACGGAACTTTAGAAAAACTTCCTGCTCAGCATGTGGATACCGGAATGGGCTTCGAGAGATTGTGCATGGCTTTGCAAGGCAAAACTTCCAACTACGATACCGATGTTTTTACACCGCTTATCGCTAAAGTTGAAGGCTTGACCGGAAAAAAATACGAGGGAATTTTAGAAAACGAAAAAGACATCGCCATCCGTGTGGTAGTCGATCATATCCGTGCAGTTGCTTTCGCTATTGCCGATGGACAGCTGCCTTCCAACGGAGGTGCCGGTTATGTGATCCGAAGAATTTTGAGAAGAGCGATTTCTTACGCCTACCGTTTCTTGGGTGCCAAAGAACCTTTCTTGTACCAATTGGTTGCCGTTTTAAAATCTGAAATGGGCGCTTATTTCCCTGAAATTGTAAAACAGGAAAATCTGGTAACCGAAGTGATCAAAGAAGAAGAAGCTTCTTTCCTAAAAACCATTGAACACGGTTTGGTTAGGTTGGATGTCATCATAAAAGATACTTTGTCTAAAGGCGAAAAAGTACTTCCTGGTGCTGAGGTTTTCGAATTGTACGATACCTACGGTTTCCCTGCGGATTTGTCCAGAATTATTGCCGAAGAAAAACAACTTACGGTGGACGAAATCGGTTTTGAAGAGGAAATGCAAAAGCAAAAAAATCGTTCTAAAAAATCATCGGCTCAAAAAGTGTACGATTGGGAAGTGGTGGCAGAATTGCCTGAAAACTTCGTGGGCTACGATAAAACCGATAACCAAGTAAAAATTACCCGTTACCGAAAAGTGGAAAACAAAGACGGTGTTTTCTACCAAATCGTACTTAACGAAACGCCTTTCTATCCAGAAGGTGGTGGACAAGTGGGTGATAAAGGGACTTTAGAAAATATCGAGGGTCAATTTGAAGTCTTAGAAACCAAGAAAGAAAATGGATTGGTGATTTCGCTTATTCAAAATTTACCACAAAATATTTCTACAGAATTTACTGCAAAAGTAGATACCAAAGATAGAAAAAACACCCAAGCCAACCACTCGGTAACTCACTTGTTGCACGAGGCTCTGAGAACGGTTTTGGGAACGCATGTAGAGCAAAAAGGATCTTTCGTAGGACCGGATTATCTGCGATTTGACTTTTCGCATTTTTCAAAATTGTCCGAGGACGAATTGTCCACGGTTGAAGCTATGGTGAATGCTAAAATTAAAGAAAATATCGCCCTACAAGAATTCAGAAACATCCCGATTGCCGAGGCAATGGAAAAAGGAGCTATGGCGCTTTTTGGAGAAAAATACGGCGATAGTGTTAGGATGATTCAGTTCGGTTCTTCCAAAGAATTGTGTGGAGGTACCCATGTGAAATCTACCGGAGAGATTGGTCATTTCAAAATTATTAACGAAAGTTCAACTGCTGCGGGCATCCGAAGAATTGAAGCCATTTCTGGAGATAAAGCCAATGAATATTTCCAAAATTTGGAGAGCCAATTGAAAGAAATTTCAACTTTGTTAAAGTCTAAAGATGTGGTGAAATCCATTGAAAAATTGATGGACGATAACGCAACCTTAAAAGCCGAAGTAGAAGCCTTGAAAAAGGAAAAAGCAAAAGGTGAAATTTCCAATTGGAAAAATGATTTTGTAGAGGCCAACGGCAAGAAACTTTTGGTGAAGAAATCATCTATGGATGCAGCGTCCATCAAGGATATTGTTTTTCAATTGAAGAAAGAAGTGGCGGGTGCTGTTGTTGTGATCATCTCGGATGCCGGTGACAAACCAATGATTACCGTTGGCGTATCCGCAGATTTAGAAAACAGCCATAATGCAGGAAATATCGTGAAAGACTTGGCTAAAGAAATCCAAGGAGGTGGTGGTGGAAACCCAGGTTTTGCTACGGCAGGAGGTAAAAACCTTGCCGGTATCGAAAATGCCTACCAAAAAGCCTTGGCTTTGTAACAGCAATTCAATAATCATTACAGAATACCATCAAAAAACCTCGAATCTTTCGAGGTTTTTTTGATGATGCATCAAGCGTTTCTAATAAAAAAAGGAACTTTAGAAAAGCTCCCTTGTGTGTGTTTTTACGAGAAGGATTAGTTAATTACTTTTATTCCTTTTGCCAAAACTCTGATTTCGGTTTTAGGCTCGGTGATCTTTGCAATTTCTGCTGCCGGTTTTTTAGCATCTTCGGCATAATGTCTCAGCTCTTCTACAGAAGTTGTTTTCAGCGTTGCATCGGCATTCAACAAAACGGTTTTTCCCATGGCAGATTGGGGTAAGAAAAAAGCATAATCCTTCATTTTTACAAAAACCCTCTTATTTTTAGAATTGGCAAGGGTAAGCCAACATCCTTTTTTCTCGCAAACTCCGGTAATGGTTGCTTTGATGACGATGTCTTTCAGCTCTGCACCTTTGTCTAGACTGGCAATTACTTTGTCGGTGTCATAGACATTAAAACTTTTGTCTTCGGGTACTCCGGCGCCGTATTCCGTACCCGGAACAGCTTCTGCTATTTGGTTTTTCTGTGCAAATGCAATCGTACTGATGGCCATTGCGCCTAATAAAATAAGTTTTTTCATAGTGGATATTTTTTAATTGATTTTTTTTTTAATTCACAGGAAATTCTGGTCTTCTCATTTTGAAGGTGGTTCCCGTCATCGATTCTAGGAATTTTACCACGGCTTGGGTTTCTTCTTTGGTAAGATCCAATTTTTTTAATAGAGGGTCGGTAACGGGATAGTTAGGATCTTTTTGTTTTTGATCGGGTTTGGGATCGTTCATGTGCATCCCGCTGTTGTAGAGGTTTACAATGCCTTCAAGATCATCAAACAAACCGTTGTGCATCCAAGGTCGGGTAATCATCAGATCACGAAGTTGTGGCGTTCGGAATTTGCCCACATCTTCCGGTTTTTTGGTGATGGCATATACGCCAAGATCTTCATATTTTCTTTTGTAATAAGTTAGACCGATGTTGTGGAATTTTTCATCGGTCAGGTATTGTCCGTTGTGGCAGTTCATGCATCGTGCTTTGGTACGGAAAATGTGCATGCCGTAGATTTCTTGGTCGGACAAGGCATTGTATTTACCATCCAAAAACTGATCAAAACGACTCGGCTGGCTGTTTACGGTTTTCTGAAATTCGGCCAAAGCTTCGGTAATGCGATCCATGTTGATTTTTTCGTCACCATAAGCGGCTTTGAATAATTTTTTGTATCCATTGATCTTGGATAATTTTCCCGAGAGGAATGGCGGTTCCATATTCATTTCATGATGAGCCGCAATGGGATTGATGGCCTGGTCCTCTAGCGTTTCCGATTTCCCGTCCCAGAATAAAGTTTTTCTGGCACCTACATTTAATATCGTTGGTGTATTTCTGCTTCCTTCGAGGTGGTCATTTCCCAAGGAAACACGGCGTCTGTCGGTCCAGCCAATTTCCGGATCGTGGCAAGAACTGCAAGAAACCTGGTTGCTGCCGGAAAGTTTAGGATCGAAAAATAACATTTTTCCCAAGATCACTTTGGGCTTTTCTTGGTTGATGAAATAAGCAGAATCTCTTTTGATCGGGGCAAACTCTTTCCAAGCGACACCTTCATCAATATTGGGTTTTGGCCACTTCGAAATTTCTTTTTTATAACTGTTGATGATGTCTTGTATCGCAGGATCGTGCACATCCAAAAGGTTGTTGCTCACCTTTGGTGTAAAACTTAGCAAAAACAATAGCATTGCAGCCGTTCCTATTAAAATGATCTTCTTCATGACTTAAAATGTAATTCCCAGAATGATTTGTGTAAAATTATTGTTTTTTTCTTGAATACGCGCCTGTTTCCAACTTCCAAGAACATAAAATGCGGGTAAATTTTGTAATTGAATATCGTATCTCAAACTGGCACCCATCTGCAAATAACCACTGGTCAAATACTTATAATCTTGCATCAACCAATCGACGATGTTACTTTTTATGTCGGTGTTGATGGCATTAACACCAGAATTGATGTGCTTTTGCGAAACATGTGCGGAAAGGCTGAGCATTTGGTTTTTCGTAATTTCTTGTTTGTAGAATGTTTCTAAACCCATGCTGTAAGCCGTAAATTTTTGTCCACTAAATGGATATTTTCTTTTTTCTGTAAATTCTTGATACTGAAAAACAGGTACTACGCCCGCTACAAAACGATCTGCTTGGTATTGATACATCAATTTTACCGTGGTTTGGTAGTCTTCTTTTTTGTACGATTTTCTTTTGTAGAGTGGCTCAATAATTTGGGTATTGTTGGTGTAACCGTATTCGGCACCTGTGAAAATATGGGCTTGATATTGGGCAACAGCTCCCAAACGATGTTGGTTGATATTAAAAAATTTTGCTCCTTCAACTTCGTAAATGGTTTTGTCCAAATCTGAAATATCAAAATAACGATTGCTAGGATTGACACTTTTCAAATTCTGAGCTTGAGAAAGGCTTCCGGTCAAATAAAATGGATTTTTAGAATTTCTAAAAACTTGTGCTCCGGTTTTGTACCCAAATTCTTCGTAAATAGCCGCAGGACTTCCACCGTTGAAAAAATAGTTAGAAAACCCGAAACCCGTCATTTGATACATTAAAGCTTGACCCAATTCGCTCACAAATGAGATGGAAGTATTTTGAGTGTATTTGTTGATCTGTCCGAAAACTCCAACTTCATAATCTTTGTAAAAACGGTAGTTGGCGCCCAGATTTATGTATAGGTCAGAAGTGGTGCTTTTTTGTCTGGGATCTCGGTCTCTAGAGCCGAGTTGAGCGGTGTAATCTGCACTAAGTCCCAATGTCCAACGATTGAGTTTTTGAGAAATCCCACCTCCAAAACTATAGCGTTCTAATTTCGTATCACCACCTGCAGAATCCGCAATTGTATAAGGTGCTATTCGGTCATAATCCAAATTTTCATTCCATTTCACCGATTTTAATTTCATATTTTGATAACCGGCATTTCCCCAAATACTGCGGTTTTCATTGGTTTTTTGGAAAGAATTTACCTTGATGCTCAGGTTTTTCTCACCAGAACCTTCTTGCTGTCTGTAGATTTTTTTTTCTTCGTTCTCGTAACCGATGTTTAGATCCGAGAAAGAAAATTTACCATAACCCAACATACTTGCTGGGTTATGATAAAATTGAGGAAGAAGTTGTCGTTCTGTGCTGTATTGATGTTCTAATTTTTGAAAAAGTCTAAGACTGTCTTGGGCTTTTAAGCTGAAAGACGATAGTCCCAAGAAGGGCAAATAGAGCAAAGTGAGATAGCGAAACTTCATGATGTTTTTATTTTAGTGAACGATACCGTTTTTTAGACTTGGTTCAGCATTTTTAGTGAAATCTTCTGTAGAGTTATTGGTGTCTTTGTAGATGTTTTTTCCTGTGCTGGTTACGCCCAAAGTCTTTCTACGCACGGATTTTCCTAATCTGGCAGGATCATTCCAAAATGCACCAACACCTGTCCATCCAGAATCTATAGAACTACCGGTGAGGAGGTGTAAAAATTTATCTTGAACCGAATTATTCATTCCGTCCAAGATCCAAGAATTTGGGATGGCATAGGCGGATTTGTTGGTGGTGTTACCAGCCGCGTTGGTGTAAGAATAGTTGTATTTATGATTTTGCAAGAAGGTTGTCGCATTTTCACCTGCTGGGAATCTTGCGATCACATAAGACTCTACACCGCTGCTGTGCAAGAAGATCATGTTGTAAGTCATGGTGGTGAAAATCACATTCACATTCGGTACAGACGGGTTATCTACTTGTCCCAAAGTTGGGTTGGTCGAAGGGAATTCGAAATCGGCATTATGCAAATCGAAAGCATTGGTGGTTACCGCATTGTGGTTAATGGCATTGTCTGCCACTACGATAAAATCTCCGGGTTGCACAGGATATTGGTTTCCGGTTCCTGGTAATACCATCACGCCTTTTACGGCAAATTTCTCATTCGGATTGTACGGGGTAACATTGTTATTAACAGATGTTAAAAATTCTGACTGTCCGATGATCAGTTGATCCGCATACAACACTTTATCGGTATTGTTCACCAATTTAAAATATCTGCTGGAGTTGTAATTTTTTCCGTCTGCCGTTTTCACTCCGGTATAAAATACTTCTTCAATAATGAAATCTTGACTGAATTGTTTGATAAACAAAGGAATATTAATGCTTGAAGTGGTGGTGTTGATGTCAATAATCCCGCTTCCTGCTACGGAAAAAGTTCCGTTGGTATTGGTGATGACGGATCCGTTGGCTGTGATTTTGTAAGATCCATAAGCTAAATCCAGCTGCAGGGTGTTGAGGTTAGAAATGGATTTTTTTATTAAACTTCCGGTATTCACCTCTAAGATTTCTATTTCCAAATTGCTGTAGGTAGCCACATCATCTGCAGTGAAAGTCATGTTTAGGTTACTTTTTTGAGTCACTTCGGTTCCGAAATCATCGTCTCTAGAACAAGATACCAAGCTGGTGGTGAGGGTGAGTCCCAACAAACTCAGGATAAGAAAGTTCTTTTTCATGTTTTTATTATTTAAATGTTAAAAATTATAATTGATTTCCATCCCAAAATAGGGTGTACTTAGATTTTTTCTTTCGATCTTGATCCCGTTCATGTAATAAGGATGGGCATAGCCGAAAAGTTTATTTACAAATAGAGAGGTTCTGATGGATTTATAAATTTTTTTGGTCACCTTGAAATTGGCATTCAAGGTATAGGTGTATCGGGTTTGCATATTATCGGTCACCGAAACATTGCGCACCAACCATTGTTTGTACAGATCGGTTTTATCAGCCTCGGTGAAAGGATGGATTACACCATCCAATCCGTAATAAGAAATGGGTTCGGCTATTCGATGATCTTTTTTTCGGTGATCGAACAATGTTCCTTGGAAAGAAGCTGAAATCGTCAAATCCATTTTGGGTAAATAAGTATCGACCAAAAAGTTGTAGTTGAGGTTAGAATTGATGTATCCATCATCGTTTTTATAAATTCCGTAATACGGAAAATTTTGTCCCGCAATGGAGGTACTCGGCTTATAATGAATGGGAATGGTATTTCTGTATTCCGTCTTGAACCAGGCTCCGGTAAGGGTGAATCTGGTATTGATACCTTCAAAACGAGGTGAGCTGTACCCGAATTCTATTCCTCTTTTCAAGGTAGCACTTCCGTTTTCGGTGATGGAATAATTCCCAAATTCGGTCATCAGTTGATAAGGGACATTGGCTAGATTCGGACCGTTGTTCCAATCGTTGAGATCAACAGAAGCTGCATCGTATTTTTTATAGGTATGAAAAGCGGTTTGCAAGGTATTTCTAAAACCGTTGCTCATTTCTTCTTGAAAATAAGTCAGAAAGATTTCGTGATTTCTGTAGCTAAGATCTATTCTGGTTTCGTACTTTGTATTTTTAGCGGCAGTAAGATTTTTATTTTCCAAAGACTGAACATAGGTCATGAAATTGACATATCTGTACTTTTCATCGTTGTGATAATAGTTCAGTTGGGTATAATCGGTATATTTCAGATTTGGATACAACATCAACAGAGTAGGTTGTTTATAAAACTGTCCAAATCCTAAGGTGATATCAGCTTTCAAAGCATGATCTCCAATAAAAATTTTCGGCAATCCGTATTGGAAATTCAGTCGAGGTTCAACAAAAATTTTATTTCTAATGCTGAAGCTTGGGTCTATTCCTATTAATTTTGAAGTTCTGATACCAGCATAAAGGCTTAGTTTATGCTCTTCTAATTGATACGACATTTGGTCACCTACAAATGCGGCCATATTTTGCCAAGCCGGGATATCGTCATAGGTTCTGGGTCTTGTCGTCATGGTAGCGGTAGGTGGCGTGAGCATATCATATTGTTGCCCTTTGCCAAAATTTTTAGAAAATCGCCAATCCAATCCGGCTTCGTATTGATGGAGGATATTTCCCCATTTTTTCACCCCATTCAGTTGGATTAGAGCGGATAGATCCATTGGTTTGCCATCGGTAGAAGATTCTGAAATGTATCGTAATTGTGGGAAAATCCCTATATTTTCACCTTGAGTGGTCGCGAAAGAAATAGATCTAGGTCCGGATTGTTGTACCAATTTGGTTTGTTCAATCTTATCAAACCCTTGTCTGATGGCGGTATTTAGGGTAAGTTTATTAAAGAAATTTTCCTTTCCCAAAAGATAAACGAAATTGTTGCTAAGGCTGAGTCTTCTGTTGTTGTTTTTGTACACATCTACACTGGGATATCCGGTGTCCGGATCGTACTTTTCTTTGTCCAGATTGTTAGAAAAATCTATGGTCGATCGCCATTCCAAATGTTTTCCCCAAAGATTGGTTTTCAATCTGGATCGTAATGAAGCGGTGATTCTTTGATAATTTTCAAACTGATTGGTAGGATCTGCCTGAGCATCAAGATAATCCATGCTGGCGGTCATTTGCCAATTTTCTTTCAAGGCAAAACCTTTGCTCAGATAATATTGTTTGCTAAATCCATCTGCTTTGAATCTGGCTTGTAGCGGAGTTTTCCCAATCTTTCTATCGATTTTTATCACCCCAGAAGTCAGGTCGCCATAAGCTGCAGAGGGTATCCCTCGGATGATTTCTACGCGTTCGATATCGTTGGTAGAAAGGGTTCTCATGTCCACACCAATTCCTGCGGAAGCTTTAGAAGCCGGACCACCAAGAAACTGACTGTCGTTTACAGAAAGTTGAAGATCGGCGTTGGAGTTCCAAATGTTATTATCGATGATGAATTGCGTTCCTAAAGCTGAAGTGTTGTAACCACTAGGCATAGCATTGGGATTTTCTCGTAGGGCAACTCGGTTGGAGGCCATCAAACTTGGCGTTTTAGAAAGTCCACCCGGTAACAATTCCATAAGATCGGCAAAGCTAGAAGGTTGCAAATGTTCCATTGCTTTTGCATTGATGACGGATTTGCTGGTGAGACCTTTACCTTCTTTGGCGGTAACGATAACTTCTTGGATTTTATTTTCTGCCTGAAGAACAATATTGATTTTCTGTTGATGATTGGGCAGAATCTTGATGACTTTATCTTGAAAATGAGGATGGGAAACCACTAAGGTATAGGTTTTATCTTGATCAAGTTTCAGTTTTGCTTCGCCATTTTGGTTGGTGGTGATAGATTTTTGTCCAATTATTTTTACCGTAGCACCAGAAATCCATTTGCTTTTACTTGCACCAGAAACCACGATGTCTAAACTAACATTATGATTTTGAGCAGAAACAATCCCTAAGCCACCGACTAAAAATAACAAACTATAAATCTTCCTCATTCTTATTTTTATTTAGTTTAAATAAGGTGGCAAATATAATAAGTTGTTTTCACAAAAACTTTATTTTTCCGAAAAAAGAGATTGGGTTTAAAAAAAGTAAAGCAATATTGTCTTAAAATAATTAGAACAGTATTGATGAAATCTGAGAAAATACTGTTATTTTTGAATCTGAAAGAGGTTTTATGTTCCAGTATGTTTTCTTAATTTATGAGTGTATTGTATTTTAAAAAGTAATAATCGGATACTCTTTTTTTTATTTCTAAATGACAACTCGGTTTGTTGTCTATATCAATTTATAGATCATGCGAAAATTTTTCATTATTTCTATTGGATTTATTTTATCAATCCACATCCAAGCACAAGTAGCCACAGCTACTCCTACAAGAATACAGACCACTCAAGTTCAAACCAAAACTCAACCTAGAGTCATCATCCTTGCAACCGGTGGTACCATTGCTGGTGCTGGCGAATCGGCTACCAAAGCAGCTTATACTGCTGGCCAGGTTCCTATTGATGCCTTGTTGAATGCGGTGCCGGAAATGCATCAGTTGGCCAAAATTAAAGGCGAACAAATCGCAAATATCGGTAGTCAAGATATGAATATCGATACTTGGCTAAAACTTAGCAAAAGAATCAACCAGATTTTTGATCACAACGAAGCCGATGCCGTAGTGGTTACCCACGGTACCGATACTCAGGAAGAAACGGCATATTTCCTAAGTTTAACCGTTCAGTCAAACAAACCTGTGGTTTTGGTGGGCGCCATGAGACCTTCTACCGCCATGAGCCAAGATGGTAACCGTAACTTATTGGATGCCGTGATGGTTGCTTCTTCTCCCAATTCTAGAGGAATAGGAACCGTTGTTGCAATGAACGAATTGGTTTTTGCTGCTAGAGATGTGACCAAAACCGTTACGACAAGTACTGCGACTTTCCAATCTAGAAATTTTGGACCTATCGGATTAATTTATGATGGAAAAGTAAGCTACTATTACCAATCTCTTCGTCAGCCACAGAAGAAATTTGATGTGAGTACATTGAACAAACTTCCACAAGTGGAAATAGTCTATGGATATGCCGGAGCAAGTTCAAAAGTGATTGATTGCATGGTTACCGATGGCGTAAAAGGAATTGTCTATGCCGGAATGGGAAATGGTAACTTTAATGCACCGGTCGGTAAAGCGTTAGAAAATGCTGTAAAAAGCGGAGTAACCGTAGTTCGTTCTGCCAGAACCGGCGGTGGTAGAATAACCTTACACAACGAGGTGGATGATGAGAAACTGGGTTTTGCCGTAGCAGATGATCTTAACCCTCAAAAAGCGAGAGTCCTTCTCATGTTGGCGCTTACAGAAACTATAAATGTGAAAACCATTCAAGATATTTTCTTTAAGTATTGAGGTTATTTAGAATTAAAAAATACCGCCCCAAAATTTCGTTTCGGGGCGGTGTTTTTTGTAGAACTTTAGAATCGATTAGAGCCTCTCAATTTTATCGGTTAGTGCGTCGATAAAGTTTTTCAAAGGTTTTTCAACCATCATTTTTATGAAAGGATTGAACTGCCCTTCAAACAATAACTGAACCTCGGTTTGGCTTTCATTTAGAGGGTTCATCATTCCTTTTAAAGAAAACTCCAAGCTGGAGCTGGCAGAGCTTAGCGTTACTTTTTCAGGAGTTACGGATTCTATCTTCAATGCGATTTCCGGCATTCCTTTTAGTCCAAATTTGAAGCCGTCTTCTCGAGCTTCAAATTTTTGCAAAGACTCTGGCATCAGTTGTTCATAGTCTTTTGGGGATTTCAAAAGTTCTTGAAGTTCTTGTGATGATTTATTTACGATGATTTTTCTTCCTTCTAAATTCATTTTTAGTTATTTTTGTAGAGTTAAAAGTGTCCTACAAATGTATAAAGTTTTTATCAACGAGAAAAGATTATTGTTTTCTAAAAGTCCGCAAAGCATAGAGAAAAAAATTTTATACGACGGTTCTATCAGTTTAGAAATTGCTCTCGATCTATTGCAAAATACTTCCTGCCAAGAAATTAACATCTATGGTGAAAATTTAGAGGAAATTTGGGAAGATTTTATTCATTTTTTTAAAATTGTTGAAGCCGCTGGTGGTATTGTTTATAATGACCAATATGAAATTCTTTTTATCAAAAGATTGGGTCGTTGGGATCTGCCGAAAGGAAAAGTTGAAAAAGGAGAATCTCTTGATCAAGCGGCTCTTAGAGAGGTTGAAGAAGAAACCGGCCTCAGCGATTTGATTTTGGAAAAGTTTGTAAACAGTACCTTTCATATTTATACCGAGAGAAATGGTGAACGGATTTTGAAAACAACATATTGGTACAAGATGTCGTATTTTGGAAAAGATCAGGCCATTCCACAAATTGAAGAAGGAATTACAGAAGTGGATTGGAAGGGACAAAAGGAAATAGAAGATGTGGTCTATCCATCGACATTTAAGAACATTCAACTTATTTTAAATGACGAATCGTTGACCGATTAACGATAAAAAGAATAGCCCTCAATTTTTTCTGAGGGCTATTTTTGTGTTAAAGAAAATCTATGATTTTCTCCAATGCGATGCCTCTAGATCCTTTTAGTAAGATATTATCTGAAGTGATGGTGTTGCATTTTAAATGTTCAATCAATTCCGAAGAATCGCTAAATGCAGTTGAATTTTTATTGCATTCTTTGAATCGAGGTCCAACGGTGTAGATTTCATTAAATTCCAAAGCTTGTGCAAGTTCTAAAATGAGACGATGTTCCTGATGGCTTTCTTCCCCTAATTCCAGCATATCGCCCATAATTACAGTTTTACTGCCCTCAAAAGTGCTGAAGTTTTTCAACGATTCCGACATGGAACTTGGATTGGCATTGTAGGTATCCAAAACCAAAGTTTGATCGCCTTTTTTAACAATCTGAGATCGCATGTTGGTGGGTGCATACTCTTCGATTGCCGTTTTTATTTTTTCGATTTCTATTCTTAAATAAAGTCCCAAACTTACGGCTGCACAAATGTTCGTGAAGTTATAATTTCCAGTAAGTTGAGAAATGATTTTGGTGTTTTTATAATTCAAACCAACGAAATGTTCATGGGTGCAGAGTTCAAATTGATAGTTTGAATTTTCTTTGCCAAACGAAATGGTGTTGAAGTAATTTTTTACTTTTTCCACTTGAATTTCATCGTTGGCGTTGACCAATATTTTTTGTTGATGGTTTTTTAGATAATCAAACAATTCGGATTTCCCTTTTATAACTCCTTCATATCCACCAAAGCCTTCTAAATGGGCTTTGCCAAAGTTGGTTATGTATCCTATGGTTGGCTGTGCTAGGGATGCTAACATTTCGATTTCTTTTTGATGATTGGCACCCATTTCTATCACGGCTATTTCGTGTTCGGGTTGTATAGAAAGAAGGGTAAGCGGAACACCAATATGGTTGTTGAGGTTCCCTTTGGTAAATTGCGTGTTGAATTTTTTGGAAAGTACTGCATGGATCAATTCCTTGGTGGTCGTTTTTCCGTTACTTCCTGTTAATCCGATAATCGGAATGTTGAGCTTGCTTCTGTGCAATTTAGCCAATTCTTGTAAAAAAAATAGAGTAGAGGGAACATAGAAAATATTTTTATCTACATTTTCATATTCCTTTTGTTCGACAATAACAGCAAGAGCACCTTGGTCTATTGTTTTTTCTGCGAGGCTGGCTGCATTAAAATTTTCACCGGAAAATGCAAAAAAAACATCTCCGGGTACTACTTTTCTATTGTCGATTTCTACTTTATTTGATTTTAAAAATAGAGGATAAAATTGTTCTGCATTCATGATTCAAAAATAAAAAAAAAACCTTCCAAAAGAGGAAGGTTTTTTGAAAATATAATAAGAATTATCTTCTTGTTCTACCTTTGCTAATTTCTTTAGCATCTTGAGCTACACGGAATCCGATCCATCCATAAGCTGAGTTTTGGTTTTTGTATCTTCTTTGTCCCGGATCCAACCAATAGGCTGTATCTTGCCAAGAACCACCTTTTACCACTCTAATGTTGTTAGAGATTGCAGATGTTCTTTCTTTGGAATCTTTTTGAAGGATCACCTTACCTTTACCATCTACGATAAATCTTTGAACAGGTCCGTTGTACATGTTATACGCATCTGTGCTATCGGTGTTTCCTCTGTCATAATCCAGAGAAGATTGTTTGTCACCGTCTCTGAAGTTAGAGTAATCGGCAATTGTTTTTCTTTCGAATTTTCCAGGAAGTGCTGTGTAAAGTTTTCTTCCATCGGCTAAAGTGTCGTATTTGATGCTTCCATCGTCCACTTTTTTATTTGTACCGTCTCCGTTTTTAACAATTGTTTTTACTTTGCTACCTCTAAAGTAGTTATAGTCACTGTATTCGGCATCAACAACCGGTCTGTAAACATCGGCAGTCCATTCAGAAACATTTCCAAACATACCGAATAAACCTAGGTCGTTAGCTGGATATTTTTTAACATCCGCAGTTTGAGCAGAACCGTCGTCTTTCCATCCTGGGATACCGGAATAGTCACCTTTTCCATTTTTGAAGTTAGCCAACAATTGTCCGTGCTTACCTCTGATTTTATCCAATTCAGGTTTTTTGTTATCGTAGTTGTTGTACTGTCTGTTTTTTTCCATACCCAAAGCAGCATATTCCCATTCAACTTCTGTTGGTAATCTGAATTCGGTTACCATGTTGGCGTTAGGTGCTCTGTTTACAGCAAGAACTCTTTGGCTTCTTGTTCTGATGCCATTTTTGTTTTGCATTCTTTGAGTGTTGATGTATGCTTGCATATCCGGATCGTTCGATTTGAATTTGTCCATGTTGAAAGCAGTACCACCTTGGTTGTTAGAATCGTTGATGTACAAGTCTTTAGAAATGATACCTGCATCCATCAATGCTTTTTCATTTGCTCTATCGGTCAACCAATCGCAATATTTATTTGCTTGGCTCCAAGTCACACCTACTACCGGGTAATAGTCGTATTCTGGAGATCTAAAATACATTTCAGCATTGTCATTTCTAGACAATTTATTATCCCACATCAAAGTGTCCGGCAATGCACCGCTATAGATTTCTTTGAAGGTAGGGTCGTTTGGTGGAAATACATATTTCAACCAAGTTGTATATTCACGGTATTCGTAGTTGGTGATTTCTGATTCGCCAAGGAAGAAAGAGCTTACCTGCATTCTATGAGGAGAGTTGTTCCAGTCTTTCAAGACATCGTCTTTTACAGCACCCATAGTAAAGGTACCTCCTTCTACATAGACCATTCCTGGCCATCCTTTTTGTTTTTGAGTTTTTCCTGTAAAGAACCAACCTTTTTGGTCGTTTGGTTTCCATCCAGTTTTGCTGACAAATCCTTTGGTGCCACCTCCACTTTTACCACCACCTCCACAGCTGGTGAGTGCAAGGGTGGAGCTTAGGGCTATTAAAGAAAATAACTTTAGTTTTTTCATAGTCGTTATTAATATTTTCAAAGTACAAAGAAAAAATAAATAATTCAATTAATCAAGTAAAGAGTTGATTTTTTTGCAAAACGATTTCAAATTAATTTTATGGTATCGCATCATTATTATAAAATTTTCGTTTATTTTGTAACCGAAACAGTTGATGTCAATATTATGAAACCTAAATATTTTGCTTTAGCTTCTTTGTTAATCTGTTCTTATGTGTCTTCTCAGAAAATTACAATGAACTGGGAAGGTGCCAAAGTACAGCAATACAATGAAACCAAACTCAATCTTCCTTTTGTAAAGAATTATGATTTTTCATTTGACCAAAATAATATAATTATTCATACCAAACAAAAAATTGGTGAAAAACAATTGAAAATTTCTAATTATGTGTGGGAAAATGTTAATCAAAAGGAAGTGTACGACCTTAATCCTTTTGCTTTTCCAGAAGATGCAGTAGGCGATATTAATTATATATATAATAAGGATGAGAGAAGCAACCTTGCGCTAATCCATGTTAATGCATTTCGTTGGTACAAAGGAAGCATACAAAGATTGAAGTCTTTTGATCTTAGCACTTCCGATCAACCAATTGGTTCTCATTCAGTGGATAGAATAGGGACATCCAATAATCCTTTGGCTTCTGGAAATTTTTTTAAAATTAAAGTAGATCGCTCTGGAGTTTTTAAAATTACCAAACAGTTTTTACAAAGCAACGGACTGAATCCGGCAAACATCAATCCTAAAAATTTTAGAATTTATGGAAATGGTGGTGTCATGTTGCCGGAATTCAACCAAGATGCTCGATACGATGCGCTGCAAGAAGACGCCATACAAGTTGTAGGCGAAGAGGATGGCGTGTGGAACGATGGAGATTATGCCTTATTTTACGCTCAAGGTCCGCAAGGATACAATTTGTACGACCAAACCAACGGTGCAGGAATAAAAAGAGTTGAAACCAGAACCGATAAAGCGCAACACCTGAAAAACATTTATGAAGACCATGCGTATTATTTTATAAATTTTGATATCGGGCCTGGGAAAAGAATTCAAACGGTGGACGAAACTTTGCCTGCCAATTTAATTTCTCGTTATGATGAATATCAATATGTGGATAATGATGAGAAAAATTTATTGAAAGTAGGACGAATTTGGGTGGAAAATACACCGTTTACTTCTGCAAAAAGTATCGTGTTCAATACCAATTCGCCCATACAGAGTGCTGATAATATAAAGTATAGAGCCAATGTAGTGTCTTATCTTTCACAAGGGAACTCTGTGGTTTTTAATATCAACGGACAAAATTCCAGTAACCAACCAACTGCAATTACCGGACAAGACTTCGAGGTGAAACGATATTCAGGAAGCATCAGCAACCTTTCAGGAAACTCGGTAACCGTTAATATAACACCCAATATTTCTACCAATCCCAACGGATTGTACTATTTTGATTATGCCGAAATTCAGTATAAAGAAAATTTGAATTTCAACGGCAGTCAGATGAATTTTAGAGACTTTTCTGTGGTTACAGGCGGGCAGCAGAAATACGGATTTTCCATTTCCAATTCCTCTGCCATCGAACAAGTTTGGGATGTTTCGGATGTGACCAACCCGACAAAAAGGGTCAACAAAAGTACCGGTGGTAACTTTAATTTCGCTTTTGTAGCCAATAATCCTGATTTCAATAACGAATTTGTCGCATTCAAAGCCGATGCTGCATACCAACCCGGTTTTGTAGGCAAGGTGGAAAATCAAGATTTGTCCGGACTTCAAAATATCGATTATTTGATCATCACGGCTCCTGAAATGTTTTCCCAAGCTCAACGATTGGCGCAGTATCATCAGACCAAGAGTAATTTTACCACGAAAATTGTAGATGTCAATGCCATTTATAATGAATTTAGCAGCGGTGGTAAAGATTTGACGGGCATTCGTGATTTTATTACCAAATTGAATACTCCGGCAGGAAGTCTAAAATATGTCTTACTTTTAGGCGATGCTACCTACGATTACAAAGATCGAATCTCCAACAACTACAACAAAGCCATAGGTTACATCAGTGAGGAGAGTAGCAATTTGGTGAGTTCTTTTATTACCGATGATTATATCGTGATGACAGAACCTCAAAATGCAACCTATTTGGGGAATATTTTGCCGGATATCCCTGTGGGGCGTATTCCTGCGGCGACAGTAGCTGAAGCGACCACGATGGTGGATAAAACTTTGGCTTATTACAATGCCAAATCGGGACAGTCCAGTCCTTTTGGTGAATGGCGCATGAAAATGGATTATGTTGTAGATAATGACGCCGATGGAGGCGAACCTTTCCACAACATCATGAACCAAGCTTTGGTTGATGTGTTTGAAGGTGCCACCGACAAACCGGAATACAACATCAGAAAACTGTATTTGGATTCCTTTCCTGCTGTCAGTACTTCTGGTGGTATCCGATTTCCACAGGTAAACCAAGCCATCTCCAACGATATTGGTAACAGTTTGTATCTGTTTTATTTTGGCCACGGTGGTATCAACGGTTGGGCACAAGAAAGGGTGCTGACCTCGCAAGAAGTTCAGGCGGCCAATAACTATTCGCCGGTGTACTCTCGTTTCCCATTGGTTTCTACCATTACTTGTGAATTTACACTTTGGGACGAACCCGGAACTTTTTCCGTGGGCGAACAATTTATCAAACACAAACAAGGTGGTGCTGCAACCATGATTACCTCCAGCAGAGCCATCGCTGTGGATTACGGTATAAAATTCACAGATTTCCTGACCAAATCCATGTTTAAGCTTACCAACGATCGTTTCGATACTTTAGGAAATGCCTATTTGGATGCTAAAAAGGAATTCAATCTGATGTACTCTCCGGGAAGCAATCACATGAAAGTGAATTATTTGGGAGATCCCGCCATGATACTTAGTCGCCCCAAAAGATTGTTGGTGGTCGATCAAATAGAATCTCCAGTACCTGGACTTATCAGAGCTTTGGATTTTGTTAAAATAAAAGGACATATCAATAAGGACAACGGTACTTTGGATACTTCCTTCAACGGAAGAGTGGTCATCAACATCTTCGATAAAAGATTAAACAAACACAACCTGACCATGCAACCCATCTTGAATTACACCGAAGAGGGTAGTGCCATTGTAAAAGCTTCCGGAACGGCTGTTAATGGCGTATTTACGGTTGAATTTTATGTCCCTAATGATATTAATTATACCGTAGGAACGGGAAGAATGCTGGGCTATGCCGATAATAAAATTTTTGATGTGTTTAATAACCAAGCGGTACAAGTTGGGGACATCAACCCAAATGGAGTGAACGACAACCAACCGCCAAAAGTAAAGTTGTACATGAACAATACCAACTTTGCTAACGGTGGAATTACCAACCAAAATCCCATGCTTTTGGCTTGTATAACAGATGATACAGGAATTAATTCGACTGGTGCTGGTATCGGTCACGATATTACCACTTATTTGGATGGCGAAATTGTAAACACCGTTGTTCTCAACGATTATTATTCGCCGGGCGAGGGTAACGGTTGCTTGGCACCGGGTTTGGCCGATTATCAAAAAGGAAATGTAACCTATCCGTTCAGGAATTTGGCACCTGGAGAACACACTTTAACATTTAAAGTTTGGGACATCAACAATAATTCGACAACAGAATCGTTAAAGTTTGTGGTGAAGGATGAAACCAACCAACATTTGGTCATCAACAGACCTCTGAATTGGCCCAATCCATTTACCGACAAAACCTATATTCAGTTCGAGCACAATTGCGATGATATCTTGGATGTGAATGTACAAATCTATACCATCACCGGAAAATTGGTGAAAACCATCAGTCAAACCGTAATGGCAGAACCTTTTTTACAAGGATTCAGAACACCAAAACAAGCGATTGAGTGGGACGGTAGGGACGATTTTGGTGATGTTGTAGCAAAAGGAACTTATATCTTTAAGATTTTTGCCAGAAGTCAAAATCAAGAAAAATGCAAAGGTTCGGCTACAGCAGTAGAAAAAATGGTTTTGTTAAAATAAAATTAAAATAATTATCATATATTTGGAAATTAAAAATAACTGTATGAATTTTACTAATAAATTATTGATAGGCTTAGGGATTAGTTTAGGGACTATGGCGTTTGCACAAGGTCCAGTTCTCACCGGTGCTCCGTTTCTTAGAATTGCTCCCGATGCACGATCAGGAGGTATGGGAGATCAAGGGGTAGTAACTTCTCCAGATGCTTTCTCACAATTTTGGAATGCAGCAAAATATCCGTTCAGCAGAACCAACTCTGCAGTCGGTTTCACTTATACTCCATACATGAGTAAATTGACCAACGATACTTTTTTGGTGTACGGTGCTTATCATAAATTTTTAGGTGAAGAAGAAAGATCAACCATTTCTGCCAGTGTATATTATTTCAATATGGGACAGGTAGATCTTACAAGAATTGTAGGAACTGAAGTGGTACAAGAAGGTATAGCAAAACCTAACGAATTTGCAATTGATGTAGCATACGGACTGAAATTATCGGATACTTATTCCATGGCCGTTACAGGTAGATTTGTTCGTTCCGATTTAGCAGGAGGTTTCAATACCGATACAACTCTAAAACCGGCCAACTCTTTTGCAGTGGATATTTCAGGTTACTATACTTCACCTCGATTTAACGGATTTGGGAATATGGAAAACCGTATCAATGCAGGTTATGTAGTTTCTAACTTAGGACCAAGATTGGATTATACGGGAGACGAAAACTCGAGATCTTATTTGCCAACAATGGCCAGATTGGGTCTTGGATATGAAGTCTTTATCGATGATCTGAACAAAGTAACCGTTTCAGCAGAAGCTTCAAAGCTTTTGGTTCCTGGTCCTGAAGTGGTGGGTCTAAATCCTGTTAACAATCAGCCAATTTATGATGTGCCTAATGTTGGGGTAATGCAAGGAATTGGAAAATCATTCAACAATAAAAAAAGCATGATGTACAGCGGTGCTATGGAATATTCTTACGACAATATGTTTGCTGTGAGAACCGGTTATTTCCACGAATCCGAAGAGCAAGGTGCAAGACAATTTGCAACTGCAGGTATTGGGATCAAGTATCAATCTTTTGCTTTGGATGTGTCTTACCTAATCAATACTTCTAAAGTGAACTCTGCTTTGGACAATACTTTGCGTTTCGGTCTTACTTGGAATATTGGTGACGAAACTTCAAATGCCGATTACTAAAATAGTTTAGATGATTATAATTAAACAAGGGTTTCATTTTGGTGAAACCCTTGTTTTTTTATAGTAATTGTTTGCTTTAGACCATTTGGAAAATTCTTAATGCATTTTCAGAAGTCATCTTTTCAATGGTTTTAAAATCCATTTGATAGAGATCTACCAATTTGCCTAAGACCAAATCCAAATAGGCAGACTCGTTTCTTTTACCTCTGAACGGGACTGGAGCCAGATAAGGGGAGTCGGTTTCTAAAACGATGTGCTCTAAAGAAATTTCTTTTAAAAATTGATCTATTTTTCCATTTTTAAAGGTGACAACTCCACCAATGCCTAAAGCAAATCCTAATGCGATTGCTTGTTGCGCTTGTTGTAGATCGCCTGAAAAACAATGGAAAATGCCTCGAAGTTTAGGATGTTTTTTTCTTTCCAAAACTTCAAAAATCTCATCAAAACTTTCACGACTGTGGATTACAATGGGCAGATCTCTTTCAATCGCTTGGTCTATTTGCCATTCAAAGGCTTTTATTTGGATGTCCAAGGTGCTTTTGTCCCAATACAAATCAATCCCAATTTCGCCAATTGCGCAAAATTTTCTTTTATTTAAAAAATTTTCAACAATGGAGAGTTCTTTTTCCCAAGACTCGGGTTTTACATAACAAGGATGCAAGCCCATCATGGCATGGATTTGTTCAGGAAATTCGGTTTCCAGAGCCAACATTTTCTCATGAGATTCTGAGTCGATGGCCGGGAGAAAAAATTTGTCAACTCCTTTGTCTATGGCTCTTTTGATGGCTTCGGCTCGGTCGTGGTCAAATTCCTCTGCATAGAGGTGGGTATGGGTATCGATCATGAAAAAAGGTTTTATTAACGGTCAGAGTGATTCATCGTCAAGTGTTCAACAAAAATTTTATGACTTGCCTTGGTTTGTTGCTCTGAAATTTTTTGTTTTAAATTTCGTAAAAACTCTTGATATTTTGGATGATTATCGTCCGAAGGTCGGTGTTGCAAGGCTTGGGTTATTTTAAAATTTTCTGCCATAAATTCTTGTGCACGATCCGAAAAATAGGCTTTTGAGAACTTCTCAAAAATATAATTCACGGCTTGTTTGCTGGGATGTAAAAGATCTTCTTTGTAGAAACGATAGTCTCTAAGTTCGTCCATCATGATCTCGTAAATGGGTAAATAATGGCAGTTCTCATTTTTCTCAATGGCTTCGTGTATTGCCGAAATTAATAAAGATTTGCTGCGATTGTTCTCAACGAAACCGTCCTTTGAATGCCTCACAGGAGAGATGCTGAACAGGATTTGAACATCAAATTTGCAAATGCTTTTGATGCTCTTGATGGTTTCGGAAATGGATGTTTCAATTTCTTCAGGCGTAAGCAATCGCTTTTTGAAGAATTTACCCGGAATTTTATGGCAATTGGCAACCAACTTTTGTTTGGGCAAAAATTCATAGATGAACGAAGTTCCGTAGGTGATGATCACAAATCGACAATCTCGCAAAAATGCATTTCCCAACTCGATTTTATGGTTTATTTTGTCCAGCGTTAGGTCTATATTTCTACTGTTGAAAGAGGTGTGGTGGTCCAAAGAAATATACTCGTCCTGATAGGCGATAAGGTCTTCTTCTGTATATTTTTTATTTTTTTGTAAAATGGTCAATTCTTGGTTGATGGACCAAGGATTGAACAGTGTCCCGAAAGGATTGTTCAGGGTTTGCCATTGTGCATTGGAAAGTAAGTCGTGCATTTCTGTGGCAAAACAAGATCCGATACTGAATATTTTATCGTGAATTTCTATTCGTTTTGTATTGGATTTTATTTCGACTTCTGTAGAAAATTTCATGAAGATGTATAAAGTTGATGATAGGTTATTTTGCAATTAATTTTTAGAATTCTCTTTTCAATAAGAAATTAGCCAATTCTATAAATGGTTTTTTCTTCTCCTCATTAATGTTTATTTTCTTTAAATAATTTTGGGCAATATCGTTGTGTTTTTGGATGAGTTGTTGCACTCTAACATCAGCTTTTGTTCTTCTGAAAATCTTCTCAACGCAGTAGATTTTGTCCAAATTATCGGTCTTTTTAGAGTACCAAAACTCCAATTCTTTTAATTCGTCCGGGCTGGCATTTTCCTTGGCCAAGAGGTATAAAATTGTTTTTTTATTTTCGAAAATATCTCCAGCATGTTTTTTACCAATCTGAGCATTGTCGCCGTAAACATCCAAATAGTCATCCATCATTTGGAAGGCAATCCCAAGATGTTTTCCGTAGTTGAAAATGGCTTTGGCATCTGCCGTACTGGCGCCGGCAATCATGGCTCCAATTTGAAAAGACGATGCGCTGAGAACTCCTGTTTTATAGGTGATCATTCGGATGTAGTCGTCGTAGCTAACATCTTTTTTTGTTTCAAAATTGATGTCGTATTGCTGTCCTTCGCACAATAAAAGTCCGGTATGGGTAAAGACTCTTAGACAGGCTTTGTACAGCTCAGGATCTAGATCTTCGAAATAGGTGTAGGCCTTAAGCAGCAAACCGTCTCCAGAAAGTATTCCTGTATTTACTCCATACACCGTATGTATGGTAGGGGTGTTTCTTCTCATAGGAGCCTCGTCCATAATATCGTCGTGGATCAAGGTGAAATTGTGGAAGTATTCTATCGCCAATGCAGGTTTCATCGCTTTTTGCAAATCGCCACCAAACAAATCGGTTGCCAACAATACCATGACCGGTCTCAATCTTTTACCTCCGTTTCGGATGATGTAATTCATAGGTTCATACAGTTCTGCAGGCTTGTCTCTGAAGGTATATTTCTCTATTGCTTGAGATACCATTTTGTGGTATTGGTCTAAAAATTCCATAAAATTTCGTTTGCGCAAAAATACAATTTTAAAACAGTTTTGTCTGATGAAAAAAAAAACTTTGCCTAGAAAAGCAAAGTTTTTTATGATAAATGGTATTCAGCTTGATTTTTATCCTAAGAAAGTTACTACAAGATATGTTAATCCCGCCATTAATGCAGAAATAGGAATGGTTAAGATCCAAGCCCAAAGCAAATTAATGGTAACTCCCCAACGGACTGCAGAAATTCTTTTGGTAACTCCAACTCCGATGATGGATCCCGTTACGGTATGGGTTGTAGAAACGGGAATACCAAAATGATCCGTGATGAACAAAGTCAATGCTCCTGCGGTTTCGGCACTCACACCTTCTAGTGGAGTAACCTTGGTGATTTTTGTACCCATGGTTTTTACAATTTTCCACCCTCCACTCATGGTACCAAGACCAATGGCCAAGAACGATACCAAAGGTACCCAATAATAATCGGATGTAAAGTGGTTGAAACGATCTTCGTGAGGCATAATGGCATACGGATCACTACCACCAATCATACTAACATGGTAGTAGATTACTGCAGCCCCAATGATACCCATTACTTTCTGGGCGTCATTCAAACCGTGACCCAAACTGAAAAGTGCAGAAGACACCAACTGCATTTTTTTGAATGCTCTATCGGCTTTATGAGGATTGGTTTTCTTATAAATCTGAATGATCAATAAAGTGATGATGATGGAAATGATCATCCCGATAAGTGGTGCCATGAAGATGAATAAGAAAATTGGGATGACTTTACTGAACTTTACCACATTTTGTTGTGAAAGTTGTGAGAAAGCTAACTTTAATTGTTCCATAATCCCCAAGTCCGGATGTGCCTGTGCCACATGTTGGTAGTCCAAATATAAGGCGTGCATCAGGGCTGCCCCCAAAAAACCACCAATAAGCGTGTGCGAAGAAGAGGAAGGGATACCAAACCACCAGGTTAATAAATTCCAAACAATTGCGGCAACCAAACCAGAGAAGATGACCTCTAGAGTGATGAAGTTTTCGTTGACGGTTTTGGCAATGGTGTTCCCGATTTTAAACTCGCCAATGATATACATGGCGATGAAGAATGCAGCAAAGTTCCAAAGTGCAGCCCACAAAACAGCTTGAAATGGGGTGAGTACCTTGGTAGAAACAATGGTTGCAATGGAATTGGCGGCATCGTGAAACCCATTAATATAATCGAATACTAGGGCTAAAGCGATGATGACAATTAGCAATATAGGTAAGTCCATCTATTATTTTTTTGGCGTGATTATGCGTATTTAATAATGATGTTCTCCATGATATTTGCAACATCTTCTGCTTTGTCGGTCACTTCTTCTAAATAATTAAGTACGGATTGTACCTTAATGATTCTTATGGGATCGTTGGTCTCGAAAAGATTCATCAATGCTTTACTTAAAACATCGTCTGCAAGGTTTTCGTAAGAATTGATCTTAATGCACGATTCTTTTACTGCTACTGGATCTTTAAAATCTTTTAAATTTTCAATGGCATTTTGGATTTCCAGACACGCTTTATGCATTAATAAAGAAAAATCGGCATACTCCTTAGTTTCTGGTGTTTTGTACAGGTAAATGTACTTTGCAGATGCATACATATAATCTGCAATGTCATCCAATTTGTTGGCAAGGGAAGTAATGTCTTCTCTATCAAATGGAGTGATGAAGTTCTGTCCCAATTCAACAAAAATTTTGTGAGTGAGCTCGTCGTTTTTGTGCTCGAAATCACTAATCTTTTTGATGAAACCATCGTTGTTTAGGTCAAATTCCTGAATGCCTTCATGGAAATATTTTGACATTTCTACTAGGTTTTGAGCTACTTGGTCAAACAATACAAAAAACACTTTGTCTTTTGGTTGGAAGGCTTTAAAAATATTACCGAGTCCCATTTTATTATTTTTTTTATTAGATTTTTATTTTTGCAAATATCCGAAAATACTGTGCTTGTGTAATTTTTTTTTTGTTAAGTTTTATTAACATGATTTTTTTAATCGGCCACAGGAATGTGGTGTGTTTCATTGAATTTTAATCGGTCAAATGTGAAATTTAATGAAAGATAGATAAAGTGGAGGTTCTTGTTGCCCGAGTTGGAAAATTCTTTTTGGAAAATATACCCCAGATTGGTCCCTACATATGGGTTGAATTGGTATCCCAAACCGACAAAGGTTCGGCTTCTTTTAAAGAAAGGATCTTTTGGCCCTACAAAAACCTCTTCAAAAGCATTGGCATAAAGCGCTCCGGGTTCTACTTTGTCTTTATTTAAGGGTAGAGTAGCTGCTAATCGATAACGATAGCGTTCGGTATTGTCGTGCGAATCGGTGTTTGGATAATAGAAAAATCTTTTCTCAGCACGAACTCTATGATCCAATTTTACCTTTCCAAATTGTTGACTATAAATGTATTGCAACCAGAATCTGAATTCCTCTTGATTGATGTGTTCGTTTTTATAAGTTCCATAGCGACCAATACCTACAAAAGCCTGATTGTTTTTATTGAAATTGTAGCCAATCCCCCCTTTAGCTTCGTAATAATCGGGTGTGGTAAAGTCTTCAATGGATCTCAATTGCAACTCCAGATAGGCCGACCATTGTTTGTCGTGCTTGTAGCTAAAGGACATCATGTTGTAATTGGAAAACTGATCCTTCGTTTGAGCAAACGAAACCGTAAAGATTCCCATTGCAAACATAAAAGTTAATATTCTTTTCATATAGATTTAATTTCTGGGCAAAAATATTTATTTTAAGAAAGGTCTGTGTGAACGGAATATTAAATTTATGATACATAAAAAAACCGAACAATTTTCATTGCTCGGTTTCGTAATTCTAGTTGGCCACTTCGGCACGCATGTCTTTTCCTTTAAATTTCATTGAAGAAATGTTGTTCAGGATTTCTTGCTTAAAGTTTTTATCAATTTCAAAGAAAGTGAATTTGTCCAAAATTTCAATATCTCCGATATCGGCTCTTTTCTTGGTTTTAGCAGTAGCTTTGTTGATGATTTCCAACATATCTACTTTCTTTAGACTGTCTCTTTTTCCTAGGTTAAAGAAAAAACGAGTCATGTTTTCGTTGTTTCTTTTCTTGCGATCGCCTCTTCTTTCGCCATCTCTTCTTTCACCACGGTCACGATCTCTTCTTTCGCCACGGTCACGGTCTCTTCCTCTTTCTCTTCTGCTGCTTGGGATGTCGCTGTCTTTGGATAGACGCATTTCTTGCAAATCGTTACGATCTTTATAGAACATTGCAATTTCTTTCAGTTGGAATTGCAACATTTGGTGTACCAATTCTTCTTTGGTGAAAGCCGATAGATCAGGAATTAGACTGTTGTCAAACTCAAAGAAATCTTCGTGTTCGGTAAAGAGTTTTTCGAATACACCACCCACTTGGGCTTTTACAATCTCTTCTCCAGTAGGAATTTTTTTCTCAGTGATCTCAATTTTTGTTTGAGATTTAATTTGCTTCAGTTTTCTGGTTTCTTCTGGTTTTAAAAGTGCCATGGAGATACCGTCTTTACCTGCACGACCAGTTCTACCGCTTCTGTGTACGAAAACTTCTGGATCATCAGGAAGTGAAAAATGGATAACATGCGTAAGAGAGTCCACATCCAGACCTCTTGCAGCAACATCGGTAGCAACAAGAATTTCGATGTTTTTCAATCTGAATTTCTTCATAACCGTATCTCTTTGAGCTTGAGAAAGGTCGCCGTGAAGGGCATCTGCAGCATATCCATTTTGCATTAAGAAGTCGGCAACCTCTTGGGTTTCCATTCTTGTTCTACAGAAAATAATGGAGTACTGATTGGGGTTGGCATCCAACAATCTTTTTAAAGCCTCCTTCTTTTGTCGATATCCGACAACATAAAATTCGTGAGAAATATTTTTCTTAACCGCATTGATGCTTCCTACAGAAATTTTGTGAGGATTGGTCAGGTAGTTTTTAGAAATTCTTTCCACTTCCTTGTTCATCGTTGCGGAGAATAAGAAAGTTTGTTTTTCAGCAGGCGTTTCGCTAAGGATGGTTTCCAAATCGTCTTTGAAACCCATAGAAAGCATTTCATCGGCTTCGTCCAAAACCAACCAATGGATTTCGGAAAAATCCAAAGCTTTTCTTCCGATCAAATCGATAACCCTCCCCGGAGTTCCTACAATAATTTGCGGTTTTTCTCTTAGAGATCTGATTTGTTCAGAAATGCTACTTCCACCATAAACTGCTGTAGTTTTCAGATGAGGAAGGTATTTTGTATAGTTTTTAATGTCTTTGGTAATCTGAAGGCAAAGTTCACGAGTAGGGCAAAGCACTAATAACTGGATTTTACGACTGCTGTCGTCTATCATATCCAGAATAGGAAGCGAAAATGCTGCTGTTTTGCCTGTTCCTGTTGCCGCAAGTGCGATAAGATCGCGAATATCCGAAAGGATAAAAGGAATAGTCTGTTTCTGGATTTCGGTCGGTTGTTCGTAACCGAGTTCGCCAATTGCCTTGAGAATATCAGGACTTAAATTGGATTCCGTAAATAAATTCATGTAAATGATCGTCTATAATTTGCTGCAAAGATACAGAATTTATTTTTTCTATCCCTAAGTTTTAATCCATTAAAGTTTTTCTATTGATTTTCAAAGGCCCGTCAAAGTGCTGTGGCTTTGATGGCTTGCCATTAAAATATACTTTCAAAGTCGATTGGGGTAAGCAAGGATTGGGGTTGTTGATGCATTTTTCTCTTTTCTCTAAGAAAGTTTTTTTATCCAAATGGGTTGATATTGGATAGTGTACATTGTCAATAATTTCTGTGGTTTTACTCATGCCAATAGCGGTATATTGTATGACTTTATCTTCACTATAGACCTCTAAGACAAGACCCGGTAAGCCTTTGAATCGAGATGGTCCTTCTGGGATTGGGAAGTCCGTTGTGTACCATGCGTAAAAAACACGACCGGATTCATTCTTTGTTTTTGCCAGTTGACAAGTAACGGTATTGAATTTTTTTGTTTGATTTTTAATAAGTTCCCATTCCAACTGTGGTTCTTCAAAATAATACATTTCATAAAGAATTGGTATGAAAGAATATATTTTGCCGTTCTTTTTGTACACGCTGTATTTTTCGGAAGGTGGTACCCTGTTGATGCTACCTAATTCTGGCATGTAGCTGGAATTGTAATACGAATAGGCGTCTGCATTAACAAAGATAGAGTAGTTGTTGTTTAGTAATAATGTGAACTCTACATTTTTATGATTGTTATGTATTGAGTCGATTACTTTGTACTCGTAAACAACTCGAAGATTTGCAATGTTCGAGTTGTTTTGAGCCTTGAAGTTATGTGTTGATAAGAATAATAGGATAAATAAAATAGAAAATTTCATCATTTGTGTTTAGTTTATGCTTCTGTAAAACCTTTTTTTACAGGTGCATTTGCACATAATTCTAGATTTTTACCTTCTAATTTTGAATCTAATTCCAGTTGTTCATCTTTGGTTAATTCTGTAATCGGTTTATCCAAAGTGATGTAAAAAAATATCCCACAGGTAGATTTGTAAAGATATTTCCAAACCCATGCGCCTTGAGCGGCACTAGAGTCCTCTATAACAGCCGATATCAGAGTGGGAGGATTTACCGGTCCGTTTGTGGAGTTGTTAATGCTAGAAACACTTTTACTACTTTTTGCAAATGCTAAACTTGCGCATCCTATCAAGAGGACTGTAATTACTTTCTTCATAATAATTGATTTTGTTTAGTTGTTATTTGTTAATGATTTAGTGATGTAAAGATATAAATATTTGTTTAAAATGCAAATTTATTTTCAAATATTTAAAATGAATATTGGTTTTGTTTAGAATATTGAGATAAAAATATCTTATTAGGTTGATTTTCCAATATTTACAAAAAAATTAAGACTTTATTTGTGTGAGCAGTTTTTTAAAATTAATTTTGCAACAATCTAAAAAAGTAAAAAATATGTCAACTTATGTTGTTGTCGGACTTCAGTATGGAGACGAAGGAAAAGGTAAAATAACCGATGTTTTATCTGCAAAATCAGACTATGTAGTTCGTTTTCAAGGTGGTGATAATGCTGGACATACCGTATATGTAGGCGATGAAAAGTTTGTGCTTCACTTGCTTCCATCGGGGGTACTTCAGTGCAAAGGAAAATGCATTATTGCCAACGGTGTTGTGGTAAACCCAAAATCTTTTATCAAAGAAATTGGACAGATTGAAAGCAAAGGCCTAAAGACGGATCATGTTTTCATCAGCAAGAGAGCACATGTGATTATGCCGTACCACATCATGTTGGATACTTATAGAGAAGAAGAAGCTGGTGGGACAGAGATTGGGACGACCAAGAAGGGGATAGGCCCTTGTTATGAAGATAAAATTGCCAGAGTCGGAATCCGAATGGTCGATTTGCTAAACCCAGAAATTCTTCGTGAAAAAATTGAAAAAAATCTGAAAGTGAAAAATGCTCTTTTCGAAAAGTATTTCGAAAAAGAAGCCATGGATATCGAAGCGATCTATAACGAATATCTTGAAATCGGTAAACAATTAAAAGATAGAATTGTGGATACGGAAGTGGAATTGAATGACGCCATTAAAGCGGGTAAAAATGTACTTTTCGAAGGTGCTCAAGCCTTGATGTTGGATATTGATTTTGGTACTTATCCTTTTGTTACCTCTTCATCTCCATCTACAGGTGGTGTCTGTGCCGGTGCCGGTGTGCCTCCAACGGCTTTGCAAAATTTAATTGGTGTTTCTAAGGCCTATACCACAAGAGTCGGAAACGGTCCTTTCCCATCGGAATTGCACGATGATTTGGGAGAGCATATCCGTAAAATAGGCCATGAGTTTGGTGCAACAACAGGAAGACCAAGAAGAACAGGATGGTTGGATCTTGTGTCTTTGAAACATGCGTGCATGATCAACGGTATTAATAATTTGGTCATTACCAAGCTGGATGTTCTTTCCGGAATAAAACCGTTGAAAATCGTTACCCATTACAAAACAGAAGACGGGAAAATCATTGACTATTTCACTTCTTCAACAACAAAACTCTACGATTACGAGCCAATCTACAAAGATTTAGAAGGTTGGGATGAAGATATTACCACCGCAAGAAGTTATGAAGAACTTCCTGTAAATGCTAAAAAATACATTGAATTTATAGAAGAATATCTAGGGATTAATGTGTATTTGGTATCCGTAGGACCAGAAAGAAGTCAGAACATCATTAGAAAAGAATTGTTCTAATTTTCTATTTGAAAGAATAATTACAATCAGCAATCCTTTTGGGTTGCTGTTTTTTTGTGGAATTTAACAATACAATAGAATTTATCCACATTTCTTTTTCTTTTGTGGATAATTTTTTAATCATTCAAGTGTTTGGTAGCGAGTGTTTTAGCTTTTAGTGTGGATATGTTTCGCACCAACAAATTAAAAAAAATGTATTTTTGTCTTTTAAATCAAATTTATGGCGAAAATTATTGGTGTTGCCAATCAGAAAGGCGGTGTCGGAAAAACAACAACTGCTGTTAATTTAGCGGCAGCTTTGGGAGTTTTAGAAAAGAAAGTCTTATTGATTGATGCCGACCCTCAGGCAAATGCAACTTCTGGTTTGGGAGTAGAAGAGGTACAATATTCTACCTATAATATTTTGGAACACAGTGTTGAAACTGAAAAATGCATCCAAAAAACAACCTCGCCTAATGTGGATATTATTCCGTCGCATATCGATTTGGTAGCTGCCGAAATTGAATTGGTGGACAAAGAAAATCGTGAATACATGATGCGAGAATCCCTAGCAACGGTAAGTGACGACTATGATTTTGTGATCATCGATTGCGCACCAAGTTTGGGTTTGATTACCGTAAATGCTCTTACAGCAGCCGACGCTGTAATTATCCCTATCCAATGCGAATATTTTGCTCTTGAGGGTTTAGGAAAATTACTGAATACCATCAAAACGGTACAAAATATTCATAACAAAAATTTAGATATCGAAGGACTTTTACTGACCATGTACGATCCTCGATTGAGATTGTCCAATCAGGTGGTTGAAGAGGTGAAATCCCACTTCCCGGAAATGGTTTTTGATACCATCATCAGTAGAAATGTCCGTCTGAGCGAAGCTCCGAGTTTTGGTGAAAGCATTTTGATGTACGATGCCGAAAGCAAAGGCGCAATTCAATATTTACAATTGGCAGAAGAGGTTTTGATGAAGAACGAACATCTTGTAAAAAACTAAGCGTTAGCCAAAAATTAATTTAACCTGTATAAATTTTAACACTTACTTTTCAAAAATGAGTGTTTCCGCATAAAAATGAAAGATAAAAAAAGAGCAATGGGGCGTGGTTTAGGAGCAATTCTTAGCTCCGAATCCAAAGTAGCCATCAATACGGCATCAGACGAAGGTGCAAAAACTTTGGTGAGCAACATTATGGAAATCGCCATAGAAGACATCTACCCCAACCCCAACCAACCAAGAACTTATTTTGATGAAAAAGCACTGAACGACTTGGCGCAATCCATCAGAAATTTGGGCGTTATCCAGCCTATTACACTAAGAAAAGACGGAGAGAAATTTGAAATTATCTCTGGTGAAAGAAGGTACAGAGCTTCCAAATTGGCAGGTCTTACCAGTATCCCGGCGTATATCCGATTGGTGAACGACCAAGAATTACTGGAGATGGCTTTGGTGGAGAACATCCAAAGAGAAGACTTGGATGCCATCGAAATTGCACTCACTTATCAACGATTGTTAGAAGAAATCGGGATGACTCAGGAAAATTTGAGTACACGAGTGGGAAAAGAAAGAAGTACCATCACCAATTATTTGCGCTTGTTGAAGCTGAGCCCGGATTTGCAAAATGCAGTGAGAAGTGGCGAGATTTCTGCAGGACACGGTAGAGCCATTTTAAGTTTGGACGATGAAGTTTCACAAATAAAACTTTTCGAAACCATCATAAAAAACCAACTGAATGTAAGACAAGCCGAACAAGCGGCTCAGGAGCTGAAAAATCCTAAGTTGGCAAAAGAAAAAACAGTGAAAGAACTTCCGAACCACTTGAAAAGAGCACAGAAAAACCTTTCGGACTCTTTGGATGTTAATGTAGAAATAAAATCTTCTGGCAAAGGAAAAAAAGGGAAAATTATTCTGGATTTCAATTCCGAAGAAGAGTTGGAACACATCTTAGCTCATCTGCAATAAATGAAATTTTACGGATCATTTTTTCTGTTCTGCTTTTTATTTTCTTTTGGCCAGATCCAAAAGAAGGACTCTTTACAACCCAATTTGTCGATATCAAACGATAAAATCATTCAACCCAAAACAGAAGTAACCGATCAAGATGTTTTGGAAGATATACAGAAAAAGAATTCTTCACAAACTGTGGCACTTTCAATAAGTCCAACAAAAGCCGGACTTTATTCTGCTGTCTTACCGGGTTTGGGTCAGTATTATAATAAAAAATATTGGAAAATACCCATCGTCTGGGGCGGTGTTGGGACAGGAGTGGGAATAGCCCTTTGGAACCAAAAACAATACAATCGTTACCGAGAGGCTTTTGTGGCCTCTGTAAACGGTATGCCGCATGAGTTTTCTAGCAATCCGGTTTACACCAAAGAAGTTTTGGGTAACATCCAAGACAAGGCAAAAAGACAAAGAGATTATGCCATAGCCATTGCCGGACTCATCTATGTCCTGAATATTGTGGATGCTGTTGTAGATGCTCATTTGTACGAAGGAAGAAACGATCCGGATTTGGTACTGAAGCCAACACTAATCTACGACGAATTCGGAAAGCAAAATATGAAAACTGGACTCAGCTTGAGTTATAATTTTTAATATAAAACAATAAAATATGAAAATAGCACTTGTAGGATACGGAAAAATGGGTAAAATCATCGATGGAATTGCCACCAAAAGAGGACACGAAATCGTAGCTCGACTAAACGAGGCTCCCACTGTGGATAATCTGAATTCCCCAGATGTTGTGATTGAATTTTCCCAACCCGAAGTCGCTTTTGACAATATAAAATTTTGCTTAGAAAATAAAATCCCTGTCGTTTGTGGTACTACCGGTTGGTTGGCACAAAAACCAATGATCGAGGCCATAGCAAAAGAAAGCAATACCGCATTTTTATACGGATCCAATTTTAGCCTTGGGGTAAATTTGTTTTTTGCTCTAAACGAGAAGTTGGCCGCACTTATGAAAGGTTTTGACGAGTACCAAGTTCAGTTAGAAGAAATTCATCACATTCATAAAAAAGATGCTCCTAGCGGAACAGCAATTTCTGTAGCTGAAGGGATCATCAAAGAAAATCCTAAATTTACTTCTTGGAAATTGGACGAAACCAACGGCGCCGAATTGGGAATTTTTGCCGTTAGAGAAGACGAGGTTCCAGGTACACACACCGTAACTTACCATTCTGAGGTAGATGAAATCAACATCAACCATATTGCTTACAACAGAAATGGCTTTGCACTAGGAGCGGTTATCGCTGCTGAATGGATCTTTGGTAAACAAGGTGTTTTCGGAATGAACGA
Source organism: Amniculibacterium aquaticum (assembly GCF_003852705.1). Taxonomy (GTDB): domain Bacteria; phylum Bacteroidota; class Bacteroidia; order Flavobacteriales; family Weeksellaceae; genus Amniculibacterium; species Amniculibacterium aquaticum. The sequence continues at coordinate 129,479 of NZ_REFA01000002.1, forward strand.
TGTCTTGGGTCTATAATTTTGTAACAAAACAATCCGTTTGCTAACTAATTAGTATAATCACAACACTACAATATGAATTATTTTGTCCTTTATACCGTTTATGTTCTAGTACTTTCTGTACTGATGGGACTTACGACTTGGAAATTTTTCAAAAAAATGGGATACAATCCAATTTTGGCCTTTGTACCTTTTTACAATTATTTCATCATTCAAAAAGAAACCAATCATCCCAAATGGTGGGTGATTATGGCGTATCTACCCATCGTTGGCCCCATTATGATGTCGGTTTTCCATTTGTATTTGATGGATAAGTTTGGGAAAAATTCTTTGGTGGACAAGTTGTTGACGGTTCTACTTCCTTTTTTCTACATGGGATACATTCAATATACCAAAGAAATTGATGTGAAAAAAGAAGAAGAGGAGTTTCTGTTGCCGGGTGAAGAAAAAGAAAAGAAAAAAGAATCGTTCTTGGGTTCGGTTACTTTTGCCGTAGTTTTTGCAACCATCATCCATACCTTTGTTACACAGCCTTTTGGTATCCCAACAGGATCCATGGAAAGAACACTTTTGGTAGGAGATTTCTTGTTTGTAAATAAATGGAGCTACGGATATCGTTTGCCAATGAGACCAGTAGCAATTCCTTTTTTACAAGGAACCATCATGGATAAAGGTCAGGTAGGAAATCCTAAAGACGATCCAAAATCGTATTCTGAGGCCATCAAATTGCCGTACTCCAGAATTGCACAATTCGGTTTGCCAGAAAGAAACGATATAGTGGTGTTCAATTATCCACAAGACTCTGTACACACGGCTATAGACAGAAAAGATCCTTATGTAAAACGATGTGTGGCCATTGCCGGTGACGAAATTCAAATTAAAAATGGAAGATTATTTGTCAACGGTAAACCAGAGCAACGATTGGGCGACCAAGAAGTTCAACACGCCTATTATGTTGAGGCTTCGGAACAACTAGATGTTGCCGGTCTGTACAACAAATACGGTTTCCTTCCTTTGGTAGAAAACCAAACCGACAAAGGGTTCTTGTACCGTTTTCAAGGTTTGACGGATAATATCGCCAAAGACATAAAGGTTTTACCAGGTGTTGTTGGGATGAAGGAGGAAATTATGCCAGTAGATTCGGCAGCCATTTCGTATAAAATAAATGCGGAAAGATCGGCTTACACCAAAAATATCGATACAACTCAGTCCATTTTCCCGATCAATAAAAAATGGAACCAAGACCAATACGGCCCGTTAAAAATTCCTAAGAAAGGAGATGTGGTACAGATCAATAACGAAACTTTACCGGAATATCGTTGGATCATTTCCGAATACGAACACAATAAGTTGGAAACCAAAAACGGAAAAATATTCATCAACGGAAAAGAAGCTTCAACCTACACCATCAAACAGAATTATTACATGATGATTGGGGACAACAGAGACGCTTCCCTGGATGCTAGGTTTTTTGGATTTGTACCGGAAGAAAACATTATCGGGAAACCCATGTTTACATGGATGAGCCTTCAAGGAGCTTTCAAAGATCCCAATTCTACCTACCAAGCGCCGTTCAAAATTCGTTGGGATAGAATGTTCAAAGCAACCAATACCGGAGAAACCAATAAAACTTCCTACTGGTGGATCGCTGCCATTATTTTAATTGTTTTCTTTGGATGGGATTTCTTCATGAAACTTTTAAAGAAAAAATAATACAAAACACAGGACTCGGCTCCTGTGTTTTTATTTTATATTTGTAGCAATTTTACAAAAATCATCATGCAAGATTCTTCAGTATCAAATATTTCGTTACTTCCCATTTTTTATCTTCCTCCCATTTCTTGGTTTTCAGTTTTTTTGAAAAAGGAAACAGAAATTATGTTGGAAAAGAAGGAAAATTTCCCCAAACAAACTTATAGAAATCGTGCGGAAATCTACGGAGCCAACGGAAAATTAACCCTGAGTATTCCCATAAAAAATCAAGGCAAAACCCCAATGGAAAAAGTAGAAATGTCTTTTGCTGAAGATTGGAAATCCCAACATTGGAAGTCCATACAATCGGCCTATCAAAATTCTCCCTACTTTGAATATTATCAAAATGATTTGAAGAAAATTTATGAAAATGAAATTTCTAATTTGGTCGAATTTAATATTCACGCACTCAAAATTGTTTTAAAATTGTTGAAGAAAAATCAATCTTTTACATTAAATTCAGAATATCAACACGAGTTTGATGGACAAGATTTCCGTACCCTTTTTTCATCCAAAAAAGAAAGTCCATGGGAGATGGATTCATATTATCAAGTCTTTTCGGACAAAGGTGGTTTTGTAAAAGATTTGTCAATTTTAGACTTACTCTGTAACAAAGGACCAGAAACGACTACTTATTTATTAGAATTATCAAAATTATTATGAAACAAATATTCATCGCCGCAGCGTTTTTCACTTTTGCGTTTTCATTTGCACAAACAGAAGGTACAGACACCAAAGTTGATAAAGATTTAATGACTTGGTACCACAAAGATTTAGCGGCATCCAAAGTATTCGGAATCAATACTCAAAATGCGTATAAATTTTTAGAATCCAAAGGGTTGAAACCCAAAACGGTTGTTGTCGCAGTTTTGGACAGTGGAGTAGAGGTGGATCACCCTGGCTTGAAAAAGAACATCTGGACAAACCCGAACGAAGTACCAAATAACGGAAAAGACGATGATAACAACGGTTATATCGACGATGTACACGGTTGGAATTTTATCGGTGGTAAAAACGGCGATGTCGATGTGGACAATATTGAAGTAACCAGAATCGTAAGAAAATACAAGCCACTTTTCGAAGGTGAAGATTCGGTGAGCAATAAGTCCAATCAAGGGAAACTTCCTAAAGAATTCGAAATGTACATGAAGGCCAAGGAAGAGTTTACCAAAAAAAGTATGGAAGCGCGTCAGAATTACGAAATTTATAAAAGAATAAAAGACGGTATTCCTGAGATCATCAAATTGTTAGACGGTAAAAATCTTACTGCTGAGGCGGTAGCATCCATCAAGCCAACCACCCAAGAACAAGCCATTGGCCAGCAATTGTTGTTGCAAATTTCAGGTGATGAAAATGTAAAAGGCAAGTCGCCAAAAGAAGTTCAAGAATATTTGACGGCTCAAATGAAGGAAGCTTTAGATTATTTTGAACCTCAAGCGACCAAGCAATACAATTTGGATTACGACTCCAGATCCATAGTTGGGGACAAGGAAAATGATTTGGGCGAAACCAAATACGGAAATAACCACTACGAAGGTCCTGATGCTTTGCACGGAACGCATGTGGCAGGTATTATTGCAGGGTATCCGCAAGGAAATGAAATTCAATACGGAGTAGCTTCTAAAGTTGCAAAAATTATGACGGTTAGGACAGTTCCTAACGGAGACGAAAGAGATAAAGATGTTGCAAACGCTATTCGATATGCTGTGGATAACGGTGCTAGAGTGATCAATATGAGCTTCGGAAAAGCGTTCTCTCCTGACAAAGAAAGGGTGTGGTCTGCATTGCAATATGCTGAAGATAAAGGCGTTTTGTTGGTTCATGCTGCAGGAAATGACAATGAAGATATTGAGGTAAATGAAAATTATCCAACCAATTTCTACAAAACTTCAGATGAAAAACCATTTGTTAACAACATGATTACCGTAGGTGCAAGTACCAACGATCCTGAAATGCTGAGAGCCGGTTTTTCTAACTACAACAAAAAAATGGTCGATGTATTTGCCCCTGGAGACAAAATTTATTCTACGGTTGTTGATGGTAAATACAAATACGAACAAGGAACATCAATGGCGTCGCCTGTTGTCGCAGGTGCTGCAGCAGTTTTGTTGGCATATATGCCGAACCTAACTCCTGAAGAAATTATTGATAGCTTGGTGAAAACCTCCAATAAATCTACGGTGAATGCGATGCTTCCTACCAATGAGAGTAATAAATTTGATATGATTTCTCGTGCGGGTGGTGTGATCGATTTGAAAAAAGCTGCTGAATATGCGTATGCCAATTATTTCAATAAAAACAATACACATACATTGTCGCCTAAGCCAATCAAGAAAGAATTGAAAAGAAAGGCTGAAAAGTAAAATTGTAATTGTCAGTATTTTATAAGAAATCCGAAATATTTTTTCGGATTTTTTTTATGTTAAATGGATTTTGGCATAATTTTAACTAACTTTGGTTTGAAGAAAAAAAACATTTCGCTCTCAAGATCTCAAAAGAGAATTTCAGAATTAAAAATATTATAAAAAACCAACATATGAAAAAGCTATTTTTTTTAGGATTGATGGGTGTAGCTTTGGTGACTACCTCTTGTGAAGCAACCAAAAAAGCAGAAAATGCACAAAATCAGAGAAAAGAATTTTTACAAATGAAAGGCAATTGGGTAATTACAAGTGTTGATCATTCCAAAAAATTTAAAATTCAACCTTTTGACGAAAACGCCGATGCACAATGCTGGGTGGGCAGTCAATGGAAATTTATCCCCAATAATTATTCGGGAAGTTATACCCTAAACGGCGGTGGCGATTGCCCTTCTGTAAGCCAAAATATCAAATTTGAAGTGGTTGGTGGCAACGAGTTTAAGTTTAAAAAACTAATTGCCGGTAGCAAAGCAAAAGCAGTGACTCAAGGGTATTCAACAGCAATATTGAACCAAACCGACAGTCAGTTCGACCTTCAACAGAACATCTCTTTTGACGGTGAAGTGGTAACGGTGGTTTATCATTTTCAAAAACAAAATTAAAAGAAAATATTAAAAATTATAAAAGATGAAATTAGTAAAGAATACAAAAATAGCAGCCATTTTCCTAACCGGATCTTTGTTGTTGACAAGTTGCGAAGCTGTACAAAATTCGAATAAAGAACAAAGAGGAACAGCAATTGGTGCAGCTGCAGGAGCTGTACTGGGTGGTGTACTTGGAAACAACATCGGTAAAGGAGGAAATGGTGCATTGGGTGCCGTATTGGGAGGTATTGTTGGTGGTGTAGCGGGCAATCGTATCGGTCATAAAATGGACAAACAAGCCAAAGAAATCAAAGAAACTTTGCCGGGTGCTAAAGTGGAGAGGGTGAACGAAGGAATTAAAGTAACTTTACCGGAAAACATGGTAAACTTCGATTTCGACTCTTCCAATTTAACAGCAACAGCAAAAGGAAATTTGGACAAATTGGCTCAGATACTTGAGAACAACCCGGATACCAACATCAACATCTATGGACATACGGATAATGTCGGAAAAGACGATTACAACCAAAAATTATCCGAAAGAAGAGCGAATTCTGTTAAAGCGTATTTGACATCTAAAGGCATTGGAGCTTCTCGTTTGAACGCCATGGGTATGGGTGAGGCCAGTCCTGTAGCAACCAACGATACGGCAGCCGGAAGAGCTCAAAACAGAAGAGTAGAATTTGCCATTACGGCTAATGAGAAAATGATTAATGAAGCCAACCAAGGGAATTAATCAAAATTCTTAATAAATTGAATTTTAAAACCGCTTTTGCGGTTTTTTTCTTTTTATTATGGGTTCTAATTGCTATTTTTGTGAACAGAAAACAAACATAAATGACAAAATATCTGAAACTACTCCGAGTAGAACAATGGGTGAAAAATCTATTTGTTTTTACCCCTTTGTTTTTTTCCGGCAACATCCTTCATTCAGATCTATTATTAGGAAGTGCATTCGCATTCATCATTTTTTCAATTACGGCCAGTTCCATCTATATTCTCAACGATTATATGGACATCGAAGCCGATAGCAAACATCCTGAAAAATGTAAAAGACCTTTAGCAAGCGGTGCCATTTCCAAAAATTCAGCAAAAATTTTATTTTTAACTTTAATAGCGATTGCATCAGCTTTATTGGTGTACGGGCAACCGCTGTTGGGGTATCATCCACTGAAGTTTCCGGCAATTATTGCTTTTTATTTTTTAATGAATATTGCCTATACCTTCAAGTTGAAACATGTCGCCATTGTCGATGTTTGCATCATTGCTATTGGTTTTGTACTTAGAGTTTTGGCAGGTGGTTATGCTACGGGAATTCCAATTTCGCAATGGGCGGTATTGCTCACTTTTGTATTGGCATTGGTTTTGGCCATCGGAAAGCGAAGAGGAGAACTGGTAAATGCACAGGTTTCTGGTAGAACAAGAAAGGCATTGGATGGATACAATGTTTTGTTTGCAGACATTACCCTATCCATTTCGGCAACATTGGCCATCATTTCCTATCTTATGTTTACAGTAACCCCAGAAATTCAGGAGAAATTTGGACAAAAAGTTTTTTATACCGTAATATTTGTTGTTTTTGCGTTTTTAAGATATTTGCAACAAACCTTGGTGTACAACAGAACCGAATCGCCAACAAAAATTGTCTATAAAGACCGATACATACAAGCAACCATCGTTATTTGGGTGTTTTCGTTTTTGTTTTTAATATATTACAAATAAATGAGTATGAAGACAAATGTTACTCAGAAAGTAAGCAATTGGGGGAATTTCCCGGTGGTTGATAAAGTGATAAAATCAGAAGATTCACTTTCAAATATTAAAGAATTTGTAAAGAATAACAACGATATCATTGCCAGAGGAAACGGTCGTTGCTATGGAGACGCTTCTTTGGCTGAAAATATTTTTTCTACCAAAAGACTCAATAAATTCATCGGTTTCAATAGAATTGATGGCATTATTGAGTGCGAATCCGGTGTGCTCTTGTCCGATATTTTAGAAGTTTCTGTACCGCAAGGTTTTTTTCTGACCGTAACGCCGGGAACAAAGTTTGTGTCTGTTGGAGGCGCCATCGCTTCGGATGTTCACGGTAAAAATCATCATGCCGAAGGTTGTTTTTCCGAGTCGGTTTTGGCATTTAAAATTCTGAATGAAAATTCCGAAGTACTGCACTGTTCCAGATCCGAAAATACAGATCTGTTTTGGGCAACCATCGGTGGAATGGGGCTTACAGGAATTATTTTGTCGGCAACCGTTCAGCTAAAGAAAATAGAAACGGCGTACATCCGCCAAGAAAGCATAAAAGCAGAAAACCTCGATGAAATTTTTCAACTTTTTGATGAAAGTGAAAGCTGGACTTATACCGTAGCTTGGATCGATTGTTTGCAAAAAGGGAAAAACATAGGTCGCAGTATTTTGATGCGTGGCGAACATGCTCTTCTCAATGAGTTGCCGCAAAATTTAGCAAAAACTCCTTTGAAATTAAAAAAGAAATTCATGCCCACCGTTCCTTTTTATTTTCCGGGTTTTGTACTGAATGCGTTTACGGTTAAGGCTTTTAATTTTCTGTATTTCAATAAACAAAGAAATAAAGAAGTTAAGAATTTTATCGATTACGAAACCTTTTTCTACCCATTGGATGTCGTGCATAATTGGAACAAAATCTATGGAAAACAAGGCTTTATACAATACCAAATGGTGATTCCGAAATCGCAAGGAAAGGCTGGGATGAAAGCCATTTTGGAAGCCATAGCCAACAGTGGAAATGGATCTTTTTTGGCCGTACTGAAACTGTTTGGAAAAGACAATCCACACGCCTATAATTCGTTTCCTATGGAGGGTTATACCTTGGCATTGGATTTTAAAGTGAATAAAAAATTACCGGAATTGGTTGGCAAATTGGACGCCATTGTAGAACAATTTGGTGGGAGAATCTATCTAACCAAAGACTCGATGAGCAAACCGACATTGACCAATTATCTAAAAAATATTCACAATCCAAAATTTGCATCCATGCAATACAAAAGAATTAAAAACGGCTAAAATTAAACATAAACAGAGAAAATATAATGATTGTATTAGGAAGTAATTCTGAAATAGCTCAGGCTTTTGTTGAAAGGGTTTTGGAGGGTGGCGAACGATTTAAGACCTTGTATTTGTTTACTTCCACACCAGAAGTTACTGAAAAATTTGCCAAACACCTTGAGGTGAGATTTATGCAACACAGCGAGGTGGTTTTCATGGATCTAACCCAAAATATTGATTTTTCCAAATGGGACTATATCCAGTCGTCGTTGTTGTTTTGTGCTACAGGATATTTGGGAGTAGGGACAGATGAAGGGCTGTACAACCGTAAAAATACCGAGAAAATTGTCGATGTCAATTATGCTAAATTAATACCGGTGCTCAACTATTTTGCCGAAAAAATGGAGAGAACCCGTCAAGGAAATATGATCGTTTTGTCGTCTGTTGCTGGCGAAAGAGGCCGACAAAGTAATTTTATTTATGGCAGTGCAAAAGCAGGACTTACGGCCTATCTTAGTGGACTTAGAAATTATTTGCACTCCAAAAAAGTTCATGTTATGACTGTGAAGCCGGGTTTTATGGATACCAAAATGACCGAAGGTTTGCCACTGAATCCAGCACTTACGGCCAGTCCAAAACAAGCTGCAGATGGCATATTTAGAGCCTATAAACTGAAGAAAAATACGGTCTATGTTTTGCCAATTTGGCGATTGATCATGTGTGTGATCAGAAATATTCCGGAATTTATTTTCAAAAAAATGAAGCTTTAGGTTGATATTTTATTTGTATCTTGGTAAAAACTAAACATGAAAAAACTCTATCTTTTTGATTTTGATGGGACATTGACCTACAAAGACACCATGTTTTTGTATCTGAAATATTACAACCCGTTTCTCTACAGAATTGCCTTTTTAAAGCACATTCCGTTGTTTATTTTGTTAAAACTAAAACTTGCCGATGCCGAAAAAGTGAAAAAAAGTTTTGTGGCTTCCATCTTAAAAGGTCAAGAAAAATCCAAGATTGATGAAAAAGCTAAACGATTTTTTGAAAAGAATTTCCCTGAAATTTTCAGAGAAAATGCTTTGGATTTTATAAACAATATCGATCGTCGTCATGTAGATTCGTATATCGTTTCGGCATCTTTAGATATTTGGGTTAGGCCTTTTGCCGAACAGCTTAATTTGCAACTTATTGCCACTGAAGCCGAGTTTGTTGATGGCTTTTTTACAGGAAATTTCATCACTCCAAATTGTAACGGTATCGAAAAAGTGAACCGCGTAAAGCATGCTATTTTGGATAAAAAATACGATAAAATAATTGCATTCGGAGACACCTCGGGAGATCGTGAAATGCTAAATTTTGCCAAAGAGTCATATTTTAAGTTTTTTCATTAAATTTGCAACGCTTTTTACGAAGCGTTTTTTTATTAATATTAGTTTAATTGTTTTCTTTTTTATATGAATAAAATTTATTTGGACAATGCCGCAACAACGCCATTAGATCCAGCTGTGATTGATGAAATGGTCAATGTGTTGCAGTTTAATTTTGGTAATCCTTCTTCCACACACAGTTTTGGTCAAGATGCAAAAGTAATTTTGGAAAAAGTGCGAAGAGAAATAGCCGATTATTTGCGCGTAACCCCTGCGGAAATTATATTCACCTCTTGCGGTACAGAGTCCAATAACATGATCCTAAAATCCAGTGTTGAACATTTAGGAGTAGAGAGGATCATCACTTCGCCTTTGGAACACAAATGTGTTGCCGAATCGGTGTTGGATCTTAAAAAAAGAAAAGGGATAGAAGTGGTGTATCTAAGACCAAATAACCACGGAGACTTGTCCCTTGAAGATCTTGAAAAACATTTGAAAAATTCTGAAAAGAAAACTTTGGTAAGCCTAATGCATTCCAATAACGAAATTGGAAACCTTTTGGATATTGAAAAAGTGGCTCAATTGTGTAAAGAGAACAATGCATTGTTCCACTCCGATACGGTACAAACCATTGCACATTACGATTTGGATTTTTCGAAAATCCCGGTAGATTTCGCTTCGTGCAGCGCTCATAAATTCCACGGACCCAAAGGTGTTGGTTTTGCATTTGTCAGAAAATCTTCAGGTCTGAAGGGGATTATTACAGGTGGACCGCAAGAAAGAAGCCTAAGAGCCGGAACCGAGAATGTTTGCGGTATCGCCGGAATGGGTAAAGCTTTGGAAATTTGCATGAGCAATTTGACCGAGTTCTCACAGAAAATCAAAGACTTGAAAGCGTACACCATCGAGCAATTCAAAAAAGAATTTCCAGGTGTTAAATTCAACGGAAGAAGCGAAGAAGAAAGCAGCCTTTATACCGTACTTAGCGTGTTGTTGCCTTATCACAATCCACTGATTGGTTTGCAATTGGATATGAAAGGGATTGCGTTGTCTCAAGGAAGTGCTTGTTCTTCAGGAGCTGCAAAACCATCCATGGTCATGATGACTGTATTAAATGAAGATGAAATGGAAAATTGTACACCATTGAGGGTTTCGTTCAGTCATTTCACAGAGAAAAATGAAATTGATGCATTGATTACAGCTCTGAAAGAGATACAAAATGCAGTGAATTAAGACTATAGAAATTAAGAATAGTCCAAATAGATAAACGGTGTAACAAGTGATGAGGTTTTTCATTACATTTGTTCTCATTTTAAAATAAATTAATTAAAAAATATAAAAATGGCATTAGAAATTACAGACGCTACTTTTCAAGAAGTCGTATTGAATTCGGATAAACCAGTATTGGTAGATTTTTGGGCAGTATGGTGTGGACCATGCAGAATGTTGGGGCCTATTGTTGAGGAAATAGCTACCGATTTTGATGGTAAAGCTGTTGTTGGAAAGTTAGATGTAGACAACAACCAACAAGTTTCTATTGACTACGGAATCCGTAACATCCCAACGATTTTGATCTTTAAAAATGGGGAAGTAGTTGATAAAATTGTAGGTGTATCTCCAAAAGAAGTGATTGCAGAAAAATTATCTGCACATTTGTAGAAAATAATTGCTTTGAAAATGAGTGCTTTCCTATTTGGGAAGCATTTTTTTTTGAAAAACATTTGTAGGTAACGAAATTTAATGTATTTTTGCACCACTAAAAGAAAAGGAGTTCACATAAAGCGATTGGCCTGTAAGCCTAAAGGTTTTATAAAAATATTGATCCGGTAGTTCAGTTGGTTAGAATGCCGCCCTGTCACGGCGGAGGTCGCGGGTTCGAGTCCCGTCCGGATCGCAAAAAGTTTATCAGTTACTTTTCAAAAAAAACTGATCCGGTAGTTCAGTTGGTTAGAATGCCGCCCTGTCACGGCGGAGGTCGCGGGTTCGAGTCCCGTCCGGATCGCAAGCAGAAATGCACATTATTAAAAAGCCCTTCAAATCCAGTAATTTGAAGGGTTTTTCTTTGTGCTCTGATTATAGATTCTGGCGAGTATAAGGGATCTTGAGAGGCTGTTTCGCCAAAATTGTGCTTATTTCAAAATTTATATTTAATAGTTAACTTTCCTTTTTTTGCTTTGTAGCTGTCATATTTTAGTCCACTTTCCTTTGAATAAGTATCAATAAAAATATCTTTATTCAAATTGTTCCCATATATAGGAACTCCTGAAATTTTGCAAGTATCATCAATATATCCTTGCACATTAAATATTAAAACACTTGGATGCTCCTCTTTACTTTTCAATGAACTTGTTTAATGTTTCCTAATCAAAATACAACAGAATGCGAGCAGATGAAAATCCCTCCAATGTTTTTCTTTAGTTTCATATCGTATTAATAGCGCTTTAAAGCTATCTATCCAAGCGTTCATT
>NZ_REFA01000003.1 GCF_003852705.1 Amniculibacterium aquaticum
AAAATGAAGGTAAAAAGGCTAAAATTGATGAACTCGAGCCCTCGCTACGCCCCTCGCCTTCTCAAACAGAATCAATTTTTTAACGCCTTTTTATCTTCATTTTTTAACGCCACGAAAATGAGGTCGACTCCATTGGATGGTTGATGGTGTTTGGTATTTTGTTTCTAGTTGAGGTTGGTGGTTATTTATATGTTCTTTTCCTTGATGAAAAGAACCAAAAATCAAGACTGCATTTTCCTTGGCTAAAATGAAGGTAAAAAGGCTAAAATTGATGAACTCGAGCCCCCGCTTTACCCCTCGCCTTCTCAAACAGAATCAATTTTTTAACGCCTTTTTATCTTCATTTTTTAACGCCACGAAAATGAGGTCGACTCCATTGGGGGTTGTTGGTGTTTGGTTTTTAGTGTTTTGTTTTTAGTGTTTTGTTTTTAGTGTTTGGTGTCTAGTTGAGGGTTGGTGGTAAGTGGTTTGTTTATTTGTTCTTTTCCTTGATGAAAAGAACCAAAAATCAAGACTGCATTTTCTTTGGCTAAAATGAAGGTAAAAAGGCTAAAATTGATGAACTCGAGCCCTCGCTTTACCCCTCGCCTTCTCAAACAGAATCAATTTTTTAACGCCTTTTTATCTTCATTTTTTAACGCCACGAAAATGAGGCCGACTCCATTGGATGGTTGATGGTGTTTGGTTTTTAGTGTTTGGTGTCTAGTTGAGGGTTGGTGGTAAGTGGTTTGCTTATTTGTTCTTTTCCTTGATGAAAAGAACCAAAAATCAAGACTGCATTTTCTTTGGCTAAAATAAAGTTAAAAAGGCTAAAATTGATGAACTCGAGCCCTCGCTTTACCCCTCGCCTTCTCAAACAGAATCAATTTTTAACGCCTTTTTATCTTCATTTTTTAACGCCACGAAAATGAGGTCGACTCCATTGGATGGTTGATGGTGTTTGGTGTTTTGGTGTTTGGAGTTGGGTTGGAAGTGTTACTAAGAATGGGAAGATTGCATGAACAGTAAAAATTATTAAAATAAAAACCTCCTAAGGTTTCAAATCTTAGGAGGTTTACTGTAGGTTTTTTATCCGAATACTTTTTGTACCACTGCTGCTATGCGTACTCTGTCTTCATCCGTAAGGTTGGATCCCGATGGCAGGCACAATCCGTCGTCGAACAATTCTTCGGCTACTTTTCTGCCGTAATACGGACTGTCCGCAAAAACCGGTTGCAAATGCATGGGTTTCCACAAAGGTCTGGACTCAATGTTGTCTTCCAAGAATGCTAATCTCAAGTCTTCTCGGGTTTTCCCCGCAATTTCAGGATTGATGAGAATGGCGGACAACCAATGGTTGGAGAAATAGTTGTCGGTTGTTGGTTGATGGTTGTCGGTTTCAGACAGATTGGGTTCTGTGAAGACGGTAACTCCTTTGATATCTTTAAAAAGTTCTTGGTAAAAGGCATTCATCTTTCTTCTTGCTGCTACTCTATCGTTTAGAACTTCCATTTGTCCACGACCGATACCGGCAGAAATGTTGGACATTCTGTAGTTGTAGCCGATGTGTGAATGTTGGTAATGCGGCGCATTGTCTCGGGCTTGTGTGGAGAGAAAAACCGCTTGGTCTTTGTCCGCCTGAGTTTGGCACACCAAGGCACCGCCACCGGAAGTGGTAATGATTTTATTCCCGTTGAAGGAGAGCACTCCGAACTTACCGAAAGTACCGCAAGCCTTGCCTTTGTAGGTGGAGCCTAGAGCTTCGGCAGCATCTTCTATCAATGGAATGTTATATTTTTCGGCAACGGCAGTTACCTCATCAACTTTGAAAGGCATACCGTACAAATGCACAGCGACTATGGCTTTGGGCGTTTTTCCTTGGGCTATTCTGTCTTTTATTGCCTCTTCCAGAGCGATGGGACAGAGGTTCCAGGTTTCTTTTTCTGAATCTACAAAGACCGGCGTTGCCCCCAGATAAGCGATGGGATTGGCAGAAGCCGAGAAAGTCATGGATTGGCAGATGACCTCGTCACCGTGGGAAACGCCGCACTCGATAAGGGCAAGGTGGAGGGCAGCTGTACCGGCAGATAAAGCCGCTACTTTAACATCGGTTTTCAAGAATTTTTCCAAATCCTCTTCCAGTCCGTTCACATTTGGACCAAGTGGAGCCACCCAGTTTTCATCAAAAGCTTCGTGGATGTATTTCAGTTCATTTCCGCCCATGTGTGGGGAAGAAAGCCAAATTTTTGAGTTCATTTGTTATGTTTTTAGTTAAATCAAATTTAGCATTTTACATTCTTCCGAATCAATAAAACACCCTATTTATTTTCACATTTTTCTATCTCAATCACAGGTTCATTATATTTAATAATTTTACCAGGATTCCCCACTACAACCGCATAATCTGGCACATCTCTAATAATTACAGATCCTGCACCAATGGTACAATATTTACCTATAGTATGTCCTTGTGTAGAACAGCAACCAATCCCTAAAAAAGATCCCCTATCTACTCTCGTAAATCCGGCTATATTAACACCTGGAGATAATGTTGAGAATTTATTTATACAACAATTATGTCCAATAGAAACATTCATATTAATTGTAGTAAAATCACCTACCTCTGTTTCATAGTTTATACTTACTCCAGGATATATTATATTTCCTTGACCTATTTTAACTTTTTTACTAATCCAGGTATTATTATGAATAAAATTTGGGAAAAATATATTTGAAGTATTTGATATAGAATTATAAATCTTTTGTTTAATTATCGGATTTGCTATAGAAATTACAATACCTAAGCGTTCATATCTAGATGTAAATTTAGGTAAGTCATTTACAGTTCCTACTACTTTTATTCCCCAAAACTCTTTCCCTATTTTAGAAATATCATCATCTAAAATACCAATCACTTCATTGGAGCTACTAAATTGATCTATATTATTAATTATAAATCCTCCTACATTACCCCCTCCTATTATTAGAATTTTTTCTTTAATTTTTTCCATTAAAAGCTTCAGTTGTTACATGACCTTCTTTACTAATACCTTCTCTAATAAAAACTTTTTTAATTGTTAGAAAAAATATTTTTAAATCCAACATTAGACTAATATTATTTACATAATAAACATCTAATTCAAACTTTTTAGTCCATGAAATAGCATTACGACCATTAACTTGTGCCCAGCCTGTAATACCAGGGCGAACATGATGTCTTGTTTTTTGTACCTCGCTATATAGAGGTAAATAATATGTACGTAAAGGACGAGGCCCGATAATGGCCATATCCCCTTTCAAAACATTAATTAGTTGTGGAATTTCATCTAAGGATGTTTTACGAACAAACGAACCAATTGGTGTTAAACGATCGGCATCTGGTAAAAGTTTTCCATCAGCATCTTTTTTATCATTCATCGTTTTGAACTTAATGATATAAAATATTTTATCATTTAATCCTGGACGTTCTTGAAAAAAGAATGGTTTACCTTGATTTGCAAAATACAATCCGATTGTAACCACAATAAAAATAGGAGATAAACAAATTAATCCTACTAATGCTATTATAAAATCGAATAACCGTTTAAGATAGTTTTTATACATTTCAATTCGTTTACTTGTACTTCTCTAAAATATCTTTCATTCCTTTTTTAACAGGTAACTGCCATAAAGCTTTACACCAATTATGATTTCCTTCAATGAAATCTATTCCATCATTTGTGATTGCGATATCCCAACCAACTCCTCTATTTTGAGGATGTGCTAAAGCTATTTTTTCTGTTAATTCGACTACTTTATCCCACATTGGAATTTGAAAACCGATTAAAGAAATATTTGTAATTGGGTGATGTGTTTCGTCTTGCTTTGTAATATCGCTATAAATACCCGGTCCGTTTATTTTACCAGTTTCTATATCTATTGGACAAGCAATGTTTCCAGAAGCTAAATTATCTACATGGCTATTTACACTAATTCTTAAACGCGCACCAATAAAATCTACTCCACCTTGATTATTAATTATGGTAAACATACGTACTGTATTTAATCCTGTAGCTGAAATTTTATTAATTTCATCATGTTGTTGGATAAAAGCTTCGGCCATATCGTAACCTTTAGATTGCATATATGTAGCAAGATTATCTAACGTGTAATCTGATGTTTTAACAATTTCCACATCATATCCACATTGTCCTAAAGAATCTTTAAGCACCATTTTACCTGTTTTATTGTCTAAAACAGCTTTGGCTTCATCATTTTTATTTTTTATATCTTGTAGTTTACAAAAAGGATGAAAAATAAATTCTTTATAAGCGTCATAAAACTCTAACTTGTTTTCAAGAATTGAACGGGTTTCTTTTGGGTTTGTTTTTAAATCGAATTCGTATTTATATCCAGTTCCAACCCATTTAGATCTTTCCTCTTCATTTTTTTCAAAAAAACGAAAGATAAAATAGTCCATTATTCCTACATTATATTTATATGTAGAATTAATCATATCTAAAATGATATTAAATTTTGATTTCCCTGTTAATTTACAAGTGTAATTTAAGAACTTCGAAAATTTATTATAATCTAGTTCTTTTAAATAATAAAGAAAATATTTTGTTCTATTTATTGCCTGCATTGTATTAAATTTTAATTGCTTTAGAAAAAGCTTCTAAAGTTTTGTTTAAGTTTAATCTTTCTCTTATTTCTAATGATTTCTTACTGAAAAAGCTTCTCTCTTCATCATTATTAATTAACCTACTTAAAGCCATAGCCATTTCATCTACACCATCTACTGGAACTTTAATTCCGTTAGCGTTATTAATAATAAAATCTTCATCACCTCTCCATGGCATACAATCTGTAACAATACAAGGTAATCCAAGTGACATTACTTCTAGAAGAGCCATAGGGAAATTCTCTGTTTTAGAAGGCATAACATAAATTTTAGCCGTACTTAAGAAATCTGCTATGTTTTTTTGATTTCCAAGAAAAACCACTTTTTCTGTAATATTTAATTTTTCTACCAATTTAATAAGTTCAGCTTTTAAAGGTCCATCTCCTAAAAAATGTAATTCCCAATCCTTATTATCCGATTTTGCAAAAGCTTTAATTAATATATCTTGACCTTTTTCTGATGATAAACGCCCCATTGAGATAATAATATTTTTAGATTCTATTTTTTCATTCTTATCTAAAAATAAAACTGGATTTTCTACAATAGTAATTTTCTTCGCTTGCGGTACTTTTTTATTAATTACTTCTTTTGCAGCTTCTGATAAAACTAATATATTATCTGCTTTTTTATAAGCAATTTTATCTGCAAAAGCATAAGGTGATTGTTTTTTTCTTAGTGGATTTGAATGATCGAAAAAATACACCTTTTTAGTCCCCGTATTTACTGAAGCAAAATAAGAAAATGATGTAATCCACTCTCCATTCACAACTAAACGATCAAACTTATATTCTTTAAATACTTTACGTAAAAAAAGAAATGTGTTAATCGTATAAGATATTTTATTCCCTACACTCCTTATACTATCATTTTCAATTATTTTAATTTTAGAACTTACTTCGAATAATGGAATTATCTTATGTAAAACAATTATATAAACATCATTATTTGTATTCTCCGCTATAAGGTTTGCGTAAGTTGTTGCCACTCTTGCTATTCCACCATCTTGTAAACTATTTAAAACAAAACCTATTTTCATCTTTTTATGTATTTATTGTAAATAGTTATCATCGAATTTAAAGAATTTTTAATTTCAAATTCTTGAGCTTTAATATAGGCTGCTTCTCCCATTTTCAATCGTAAATTTTCATCTTGATATAACAGATTTACATATTCTATAAACTCTTCTAAGTTTCCTTGCTGAAACATGTAACCATTTTCTCCTTGAACAACCATTTCTTTATGCCCTCTATCATAACTAGCGATAATAGGAACTTTACAAAACATTTCTTCAGTCAACCCTAGACCTAACCCCTCATGTTTACTTGATGAGATTCCAATATCAGCAATAGCACTTAATAAATGTACATCTTTTCTAAAACCAAGAAATTTGATTGAACTATCAACTTCAAGTTCTTTAGATAATTGTTTCATTTTATCCAACAACTCTCCTTTACCTGCAAATAATACTTGTAAATTAGGTATAGTTTTCTGAAGTGATTGAATTGAACGAATTACAAACTCATGATTTTTTCGTGGAATAAATTCTGCTACATAAAGTAATACAAATTTATCTGGATCTAATCCTAGCTCTATTCGCTTTTCACTCTTTTCTTCTTTATTTAAAGGTTTAAAACGTGATGAATCTACTCCAATTCCTTTTATATGGTATGAATCCTTATGCAACATTTTATTATTTACATAACCATAATCTTCTTTATTTATAGTAATAATTGCATCGGTAAATTTACTTAAAGCATATTCAGCACTATAATACATTAACCAACGAGAAAGAGGAGCTCCTTTATAAAAATGGAACCCATGAGCAGTATATAGAACTTTTGCACCTTTTGCTCTTGCAGTTCTTGCAGCTAACCGAGTTAGCATGCTTGGAATTGGGGTATGGCAGTGTATAATATTATAGTTCCCGTTATCAATAATTTTTTTAAGTGATTTATAATTAGACAATAGTTTTTTGTTTGTTATAGATCTTGGAAAATCTAAACAAAAAGTATTTGCAACACCCTCAAATTTTATATTCCCTCTATTTTCTACTACAATATCTACTTGTACTCCATTATCTACCAACCACTTTAAATATGGTTTATGAAAAGTAGCCAAATGAATATCGCTTGTAGCTATATACAATAACTTATTCATAATCTTTCTTTAAAGTTTTCAAATTAGTTGAAAATTTTTCTTTCTCATATATTTCAGCTTCTAAACCTCTGCTTTTTATTAATTCCCTATGATTTACAAAAAATATTTTAATATTAATATAAAACCATTTCATAATTGATAAAATAAATATTTTAAAACCTGAGAACGGATAATCATATAAGATATACATACCTCTTAGAGCTTCACTTAAATAGCCATCTAATATTTTTTTTGAATTAACTGATGTAAATTCTGAATAATAATATAAAATTTCATTAGTTACATAATACTTATTATTATTAATATATCTTGTAAAATAGTCAGTGTCTTCAGCGTATTTTAATTTACTATTATACTTTATTGTTTTAGCTTTAGGTAATCTAATCATTGAAGGAGCTCTTGCAGGATAAAAATGCATTGAAATTTTATACATTTCAGGTCCAATTTTTTTATTTCCTTTTACAGTAATTAAATCAAAATTATCATCATAACATCCCATTCCACAACTTACTAAATCAACCTGAGGATAATCATTAAATATTTGAAGCTGTTTTTTCAACTTTTCTACATGATAAAAATCATCAGCATCTAAAAATGTTAGATATTCACCTTCAACTAAATCCAAAGCAATCTGTCTAGCTTTTGAACGTCCTTGATTCATTTCCAAATGAATAATAATAAATCTAGAATCATCTAAATTATCTAATATATCTTTTGTAGAATCTGTTGATCCATCATTTATAATATAACATTTCCAGTTTTTATAAGATTGTAACTTTAATGACTCTAAAGCTAGTAAAATTGTCTTTTCACCATTAAACACAGGCATAATAACTGATACTAATGGATTATTATTTTTAACCATGTTATTTATTTAAAAGATTATCTATTTGTAATAAAATTTTTGATTCATCATAATCATATACTCGGTTAGTTGCATTTTTTACATAATAATCTCTCAGTTTTTGACTATTTATCATTTTTTCAATTTTATTAGATAAATCTTCAACAGTATGATCTGATAATAAAGCATATTCTCCATTATCAGAAATTTCAATAGCACCACTATTACGAGTAGAAACAATTGGTATCTTTAATATCATTGCTTCTATTAAAACTGTAGGTAAAGCTTCTGAAGAAGAGGATAAAATAAATATATCACTTGATTTCAAATAAGGATAAGGGTTAGCTACAAATCCATTAAGCTTTATATAATCACTTAAACCTTTACTATTAATTTGATTTTGAAGATCATTCTTTAAAGGTCCATCTCCAAAGATTTGTAATTCTAAATTATTTATTTTTGAAATTAATATATGAATAGCATCTATTAATTTTCTAAACTCTTTAACTTCTACTAATCTTCCTATTGCGATTAATTTAACATGCTTTTTATCGTTTACAATATCGTTTACAATTACATTTGACTTTTCTAAAATAGAGTTCGAATCAAATATATTAGATATAATTACTCTATTAGAAACATCACCGAATAATTGTTCAAATTCAAGCTTAGATTGTTTACTTACAAAAACTATATTGTCTAATATATTATATCTATTTTTAACTAGTTTTTTATTATATTCTTTTTTATAAACATTTTCTAATCCTTTTTGACTTTTATAACATGAATGTACCCAAGTAATTTTCTTTTTTAATCTGTTATTTAACATCAATAACACATCTGTTAATAAACCATCTGAAAAACAAATACCAACATCATATTCATTTTTAATTTTATGTAAAGCTATTCTCTTTAATAAAAAAGATATTCTAAGTTTTCTTTGTAGAAAAGTAAATACTCTTGCTAAAAATGAGTTATTAAATATACTTATAACTTTAACACCTTTTGGGACCTCAGTTAAATATTCACCATAATAACCAAATAAACATATGGTTATATCATATTTATTATAATCTATCTTTTTTAAAAGATTTATTAAAACTCTTTCTGCTCCACCAATAGACAAAGATGGTATTAAAAATAAAATCCGTTTTCTCATAAATCAACCATATTTATAAGTATGCCTAGTTCGTTTGTTGACTTAAAAACGACATCTGGATGTAACCTTTTAACTTCCGTTATTAAGTTTTTTAATAACATTAAGTTATTCTTTCTATTGTCTTCGTTAAGACTACCCATAAAGTTTAAACGGTGCATTGATATTACTGCTGGTTTATTCCATTTAAACGCTACATTAATCCTCTTTAACGCATCTGCCACCCAATTAAATTTTGGATTTAAACTAGGTTCAAAAAATACATTTCGTGTAATGTAAGTTTGGTTTAATCTATTTTGTTTTCCAAAAAGATTAATTTTTTTTCTATAAAAATCATCCTTTGGTATATTTTGTACAATTACACCTTGAATATATTTTACATTATTTTCACTTAATCGTTCTTCTATATTATCATTCCAAATATATCGAGGAGCAATAAAAGATTCAGATTTAAAACCAAAAAATTTTTCAAACATTAAAGTTGCTTCATCTATAGATTGGAGCATCTGATGCTCGTCGTTCATATTTCTATAATGATAAGCCGAAAGAAAACTTTGTTTATTGGTTGAAAACAATTTTGTAGGATGGCCGTAAACCTCATTATCAAATGCAAAAAGTGTTTCTTTATCCCCTTCTTTTAATTTATCTAACCATAAATTAACTTGTAGATGTTCTCTTCCATGCAATTGAGGTATAAACAAATTATTATTTTTTCCTTGTAAAAAAGTATTAAATGTATCTTGATTGTTTAATCGTTTATAAGTCGCTGTAAAATCTTCGTAAAAATACTTTTGATAATTAGAGGATTTAATTTTTTCAAAATCAGGGTTAGCAACAATTGTATTCGCTGTAATTTTTAAAGGATTATTATTTTTATCTCTCAAAGAAAATAACAAATCATAAATAGCTTCTAAATCATTATTTGTTTCGAGATTATCAAATCTATTGTATGGACATTTATCAACTGATATTCCATTATTTAATAAATTAGTATAAGCTTGACTTGAGGACATACGAATGCTACCCCAATCATCAGATTCTATGACAAGAACTTTTTGATTAATTTTTTTGCCAAGAATATTTTGAGCATTAATTGATGCGTTATTTATAACACTTTTTATCATAAAATATTATTTAAAAACATCTCTAATTGGTACAAATTCTACATCGGGCCATTTAGAAACAATCGCATCTAACAATTCTTTTAAGTTTTTCAATCCTTTATCTCGGTTCGAAACATCTTTACTTCCTACAAAGTTTACACGATGCGAACTAATAATTGCAGGTTTATTATATTTAAAAGCAACTGCAATTGCATTTAAAGCATTAGTAACAGCATTAGGACCATCATTTGGTTCAAACATTACATTTCGTGTGATGTATTTTTGACCTAAATTATTTGTTTGACCTAAATAATGGAATTTTTTTGATTTAGCTCCAGTATAATTTGGCATCATACGAGATCGTGCCATATCAATATATTTAATACCTACAGAATTTAAATCACTATGCATATCATCATGATGAATTAAAGCAGAAGGTGTAAATAATACAGAACGATAACCAAACAATTTTTCAAATAAATCTAATCCATCTTTTGTTATACTATTTAATTCGTCTATATGATTCTGTTCAATTAAATCATAAGCAGCCATATAATCATAATTTTGCTTAATCTTAGGATTAACCCCAATTGAATTATGATTAAAAGCTTTTAAAATATTTTCATCTTTATTTCTCAAATAGTTCATCCAAAAACGTACATTTAAATGTTCACGTCCATGAAATTCAGGTACAAATATTCCTTCTTGTATTCCTTGTTTCCAAAGGTTTTTTATCTCATTACCATCTTCTCTTTTATCCAGTGTTTGATAAAAATTTTCGTAAAAGTAACTTTTAAAACCACTTTCTTTAATTGCTTTAAAATCAGGATTAGCTACCACAGTTACTGGTGTAAAAATTGCTGCGTGCCCATTTTTATCTTTTACTGATTTTAGAACTTTAAAAAGCATTTCAAGATCTTCCTTAGAAGCTATGTCATCAAATTTATTAAAACGATTATCTGCAACTGTATTGTCATTTTTTTCTAATTCTGCTAAAGCTTCAGAAGAAGCAATACGAATTGTTCCATAATCATCTACTAAAAAAGCAACTAACTTTCTGTTCGTTTTATATCCTTGAAAATTTATAATAAAATCTTTAATTGACTTAAGCATAGTTTATTTTTTTATTAGATTAACAAATTGATTTGCAACATTTTTTATATCAAAACGATCTAAATCATTTATATTAAGTTGATTAATAAAATTATAATCCAGAAATTCATTGACTAATTTTTCATCAACATTTCCTTTTTTAACATTTAAGATTGGACGATCAGCAATTTTATAATCAATTAATTTACTTGGTGATTGAACTGTTTCAGCATTATCTATATTTACCAAAAAGTCGGCTTTAGAAAGCTCTAGCATTAACTCTTCTCTAGGTATATAATCTCTAATTTCAATTTTACTTCCTAATGTTTTTAAATAAGGTTCAATTAATCCGGTTGTATTTGTGTAAATAATAAATTTAAAATCTTTATTTACTTTTGTTAAATATTCTAAAAAAGGTTGTGGATCTCTATATCCTGGAATAAAACCACCTGCATAAATAAAAGTTGGGACCTCATTTTTTTGATACTCGGATTTGTTAATATTAAAATCAAATCCTTGAGGAATGATATTCATTTTATGATGAAATTCTGCAAAATAACCTTTTTTACCTTCTTCAATCGGAATTGTGATTTTATCCATTTTAGAAAAAACCCATTTTTCAACAAATTTAAAATGGAATAGTTTTTTAAATGAATCTGAAGTATCGCCGTAATAAGGATCACCACAATCTGCTATCCAAGTTTTAGCAATGTTTTTCCAATCAGAAGCAGCAACTCCCCAATGAATTGGATAAGGAACTGCAATACTTATAAGCGCATCATATTGTTTATTTTCCTTGTTAATATAATCCTTAACTAAACCAGTTAATTCAACCGCTGGGTATTCAGCAACTAACTGCATAGTTCTTCTTAATCCCCTTTTTATTTTAGATGAAATTCCACCCCCTTGAATAGAAATTTCTTTCCATTTTAAATCAGGTAAATATTTAAATTCTACATTAAATTCTTTGGAAAACTCTGCATGTTTAGAATTATGTAATGTAACTACTGTTACTTCATTTCCTTGACGAACTAATTCTTTTGCTAATTCTGTAGCTCGAAATGATCGAGGATTAATTAAAGGAAAAAAATGAGATGATATTAATAGTATTTTCATGTTAATAAATAAATAATGAAACAATTGGATTGTTTATAAAATGATGGATATTAAATGTATGGATGCCTATAACTCTAAAATTATAAAAAGTATAAATTAATATTATTGGGACTGTGTATATTATATAATTTGAGAATTTGAATTTTTTATATTCTTGCACAAAATAAAACATTACGCCATACAGTATAAAATCAGCAATAACTAAATATCTCCCACCTGATGGCATTTGGCTTAATATATTTGCAAAGCTACCTAAAAGCAAGTAAAAAAGAAATAAACGAAACATTATATCTTTATTAAACTCTTGCTTATTGATGTATAAAATATTTGTAAAAAAAAGAATAATACCGATTCTTACTGTTTTAGATATTTGATAGTAGATACTATAATCATCTAACCTTTCGTTTACGACTTCTACATAAGCTTCTGATGTATAAGAATTTAATTTGCTAGATAAAAAACTTGGTGCGTAATTATTTATTGATGTACGAACTACTTCCATATCTAACTCTGCCAAAAAAAAAGTAAATAAAAAAAACAGAAATAATGGATATAATGGAATTTTTATACTTTTGAATAGGAAAACAATTAACACTGGTAACAATAAACCTAAATGCATAAAACAAGCCATTATTAAAAATAAATAGCCTTTTATTTTTTTTAAAACTAATAAATTAAATGTAGCATAAATAAATATATGAGCCGCACACCAAAAACGCATACCGTTTATATTCCATATACCAATTTGTACAATTAACAGTATTAATATAGCTAAAGCTTGGAGTGAAATTTTACCTTTTGTTTTATCGATAAAAAACCAAATATTTCTGGAAAAGAAAAAACCAAACAATATCCCATACATTAATAATAAATAATGATAATCTCTGGTCGTTTGACTCACTAAATAGGAAGTAAGTGGTTCTATAACATCTAATGTTGTTGAACCTTCGCTATATAAAGATCTTATAAATTCTGGTATGGAATAAACTTGATCTGTGTATGAGTTAAATTTATTGATATAAGCATTAATATCTGCACCTTCGTTTGGAGCAGAAAAATGATAGGCATAAAATGCTGTAAAAGCACACACAACATTTTTAGCCCATTTTTCTCTGTAATTATTAATTGCTATAATTAAAGAAAGAATAGGTAAAAACAAGAAGGTGATGTATCCAAAAGAGGAGTGGACTTTTTTGTGCATCTTTAAAATCTATTAAATTTAATCTTATTTAATAAAGGGTTTATAATTTCCATATAATCTATCTTTATAATTCTTACATATACATAATACGTAATTAAGTAAAATAATCCTGTCAAGAATATCAGAACAAATAAATTTTCAACATTAAAAAATAATAACAATAAAAACTTAATGCCAAAAATTAAAACGAAAGATGGTATAATTATTTTTAATGATAATTTTATTGGAAACAAATCAATCAATTTAACATTAAAATAAGATGCAATAAAACTCATCATGATTACAATTCTTCCAATTTGACAAAAAACTGAAGTCGCTGTAACTAAATAAGGCGAATCAAATAAAGTCACAACAAGCCACTCTAATCCAACAAGAATAAAGGCACCATACATATGCACATTAAAATAAAATTTTTCTCCTCCAATAGATAATAATAAAGGCCCATATGCAATAACAGTGAAAAAATTAACAATTAATTTAATTTGAAAATATGTCCCTGAATCGGCATACTTTTCCCCATACAATATAACCATGATTGAAGAAGCGAAACAAAAACAAAATACAACTAATGGATAAATGATTTTTACTGTTTTACTTAGTACAGACTGCCAAAGTAAAAGTACTTCGGCTTTAGAGTCTTTCCCTTTCTCAAAAACGTGTTTTGAGAAAATAGGTGCAAGCACTGTAGAAGTTGAAGCTATGATCATTCCAACGAATGGCAATTCTAAAGAACCATTCGCAAAATCTGCAAAAACCTCACTTCCAAAATATCTACTAATAAAAAACTGATCTGAAGAAGTAATTATGATCCCCCAGATACTTGCTCCCATAATTGGAATTGTATATTTAAATATTTCTTTATAGGTTACGACAGATTTTTCTTTACCGTAGTTTTTTATTGGATTATTTTTTAAAAACAACGCTACTAAAAAACATAAGAAAGACGAAATAGTAAATCCAATAATAGCCGTATTAATTGTCCCTTTAAATAAAATAACTGGTAAAACTACTGCAGCTAACATAAAAAACTGGGAACAAGTTTTATAAACTGCTAAAAGTTGGGTTTTTTTATATGTTGCCAAAATACCTTCTACTCCCATTGTAGGTAATAGAAATAAAGGAACTAAAGAAAAGTATTTTATAGGTACAACTAATTCGTTATTTTTTAAAACAGATGCAAATAAATCTGCCCCAAAAAAGAAACAAGCTGACATGATTAATCCCATGCCCATTAAAATTAAATTTAATTTAGAAATTAAATCTTTAGCTTGTCCTTTTGTAACTCTGGGTAAAAAATAACTGAATGCTTTAGGTAATCCTAAAGTAAAAACAACTAATAAAGAACTATAAACATACATTACTTGTTTATAAGTACCATAGTCATTTTTATTAAAATAACGACTTAAAAGCATTGAACTTACAATTGTAAACCCAAATGCGGATAAACTACCTAATAAAACCCAAAAAGCTTGTACTGTATTACTACTGGATTTATTTTCCATAATTATTTAATCACTCCACAAAAATCTAATACAATTTGATTTTCGTTGAATTCTAAATTTTTAAATTCTTCATGTGCTACTAACAATACAACAATATCTGCTTTAGTTATAGCTTCTTTATATTCTGTTAGTTTAAAAATTTTATGTTCATGTACATTTGGTTCAACAATAAATAAATCGGAATTACCGGCTTCTTGAATAATACGTTCTGCAATATAAATAGCAGGAGATTCGCGTAAATCATCAATATTTGGTTTAAAAGCCAATCCCATAATAGCAATTGATGGTTGACGACCGTGTTTTAATTCGAACTCTAAACGAGCCGATTTTACTTTTTCTGCACACCAAAAAGGTTTATAATTATTCGTTAAACGCGCTTGAGCAATCATTCGAGATTCCATCGGATAATCTGCAGTAATAAAATACGGATCTACAGCAATACAATGTCCACCAACACCACAACCTGGTTGTAAAATATTTACACGCGGGTGTTTGTTTGCTAAATGGATTAACTCCCAAACATTGATTCCGGCTTTATCACAAATTAATGATAATTCGTTAGCAAAAGCAATTTGTACATCACGCGAAGAGTTTTCGGTTAATTTACACATCTCTGCGGTACGCGCATTTGTAGGATGTAATTCACCTTTAACAAATTGAGCATAAAACTCGATTGCTTTTTTTGTAGAAGTTTCATCAACTCCACCAATTACACGATCGTTATGTACTAATTCGTACATTACATTTCCTGGTAAAACACGCTCTGGACAATATGCTAAATAAATTTTATCTTTTAATTCTGGACGAACTGTAAAAATTAAATCCATCATTTTTTCTGTAGTACCTACAGGTGATGTAGATTCTATAATGTATAAATCTCCCTCTTTTAATAAAGGAATAATACCTTCTGTTGCTGCTTGTACATAAGAGATATCTGGTTCGTGATTCCCTTTAAATGGAGTTGGAACAACAATTAAATACGTATCCGCTGCTACAGCTTTTGTAGCTGCTTTTAAAAATCCGTTTGCTACGGCATTTGCAACAGATTTATCTAAATCAGGTTCTACAATATGAATTTTACCTTGATTAATTGTATCTACCACGTGCTGAGAGATATCAACACCTAAAACTGGTATTTTATTTTCTGCTATTAAAGCAGAAGTTGGTAAACCGATATATCCTAAACCTATTGTTACTACTTTTGGATTCATTTTTTTATTTAGTTATTATTATCTAGTTATTTTATAGTGCCTTTATAAACTCTGCAATTCTTTCACAAGCTTTTCCATCTCCATAAGGATTATGTAATTCACTCATAGAGTTATATTTTTCGTGATTATTTAATAAAAGGTTCGCTTCACTAATAATTTTATTCTTATCAGTCCCTACTAAAATAACTGTACCTGCTTCCACAGCTTCTGGACGTTCTGTAGTATCTCTCATTACTAAAACAGGTTTCCCTAACGATGGAGCTTCTTCTTGCACTCCTCCTGAATCTGTAATAATCATGTACGATTGTGTCATTAACCATACAAATGCAGGATATGCTAATGGATCTATTAATTTAATATTATCAACTGCTGCTAAAATTTCGTTAACAGGTTTTTGAACATTTGGATTTAAATGAACAGGATAAATAATCTGAACATCATCAGTATGTGTTTCAGCAATTTCTTTTAATGCTTCACAAATATTTATAAATCCTTGTCCATGATTTTCACGACGATGTCCTGTTACTAAAATTAATTTTTTAGTTGAATCAACTATATTTTTTAATGCTTCTATTTCACTATTATCTATTTCTTTTACACGAGAAGAACTATCTAATAAAGCATCAATAACCGTATTACCAGTAATTACAATATCCTCTTCTTTAATATTTTCTTTAATTAAATTATCGAATGATTGTTGTGTTGGAGCAAAGTGATAATCAGCTAATCTACCTGTTAATTGTCTGTTCATTTCTTCAGGAAATGGAGACCATTTGTTATGTGTTCTCAATCCAGCTTCGATATGACAAACTTTTGCTCCTGAATAAAATGCAGCTAAAGCAGCTATAGAAGATGTTGATGTGTCTCCATGCACATAAACATAATCAGGTTTAAAGTCATCTAATATTGGCTTTAAATCTGTAATTATATCAGCTGTTAGCGTATATAAGTTTTGGTTTGGCTTCATCAGATTTAAATCATAATCAGGTTTTATTTCAAAAAAATCTAATACCTGATCTAACATTTCTCTGTGCTGAGCTGTTACACAAACTTTAGTTTCAAATTCTGTATTTTTTTGAAATTCTTTTACCAATGGAGCCATTTTAATAGCTTCTGGCCTTGTTCCAAAAATTATTAAGTGTTTAGTTTTCATTTTGTGTTTTTAATCGTTACCAAATAAATCGCGTGTATATACTTTGTTTTTAACATCAATTAAATCATCTGTCATTCTATTAGATATAATTACATCACATTCTTGTTTAAACTTATCTAAATCTTTCATAACAGTAGAACCGAAAAATGTTTCTTCATCTAAAACTGGTTCATAAACAACAACTTCAATTCCTTTTGCTTTGATACGCTTCATGATTCCTTGGATTGCTGATGCTCGGAAATTATCAGATCCTGATTTCATTATCAAACGATAAATCCCTACTATTTTAGGTTCTTTTTCAATTATTGAATTCGCTATAAAATCTTTTCGCGTTCGATTTGAATCAACTATTGCTTTGATTAAATTATTTGGTACTGTATCGTAATTCGCTAATAATTGTTTTGTATCTTTTGGTAAACAATAGCCTCCGTATCCAAATGATGGATTATTGTAATGAGAACCAATACGTGGATCTAACCCTACTCCTTGAATTATCTGTTTACTATCTAAATTATAAGTCTGCGCATAACTATCTAACTCATTGAAATATGCAACACGAAGAGCTAAATAGGTATTAGAAAACAATTTTATTGCTTCGGCTTCTGTTGAATTGGTAAACAAGGTTGGTATATCAGTTTTTATCGCTCCTTCTTTTAAAAGATTTGCAAATTGTTCGGCTCTTTCGCTTATTTCTCCAACGATGATTCGAGAAGGATATAAATTATCGTATAATGCTTTTCCTTCTCGTAAAAATTCAGGAGAAAAAATTACATTTTCAATTCCTAAATCTTCTTTTATTTTTTGTGTAAAACCAACTGGAACGGTTGATTTAATAATCGCAATTGCTTTTGGATTTATAGTTTTTATGTCTTTTAATACAACTTCTACACTTGTTGTATTGAAGTAATTTGTAGATGGATCGTAATCTGTAGGGGTTGCTACAATTACAAAATCAGCATTTTTATAAGCTTCTACTTTATCTAATGTTGCTTTAAAATTTAAAGATTTATTGGATAAAAAATCATTAATTTCAGTATCTTCAATCGGAGATTGTTTATTATTTAACAACGCAATTTTTTCTGGAACAATATCCAACGCAATTACTTCGTTATTTTGTGCCAAAAGCATCGCATTTGATAAACCGACATAGCCTGTTCCTACAACTGTTATTTTCATTATTACAATCTATTATCAGCTTCAGCTAAAATCCCCTTTACATCATAAATAATTCCACCTTCTTTTAGGTATTGAGATAAATCTAAAGTTGTAAATTCTTTGTGTGCTACTGTTAGGATGATGGCATCAAATTGGTTTTCGGCTGTTGGTTGTTGGTTGTCGGTGGTTAATGACTGGTGACTGGTGATGCCGTATTCGTGCATCACTTCTGCCGGATTGGCCCAAGGGTCAAAAGTGCTTACCTCCAAACCATAATCTTCCAATGCTTTGATGACATCTACGGCTTTGGTATTGCGTACATCAGGGCAATTTTCTTTGAAAGTAATCCCCAAATTCAAGATTTTGGCTCCATTGACATGGATGTTTTTCTTGATCATGGTTTTCACGACTTGAGAGGCTACATATTCGCCCATAGAGTCGTTCAATCTTCTACCGGCCAAAATAATTTCCGGATGATAGCCGTGTTCTTGTGCTTTTTGTGCCAAATAATAAGGATCCACACCGATGCAATGTCCACCTACCAATCCTGGTTTGAACGGAAGGAAGTTCCATTTGGTTCCGGCCGCTTCCAATACCGCATGGGTATCGATATCCAAAATATTAAAAATTTTAGCCAATTCATTCACAAAAGCAATGTTA
Organism: Amniculibacterium aquaticum; assembly: GCF_003852705.1. Taxonomy (GTDB): domain Bacteria; phylum Bacteroidota; class Bacteroidia; order Flavobacteriales; family Weeksellaceae; genus Amniculibacterium; species Amniculibacterium aquaticum. The sequence goes on from NZ_REFA01000003.1 coordinate 18,993, forward strand.
ATGTCGCGTTGAGAATTTTCAATTACCTTGGCAGCTTCGGCTACTTTAATGGTCGGTGCCAAATGCGTACCGGCAATGATGACTGATTTGTACAAATCGTTTACAACTTCTCCAATCTCCGGTGTAGAACCCGAAGTTACTTTCAGTATTTTTTCGACCGTATGCTCTTTATCGCCCGGATTGATGCGCTCTGGAGAATAGCCTGCAAAGAAATCTTCGTTAAATTTAAGGCCAGATACACGTTCTAATACAGGAATACATTCTTCTTCAGTTACTCCTGGATAAACCGTGGATTCATAAATCACGATGTCTCCCTTTTTTAGGACTTTTCCTACGGTTTCAGAAGATTTATATAGTGGCGTCAAATCGGGTCTGTTGTTTTTATCGACCGGAGTAGGAACGGTAACAATGTAATAATTACAATCTTTAATATCCTCCAAATTATTACTTACAAAAAGTCCGTTTTCTGAATTATTTTCAGATTTTAATACCGCTTGAAGAATATCATCCTCAACTTCCAAGGTAGAATCTTTCCCTTGTCTTAATTCGCTAATTCTACTTTGGTTAATATCAAAACCAACAACATTATATTTGGTAGCAAACAACCTAGCTAGTGGCAATCCTACATAACCTAAGCCAATGATGGCGATTTTATGACTTGGAGTCTGAGTTTCTTGATGTATATTTTTTGTTTCCATAATTATTTTTGATAAGTTTTTTTATTTTTTGTGTTGGTTAGACGGTTAGACAGTTAGATGGTTAGAATGATAAATAATCCCAATTACTTCCTAACTTTCTAACTTCTTAACTTCTTAACTTCCTCACAACATCTCCTTATGTTCCCAATACCATTTCACGGCTTCTTTTAAACCGCTTTTAATAGGATGAGTCGGTTCATAGCCCAGCATTTGTTTTGCTTTGTCCACCGAAGCCAATGAGTGTGGAATGTCGCCTACTCTATTGGGTCCGTATTTAATTTCAATATTAGAAATCCTGTGGTCGTATTCCGCTAAAAATTCTTTTAAATATTCAGCCAATTGGTTCAGATTGGTTCTATCGCCCACTGCGGTGTTATAAACGGTATTGACCGCTTCGGGATTTTCTGTTAGCATCGCCAATTCATTCATCTGAATGACATTGTCGATATAAGTGAAATCTCTGGAGTTTTCGCCGGTTCCGTTGATGGTTGGGCTTTCATTCTGAATGAACAATTTGGTAAACAACGGAATAACTGCTGCATAAGCCCCTTGAGTATTCTGTCTTCTTCCAAAAACATTAAAATACCTGAGTCCGATGCACGACAAACCATAGGTTTTTGCAAAAACATCGGCATACAATTCATTGACATATTTGGTTACTGCATAAGGAGAAAGAGGCTTCCCAATTACATCTTCCACCTTTGGTAAAGATTCAGAGTCTCCGTAAGTAGAGGAAGAAGCGGCATACACAAATCGTTTGATGTTTTGGTCTCTTGAAGCCGTTAGCATGTTTAAAAATCCGCTTACATTGACTTCATTGGAAGTGATTGGATCTTTAATGGATCTAGGAACCGAGCCTAATGCCGCTTGATGCAAGACAAAATCCATACCTGCACACGCTTTTTGGCAAGTCTCCAAATTTCGGATATCACCTTCTATTAATTCATAGTTTTTGTTGGCTAAAAATTCTTCTACATTGTGCTTGTAGCCTGTAGAAAAATTATCCAAACATCTTACAAAATAACCTTTATTTAAAAAATACTCGGTAAGATTGGAACCAATAAATCCGGCTCCTCCGGTAATTAATATTCGTTTCATAGTTTAGTTTTTAGTTTTAGTTTAAATCCTCAATATATTAATCCCCCCCAAACAAATCTCTGGTAAACACTTTCTCTTTCACTTCTTCCAATTCTGGAGCGTTGCGGTTGGAGATGATGACATCGCATTCCTGTTTGAAGGCTTGCAAATCCTTCATCACTCTGGAGCCAAAAAAGGTTGCGTCTTCCAGTACCGGTTCATAGACCACCACCTCTATCCCTTTGGCTTTTATTCTTTTCATGATGCCTTGTATCGCCGAGGCACGGAAGTTGTCGGATCCGGATTTCATGATCAATCGGTAAACGCCTACTTTTTTAGGATTTTTGGCGATGATGGTATCGGCAATAAAATCTTTTCGGGTACGGTTGGCATCCACAATGGCTTGTATGATGTTGTTGGGTACCGCATCGTAATTCGCCAAGAGCTGTTTGGTATCTTTTGGCAGGCAATATCCACCGTAACCAAAAGAAGGATTGTTGTAATGCGAACCAATTCTTGGATCCAGTCCTACGCCTTCTATGATTTGTTTGCTGTCCAAATTATGGATTTGCGCATAGGAATCCAACTCGTTGAAGTACGCCACACGCATCGCCAAATAGGTGTTGGAGAACAACTTGATGGCTTCGGCTTCCGTAGAGTTGGTGAACAAGGTAGGCACCTCTTGTTTGATGGCGCCTTGTTGCAAGAGCTGTGCAAAGATTTTTGCCCTTTCGCTTTGCTCACCAATGATGATCCTGGACGGATAAAGATTGTCGTACAAGGCTTTGCCCTCTCTGAGAAATTCCGGAGAGAACATGATATTTTGAACCCCGGTTCTTTCCTTCAAATCTTGGGTAAAGCCCACCGGTACGGTCGATTTGATGATGATGACCGCCTGTGGATTGTGGTTTTGCACTTCCTGCACCACGGCTTCCACAGATTGGGTGTTGAAATAATTGGTTTTGGGATCGTAGTCCGTAGGGGTAGCCACAATGACAAAGTCGGAATTTTTATAGGCTACTTCTTTATCTAAAGTCGCTTTGAAATTAAGCTTCTTGGATTGTAAAAATTCGGAAATTTCTTTGTCCTCGATGGGAGAAATTCCTTTGTTCAGCATTTCTACTTTTACTGGAATGATGTCTAAGGCTACGACCTCGTTATGCTGTGCGAGAAGCATCGCATTGGAGAGTCCTACATATCCGGTTCCTACAACGGTTATTTTCATTTAGTTTTTTTCGATTTGAGTATTTTACCAAAGGCCTAAAAAGCCTTTCTTTTTGTTTTTTTCGTGCAGGTGTCCATATCCATATCCATATCCATATCCATATCCATAACCTTTGGAGTAGTCTATCCCGTTGATGATGACGGCAAGGTTGTTGAGTTTATGGGATTCGTAGGATTCTTCCAATACGGCAAGCATTCTCTTGTCCATGTGGTTGACACGGGTGAGATAGAGCGTAAGGTCTGCATGTTTTGCAATGATCTGCGCATCGCCCACCAAAGAAACCGGAGGGGCATCTAAGATGATGTAATCGTACTGGGACTTCCATTGGTTGATCAGTTGCTCCAATCGATCGGTCATCAACAATTCGGCAGGATTGGGTGGTATGCTCCCGGAGTGGAGAATGTCGAACCCGTATTTGGCTGTGCTCTTGATAATCGTTTGAGACAGATCCAATTGTTCATCGGCCAAGAGATTGGACAAGCCCGACTGGGATTTGTACGCATCCAAATCCATGTACGCCAATAGTTTTGGAGATCTAAAATCGGCACCTATCAGTAAAACTTTCTTTTTGGATAGGGAAATAATCTGCGCTAGATTGATGGACGCAAATGTCTTGCCCTCTCCGGGAATGGCAGAGGTTAGCAATATGGTTTTGCAGCCTTCGACCTGTGGCATCATGAACTGCAGATTCCCACGCAATATCCTGAACGATTCGGCTACTGAAGAGTGGTCGTTGTTGGAAATGACATAGTTGGGTACTTCTGCCAAAGGAATATCTCCCAAGATGGGTCCTTTGTATATTTTTTTGATGTCGTGTCTGCTTTTTACTTTATTATCCAGCATAAAGAGCAGATACAGAATGGAGACCGGAATGACCAACCCCAAGATGAACGCTCCAAGGTAGATGATGTTTTTCTTAGGACTTACGGGGATGCCGTTGCTGTACGCCAGATCCACAATTTTTATGGCATCTACTTTTGCCGATGCCTTAATCTCGGCTTCTTCTCTTTTCTCTAACAAGAAAAGGTAGATGGCTTCGACAATTTGCTGTTGTCTGGCAATTTTTTTGAAACCCAATTCTTGCTGAGGCATCTTGTTGAGCTTGGAAGTCAACTCCCCTTTTTTTGCCTCTACGGCTGACAATCTTGTCTGAAGTGTAGATTGGAACAGTCTCAGGTTATTTTTTACAGAAGATTTTACATCTCTAATGTTCTCATTTAGAGCCTGCATGACAGGATTGGCGTCCTTCATGGACTTGCTAAGGTCTTGTTTTTCCAGTACCAATTGGTTGTAGCTGTCGATCCCGGAATTGAGGCTAACATCTTCCAGACCTACATTGGCCGGCAAGAGCACATCTTTGGAACGGCTAAGGTTGGCCATCATTTGGTTTGCAATTTGAAGCTGAGCGGTTAGGGAAACCACATCTTTGTCCACTTGGAAGGCATTGGTCATGTACATCCCGCCTTCGGCTTGCAGGTCGTTGACTTTATTGCTTGTTTTGAAACTTTCCATGGACTTGTCCACACCGGAAAGGTCGTTGGAAATGATCTTCAAACGGTTGTTGATAAAGTCAGCCGTAGCTTTGGAAATTACATTTTTATCTTCCTGCAAATCGGTGTTGTACACATCGATCAGGGTATTGATGGTGCTTTCGGCTTTTTTGACATCGTTGCTCACCAAAGAGAGGTTGACCACTTTGGACTTGCCGTCTTTTTCGGCTTCCACCTGAAGCCGGTTTCTCAATTTATCCGCTGCAAAATTAATGGACTGAAAATGAACCTCAAAAGCTTGAGCGCCTGAGAATTTTTTAGGATTTTTATTGATGACGAAGAGTCCAAAGTCGGATTTCACCGGTGTTCCGTAGGTGTATTTTCCTTCTTGAACGAAGGATTTGTCTAAAATCTCATAGCCTTCCTTACTCAACTTCAAAAATAGAGAACCTTTCAGTTTTTCATCGTGAAAAACATTTGGATTTTGAAATGAAAACACAACAGGGCTTTCGGATTTAGAAACCTCTGAAGTATTGATCCTTCCTTTGTTGATGTACTGTACATTAAGCTCATTTTTTTCCACGACTTTGGTCATCAATCTTCTGGACTTTAGAATCTTGGATTGATCCGTAACCATGGCGTTGTCTTTGGAACCGAAGCTGACTGCATCTTTAATGGCCTCCAATTCTGGAGAAGCTGCATCTTTGTCCTTCAACAAGATCTGTGCAGAAACATTGTACTGTTTTGTGGCGTATCTTAAATATAAAAACGCTAAAGATAAACACAGGAAAATGGATAACAAAAACCATTTCCAATAGGCGATGTATTTTTCTAAAAGTTCTCTTAAATTAATGGTTTCCTCTTCTTGTTCGGTGTTGTATTGAGAAAAATTCTGATTGTCCATGAAAAAAATTAACGGGTGATGATGGCGATTAACGAAACGGCAATACTGATGGCCCCAATCCAAATGGAATAGTTGACCACGGAGTTTTGTACCTGAGCTCTATTCGGTTCTACATAGACCAAGTCATTTTGTTGCAGGTAGTACGCAGGAGAATCCAAGACTTCTTTTTTGGTAAGGTCCAAAGTATAAGTCGTTTTTTGTCCGTTTTTTTCACGGATCACCAAGACATTTTCTCTTTTCCCCTGTATGCTAAGATCTCCAGCCATGGCGATGGCTTCTAGAACGGTTACCCTTTCGGTGGGCAGCGTAAAGTTACCCGGTCTTGCAACTTCTCCCAAAACGGAGACTCTGAAATTGGTAAAGTTGATGTTAACTCCAGGATCTACGATGTACTTGTTGAGTTTTTCTTTGATTTCGTCGGTTGCTTGTTGACGGGTTAGTCCAGCCAATTGAAGTTTCCCGAGTATTGGAAAATCGATGCTTCCGTCTTGCTGTACGGTATAATTTTTAGCAGTACTTGCAGTTGCGGCACCCGTTTGTGACAATTGGTTAAAAGGCGCTGCAGCCTTCATGTCCACAGCGGTCACATTGATCGCCAAGATATCGTCTGCCTGAATTTTAGGAATGTTGTTTTCGTAAAGGGTGTTGAGATTTGCATCTCCCTGAAAATACACAATATTTTTTTTGGAAGCGCAAGAAAAAAGCACGAAAAGTATAGAAAAACCGAGGAAAATCGGCTTCAATGCTGGTCGTTTCATGAGTTTAATTTATTAGTTTAATTTGAAGTCAGGCAAAAATACGGTTTTCTATTGAAAACACGGTATTAGGAATGTTAAATTTAAAAAAATGTTTGATTTAGTGAATGTCCTTCGGTAGTTGACGGAACTTTGATGAAGGGATGGAGTGATGGAGTGATGGGGTGATGGAGTGATGAAGGGAAGGAGTGATGGAGGGAAGCAATTGACCAAATATAAAAAAACGAGCTGAAGACTTAGTTTCCGCTCATTTTTACGACGACTTTTACAGTCTTCAACAAGGTTTCTACATCTAAAAATATGGACATGTTCTTGATGTAGTAAAGGTCGTATTCTAATTTTTTCAGATTGTCTTTGGGCGTTGCTTTGGGCAAATGCACCTGAGCCCAACCGGTAACTCCGGGTTTTATGATGTGCCTAAGATCAAAGTAGGCATTTTCGTCGTTGGCCATTCTTACAAACTCTGGTCTTTCCGGCCGTGGTCCTATTAAAGACATATCGCCTTTTAGAATGTTAAGGATCTGCGGCAGCTCGTCGATCTTGGTCAGCCTGAGCCATTTACCAATTTTCAACACTCGGGAATCTTTGGCTTCTGTATAACCGCCGCTGTGTTTCAGCTTCATGGTTCTGAGCTTATAGATGTTAAAAGGTTTGGAGTTTTTCCCTACTCGCTCTTGTACAAAAAAGACTTTTCCCGGTGAGGAAATCCAAATAAGCACAGCTCCTAAAAGAATGAGTGGCAAAGCAAAAGGGATAAGAAGAATGGAAATGAGCAAATCGATGAATCTTTTGAGAAAAAGATATCCGGTTTTATTTCCCAAAGACAGGGTTTCATCGGCCAAATAGGTATTGGTATTGTATTTGACCAAAGGAACTCTTTGGTTGACTAATTCGTAAAAGTCGTGGATTTCGAAAACCTTAACGCCCATGAATTTCGAAGCGACCAACTCGTGGGTAAGCTGTTGGGATATGGAGCGCACACTGGATGCTTCAACAATAATGTACTGTATATTATTGTCCTTACAAAAGTCGGTATTTAATTCTTCTTCAACAGAATCAAAATGAAATGCTTTGTAATTTTTATCGAACTTTTTACCGTCGAACAATTTTTTAGAAATATCGTTGACATTGATAAAAAGACAATTAATTTTTCCCGTTCTGAATCTACCCTCCACTTTCATGTTTACTAAGGTTGCAAAGTAAATAAAAATTTCATAATAAAGAATACAAGTTCATATATTTTTTATACATTTCTTGGATATCGAATGATTTTTCATAAGTTAATCTCGCATTTTTAGAAAATTTAAGATATTTTTCATCGTTATTAACCGTTTGATGAATGGCATCAAGAAAATCTTCTTTGGTATTTTGTACCGCAAAACCGTTTTCGCCGTCTAAAATTTCGGTGATGCCCCCCACGGCTGACGCCACCACAGGAACTCCGTAACAAAGGGCTTCCAATATGGACATGGGCAAACCTTCGTAATTGGAAGGCAGCATAAAAACATCGGCATATTTTAGATATTGATGCGCATCGGGAGCTTCGCCCATGCAAAAAACATTTTCAGGCGCATCCTTTACAACTTCCCGATTTCCTATCCAGACAAATTTGAAACGAGGATCGTATGAAAAAGCTTGAGCCACTTCACAAAAAAGATCGAAGCGTTTAGGAGCAGACAGCCTTGCAATACAGAGTATAATTTTGGCTCCGACTGTTTTATTTTTTGTTAAAAAATCCGTTATATCCGGTCTTTGGTCTTTAATTTCCGTTCTTGTAAAATCGGAAATGGCGTTGTAGATGCACGATACATTTTGCGTGATGCCTTCGGCCTTCATGCCTTCAACATCGTACTTGCTGACCCCGACAATTTGTGCACATTTGTTTTGGCAAAACTTTTCTACGGGTAAAAATTTTCTAAACGCCACACGAATGGAATCGAAACCGTGAACGGTATAGACGATCTTGGACGATGGAAAAACCAACCTTCCCAAAGCGCCAATTTTGGAGGAATGAAGGTGGATTACATCCGGCTTGTGCAGGCGATGGGCTTTTTTCAGCGCTGCCATCACTTTCACTTCTTTGATGGGAGATATGGCTCTTTGGAGACTCTTGATGCGGATCTGCCCTACCCTTTTGTCCAACAAATCCCACATGGGACCTTGAAGTTCTGAAAGCACAAAAACCTCATGCCCGTCTAGTACCAAGCGGTTCACCAAATTAAGCACCACCGATTGTGCTCCGCCCAAATCGGCTAATGTTATGACATGGAAAATTTTCATTGAAGTTTTAATCCCGCTTTCGATTGTACGGTTTCTTTAAATTTCTGATTTTTCTGAACATCATTAATGTTCACTTTATTAAAAAGTATATTGATTCGGTGTTTTTCTGGTGTGGTCCAAAAACTTGCCTCTCGATTGTTCAACCATTGCGTGTTTTCGACTTTAATGGTTCCTTTGGCATCAAATTTATTTTTTTGATCGCCTTGGTTTAGAGAAGTTAGAAATGCATGATTGGATCCCTGATCAATATGTCCGTCAATGGTCAGGCCTATACTTTTTGCTGCTGAATCGGTATTTACATTTAGTGCATTCATGTTCACGGCAATACCGGCTTGCTTGTTGTTGTAGGTGTAGATGTTTTTTAAATTCACATTCTCAATAACATCTTTGTACCAGCTGGGTTCTACATCGACACCGGCTTCGGGGTCATGACCGAAAGTGTTGGATATAAAAAGTTGTTCTACCCACACATTTTTTCCGGAGGTTATCGACAGTCCGTTTCTTCTTGCCGAATCGATCCACCCTCCTTTCACTTGGATGTTTTCTGAAAATCCGCCGTCTTCCGAACCTATGAACAAGCCGTCGCCAAAGGTATTTTTAATCCTAAGATTTGTAATTTTTATATTTTTTGAATTGAGAATGCAAATACCGGCAGACCATTGTCCTTCTTGTTGGATGCGTGCAAATTTGCTCCCTTCGATTTGTGGATTGATCAATACTACATTTTCAACATTATAAATTTTCAAAACATCATCCAATTTTTTCATGGCGGGACCTTGAAAAATAAGCCAAGCATTTTTAGGGAAATATACCGTTTGGTTGGATTTTAATTTCAATCCATTTTTATTAATCAATACCGGGAAGTTGGGCATCATGACTTTGTCGTAACCATCGATGGCCTTTTGCAAATATTGGGTATAATCTACATTCCCTTTTACCGAATAATTTTTGGGCAATGCTTTGGTCAGATCGTAATAGCCCTTCACTTTTTGAGAAGAAACTTTCCAATATTTCGACACCAAAGATGTGGGTACGGTTTGGTATTGGTGGTTAGATTGCGACTTGAAACAGGATTGAAACACCGAAAAAATCAAGCACAGTACGAAAATGAATTTCAGATTATACTTTTCCATGGATAAGGTCTTCAATTTTTAAATTGTCTAGTGGAATTGCATTTCTATTTTGAATCATCAAACCTTCTTTACCCACCAAGTCCATTAAAAAATATACGGCTTGAGCGGCAAAATAGCGCAATGCAAATTTAATAAAAATAGGGCTGTAGCCGTGTTTCTTCAAGGCATACAGTACTCCTTTATTTCCTTTTACATATTTCTTCCAATATTTGTTACCAAACTCTCTGTAAAACAACAAAGGCTCTGATAATTTCATGAATTTGGATTGCTGAAACTGACTGAGCCACAATTCAGCATCTTCAATTCTTTCTGCTTGTACATCGTAAGGATGTTTTCTGAACCATTCGGTTTTTGCCATAACGGTTGGGTGCCAAAATGTTCGTACCGGGACGACTTTCTCTGTACTTATTTCATCACGAATGCCGTTGACCGCATCGTTTTCGTCTATGGAATAAATATTGGTTCCCAAAACATCAATAGTAGGATCTTGAAGCAAGGCTTGCAACTGTTTGGCAATTCTTTCGGGATGCATGATGTCATCGGCATCCATGCGGGCCAGATATTCGGTTTCGACCAAAGATGGAATTTGGTTAAGTCTGAAACCTAAATTTTTATTCATTCCGTCTGAATACACCTTAATTCTAGGATCTTTTTCTGCATATTTATTCGCAATACCCAAAGATCCGTCGGTAGATCCATCGTCCATTAACAACAGGACAAAATCTTTATGGGTTTGCCAAAGAACAGACTCTATGGCCTGTGCCAAATAGGTTTGAGCATTGTAAAAAGGTATGGCAATGGTTACCGCTGTCATGATTGATAATACATAGATTGGAAAATTACAAAAATTATGGCTAGGAACAATACGGAAACTATTGAAGTTCGGTACTGTCCGTTTTCTGCAAAAGCAGGTGCCAATAAAAAGGGGATAAACATCCAAGACATGACTCCCCAACGATCGGAAAAAGGCAATTGGAACATCATAAAAAACATCATACTCAGCGCCATATAAGTCTTGAATAAGACATCATAGTTTTCTTGCTTTTGTCCATACTTTCGAATGAGAAAAAAGATGAGCAAAAACAGGGTATTAAAAATAACAAACTGAGGTTTGAAACCGATGCTAAATTCTTTATCGAAAGATCCGTCGATGTATTTGGACTTTCTATCTCCTGCAAAAACATCACCCAAAACCGGCCCTAAGGAGAGTAAACTTACCTTAAAATACGCCAAAACAACAAATACAAAGTACAGTACGGTATAATATTTTATTGGCAATTTCCTAAAGACATTCACCAAAATTAATACGACAATAATAGCAATACTGGTTACATGGAATCCTACAGAGCAGAGAGCCGCCAACAGCCACAGTGCAACATTTCTAGGATTACGAAGATATAAAGCCACAGCCAAAAGCAAAAATGCCAACGAAACTCCTTGCCGAACAATATTGACCCCTAAACTTTGAAAACTGTACAAACTAACAAAGGAAAACAACACAAACAAGACATTGTATTGGAATTTTCTAGAAAAAACAAGACTTGCCAAATACAAGACCAACAAATACAATGCGGATAGAGAGAAAATATAATATCGGGGATCGTTAGACCAACCGTGTACAAAAGCCATGAACCATTTGACCAAAATCTCAGTACCAAAATCAATCTTTTTATAATAGGTGTATTGATATTTGTACATCAAAGTATCGGTACCTACTTTGTAATCCCGCAGTCCAAAAAGAATGACAATAGCGGTCATAAAAAATACAGAAACCAAAACCCCTAAAGTTTGTGCTTGCTTTCTGCGCACATCGACCTTCAATGCAAACAACAATGCAAAGAATACGAAAAATGCATACATTAAAAAATATGTAAAATTAAATTCTTTCATAATTTTTAGCGTTCACCACTCTGGGTTATTCCATTATTTTTCTTTTGAAAATAATCACAAATGTAATAAAGTAAAGGATAAACAAAAACATATAGGCCATAGCAGCGCCATCGACTCCAAAACGATCGACCAAAAAATAAGTGAGAACGATCTGGACAACAATGGCCAATACATCAATAACAATAACCGTCCACACTTTGGCTCTTGCCACCAAAGCAAAGCTGAGAATCTGAGCACAAACCTTAAAAAAATCGCCAATCAATTGATATTGAAACAAACTCTGAGCCGGCAAGAAGCTTTCATCGGCCAAAAGTATAATCATCCAATATTTGAAAATAAATATCGCCAACAGCAAAACCACCACGATCGGTACGATCATTTTATAAACCGATTTTATCTCGCTCACGATGGATTCATACGATTTTAACGAGGATATTTTGGGAATGAAATAAGTGGTAACCGTAAGAGAAAAAAACATGAGACTTGCACCAGAAATCCTGAGTACCAACTCATAAAGCCCGGCTGAAGACAAACTTACTTTGTCGATAATGATGTTCCGAATCACGATCGCCGACCATGGGAAAAATGCATACGAAACGATTCCCAACAAGCCAAAATGCGCTAGACTTTTGAGGTGTGGGATTTGAATTTTCTGCATGAAATGGTCTTTCTTAAACCATTCTTTTTTTCTTAGGACAAACAAGACCACCAAAAGTGAAAATACAGGAGCCAAAACCACCGAGAGTAAAGCGCCGGTTATCCCATAAAGATAAATAAATACCAATGACAATGCTAGAGTTATGACATTGGATATGATGTTGAGCCGATTGGTTAGTTTGTATTGTCTAAAACCATTGACCACAGAAATCAACAAATTATTGACCACATACAGCAAAAGCGAAACTCCAAAAACATAAAATACAATTTCGTACTGTTCCGAGTCGAATATCCAAACTGAAAAGGTTTTGGGCAGTATCAATAAAAATAATCCTATCGTTGATGACAATATTAACGACACCTGAAAGCATGTCGAAATAATCGATTTTAAATCGTGTTGATTTTGGTGTGTTGAATATTCTGAAATATACTTGATCAACCCCTGACTGAATGCACCACCTCCAAAAACCAAAACGATGAGTACAAAACTGTAGAGCTGTCCAAAAAGTGCCATACCCTCGGTACCCAACTTCAAAGCGATGAATTTCCCAATAATCAAGGTCGTTAGGATCTTAATCACGGAAGCAATGGCAGAATAGAAACTTGCCGAAACAAATTCCTTTCCTTTCAGTTTGGCCAAAATACCTTGAAGATTCATTAGCGACAAAGCTCGATTTTAGGATCTAAAAATCTTTTGCCACCATTTCTTTTCAGAAGCATGATATCCGTAACCTAGGGTATTTCCATAGCCGAAATTTCGCTTTTGAACATCGTTCAAAACAAAATTTACATTGTTCAATCGTTTGGCCTCCACAGAATGGTTGGCAAATTCGATAAACGATCTTTCGGATTTTTCGGAACGCGTCATGTACAAAGTTGCATCGGCAATATCCGAAATAATGAAGGTGTCCGTCACCAACATCAACGGCGCACAATCGATGATGAGATAGTCGTATTGGTCTTTTACCTGATCAATCAATTGACTGTATCTACCATTTTCCAACAGCGTGGTCGGATTTGGCGGAATGGTTCCGGAATAAATAATATCGCAATACTTAGAAAAAGGACTCGGATGCATGATACTTTCTACCGAATCGACATTCTCTGAAAGATACTCGGACAGACCGGGAGCCGAAAACTTGCTCGGGTCGTAGCGTTGCAACTGAGGATTTCGGATGTCCGAACCGATCAACAAAACTTTTCTTTTTGGTGACCCCAAAGCTATGGCCAAATTGGATGACACAAAGGTTTTCCCTTCTCCTTTTGATGAGGAAGTGATCATGATGATCCTACCTTTATCTTTTTTCGGTAATATAAAATTAAGATTGGTCACCAGAATCCTAAACGCTTCAGCCATGGGCGACACATCGTTCATCTGAATAAGCGGTTGGGCTTTACGATCCAAACGAGGGATCTCACTGATGATTGGGATGTTGGACATCTTCTCGATGTCGTGCTTGGTTTCAATACTGTTGTTGAACAATTCTTTGAGATAGATGAAAGTAAATGGCAATAACAATCCAAGAACTAACGAAGCCAAAAGAATGATCATTTTCTTAGGTGATTCCGGCTTTTTTAAGGTGTAGGCTTGATCGATTACCCTAGCCTTATCCGATGTCATGGCCAAAGAAATGGCGGATTCTTCTCTTTTTTGTAAAAGCAAAAGATAAAGACCTTCCTTGATCTGTTGTTGTCGTTCTATGGTTCGGAATAATTTTTCCTGAGTTGGGAATTTATTTATTTTGGAATCAAAACTTCCTTGTTGCGAAATGATTTGAGCCCTGGACATATTCAAGGCTGAAATGTGTTTAGCCAAACCTTCTTTCACAGAATTGCGCATTTGTTTAATTTGAGCTTCCACCTCTATCACCAAAGGGTTTTCTTCGGTTGCATTTTCCAACAATTTATTTCTTTGCAAGACCAAAGAGTTGTACACTTCTATATTCTTACTGGCGGCAACATTGTCCAGACCTACATTGGCCGGTAGGGTCTGTCCCAGTCCTTGTTTGTTAAGAAATCCTAGAAGCATCTGGCTCATCTGAAGTTGGTTTTCCAAATTCAATTCTTTAGCCGTAGCTTCGGTGCTTAGTTGCAGATTGAGTTTAGCTTCAGTAGGGATATCAACAATTTCGTTGGATTTTTTAAATCGTTCTCTTTCGTTTTCTACATCGCCTAATTCTTTGGAAATGATGGAAATCCTCTCATCGATAAAATCTTTTGTTCTTTTGGACTCGGTATTCTTATCGGTAATCGCATCCAGATTGTAGTATTTCACCAAAGTATTAAGAAATTCTTTAGATTTCTCCCTATTTTCACCTACCAACACCAGATTGATCACCGTAGCATCTTTATCGGCCAAATCCACAGTCAGTTGTTTTTGAAAACCTTCTACAGCATCGGCAAAAGTTTGATATCTGAATTTGAATTCGTTATCGTTTCTAAACTTCAAAAATTTAGGCTTTTGATAAGCTTTATTTTTCTGAATGATGATGTTGGCAAAAGGTAGAGAAATGGTTTTATCAAACTCAGACTTAATTTTCCCAGATAATTCAGGAGAAGAAATCACCAATTGATTTCCATTGATTTCCACTTCAATTTGTTCTTTAGGAAATTTTTCAACTTCTTTTTCAGCAAGTACATGCACCGTAAAAGGACTGGTTTTTTGGTACAACTCGCTGTCGTAATACTTACCAATGCTGAACACCGGAATTTGCACCCCCAAATCTTTCACAACATCGCCGATGAGTTTTTTGGTACGGAAAACTTCCAATTCGTTTTCGATGCTGTTGGTTCCCATCCCGCTAAAACCGGCTAAATTTTGCAAGACCCCAAAATCTCCAGAAGCCGAAGACATTTTTTTGGCATCTTTGATAAGGACTTTGGTTTCGGATTTGTAAACCGGAGCGGTTATTTTGATGTACACCAAACTCAACGCCAAAAACATTGCAACGCAAAAAGCAAATGTTTTCCATTTGCTGATGTAAGGTTTCAAAATATCGCTAAGATTGGTCTCTTTTTTTATTTTTCCTGCTTCTTGATTCATTCTGATCAATTAATATCTTTCAATTGTATTTTTCTAAAGTTCATGGACTAAAAAGTCTCTTCCGATTATTTTCTAACAAAAAGAGCCAACAACCCCAAAGCTACGGATGCCACAGAGATCCAAACGGTGGTTTGTGGACCAAAAGCCGAGGCGTTCTGTCTAGTTTTGTTGGCAGGAACCACAATGATGTCGTTTTGTTTTAAAAAATAATACGGCGAATTGATAAACTCCGATTTGGAGATATCGATGGTGTGACTGACCGGCGTACCGTCGGTATTCCTAAGTACCATAATTTTATTTCGCTCGCCGTAGATGGTCAAATCTCCCGCCATGGCTATGGCTTCTAAGACATTGATGTTTTGCCCATCCGGTACGGTAAAACGACCGGCTTTATTGACTTCTCCCAAAACGGAGATTTTAAAATTAACCAATCGAACACTTACCGAAGGTTCTTTGATGTATTTTTTCAATCGATCCTGAAGTTCATTTTTCAATTGCTCTGTGGATTTATTTTCCGTACGGATCAATCCCAGTTCTGGAAATTGTATGCTGTTGTCTGCACCTACCGTATAGGTGGGCCCAGAAAAAGGCACCTGAGTCTGTGTAGGAACATTGGAGCTCGGTGTCGAATACAAAGGATTTTCGGACGAGGAATAATTTTGGTTAAATGGTTTGGCTACATTGTTGTCTTTTGCAGAAACCAAAATCATCAGATGATCCCCCGGCTGAATGGTAAAAACCGAATTTTCTTTGGAAGAAGCCAAGGCAACCTGCTGAATATCTTCCATATAATTGATATTTGTTTTTGACTTACAAGAAGTCAGCACCACTAAAATAGTAGAAATTAAAAACAAATAGGATTTTTTCTTCATAATCATTAAAAAAATTGAAGCACAAATATAATATATCTAAATTAATCCAACGATTGATAAACAGAATTATTGCTCTTAAATTCAGGAACTATTAATTTTAAATGTTTCACCACTTCCATTTTGTCTCTTCGCATGGCCGCTTTTATAACCTTTCTGGTCATGTCATCGATGTCTTGGAAGCCTCTACAAGGATCTTTAGAGATCAAAATTTGCTTGTGATTGGTTGGCAATGTCGTCGTATCGTCGCTCAGCAATTCTTCGTACAGCTTTTCTCCGGGTCTTAGTCCTGTAAAGGTAATGGGAATATCCAGATGCGGTTCCAACCCGTATAATTTAATCATTCTGGTCGCTAAGTCTAAAATTTTCACCGGTTTGCCCATATCAAAAACATAGATTTCGCCTCCATTCCCCATTGCTCCAGCTTGCAACACCAATTCGCAAGCCTCGGGTATGGTCATAAAATATCGTACAATTTCCGGATGCGTGATGGTTACCGGTCCACCATTTTCTATTTGCATTCTAAAATGCGGAATTACAGATCCGTTGGATCCCAAAACATTTCCAAAACGGGTGGTGATGAACTTGGTATCGTTGCAATCTTCATTTTGCAAAGCTTGTACGAACAGCTCGGCCACTCTTTTGGAAGCCCCCATCACATTGGTCGGATTCACGGCTTTGTCTGTCGATACCATAACGAAACGATCTACCTTGTATTTGCATGCATACGAAGCCAATAATTTGGTTCCGTGTATATTAACGAAAATGGATTCGTGTGGATTTTCCTCAATCATCGGAACATGTTTGTAGGCCGCTGCGTGATAAACTACATCAAATTTGTATTCGGAGAACAACTCTTCCATACGGTAGCCGTTGGAAATATCCGCCAATACAAATTTGCAATTCAAATTGGGAAAAAATTGTCTGATCTCCAGTTCTAAAGAATACAAAGGGGTTTCGGCTTGATCCAAAATCAATAAAAAGGAAGGATTGTGTTTGGCTACTTGCCTTACAATTTCACTCCCGATAGATCCCGCACCACCGGTGACCAAAATTCTTTTGTTCGCAAGTTGTTCTTCTACCACTTGGTGTCCAATAGCTATGGACTTTCTATTCAGTAAATCTTCAATTTGAATTTTCTGAATTCCTCCTACCAAATCTTTATCTCTTAATTTCTGTATGGATGGGGCTTTTAATACTTTAATGTTCAGATCCATTAAAAAATTTACCCAAGCATTGATTTCTTGACGGGACAGGTTTTCTTTAATCAACAAAACGGCTTCTAATTGTTGGTTTTCAACAAAATCTTTAGACAAACATTTTTTTGAGAATATATTTTTCCCTAATATTTTAGGAGCTCCATTTTCTTTTTTGTTCACCAAGAATCCCATCACTTCATAAGGACTGTTTGGACTGGTTATGATGGCCTTGGCAAAAGAAATGGCATCGTCATCGGTACCAAGGATCATAATCTTTTTCAAATATTTGGTTCTGTTGATATCGTTGATCAGTTTATACAATCCTCGAATGAACAGTCTAAATAAAAATAAAAAACCAAAGGCAACAGCGGAATACACCACCAATATCGGATTTCTTATGATGAATGAAGTAAATTTATACTGGTATAAATAATTGATGATTACCAATACAATCCCTGAAAACAGCATGACCAAAAAGAGTCTGAATAAATCGAAAAAAGTCGAGTGTCGTATGACGCCAGAAAAGCTACGAAACACCAGCATAAATACCACATTGACTCCAATTACTAATGATGCTTTCGTTGTAAAATCCACCATTGAAGTGGGTCTAACATGAAGCATACCCAAGATAAAGTAAGTGAGATTGAATGCAAAAATTAAGATCAATACATCCACCAATAAGATGAACCATCTTGGCGAATACCGGTTGTTGCTAAATTGTACGACCCAGGAAACAAAGTCTCTGAGTTTGCAATTGTTTTTAAAATTCATGTTTTATGGTTATCTTTTAGTTTCTATTTTCTTACGAAATGAAAGGTTTAAAATAGTGCTCAGCGCAATCCCAGTACTACTTTCAGTGAAATGTCATATTCACAATCCTTTAATCAATCGTTTAGACCTACAAATATAAAATATTTCAACCCCCTTTCCAAGATGGGTATTGTATTTTTTTTAAGATTATTTAAGATTCATTAACAGTTCATATTCAAAACCTCTCGACAACAAATACTTTACGGTTTTCATTTTTTTCTGATATTCTTTCAAACCTGATAGTTTGGAATAGTAAGTCTGATACTGTTTTTCCATTTCGTTTTCATAATCGGCATCGTCAATTTCATTCCAACATTTGGAAATTAATTTTTCGTTAATTTTTTTTTGTAAAAGGTTTAATTTTATCTTAACCCTACCCCAACCTTTCATGTAAAATTTGCCCCGAATATAGCTTCTCACAAAGCGTTCTTCGTTCAGGAAATTCTCTTGGATGAGATAGAGTAAAATCTCTTCTTTAGCCTCCGGTATCAGTACAAATTCACGCATCTTTTGCTCCACTTCTTCATGGCAGCGATCTTGATAAACGCAGTAGTTCGCCATTTTTTGTTTGATTTCCAGAAAAGTATAGACTTTTTTATCCATTGTTTTCAATTTCTATTCAGTGAAACAAAATTGCTGTTCTTTATTTTTTACAATCTTTCCGCAAAGATAAGACTCTAACAAAGTCCACGCAATTTGCATTTAAAGACAAGCAAAAAAAAACAGGTTTCGAAATTTGAATTCGAAACCTGAAATTATTTGTTTTAAATGGAATTAAAAGCTGAACAAAGGCCTACCTTCCATCATCGCATTCACCTTCTTACGAACATCTGCCAATACCGCATCGTTATTGATGTTATCCACAACATTCGAAATAAGTTCGGCAATGTTGTCCATTTCGTTTTCCACAAGACCTCTGGTAGTTATGGCAGCCGTACCCAAACGGATCCCCGAAGTGGTGAAGGCCGATTTGTCATCAAAAGGAACCATATTTTTATTACAAGTGATATCGGCTTTTACCAAAGCTTTTTCAGTTTCTTTACCGTTCACATTTTTATTTCTAAGATCGATCAGCATCAAGTGATTGTCGGTACCGCCGCTCACAATCTCGAAACCTCTATCCACCATGGATTTGGCCAAGGCTTGGGTGTTAGCAACCACTTGTTTGGCATAAATTCCGAAATTATCCGTCAATGCTTCACCGTAGGCAACCGCTTTGGCTCCGATCACATGCTCTAAAGGTCCACCTTGAATACCCGGAAAAACTGCAGAATCCAATACGGCTGACATCATTTTCAATTCGCCTTTTGGAGTTTTGTGTCCGTAGGTATTTTCAAAATCTTTGCCCATCATGATCATCCCACCTCTCGGCCCACGCAGGGTTTTGTGCGTGGTCGTTGTAACCACATGACAATGTT
Source organism: Amniculibacterium aquaticum (assembly GCF_003852705.1). GTDB lineage: Bacteria > Bacteroidota > Bacteroidia > Flavobacteriales > Weeksellaceae > Amniculibacterium > Amniculibacterium aquaticum. The sequence continues at coordinate 38,441 of NZ_REFA01000003.1, forward strand.
CAAACGGAGAATTTAACAATCCTTTCGCAATAAGACCTGCCGGGTGTGCGATATCTGCCCAAAGTGTCGCTCCTACTTCGTCGGCTACTTCACGGAATTTTTTATAATCCAAATCGCGGGAATATGCAGAATAACCGGCGATAATCATTTTTGGTTTTTCACGAAGGGCCACTTCACGCATTTGTTCGTAATCGATCCTTCCGGTTTCTCTATCGACACCGTAAGAACAAACTTGATACTGTATTCCTGAGAAATTCACACCCGATCCGTGGGTAAGGTGACCGCCCATGGAAAGATCCATTCCCATGATTTTGTCTCCCGGCTTCAAAACGGCCAAATAAATGGCTGCATTGGCTTGAGAACCGGAATGCGGCTGAACATTCACATAATCGACACCGAATAATTTTTTAGCTCTTTCGATGGCTAGGGTTTCCACCTCGTCCACCACTTCGCAACCTCCATAATATCTTCTTCCTGGATAGCCTTCAGCATATTTGTTGGTTAAAACGGAGCCCATCGCTGCCATCACCTCATTGGAAACGAAGTTTTCCGAAGCAATAAGTTCAATTCCGTGAGATTGTCTTTGTCTTTCTTTCTCGATCAGTTCGAATACAATATCTTGTGTCATTGTTAATTGTTTTAAAATTTTGAAAGGGCAATTTAAGATTATTTCGCCACATGACAAAAGAAATGCATGCACAAAAGTCATCTAAAACGCATGACTTTCGACCATAAAAAAACTCAGCCTAAGCCGAGTTCCTATTTATTCTTTTCAAAAAAATTAAGCTTCACAAGAAGAGCAGGTCACAAAATTGACCATCAATTCTTTGGAAACCGAAGAACTTCTTTGGTAATACAATGTTTTCACGCCCTTTTTCCATGCTTCAATCATCAGATAATTGACATCTTTTACCGGCATGGTGGACGGAATTTGCAAGTTCAAGGATTGAGTTTGATCGATATATTGCTGTCTTTGAGCTGCTTGGGAGATAATTTCCATTGGCGAAATCTCTCTAAATGTCTTGAACACTGCTTTTTCCTCGTCAGACAATTCGGTCATGTGTTGTACAGAACCGTGGTTCAGCATGATGGTTCTCCAAGTTTCTTCGTTGTCCAATCCTTTTTCTTCCAACAATTTCGCAAGATATTTATTCTTACGCATAAAGTTTCCTTTTGCCAAACCTGCTTTGTAATAATTGGATGCGAAAGGTTCGATTCCTGGGGAAGTTTGTCCCAAAATTGCCGAGCTGGAAGTGGTTGGAGCAATCGCCATCAGGGTGGTATTTCTCATTCCGTAGCCTTTCAGCAACTCGGGTTCACCGTAAATATTTGCAAGTTCTCTGGACGCTTGTTCGGCCTGTTCCTTGATCTGTCTGAAAGCTCTAGCATTGAACTGAGTCGCTTCGAAACTCTCGAAAGGGATCATATTTTTTTGTAAATACGAATGGTATCCTAAAACGCCCAAACCTAAAGCTCTGTGTCTGATGGCAAAGTTTCTGGCGCCTTGCAAGTAGAAATTACCTTCGGTTTTTTCGATAAATTCCGATAGTACGGCATCCAAGAAATAGATGGCCAATTTCACCGCGTTGGTATCTTTCCATTCGTCGTACAACTCCAAGTTCATGGAAGACAAACAGCAGATGAAACTTTCTTCCAAGGTGGATGGCAGCATAATTTCCGAGCAAAGATTGCTGGCATTAATGGTCATTCCGTGGTCTTTATAGACTTGAGGTTTGTTTCTATTCACATTATCCGTGAAGAAAATGTAAGGCAATCCTTTTTGTTGGCGACTCTCCAACACTCTCGCCCAAATTTTTCTTTTTTCGGTATCGCCTTCAATCATGTCTTGCATCCAATAATCCGGCACACAAACCCCTGTAAACAAGTTTTGGATCGGACTTCCGATGTCTTTTATGGATAAAAATTCTTCGATATCTCCGTGGTCAATATCCAAATATGCTGCAAAAGCGCCTCTTCTCACACCACCTTGCGAAACCACATCCATAGCGGTATCAAACAGCTTCATGAAAGATACGGCTCCTGAAGATTTCCCGTTATCCGTAACGGCAGTACCACGGTTTCTAAGTTCGCCAAAATATCCGGAAGTACCGCCACCAATTTTGGTTTGCATAATGACTTCTCCCATTTTTCCGGTAATCCCTTCGATACTGTCCGGGACATGAACATTAAAACAAGAAATTGGCAACCCCCTTTGTGTCCCCATATTAGCCCAAACGGGTGATGAAAAAGAAATCCATCCTTTCACAATCATTTCCTTGAAGGCCGGTTGCAACTCGGGCTTGTACAATCTTTTAGCTGCCGATGTGGTAATTCTGTCTATGGCTCCTTCAACGGTTTCGCCTTTTAACAGATACCCTCTGTTGAGCATTTGTTCGGACTCTTCGTTGAGCCACCATATATTTAGATTTTCTTCCATTCTTATTTTTCTTTTCAACTGTTATATTTCCTAAACAAACGACTAGGACACTTGTAATTCTTTATTTTCAACCCATTCAAACTTCTTGGTTCTTTCCAATTCGCCGACCTTCACTTTGTTGATGTGCGTAAAGGTTAGTTGATGATCTTTTTCGGAAAACTGCAAGGCCTTTTTTATGCAATAATCAATTTTGTAACCTACTGCAATACACACGCGGTGTTCTCCTACTTTTGCCATGGCCATATAAATGTATTGGCCAAGCTTAAAATTTTCTGATTGGATGTAATCGATTTCAGATTTAATATCTTGTGTCATTTGGGTAAAGGGTGTTGGTATTCGATGTTTAGAAAAGGTCGTTGGCGGTGATGCTCTTGTCGTGTTTGGTATAATCAACAGGTCTTTTTGCAAAGAAATCGTCCATGGAATTGGCAAAAACTTCTTCTTCAAACCAAACCATAGGCTTGTATTCTTCAGCCGTAACATTGTATCTCAAATTCATACCGATTTTCTTTAAACTATCGTCCACACGGAATTTCATGAAATTCAGGAGATTTTCTTTGGTAGCATGGTCAATTTCTCCCAATTCAAAAATCCAATCCAAGATTTCGGCTTCCAATTCTACCGATTGGTCCACCAAAGTATAAATATCATCAATGTCCGAATCCGTCAATAAATCGGGTTGTTCTTCTCTAATTTTATTAATTAGATAAATTCCTGCATTGGCATGAATTTGCTCGTCAACAGAAGTCCACGCAATGATGTTGGAAACATTTTTCATAAATCCTTTGAAACGGGTGAACGAAAGGATGATGGCAAATTGGGAGAATAAAGAAACATTTTCTATCAAAATACTAAACAACAGCAAGGACGATACATACTCTTTTTCTGTGGTTGCATTGGCATGTTTCAGAACATTCGAAAGGAAATCAATTCTTTTTTTAATTGCTGGAATTTCTACCACTTTTGTGAACTCGTCGTTGTATCCCAAAACTTCTAACAATCGAGAATATGCTTCGGAATGGCGGAACTCGCATTCGGCAAAAGTAGCTCCCAAACCGTTAAGTTCAGGTTTTGGCATGTGATTATACAGGTTTCCCCAAAAAGTTTTTACCGAAACTTCGATTTGAGCAATGGCTAAAAGTGCATTTTTGATGGCATTTTTTTCATGAGGCTCCAATTGTGAATGGAAGTCTTGTATATCGGCTGTAAAATCGATTTCGGAATGTACCCAAAAGGATTTGTTGATCGCTTCAATAAATTGTAATACCTCAGGGTATTCAAAAGGTTTGTAGTTGACTCTTTTCTCAAAAATTCCCATATCTAATGCATTTTTAGAATTAATACTTGTGGTTAAAAAACTTTATTTCACTGAAAAACAATACGATGAAATAAAATTTGACAATAAAAAATTGGATTTTTTCTACCCGAATGGATATGGACAAAAGTAAAAAAGAAAAGCCTATTTTGAAAGTTGAAACAGGTAATAAATATAAAAATCGACCTAAAAGTTTTCCACAAAAATACAGGAAGCAGACAATCAATAAGATAGCGCATCAACCCTGCGTTAGAAGGCTATTTTGAAGAATTTAGGATTAAACAATAGCCAATAACAAATTAATAAATAAAACATTACACTTAAACAATAGAACTTAAACCAATATTTAATTTAAGAAAGCGAATCCCATTCGTTCAGAAATTGCTCTAAAAAAGAGTGCATAAATTGATGCCTTTTTTCGGCCAATTCTTTGGCTTTTTCAGTATTCATCAGGTCTTTGAGCAACAACAATTTTTCGTAGAAATGATTGATGGTGGTTCCGTCAGACTTTTTGTACTCTTCCTTTGTCATGTTTAACTTTGGCGGCATATCCGGGTGGTGCATCAAATTGTTTTTGAAACCTCCGAAATGAAAAGTTCTTGCGATACCAATAGCTCCAATGGCATCCAACCGATCGGCATCTTGCACAATTTTCAATTCGATGGGGATTGTCTTTGGCAATGATCCTCTGTTTTTGAACGACAGGTGCTTGATGACAAACAAAACCTGCTCAATACAATCTTTTGGAACGCCAATAGAAGTTAAAAAGTCATTGGAAATGGACAGAGCCAAAGTTTCATCACCCTGATGAAACTTTGGCTCTGCGATATCATGAAGTAGGGCTGCAAGCTGCACCACTACCAAGTTGCACTGTTCAGTTTTAGCAATAATTTCGGACAGTTTGTACACCCTTTCAATATGAAACCAATCGTGACCGGCTTCAGCATTTTCCAACTTTAGTTTTACAAATGCTTTCGTTTGGGCAACCCACTGATCTTCCATCAATTATGCCATTTGAGGATGGATGCCCCAAGCATTCATATTGGAAAGTTGGAAATCCAATTTATATTTTTCCGGAATCGTTTCTTCATTTAACATTGCTCCTAACTTGATGGAAGGGAAGATTTCCTCGTAAGTTAACATTTGGTTCAATGAAATTCTTCTGTAGATGTGGGATCTGGTAAGGTTTTTCATATCATCTAATCCTGAAGCCCCAAGCATTTCTACAAAATTTTCTATAGTCCCTTTGTGATAATTGGCAACACGAACTTTTTTATCATCGACCACCAATCCGACAGTCAATTTAGGATCTTGAGTTGCAATTCCGGTAGGACACTTGTTGGTGTTGCACAACAAAGCTTGGATACAACCCAAAGCCATCATCATGGCTCTTGCCGAGTTACAAGTATCTGCACCTAGAGCTAGGGCACGAGCAACATGGAATGCCGAAGTAATTTTTCCTGAAGCGATAATTTTAATGTGCTGACGAATATTAAGACCGTTCAAAATATTATGAACAAAATCCAATCCGTCCAACATTGGTGCACCTAAATAATTAGAAAACTCTTGTGGAGCTGCACCTGTACCACCTTCACCACCATCAACGGTAATAAAATCCGGATAGATATCCAAATGGATCATCGCTTTACAAATGGAGATAAATTCGCTCTTATGACCGATACACAATTTAAAACCAACAGGCTTCCCTCCGGACAATTCTCTTAATTTACCAATGAACTGAATCATCTCAATTGGAGTACTGAAAGCCGAGTGATACGGTGGAGAAGCAATGGTTGTATGCGGTTTTACATGTCGAATTTTAGCAATTTCTTCTGTATTTTTAGAAGCCGGCAAGATTCCTCCATGACCCGGTTTGGCTCCTTGAGAAATTTTCAGCTCAATCATTTTCACATTTGCTATTTTAGATTTCTCAGCAAAAAGTTCAGGATTGAAGTTTCCGTGTTCGTCACGGCACCCGAAGTAACCGGTACCGATTTGCCAGATGATATCTCCACCTTGTTTTAAGTGGAAATCCGAAAGTCCACCTTCTCCAGAGTTGTGGGCAAAGCCACCGATTTTAGCACCTCCATTCAGAGCTTCAATCGCTTGGGAACTAAGAGATCCGTAACTCATTGCAGAAACATTTAAGATGGATGCTGAATAGGGTTGTTTGCAATCTTTATTTCCGAACATCACTCTTGGGTTGTGGTTAAGAGATGCAAAAGCTTTAGGAGCCACAGAATGACACATCCACTCATAACCTTCGGCATAAACATCAAGCTGAGTTCCAAACGGAATGGTTTCTAATTCTTTTTTGGCTCTTTGGTAAATGGTCGAACGATCCACACGATTGATGGGTCTTCCGTCGATATCCGATTCGATAAAATATTGATACAATTTTGGTCTTAGCTCTTCAAGCACATATCTCATTCTACCGAACAATGGATAAATCCTTTTGATGGCGTGCTTGTTTTGATACATATCTTGGTATCCCATTAGGGTAAATACCAACAAAACTGCTAAAACGACAAACCAATTGGCACTGATAAAAATTCCAAGTGCTATAGTGATTAAAATTAATACACTAGAAACGATAACAAACTGTTTACGCATGATGGATGTTTTTCAATTTTTACTTTCAGGTTACTTTTTAAAAAACGCAAATTTATGAATTATTTCAATACAAAACCTATACATTTTGCACCGTCTAAAACATTCAGAACAACAAGTCATACAAAATCTTATACCACATTGATTCTCCGCAACATAAAGACTAATCCATTTCTTCTAAAATTGATTTCAGAACCTGTGCTTGATTAAATTTTTCGTCTTTTGCTCCAAATAACAGACATAATAATCCCTTTTTAGAAAAATCGTTGAGCCGTTTCAGCTCCTCGACTTTGTCTTTCAATTCATTTCTGTACCTATCAGAAAATTCCTGAAAGCGTTCTGGATCGTGGTTAAACCATTTTCTAAGTTCGGTACTTGGTGCGAGATCTTTGTCCCATTCATCCAAATGCGCTTCCTCTTTAGAAATGCCTCTTGGCCAAAGCCTATCGATCAAAATTCTGTATCCATCGTCTTTTGAGGCCGGTAGATAAATTCTTTTTAAAATGATATTTCCCATACAAAAGTGTTTTATGAATTTAAATTGGTCAAATTTGGTTTTTCTGCTACAACGGCAATGGCGATCAAGTTTTTAGAATATTTTCTAAAAACTCTTTTCATTTCCATTACATGCTGCCTGGTGTTGGGCTGAGTCAGCAATCTGAATACGATTTTTATGAGTCCCAGCACACCTTCATCGGCAATCAATCGTTTGGGTTCCAGCAACAGCATAGGAGATTTTATGACCTTTACAATACGAAAACCGCTCTGTTCCAATAACTCTACCCATTCGGTTTGAGTCAAGGGTCTTGCATTCACCCTACCGGCTTTTGACAAATCTTTGAGCATATTTTTTTTGAAATCAAGCCCCAAATCTTCAGGCTCTAGACCCAATTCATGAATTGCATATCGACCTCCAGGTGCAAGTATCCGAAAAGCTTCAGAAATAATTTCAGTTTTTCTATGATCGACTTGCATGGTCAACATGGCCTCTCCAACTACTGCATTTGCTGATTGATTTTCTAACCCCGTATAAGCAGCAGATGACTGTAAAAATTTACAATAATCCTGAGGAAATTTTTGTTTCAATTCGGAAATGGTTTGAGCCTCGATATCTATTCCAAAATAAGAAAAAGGTGCTTGAGACAACAACAGCTGTGTTGTAAAACCTTTTCCTGGAGCAAATTCGACCACCTTTGTCCGGTTAGAAATATCAAGAGCCTCTATTAGTTTTTCGGTAAGTTCCTTACCTCCGGGGCGCAACACTTTCTTCCCCAATTTGGACAATACCCAAAATCCCTTTTCTGAACTCATAATTTAGGTTAAATTTTAGAATTATACGAGCATCTAACTCGAAAGTTAAGTCGAAAAATCGAAGTACGAAGTTAGTAAGAATTGCAATTTAAAGACCCATTTGTCCATTTATAAAAATCAACAATAAAGATAGGCAAAAACAATATTTGCAAAAAAATTCTTAAATCCCGACCATTATTGCAGGATCCACGACATCGGTATCTGCCACAACAACAGATTGTAGGACCTGAAAAAATTGACATGCCCGATCGTTTTTTGTGGAGAATCTGAAACTTTAAGTTCTTGAAATTCAACTTTCAACCGAGGGTAAGTTTCTGAAATTAGAGATTTCATGCCTTTCATGGTGACCCAATGATCGTCCTGTGCATAGAGGAACAATGTGGGCTGATCCAAAGTTTTTGAAACATCAATGCGGTTGTTTTTCAGTAAAAAATTGGTAGATTCTTTGTGCAAAATCAAAGTTCGCCAATCAAAAGCACAGCCTGCCGGCAGACTTTCGCCCAAACCCAAATAATGAGCAGGAAAATAATTGAATAAATGCGTTAAAAAAGGCTGTACCACACCAAATCCCAAGGCTGCTGAACAGCGAACTTTCCAATTCAGATTACCAATGTGCGCCTTTTGCGTGGCTATAAAAATGTATTTTTTAAAAATGGTAGACTGAGGATTCATCCCCATGATAAGCGCGCCAACAGAATGCCCCAAGCAATACTTTTCGAAGTCAGCAAACTCGAGTTGCAACCAATCTGTAATGGCTTCAAAATCTACAGATCCCCACATTCTCATGCTGGCTGAAAAGCCCTTCATTTTTTCGGGTTTGGACAATCCTATCCCGCGGTAGTCGTATGTGATGACCGTGAAACCTTGTTTGGAAAAATAATCCGCAAAAGCAAAATACATCTGCTGTTTTACTCCTGTCGCCGAATTGATTAACAACAATTTCCGAATGGAAAGTTCGGGATGAAAAACATGAAGCGTTAATGGATAACCATCTCTAGCATGGACAATTATTTTTTCCACGGTGCATAGATTTACACAAGATCCTTCAAATAGGGCAAACCGGTTTGCGCACCTCTTTTTTGTGCGACTTTCATGGCCGAAAAATTACCAAAATCTACGGCTTCTTCAACGGAATTGCCATGACACAAAGCCACTGAAAACCCGGATGTAAAAGCATCGCCCATACCCATATTGTACTGCAGTGGTAGCTGAGAATTACGCTGATTTTTCATAACACTTCCATTGAAATAAGTGGTTGAATTGTCTTCGTCTCGAATAAATAATTTATTGGGATATTTTTTCAAAATGGAATCCGAACTTTCGGTTCCAAAAATCTTAGAAATTTCATTTGATTTGCAGATGATGAAATCCAATTGATCCATCATCTCACTTGGCAAATGACAAGCCGGAGCAGCGTAGATTCCTACTTTTTTATCGTATTTTTTAGCTAAGGAAACCACAAACTCATTCACTTCCAAAGGCACTTCTAACTGCAAAAGCACCAAATCGCAAGTTTGAAAATATTTTTCAGCTTCTAAAATATGGCTGTTGGTCAAAGAATAATTGGCTGCCGGAACCACAATAATGCTGTGTCGTCCCATATCACTCGCCACATACGCTTTACCTGTCTCTTCGTCTTCAATTTCGGACACAAAACCTATATTCACATCTTCTTCCACCAAATGCCTCATAATTTGTTGACCTGAGGGATCCATCCCTACGCAACCCATCAAATAAGAACTTGCACCCAATCGAGAGACTCCAACTGCCTCATTGGCACCTTTGCCGCCAAAGAAAGTTTCTGAATTGGAAGCAATTACCGTCTCGTTAAACCCGGGAACCTTGTCCACATACAAAACCAAATCTATAGCACAACTTCCAACCACGATGATTTTGGGTTGATGAGAAGAAATATTCATTTTCAAATAAATTTATACAAACTTAATTTATTTTTTCTTGAAAAAAAACATTAGCCTTCGCCAATTTCTATTAGCTCCATAATAATTTTCACAGGTCTATCTTGGGCATCAAATCCGATGTAAGAAGCGAAAAAGCCCTCAGTTTCGCCTATTTCAAATGCAAAAATGGAATTGTGCAAGCTTGGGTTGGGCTTCAAAAAGGCATAATTCCTTATCATTTTTTCGCCTTCAAAAAAAGCGTTATGAAAAAATTCTTCATAAATTCCTAAGAAATCATCTTGCTTTTCTTGGAATAATTTTTCTTCCAATGCATTCAGTTCATTCTGGGTTTCAGCATCCATGAAGCTTCCCATGCCGGATGCAACGGGAAAACCAAAGATCTCTCCTTTTTTCAAATCTTTTAAATTTTGACCTTCCGTTACGGCCATTTGCCACGACTGGCACACTTCATCCGAAAACACCACTTCGACATAAGCAATGCCGTGAGAGTCTTTTTCTTGATGAACAATTACATGATGATCGCCTTTTGGGAAATTGACGGTGAACGGTTTCATGTCGTTAGTCAGCAAAGGATCGCATGCCAACAACTGTCCGGTTGGCAGGTGCAATTTTCCTGCATCGAAGCTTTCAATCAATGGGTTTTCAACAAAATTTTTGCTGAATAGTTTTTTTATATTGTCTAAATGATTCATTTTTTTATAAATTTTTCCAGCTGCATTATCAATAATTGAGAATTAAAAAGAGCCATATAAATGGCTCTTAAAAAGACTATAAAGATTGAAGTTTTTCTTTTAAAAGTACGATTTTGTCCTGAGCATCTTTTTGTTTTTTGCGCTCATTTTCTACAATTTCGGGTTTGGCATTCGCAACAAATTTCTCGTTGGAAAGTTTCTTTTCTACCGACACCAAGAATCCCTGAAGGTAGGCAATTTCTTCTTCGGTTTTCTTTTTTTCTTCTTCCAAATCCAAGTTTTCACTCAGCGGAATGGCAACCTCCACAGCTCCTACCAAGAAAGAATAAGTAGACTTATCGGTTTTCTCACCAAATGCAATTTTGGAAATTGTTCCTAATTTTTCAATTACCGCTTGATTTTCAAAAATCGCAGCATTGGTATAAACTTCTACAGCCTCTCTTGGAGAAATTCCTTTGCTTTGTCTGTAATTTCTAATTCCGGAGATGACTTCTTTGGCAAAATCAAAATTGGACAAAGTAACAGCATCAAAAGCATCGGCGGTTTTTTGTTGTGCAACGATAAGGGCTTCTTCTGTAGATCTTTCAGAAATATTTTGCCACAATTCTTCGGTTAGGAAAGGCATGAAAGGATGCAACAGTTTCATCAGTTCTTCAAAATAAACGATGGTTTTGTTGTACACTTCTTGGGAAATACCTTCACCATAATTGGGCTTGATGGCTTCTAGATACCATGCACAGAAATCGTCCCAAATCAATTTATACACCAAATGCAAAGCATCAGAAATTCTGAACTTTTCAAATTGATCTTTTATTTCTACAATGGTTTTATCCAACTGATTTCCGAACCAAGAAATCGCTTGATTTTCTGCTTCGGTTGCTGGCTTGTCCACTTTTTGCCAACCTTGTATCAATCGGAAAGCATTCCATATTTTGGTGGCAAAATTTCGTCCTTGAACCATCAGTTCTTCATCAAAAAGAAGATCGTTACCCGCTGAAGAGCTCAACATAATCCCTACTCTAACGCCATCGGCACCGTATTTTTCTATCAGTTCCAAAGGATCTGGAGAGTTCCCCAAAGATTTGGACATTTTTCTTCTCTGTTTGTCCCTTACAATTCCTGTGAAATATACATTTTTGAACGGTACTTTTCCTTTAAATTCTAATCCTGCCATGATCATTCTGGCCACCCAAAAGAAAATAATATCCGGTCCGGTCACCAAATCCGATGTTGGGAAATAGTAATCAAAATCTTTTTGATCTTCATCCTCATTCATCCCATCAAAAACAGACATTGGCCACAACCATGAAGAGAACCAAGTATCCAAAGCGTCTTCATCTTGTTTCAGGTGGTCTGTTGTTAACAGTGGGTTATTCGTTTTTACTTTGGCAAGTTCAAGTGCTTTTTCAACAGTTTCGGCAACGACAAAGTCATTCTCGCCTTCACCATAATAGTACGCAGGGATCTGTTGTCCCCACCACAATTGTCGAGAAATATTCCAGTCGCGGATGTTTTCCATCCAATATTTGTAGGTATTTTTGAATTTTTCGGGGTGAAATTTCACCTCATCGTTCATCACTACATCCAGAGCAGGCTTGGCAATTTCTGACATTTTCAGGAACCATTGTACAGAAACTTTAGGTTCGATAACGGCTCCTGTTCTTTCGGAAGTTCCTACTTTATTAACATAATCTTCAGCTTTTAGCAAAAGATTTTTTTCTTCTAATTCTTTGGCTATTTGTTTTCTAACCTCAAATCTATTTTTCCCTTGATAATGGAGGCCGTGTTCGTTCAAATTGGCATCATCGTCCAAACTATCGATCATCGGAAGATTGTGTTTTTGTCCGATTTCGTAGTCGTTGATGTCGTGTGCAGGTGTTATTTTAAGAGCTCCGGTACCGAATTCTACATCCACATAATCGTCTTCGATAATGGGGACAACGCGGTTCACGATGGGTACAACCACCTTTTTACCTTTTAGGTGCGCATATTTTTCATCACTTGGATTCACACAAATGGCCACATCGCCAAAAATAGTTTCGGGACGGGTTGTGGCAACGGTAAGATATTCTTCCGAACCTTCGATTTGGTATTTTAAGAAATATAATTTTCCGTTTTGTTCTTTGAAAATCACCTCCTCATCGGAGATGTTGGTTTTGGCTTCAGGATCCCAATTGACCATTCTGTATCCACGGTAGATAAGTCCCTTATTGTACAGATCCACAAAAGATTTGATGACTTGTGCTGATAATTTGGGTTCAAGAGTAAAGCGGGTTCTGTCCCAATCGCAAGAGCAACCCAGTTTTTTCAGTTGCTCCAAAATGGTCCCGCCGTATTGTTCGGTCCAGTCCCAAGCGTGTTTTAAGAAACCTTCTCTGCCAATTTCATCCTTGGAAATTCCTTCGGCTTTTAGTTTTGCTACTACTTTGGCTTCTGTAGCAATTGAGGCATGGTCTGTACCCGGTACCCAACAAGCGTTGTAACCGATCATTCTGGCTCTGCGCACCAAGACATCTTGCAAAGTGTTGTTCAGCATATGCCCCATGTGTAGGATCCCAGTTACATTGGGTGGTGGTATCACAATGGTGTACGGTGGTTTCTGATTGGGTTCTGAATGAAAATAGCGGTTTTCCAACCAATATTGGTACCATTTTTGTTCAGTAGCTTGTGGATTATATTTTTCGGATATAGACATGAAAAATTAAATAAAAATTAAAATATCTGCAAAAATAAGCCAAACTAAAAAAATTAAACGAATAAATTGAAATAATTTTTAACTTTGCTCGTCAAACATTAATTAACAATTTAAAAATCTAAAAAGAATATGAAAAAATTATTAGCTGGATTTGCAATGATGGGTGCTGTTGCTTTTGCATCTGCACAAACAATTGTAGTAGATAGAGAAACTTATGACTACGGAACCGTTAAAACAGGATCTGATGGACATCGTTATTTTGCAGTAAAAAATACGGGCAAAAAACCTCTAATCTTATCCAATGTAAAGGCTTCTTGTGGATGTACAACTCCGGAATGGAGCAAAGATCCGATCTTACCTGGGAAAACAGCTCTTATCAAAGTAGGATACAACACGGCTTCCAACGGTTTCTTTAAAAAGAACATTGAAGTTTTCTCTAACGACCCAGAAAAAAGCAGAATTACCCTAAACATAACAGGTACGGTAGATCCAAATGCAAAAGATATTGCAAAAGTAGAACCTTATACTGAAAAAGAATTGAAGCACATCTTCAAAAAGAGAGAAGCCGAATTGAAAAATGCTAAATAATATTTAATAAAAAAGAGTAGAAATTTCTACTCTTTTTTTATTCCATAAACTCCAATTTTGGAATTAAGTATTTGTATAAATTTAACAAAAAAGCAAGAAAATCTATAAGCCGGATTTTGTACTTCAAAAAAGAAGTGCTTGTTATTTATCTGGCCGCACGGTTACCCGTACGATCTAGCTGCTTACCCCTCGTCAACGGACGAGCTGCCCTTAACTGACGATATACTTAGCATTGCACCGCATAGAGTTTACCTGGTTTCACTACAGCCGAACTGTACTTGCTTTCTGTTGCACTTGTCCTCGTATCGCTACGGAAGGCCGTTAGCCTTTATGCTGCTCTGTGGTGTCCGGACTTTCCTACCCTTTCCTAAGAAAAGATCAACAAGCCGATTTTCTTGCGCTTGCAAAAGTAAGTTTTTTTCTAAGTCGAAAATTTATTTTTTACAAAAAATCCGTCGTTCTCGCTTCAAATTTATTATCTTCGTTTTTATAAACGAAAAAAAATTGTCTTCAAAGGAAAAAGAATTTGCACAACTCATCAAGAACAATCAGGGACTGATCATAAAAGTATCCCGATTGTACACCAACACTCTGGAAGACGAGCAAGACCTTTTCCAAGAAATTGTATTGCAGTTGTGGCGAAGCTATGGCAGCTACAAGGGTGAAGCAAAAATATCTACTTGGATGTATCGTGTGGCTCTGAACACCGCCATCACCCTTTTCAGAAAGAAAACCAAATCCCCGGCAACGGACGAACTGGCCGACTTGCATTATAAAAACTTTGTCGAAAACGATGACGAGAAAGAACAACAAGTTTCTTTACTCTACAAAGTCATCAAGATGTTGCCCAATATCGAAAGGGCAATTGTCACCATGTATTTGGATGATCTCCCGTACAAAGAAATTGCAGAAAACTTAGGGATTACCGAGGTTAATGCTCGAGTGAAAATGAACAGATTGAAAAAAACTTTAAAAGAACTGATGGAAAAACATGGCTGATTTCGACATCGATAACTTTAAAAAAGATTGGCAAGCGCAAGATAAAAAACGCTTGTACAACAGTTCAGAAATATTAGAAATACTGAACCATAAATCCAAAAATTATGTAAAATATATTTTCTGGATAAGCCTTGCTGAATTTATACTTTTCAGTGGTATTACTTTATACTACGCTATCTGGGGCGAAGGCGGCGAGTCCCTACTCAATATTACAAAAAAAATAGGACTGAACGATACCAACATCATGAAAGCCAATATTGCGCATTTGGACTTCGGAATGAAAATTCTTAATCTGTTGATTACTGGATATTTCGTGATTTTGTTCTACAAAAATTACAAAAAAATCTCGGTGCAGTCCAACATCAAACAGTTTATCATTCAGATTTTAGAATTTAAGAAAACAGTTCGATATTTCATCTTAACCAATATTGTTATTTTGGTGATTTTTAACTTGTTAATTTCCATCATCATTTTCAACAACATCCAATCCCAAGATCTTCATCTACAATCCTACAATTGGTGGATGCTCATTTTATCCATTGTTTTCACCACTTTATTCAGCATTTTATTAATCTATATTTATTATAAAGTTTTATATGGAATTATCCTAAAAAAACTGAGTAAAAACCTGGATCAACTTAAAGAAATCGACCAACAAAACGAAGAAAAATAGCATTTATATAAAATCAAAAAAGAAAGGCTGATGAAATAAAAATCCATCAGCCTTTCTTTTTACTTTTCCATTAGAAAAATGGATTGTGTTTTTTTTCAAAACCAACGGTTGTTGTCTGCCCATGTCCGGAATAAACTTCGGTTTCATCAGGGAGTACAAACAATTTTTGCCTAACACTCGTCAACAATTGTTCGTGATTGCCTTTGTAAAGATCGGTTCTGCCGATGCTTCCTTGAAACAAAACATCACCAGAAATCACAAAATTTTGCAGGGCGCAATGATACGCCAGAGAGCCCGGCGAATGTCCCGGCACAAAATAAACATCCAAACGATCCGTATCCAAAGTCAAAGTTTCGCCTTCATTGATAAAAGATAAATCGCCCACAAAAGGCTGGAAATCAAACCCAAATTGCCTTGCCGACATGGGATTTCTGTCCAAAATTTCTTTTTCTATTTCGTGCAATATTACCGGGACTTTGTAGGTATCAAAAGCCCATTGCAAACCCAAAACATGATCGATATGCGCATGAGTCAGCAGGATATTCTTTATGTTTAATCCTTTTTCTTGGATGAATTTTTCCAAAACTTGAGTTTCCTGTGGACTAAAGTTTCCCGGATCGATTAGAAAAGCATATTTATTTTCGTTGTATAGAATGTAGGTGTTTTCCGAAAACGGATTAAAAGAAAACGATTGAATATTTAACATAAATTAAGGTTAAGGTTAAGGTTAAAAATTATATATTTGATGAAAATCTCAGTATGAAAAGCACTACCTCATTCATAATAAGCGTTTTACTGTTTTGTTATTTTTCTTTTTTAATATTAATGAGCTACACTCATTTTTACAGTACTTTTTTTAATGTTATCGCTGAAATCATTACACTTCCTTTGATTTTGCTTACTGTAATATTTTTTATTCTCTCACTTACAAAATGCATACAGAAAAATAAAAAATTCATTGTCCCACTCATCATCAACAGTATAACTTTAATTCTCATGATTGCATTTTCGATCTTGCAAAGTTAAAGAATGAGGAACATTCGTTTATTGATTGTTTATTAAATCTAAAAATTGTTGCTCGTCCAAAATGGTAATCGTTCCGATGTCTTGGGCTTTTTTCAGTTTACTTCCTGCCTTTTCGCCCACCACCAAATAATTTAGGTTTTTGGACACCGCCGAAATATTTTTTCCACCGTGGTTTTCCACCATTTCCTCGGCTTGTTCTCTGGTAAAAAGCGACAATTTTCCCGTAAATAAAAAGGTTTTTCCGATCAACACTTCACTTAAAAGTTCTTGTTCAACCTCTCCTTTTTCCAACTGAACACCGTAGGATTTTAACCGTTGTACGATGTTCCAATTTTCATCATTGGACAAGAAATTCACGATGCTTTCTGCGATTTTTTCGCCAATATCTTCCACTGCAACCAAATCTTCAACCGTTGCCGATTTCAACAAATCGATAGAGGCAAAATTCTTGGCTAATTTTTTGGCAACGGTTTCTCCTACATGTTTGATACCGATCCCAAACAAGACCTTTTCATACGGAACCTCTTTGGATTTTTCCACCGCATCAATAATGTTTTGGGCAGACTTTTCTGCCATTCTTTCCAAAGGCAAAAGTGCTTCTTTTTTTAAAGAATAAAAATCTGCATAATTCTCCACCAAGCCTTCTCTGTACAATTGTTCAATGGTTTCACTTCCAAGATTCTCGATATTCAGAGCTTTTCTGGAAACAAAATGGATCATTTTCCCAACCACTTGCGGGGCACAATGCAATTCGTTAGGACAATAATGAGCCGCTTGATCTTCTAATTTCACAAGCCGGGTTCCGCATTCGGGACATTGCGAGGCATAGGAAATCGGTTGAGATTGTGGATTTCTTTTTTCCAAATTGACACCGACAATTTTTGGGATTATCTCACCACCTTTTTCCACAAAAACAAAGTCGCCTTCGTGTAAATCCAATTTTTTTATGATGTCTTCGTTGTGCAGCGAAGCTCTTTTCACAATGGTCCCGGCCAACAAAACCGGCGAAAGATTGGCTACCGGAGTTATTGCTCCGGTCCTTCCAACTTGGTAGGTCACTTTCTCCAGAAGGGTTTCCACTTTTTCTGCTTTAAATTTGTAAGCCATGGCCCATCTTGGAGATTTGGCGGTGTAGCCCAATTCTTTCTGTTGCTGCAGCGAGTTCACTTTTATCACAATTCCATCGATATCAAAATCCAAACTGTGGCGTTTTTTGTCCCAATACTGGATAAAACTTTGAACTTCATCAAGTGTTGAGCACAATTTAGCATGATCTTCAGACACCTTGAAGCCCCATTTTTTTGCGTGTTCCAACAAATTCCAATGGGTTTTTGCCGGTAAATTTTCATTGATGAATTGATACAAAACTGCCGTGAGATTTCTTTTTCTAACCTCGGTTGAATCTTGAAGTTTCAGACTTCCACTGGCCGTATTTCGGGGATTCATAAAAGGGTCTAATCCTTCAGCTTCGCGACTTTTATTGATTTGGTCAAAGGATTTTCTGTCCAAATAAATTTCACCACGCATAAAAAATCGTTCCGGATAATCGCCTTTCAATTGAAGCGGCACCGATGAAATGGTTCTTACATTGGCGGTAATCTCATCGCCCTGAAAACCATCACCTCGGGTAACGGCTTGGGTCAATTTTCCGTTTTCGTAAAGTATCGAAATGGATGCACCGTCGTATTTTAATTCGCAGACAAATTCAACTTTTTCGCCTTCCAAGGATTTTTCAATTCGTTTTTCCCAATTGGCAAGGTCTTCAAAATCATAAGAATTGTCCAAAGAATACATTCTAAAATCGTGCTGTACGGTTGGGAATTTTTTTGTAATCCCACCTCCGACACGATGTGTTGGCGAATTGGGATCGTCGTATTGAGGATGTGTTTTCTCCAAATTCTGAAGCTCCAAAAGTTTGGCATCAAATTCGAAATCGGAAACCAAAGATTCATCCAATTCATAATAATTTTTATTGTAAAAATTAATTTCATTTCTGAGCTTTTCTATCTGTTCTTGGATATTTTCTGGCATGGCAAAATACTTTTTCACAAATGTAGGAATTTAGGATTTAGTTTATAAAATTCCCAATTAATTTATGTCCACAAACCCACCTCCATCTTCTAAAAAAACAACTAAAGACCTTTTTTCGATGGCATTAAAACATCAACAAAAAGTTACCTTAAAAATTATGAAAACCATAAAAATAAAATTTTTCAAAAGCCATAAAAACCACGATAAAAACCGAATAAATTAGGTAAAATACTGCTTGAAGTTGTAGTTTTACAGTCTAAAATCATTTACCATGCAAATTTACGAAGCCATATCCATAGGATTGTACATGCTCCTGATGTTGGGAATTGGGGTCTATTCTTATAAAAAATCCACAGCCAATTCCGAGGAATTTCTCATTGGTGGCCGAAAACTGGGTGCTGCCGTTACTGCACTTTCTGCCGGAGCTGCAGACATGAGTGGCTGGCTCTTGATGGGACTTCCCGGCGCCATGTATTTCACAGGACTTTCTAGTGCTTGGATCGCGATTGGACTTACCGTTGGTGCTTTTATGAACTATGTTTTGGTAGCACCACGACTAAGAATTTATACGGAAATTGCACAAAATGCCATCACGCTTCCTGTATTTTTTGAGAACCGATACAAAGACAAAAAACATCTGTTAAAGCTCACTTCGTCCATCTTCATCTTGGTATTTTTCACTTTGTACACCTCTGCCGGAATGGTTTCTGGCGGAAAGTTATTTGAATCGGCTTTCGGTTTGGACTACCTCACCGGAGTTTTTGCCACGGGATTGGTGGTGGTTCTCTACACTTTTCTGGGCGGATTTTTAGCCGTAAGTCTTACCGATTTTGTACAAGGCACCATCATGGTTTTGGCTTTGGTTATCGTTCCATTGGTTGCTATTTTTGAAATTGGAGGTGTTGGCGAGAGCATTTCAATCATCGAAAACAAAGGCAGTCAGTATCTGGATCTTTTCAAAGGAACAACCTTCGTGGGCATTCTTTCACTTTTAGCTTGGGGATTGGGTTATTTTGGTCAGCCCCATATTCTGGTTCGTTTTATGGCGATTGACAACCCAAAAGATTTGGTGAAAGCAAGAAATATTGGCATTACCTGGATGATACTTACTGTTGCGGGTGCTTTGGTTATTGGTCTCATTGGGATTGCTTATTTGTTAAAATTCGATCATGCCACCATGCTGAAGTTCGATAGCAACAATCGAGAAGCCGAAACGATTTTTATATATTTTTCCAGAACATTGTTCCATCCTTTGGTGAGTGGTTTTTTACTTTCGGCCATTCTTGCAGCCGTGATGAGCACCATTTCTTCACAACTTTTGGTTACCTCCAGCTCATTGACCGAGGACATTTACAAGGCCTTCATCAACCCAAAAGCCGACAGCAAAAAAATGTTGATGGTAAGTAGAATGTCTGTATTGATAGTAGCAGCCATTGCACTTTTACTTTCATTAACCCCAAGAGACAGCATCCTGAACTTGGTAGGAAACGCTTGGGCGGGATTTGGCGCTGCGTTTGGACCTCTTATTTTATTGTCTTTGTTGTATAAAAAATCCACCATGCAAGGTGCTCTTTCCGGAATGTTGGTGGGTGGAATTACTGTTTTGGCTTGGGTATATTTTGACCACCCTTTCAAAAATTGGTACGAACTGATCCCTGGATTTACCTTATCGTTCCTTACGCATTGGGTAGTTTCGCAATTTACTTATCAAAAAAACGACATCATCGAACAAGAGTTTGATGAAGTTGAAAAAATTCATCAAGAAAAATAAAGTAATCTTTCAAAAAACAACATAAATTCGACAAATGCGTATCTTCGCAAATTAATTTTCAGGAAAAACGATCAGAATAAAAATCAATGAGTGTAGTAGCCCGACAAGGATTCAAATACAGCATAATAGGATATTTAGGATACCTACTGGGTACCGTTTCTTCGTTGTTCATCTTCACCCATGACATGAAGTTTTATGGCCAACTAAGATTCATCCTTTCCACCACGGAAATCATGGTTCCAATTGTGGTTTTTGGGATTTCCTTTGCCAATGTCAAATTCTTTTTACAAGCTCAAAAATCCGGGAAACATCAGAATTTATTGTCCCTATCTTTACTTGCCATTTTTATTAATTTCCTACTTTTTATAGGTGGTTTTTTCTTGATTAATTTTTTATTTCCCGAGTTTAAAACTTCCAAAATATGGTTGTACAAAACCATTATTTTACCGTTGATATTGGTATTGTCATTATCTGCAATTTTCAATAAATACATCAGTAATTTCAAGAGGATCGTTGTCCCCAATATTTTCGAAAATATTTTTCCAAAAGTGGCCAACTTGGGTGCTTTCACCCTGTTTTTTTTCCTTGGTTTGGAGAATACAGCTTTGTTGTTCTTCTTTTCCATGTTTGTGATGTCCATGATTGGATATGCCGTTTATGCCAATAAATTAGAACCTATAAAACTGGATTTTTCTAAAGATTACATCAAAAAAGATCATCTGTGGAAAGAAATATTGTCCTACAGTTTCTATGGTTTTCTTGGGAACATCGGAAATTATATTGCCATAAGGATAGACACCTACATGATTGGTGAAAATATTGACTTGGAAGCCGTTGGGATCTACTCCACTCTTTTCGCGGTGATCTCTCTGATTTCCATTCCTCAAATGGGACTTTTCAACATTTCGGCACCCATCATCAACAAATGCATCGCCGAAAATAATTTTGAAGAATTGGATCGTTTTCACAAAAAAACTTCGCTATCCTTATATTTTTTAGGAGCTGTATTGTTCTCGTGTATTTTGGTGGGTTTCCCTTATCTCACACATTTTATGGGCAACGGCAATCTTTTGAGAGAAGCACAACCGGTTTTGTGGATTTTGGGTTCAGCCATTTTGGTCGATTTGGCTACGGGTTTCAATGGAAATATCATTTCATTATCAAAATATTACCGATTCAACATCATCATCATGCTGATTTTAGCTGCATTGACCATTGCGCTCAATTACTATTTCATCTTCCAAACCAGTTGGGGAATAGTAGGTGTGGCATTTGCAACAGCGATATCGTTGTTAATTTATAATTTAACAAAAATTATCTTTAATTTTGTTAAATTCAAAATACATCCGCTCAGCATCGAGATGATTTTTGTGTCCATACTTTGCACTTTAGCCATTACCGTTTCCATCTTACTTCCGGATTTCAAAAATCCGATTTTCAACTTGATCTACAAGCCTTTTTGTGTAGTGTTGATGATTGGAATTGGCAACTATTTTTTAAAAATTTATTCGTTAGATAAATTCCTAAACAAAGAATTTTTCAAAAGTCTTTTCAAATTTTAAACACATGTCAGAAAATAAAAATTATACGATAGAAAAACATACCGACCCCAACGGATATGCATACACCACAGTTTCTAACGACGAAAATGGAGTGAGAACCTACCTTTTAAAAAATGGTTTAACCGTGTTTCTTGCACAAAATTTCGACGCACCGAAAATCCAGACCTACATCCCTGTAAAGACCGGGAGCAACAACGACCCTGCCGACAATACCGGACTTGCCCATTACCTGGAGCACATGATGTTCAAAGGGACTTCTAAAATTGCTACCGCCGATTGGGAAAAAGAAAAACCTTTGCTCGATCAGCTTTCGGATCTATTTGAAGTTCATAAAAAAGAAGAAAATCCGGAAAAGAAAAAGGAAATTTACAAAGAGATTGATGCCGTATCTTACGAAGCATCCACCTATGCCATCGCCAACGAATACGACAAAATCATAACTTCCATTGGTGCCACCAACACCAACGCCCATACTTGGTTGGATGAAACGGTGTACAAAAACAACATCCCCAATTACGAATTGGAGCGCTGGTTGATGATCGAAAAAGAACGATTTTCTGAAATTACCCTTAGGCTTTTCCATACCGAATTGGAGGCGGTTTACGAAGAATTTAACCGCGCGCAAGACAACGACTCCCGACTGACCAATTATGCCTTGATGGAAGCCTTGTTCCCCACGCATCCCAACGGACAACAAACCACTTTGGGAAAAGCCGAGCACCTGAAAAACCCTTCCATGAAAGCGATTCATAAATATTTTGATGACTTTTATGTACCCAACAACTACGCCATGGTCTTGGTGGGCGATTTGGATTTTGAAAAAACCATTGCCTTGGTCGATCGTTATTTTGGAAGTTTTGAATATAAAGAACTTCCCAAAAAAGTTAAGATTGAAGAAAAACCACAAACAGAAATCATCAAAAAAACCGTAAAAACCCCTACCAATCCCAGATTGCACTTGGGTTGGAGAACAGACTCTTACGGCAGTCGAGAGGCGATGCTTGCCGATGTGGTAGCAAACATCCTGACCAACAAAGGAGAGGCCGGATTGTTGGACATCAACATTAACCAAACACAAAAAGCACTTTGGGCACAGGCGTATTCGGTGGGTTTCAAACAATATGGATATTTTTCGGCCGTCATCATCCCGAAAGAAAACCAAAGTTTAGACGAAGGCAAAGAATTGCTTTTAAACCAAATAGAACGCATCAAAAAAGGAGAATTTTCTGAAGATTTGCTACAAGCCATCATCAACGATTTTAAAACCCAAAGGATCAAATCTTGGGAAACCGCAGACGGATTGGCAACAACCCTTTACGACACCTACATAAAAGGCCGAACTTGGGAAGACGAACTGAACGAAATACCACAGTACGAAAGCATTAGCCACCAAGAAATTGTAGAGTTCGCCCATCGTTTTTTCAAAAATAATTTTGTGGAAGTCCACAAAGAAAAAGCAACCAACGACCAATTGATCCGAGTGGACAATCCAGGAATAACTCCAGTGAAAATCAACCGGGAAGGCAAATCAGATTTTGCAAAAAAAATAGCAACCTTCAAAACTGAAATTGCCAAACCCGAGTACATCGATTATCAAAAAGCCATTGAAGAAGAAGAAATCGCCGGAAAAAAATTCTCTTTTGTACAAAACCAATACAACAGGATTGCGCAGTTGCATTACATTTTCCCAATCGGTACGGATCACGATAAAGAGCTTTTGCTCAGCACTCAATATTTACAATATCTGGGTACCGATTGCTTCAGTCCCGAGGCTTTGAGGCAAGAATTTTACAAATTGGGGATCACCAATGATTTTAGAACTTCCAACAATCAATTGTACATCATCCTGACCGGTTTGGAAGAAAATCTTTGTGCCGGAGCCGAACTTTTGCAACATTGGTTGGACAATGCTATTGCCGATCAAGAGGTGTATAACGACTTTGTACAAACCGTTTTTGAAAGTAGAGCGTACGCTAAAAAAGACAAAACCCGCATCATGTCTGCCTTGGTCAATTATACCAAATACGGTAAAAATTCCAGACTGCGAGAAGTCATCAGTCATGAAGATTTGCAAAATATTGATGTTGAAAAACTGATCGAAAAAATGAGAACGATTTTCCAACATCCCTACGAAATTTTCTATTACGGCACCGAACCGGAAATCATGAAAAAACATGTTACCAACTACATTAAAAAAGAAAAATTCGGGATTCCAACGGCTAAAAAATTCCCTGAACCCAAGACAGAAGATAAGGTATTTTTTGTAAATTATGACATGGTGCAAATGGAAATGTCCAGGGTGGCAAAGGCAAAAACGGTAAATCCTGAAAATTTCGGAAAAATAAATGTGTACAACGAATATTTTGGACGCGGACTGTCTTCCATTGTTTTTCAAGAAATGAGGGAGAGTAAGAGTTTGGCCTACTCGACCTATGTATCCTACATGGCTGCTATGGAAAAAGAAAACTCCGATTACATCAGCACTTACATCGGAACGCAACCCGACAAATTGCACATTGCTGTACAAACTTTGAACGAATTGATGGCTGAGCTTCCGCAAATCCCAATCCAGTTTGAAAATGCCAAAAACTCAGTTCTCAGACAGATCGAGTCCGGCAGAATTGTACGCACACAAGTGTTTCTAAACTTCAGGAGTCTAAACAAACTCGGCATTTATCACGATTTTAGAGAAAACATGTACCGCGAAGTGGAGCAATTGGATTTGGAGCAATTGACAACATTTTACCAAGACGAAATTCAACATTTGACTTACAACACGGCCATTATAGGGAAAAGGGAAAACCTGGATCCCGATATCATCAAACCTTTGGGCGAACTGACCGAACTGAGTTTGGAGGAGATTTTTGGATACTAAGAACTATGGGAAAATACTGCTCATTTACACCAATTCGAAATTTGAGAATTATTCTTAGGAATTCAAATTAAATATCGAGCAGTATTTCTTAAATCAAGAAATACTGCTTATTTATAGAATCTACAATTCAAGTTCTAAAGGATTATACTTTTTAGATTTTTCCAAGATTTTTTGCTTTAATAATTTTAGAGTCTCAGGATCTTCTATATAATCGTTGTATTTATCTTGATTTGCCATATCATTTCTTTTGTAATCAAATATTTTTGATTTGGATACAAATTTAGCATTCGCATTTATATTGGCAGATTTACATAAATACTTTCTCTTTTTAAAACTGTACATCTCAAATCGATAATCGCCTTTATCATCGTACACTTCCAAAATAAGCCCAGGAAGTTTATTAAATTTATACGGACCAAATGGCAAAGGGATTGCAGCTGTAAAATAAGCAATCCATACTCTACCGTATTTTTTTATAGTTGCTTTCTGACAAGTGTACTTGTCAATCTTTTTGAACTCATTATGAAGTTTCCAATTAAAATCATTCTGTTCCTCATATTTAAAATTTTTATCAGAAATTGGAATCGTAACATAAATTTTACCACTTGTAATCCCAATATTTTCGGGGAATGATGTATCGTATTTCATGTGTAAACTTATATCGCTAACATCCGTGATTTTCTTTTCAAATTTCAACGAATCACCAATATATTTATTCATGCTCTTAAAATAGGATTCTCTCTCGTTCATTAAAAGTGCAAAAGCCTCTTCCTGTTGGAAGTCAGTGTTTTTTAAATCTTTATATACTAGTCTATAATCGGCTTCATATACCACTTTAAAGCTCTTTTGAGCATAAACCATCGAAGCAAAAGAAAAAAGGGTAAAAAAAAGTAATTTCATATCCAAAACGATATTCTTTATTTAAAATACACAGCAAAAAAAATAAAACACAAGAAAAAAAAAACAACTCAACCAAAAATAATCAAAACAGCTGATGAGTCTATGTAAAAACCCAATCTCCGTCTCCATCTTGGAAATGGAGATTTTCTTTTATAGAAATAGCATTTACAAAGTTTTCATGAAAAAAATATCGCCTTTCAAAATCTTTTGAAAACAGCTTTGGGAAACGATTTTCAGAAATACAACGGTTGAGTTCGTCATGGTAACAAGTCAAAAATTTCACCTTATGCTCTTGAATAAAACCGTTGAGGAAATGTGTGAAATCTTTCAAATTTTGCTTCGTAAAAAGATACGGTATTTTCAGATGTCCATCTCTTAAAGACAGCATAGCACAAGCCTTTAATTGACGATCGGCAGAGAAAATTTTAACCCAAAAAAAGTCCATACTTTTGGCAAAAGACGAAAAATTATAAGCCTTTATAGGCTGATTACCTTCCACAACCCAAGGATTTTTCATGATCCAATTCAAATCATCTGCATTTCTTATGGATGGAAAATTTTGTAAAAACAATACACTTTCAGCATCCACTTCTTTTTGCATTTCAATGAGATGTAAACCTGGATTTTCTTTCTTTTTAAGAAGAGCATAACACCCATCCAAAACGGAATTTGCTTGGGTTAAAAACGGTTTGATCTTATGAAAAAATGAAAATTTTTGAGGTAAAATTTCATCGATACCGAATGAAAAATAGTACCGTTTTCCCAATTTGGACTTTCCGTATTGCAGTGCTTTGGTTTTGCTAAAAAGTCTCTCGGCTTCAGGTGTAAATTCTGTTAAAACCACCTTCCCATCGTACAAGTTAAAAGCAAGATCCATCATTTTTTGTGCAATTTTCTGACCTCTAAACTGCGGATTGACATATATCGTACTGAACCAGCCCATCTTCTGTGGGGTGCCTTCAACAAAAATTTCATCCGGTAGAATCCCCAAATATCCTGCAAGTTGATGATCGGCAAAAGCCAAAATCAACAAAACATCGTCCTCCGTGGCTTTGGGATTTCGGCATTGAGATTGAGCTCTAAAATCGGTGATGGGTAAAAACGGAAAAAGTCTGAATCTATCGGAGTTCAGCAAATGCACCAATTCGGATTTACAAAAAGTTTCTAATCGAATCATCTTCTAAATATCGTATTTTTCCCAAAAAGTTTTTTCACTCGAAAATAGGCAATTTCTTCTTTTAAAATTTCCTCTGCACCCTTTCCATTTTCCATCGGTATTCGATGAAAATTTCTCTCGATGCTGTCCAATTTTATCCCTGCCGCTCCGAAGGTACAAAACAGATCGGGCTCACGAGAAAAAAGCGCATCAAAAAAAACTTTTTCTACACCAAAATCGGTGAATGGAAAGGCAAAGGACTCCGTGTGAAGTCCTTCTGTTTTCAAGTATTCAAAACAGTTTTGACTTTGCCAAAGTTGCTCTTCCAAATTCAGTTCGCCATACAAAGGATGATCCCAACTGTGTGCACCAAATTGAAAACCCAACTTGGACAAATCCTGAATTTCTGCAAACGACAAATACGGTTTTTCTTGCTTCAAAAATTCAGAAAAATTAACATTTACCAAAGGAGCCAAACCGTCTAAAACCGACTGATTAGCGTAAGAAATGGACAAAATTTTGGCTGCTATTTTCTTAGGATTTTCTTGTTTAAAGCCCAATAAATTGAAAATTTCTGGGTGGATCGTTTTGGATTTCAAAAGAACATCCACCAGCAAAGAGGCTTTGCAACGAAAAGACAAGTCGTGGTTATCAACAAATTGAGGATTGATGTAATTGATGGCAAAAATTCCCTTTTCGTACAAAATGGGGGCGACAACCTCTTTGAAATCCCTCAATCCATCGTCAAAAGTCAAAAGGGCTACTTTCTTTTTCGCTTTGAATTTTCCCTGAACAAAATCTTTGAACTCGTCCCAAGTCACCCACTGGAAATTTTTAGAAAGCACATCCAAATCTGCTAAAAATTGCTTTTTGTTTTTGTAACGAATGATGTGCTTCAGATGCGGCAAATCCCTATCCGAAACCGTATGGTACACCGGCAGACAATAATCCAAAGGATAATCCTTTGAAATCGTAATGTATTTGATGGGCAAAATGGAGATGACTTTTTCTTTGAAAGGCATGATGAAAATTATGAAGACAAGTTAAGAAAAAAGAAATTACAACGACAACAAAACTTTTTCCAATTGTCCTGCAATGGTCCTGCGGTTGAAATTTAAGCTAAAATCTTCTGAAAAATTTGTCAAATCGATAATTTGCTTCTCAACATCTTCCCTTTCTGTAAAGATAAAAGAATAAGCATTCTTGTACGAAGCCGGAAAAATAGCCGGAACGCCAAACTTTATGGCATCGCCCACATTTCCAGAAATTTTACTGCTTCCGTAGGTTTCTTTTTGACTAAAAAAATCGACATGGAGTTGGAGTGGGCACCACAAAACCGAGGCGTTGGACATCTCTTCTCGAAAATCGACATCGGGCACTTTGGTTTCGAAAAATTTTATAGAAATTTCTTCTGGCAATTCTTGGTTTAATTTCTTTAAAGCGTTCAATTCTTCGTCCATTGCCTTTCCGAGAAACACAATTTCCATAGGGGTTTTAAAGGTTTTAACCGATGAAAAAACACGATGATAATCTCTCCTTTGTTGCGAAACCGTCCCCGGAACAACCACTTTCAACTTCGAAGGTTTTTCCTTAAAAAACTCATTAAAAAAGAGAGAAATGCTTTCTTTTTTTGCATTCAGTTCAGTTGAAATAAGATCAATACCACCGTCCAAAACCAAAAGTCTTTTTGCATTTTGATAAATTTTTGTTGATGATAAAAGCCCTTCTTTCAAAAGCAATTTCAATCGATAGACCTGTTCTTTTTTCCAACAATTTATAAAAAGCTGAACTCTTGAAAGATTAATAAAACACGCATTATGAACCAAAACAGAAGTCGAAAACAGCTTGGTAATCTCAAGGAAAGTAGAGAAATACCGATGAACCGTCCCAACAATAACCTCATCGTATTTTTTCCGATTGAGCATGCCTAAAATGGTTTCGGAATTGCAAAGTATTGCCTTGTGTTTTAACTTTTCCGGCAACAAACGGACGATCTTTTCCGAAAGATAAAAATCCATCTCCACGGCGTGAAATTCCTGAGCCAATTCCATGAAATTAGTGGCAATTTCGGCATGGGTATCCAGTTCTATGTAGGCAATTTTTCTCAAAAAAAACAATTTTCACAAAGCTATAAAAAGCTCCACTTCCGTGGAGCTTAATTTATTATTTTCTTAAAATTTTATTGAAAATACTCGTGGTAGGTTTTATAAGAATCGGCCAGTTTTGATACCAATTCTTTAGCTTCAGCATCATCGGAAGCACCTAATTTCTCTACCAATTCCAAATGCGGTGCCAGCCATTTATGCAATTCATCGTGGCTTTTTCCATCCATGGTGCAGCTGTTGATCAACTCATCATTTTTTATGGTAATTTCTTTTGCCAACATCTTGTAATCGTTTTTATTTTGCGAAACAAAGTCATTTACAATGGTTTCGCTTTCCAAAATAAAAGGTTTCATTTCTTCATTCACCTTCCATTTCTCACCGTTATTCAGTTCTATGCCAGCTTCCTTTTCATCGGTTGCATGATTGTCATGCGTTTCGTGCGTTTCGTGTCCTGCATGATTTTCGGTTTTATTACAGCTAAAAACGATCAGTCCCATTACCAAACCTGCTGCTATTAATTTTGCTTTTTTCATTGTAAATACTATTTATTTTGATTGATTTAAAATTTATTCCACATTTTTTTCCATCTCAAATTTCGGATAAAGTCCATTTCTTCCGAGCTTAAAACTCGATTGTGCTTTTGCTTTAAAAAGCTATTCATGGTGATCATCAACTCCGAAAAAGAACGGTTTTTCCAAGATGATTTTGCCGAAGAAATAAAAGCCAAAGGGAAATTCAACCCCAAATTATAAAAGTACTCACCCAATTTTTCAGCCTTTTGATTTTTGTATTTGAAGGCGGTAGGTCTCAGGTGTTTCACCCAAATATTTTTATCGGTTTGGGTAGTAAACCCCTGCATTTCGGCCAACATAACATCCAGATTATCCCAACCCAAAACCGGTCGCAAACCGTTCATTTTCAACAAACATTCTTTTCGATACGCTTTTATTGGACCACGAACATGATCGGGAGACGAAAGATTTTCAAACACCCAACCGTCTGAGCTTTCAAAATTCAAAATTTCAGTGTTGATTTTACGAACATTTTGTTTTTCTTTCAGAATTTTCACAATTCCCGATGCCATTCCCAATCGAGGATTTTCTGTAAACATACGATGAATGGTCGATAAATATTGGGATGGAAAAATTATATCGGCATCGAACTTACAGATGATGTCGTAAACCGAAAGGTCAGCAGACTCCAGTCCTGCATTGAACGATCTCACGACTTTTGCTCCGGGTTGATGCTCAGAAGCTGCCAAATTCAGAGTTTTAATTCTCGCTTTTATGGGCGATTGCTGAATAAAATTTTGAATGATCGCCTCGGTATCGTCCGTTGATCCATCGTTGACCACCACCAAATCAAAATTTTGAAAATCTTGAAGCTCCAAAGATTTCAGACAGAAAAAAATATTTTCTTCTTCGTTATGTGCAGGTATGATGATGAGAAATTTCACAAATTCAATGGATTAAAACCTTACAAATTACTGATTTTCAAGTCTATTTTAAACAAAACCTCAGGCGTTTTTGGACTTTCAAACTGCTGGGTCAACTGCTGTTTTCCGTTCAACATAACGGCGCACATCGTATTGGCAACATGATGCAGTTTGTGATGAAATTCTTTGGGAGTCCCATCCATAATCCCACGGAAAACTTCGTATCTAATTTTTTCCGGATTGTAGGCATAATCGTGCCAAACCACCACAGAGTTTTCATGGATCAAATGTTGAAAAACCTTTTGGGTATCGTGTTTTACCATCTCATAACTGTGGTCGCCATCGATAAAAATAAGATCGTATTTTTTTTGAAGTTTCTGGAAATCAAAGGTTAAAGTATTGCCTTTCAAATGAAGAATTTTTGGATTTTTTTTGGATAAAAAACCGTGGAGTTCTATGTATTTTTCAGGAAGATTCATGGCCTTCATTTCTTCATCTCCAAGGTTTAGCGTGGTGCAATCTTCAATATTTTTAGCAACATTCCAAATGCTTTCTCCGCGCCAAGTACCAATTTCGAAATAGCTTTTCTTTCCTTTTGCCAAGGTTTTCAACAAAGCCAAATCCGTTGGTAGAGAGCTTCCATCCAAGAGGAAACTCTCTACCGAAGATTCAAAATTATCATCCAAATCCTGAAGTTTTATCTGTGGCAATGCCAAAATATCCGGATATGCTTCCTTAAATTTATTTTGTTGAACTCCTTGTTCATTCAACACCAAATTTAGTAAATACGGTTTCGATGAAATGGCTTTTACCGCTTCAAAAAACTTTTGAAGTTTCTTCATCGATTAAAAATTATGTGGGGTAAGCATATGGGCAGGATCCAAGATTTCGTCTAATTTTTGTTGAGTAAGCAACTCGTGCTCCAAGACCAAATCGTAAACGCTTTTCCCGGTTTCCAATGCTTCTTTTGCAATTTTTGTTGAGTTTTTGTACCCGATGTACGGATTCAGGGCTGTTACAATCCCGATGCTGTGTTTCACCATATTCAGGCAAGCCTCTTTGTTGGCTGTAATTCCCACCACACATTTGTCTCTAAGGGTGTCGATGGCATTGCACAAGAAGTGAATATTTTCCATGATGGCGTGGCACAAAACCGGTTCCATCACATTGAGTTGCAACTGACCCGCTTCGGCAGCAAAAGTTACCGTAAGATCGTTGCCAATCACTTTAAAACAGACTTGGTTCACCACTTCTGGAATTACGGGATTCACTTTTCCGGGCATGATGGAGCTTCCAGGTTGCATCGGTGGCAGGTTGATTTCTGCCAAACCGGCTCTAGGTCCGGAAGTCAGCAAACGAAGATCGTTGCAGATTTTGGATAATTTCACCGCCAATCTCTTCATGGCTGATGAATAGATCACATACGAACCGGTATCCGGAGTGGCTTCAACCAAATTGGCAGCCGAAACGATGGGATAACCCGATATTTGAGCTAGATTTTCTGCACAAAGTTTGGCATAGCCCAAAGGTGCGTTCAGTCCTGTACCAATCGCTGTTGCCCCCATATTCACTTCTACAAACAGCTTGGCATTGTTGTTCAGTTTTTCAATATCTTCTTCTAAGTTGGCGGCGAAAGCTTCAAACTCTTGTCCCAAAGTCATAGGAACGGCATCTTGAAGTTGGGTTCTTCCCATTTTAATGACCTCTTGGAACTCAACTCCTTTTTTCCTGAAAGCATCGACAATACTGATGACTTTTTCTACCAATCTCTCGTTCATTTGCAACAAAGCCAACTTAATCGCTGTTGGATAGGCATCGTTGGTGGATTGTGACAGGTTGATGTGATCGTTTGGCGAACAGAATTGATAATCTCCTTTTTCTTTTCCTAATTTTTCCAAAACACGGTTAGCTATTACCTCATTGGCATTCATATTCACCGAAGTTCCGGCTCCACCCTGTATCATATCTATTGGGAATTGATCGTGAAATTGACCTTCCAATAATTCATCACAAGCTTCAGCTATTTTCACATTAAGAGCTTCAGGCAACAATCCCAACTCGTAATTGGTTTTGGCTGCTGCTTTTTTCACAAAAGCCAATCCTTTGATAAACTCGGGGTAGGACGACAGCAATTGCCCAGAGATTTTGAAATTATTGATGGCTCTTTGGGTTTGAACCCCATAATATGCGTTAATAGGAACTTGCAATTCTCCCAAAAGATCACTTTCTTTTCTAAAATTTTCCATAAGAATAGTATTTTTTTTAAAATCGTTCATCATAAAAAGATGAACAGTAAAATAAAGACACACCTTGCGAGATGTGTCCTACAAAGATATTTAAAATATGATTATTTTGTCGTATTATATTTCTGAATTAATGCTTGCAGTATGGACCAAGTTTCTGCATCTACCACCCCATCGTATTTGGCTGGTCTGAAATGGTACTGGAAAGCCTCAACCACTTTAACATTGTTTTTATCCCAAGATCCGCTTGGTACAATATCGTAACCGAATTGCTGCAATGCGGTTTGCACTTTGAAAATAAAAGGACTTTGTCCTGACTGCGTTACAAATTCTTCTGGGTTGATCTGGCTCAAAATGCTTTTCATGGTCGCATCGTCGTACCACATTCCTACTTGATAGTCATCGTAAAGTTTTTTCCAAGGGAACAAAGGTCCTGGATCTTGCTTTCGGGTAGGTGCAATATCCGAATGTCCCAAGATGTTGGTTGGTGCCATCATGTAACGATCTGCAATATCTTTAACCAAGGTGGCCACTTTCTTAATTTGTGCATCGCTGTATCCTACAAAAACTTTTTTCCCGGAAGCATCGGTTTTAAAACCAGGATTCACAATTTCGATCCCAATGGAAGAGTCGTTCAGGTTATAGTCTCCTTTCCAACGACTCACCCCGGCATGGTATGCTCTTTTATTTTCATCCACCAATTGATAGATTTCGTCATTGTTGGTATCGTTCACTAAGTAATGAGAGCTTACGGCTTGTTGAGAAAGAACACGAACGGACTTCTCTTCGTCCAAAGCCGTGTAGTGTAAAATTATATAGCGCTGTCTGAAATTTTGTCCTAAAGCCGGAAAATAATTTTTGGTCACTTTATAACCTTTTGGCTTTGCCGAAACCAAAGATCCGTAACTGGTCGTA
Organism: Amniculibacterium aquaticum; assembly: GCF_003852705.1. Classification (GTDB taxonomy): domain Bacteria; phylum Bacteroidota; class Bacteroidia; order Flavobacteriales; family Weeksellaceae; genus Amniculibacterium; species Amniculibacterium aquaticum. The sequence goes on from NZ_REFA01000003.1 coordinate 71,699, forward strand.
CTGTTATTTTTACTGGCATCGGCAATATTCTCTTTATAAAACTCTACATCACCCTGATGTTGAATGCTGGGTTTTGGATTTGGATTTTCAGTTTTTTGAGGAGTCGTGGACTTTAATTTTGACTTCGCATCATAAGTGTAATAAATTTTTTGTGTGGTACAGGAAAACACGACAGTTGCTAATCCTATGAAATATAATGTCTTACGCATTTATGAATTTTTTAACAGTTATTAATTACCAAAAATACGAAAAAAAATATGGAAATAAATTTGGCGAATAAGGAAAAGTGTTCTATATTTGCACTCGCAATTACGGAACAGATGATCATTAAAAAATTGCAATAAGGAGGGTTGCCGGAGTGGTTAACGGAGCAGTTTGCTAAACTGTCGACGCGCAAGTGTCGCATGAGTTCGAATCTCATACCCTCCGCATCAAAAAAAAATACGGGGCGTAGCGTAGTCCGGTCATCGCGCCTGGTTTGGGACCAGGAGGTCGCAGGTTCGAATCCTGCCGCCCCGACAAAAAGTTATCGTACTTTTAAAAAAAACGAAAACGGGTGCGTAGCTCAGCTGGATAGAGCATCTGCCTTCTAAGCAGACGGTCACAGGTTCGAATCCTGTCGCGCTCACGAAAACTTCTCAGAAATGAGAAGTTTTTTTTGTTTTAAAACACAACTCCGATGGAGAATGCATCCTTATTTCACATTTTTACACAACCTTAAATTAAGTGCTTGTTTAAAATTTTACCTGAATAAAAATTCGGATATTTATAATCTTTCTTATCTTTCTTATCTTTCTTATCTTTTTTATCTTTCTAATCTGCCTTTTTGTATTCTCTTTAGTGTATTTTGCATTTTAAATTTTTGTTTCAGCCCGCTAAAACTTCGATTTTAAAACCCAAAACCCATCTAAATATCTATACAAAAAAATCTAGATATAAAATTTAAACAGTCTCTAAGCTATTCCAAGTTTTTAAATTTAGTATACGCTTTTTGCAATTTACTATCATAAAGGTTTTTGGAATAAGCAGGACCGTTGTATCTCCTGGCAAACTCTTTCCAGTTTTTCGCTCTCAATTCATCATCGATAAAAGTGTTGATGATGTAGTGAACAAATGCATCCAAATGAGCCGCCTCGGAAGTGTACATCGCAGTAATGAATTGTTGTAAACTGTTGTACCCTGCCAATGTGAAATTGAATCCCATTATCTGAAATTTTCCCCATGAAGCAGACATCAGAGCTGCATTTCTATCCAGCGCTACAGCTGCTTGCAGTCGCTTGTGCTGCCGAGAGATCGCTCCGTATCCTCCAGGGTCTCGATTGGAAACATCGGGATTTGTGCTATCGTACAAATGACGGGTGAGTCTTGAAAAAACATGCCTTTCAAACAAAATAATAGGCTCATCTGTAGAAAGAAATCCATCGGATTTCGATTCGACTTCAGCAACAGCTTTTATTGCGGCAACTTCACAATTTAACGAAATAGCTGCGTTCTTGAAGTCTTTTTCCGTAAGTTTTGGTTTTATTGTGCTTTAGTTTTGTTCGTATAAATTTAGAAAATATAGAAGGAATTAAAAAAGGTAAAACCCTAAAATTCAATCGTTAATGAAATATTTTGATGAATAAGAATAAAAGACGAATGAAAATAAGTTTTAGTTTTCATGTTATAATTAGACCACAGATTAAATGTTAAACGCTGTTTATTTATTGTTATTCAATAAATATTTATTAATTTTGTTTAATATATTTGAAAACACTTGATTTATGGAAACTAAAGATAACATGATTTACACGGGACTTTTAGTCGTGGTTTGGATCATTTTTGTTGGGCTTTGCATCAATGCCGGTGGTTTGGTGGTGAATTTTATCTTCAGCCTAATACGGCCGGATTTGTTGGGGAATCTGTATGAAAAATTAGATCTGACCGCTCTGTATCAGCAAAATACAGCCTGGTTTTTTGGGATGTACAGCTTTGTACTGTGCATTGCCATTCTCAAGGTACATCTCTTTTACATCTTGGTTCGGCTGATGCACAAAATCGATCTATCAAAACCATTTAACACCTTCGTGTCCAATCAAATTTCAGCAATTAGTTACTACATTTTCTCGATTGGGATCATCAGTTTTATTGGGCAGCAAATTTTAAAAAGTGGAATGCGACAAGGGTACAACCTCAAGGATTTGAGAGCTTTTTGGGTAGATGCAGAGGCGTTCATCCTTTTGTCTGCCGTAGTCTATGTCATCGCCTTGATTTTTAAAAAAGGAGTGGAAATACAGAATGAAAACGATTTAACCGTATAGATTATGCCGATAGTTGTAAATGTAGATGTCATGATGGCAAAAAGAAAAATGTCTCTGAATGAACTTTCAGAAAAGGTAGAACTGACCCTTTCTAACCTTTCAATTTTGAAAACCGGCAAAGCCAAAGCCATTCGCTTTAGTACCTTAGAAGCCATCTGCAAGGCGTTGGATTGTCAGCCTGGAGACATCTTAGAATATATTCCGGAAGAAAAAAATAAAAAACCGCTGTGAACATTACATTTACAGCGGTTCTATTTCATTCATGGTTTTCAGTTCAAGTGAAACCATGAGTCGTAAATTCTATTTCACTTCTTCAAAAATAACGATATATGAATATCAGTTAGTTATGGTTTTATGGTACAAATACGGCACAAAAATAGGATTATAACTTGATAATAAAATGCCGTTATTGGCAAACAGATCATAGATTTTATGTTTTAAATAATCGTTTTTGCCAATGAGAATAAAAGAAATATGGAGTTTCTAACTTAAATAAATCTGAAAGCAGCCTGCATCAACTCTTGTTCCGCTCGTGAAATGCCAATTTGATGAGCGATTTCTTTCCATTGTTTTACGGAAGTAAAAACTTCGCCCAATATATTGTTCATTTCAGAATGATTTAATCTAAAAAAGTCGCCTACATTTTTCGCTAATTCAAAATCTAACGCATTGTTATCCATATCAATATTTAAAGCCAAACCCTCTTTATCAATGGACGGATTTAAATCATAAGCCGGAGATAATACCCAACCTTCATCAGTTAAAATAAATCCGTGGTTGCGAAGATGGTCGTCCGTATTGGAAACAGCAATATTAAAAACAATTCTTCGCCACAACTGGTGCAGATTTTCATTGACCTTACAACCATAATTTTGAACAAATTCTACTATATCCAAATAACTTGCGGGCTGATTTTTAATCGTGTCTTCATTATTTCCAGTCATTGTCATTGCCGATGAAAAATGAATTCTTTCTTTGCCAATTCTATCAAAGCGTCTGGTAAAAAAGGTGTGATAAGTTCCACTTACTTTCTCCATTTTACATTCTGCCATTTCGATTCCTGCTTTTATCGCTAATTGATAAGTTAAATATTCCCAAGCGGCTTTATCAATGGTATCGTTTTTAGAAGGGAATTTTGCAATCCAAAGTTGATTCTTGTCATCTAAAACATTGGCTTTGGGTCTTGCCCCACCTAAAGAAGAACCCGGTGCGATGAGCACTTTTAACCATTTATTTATGGCTTCGTTATCGGTATCATTTTCGTAATGAACAACCGCTTGTTGCAATTCTCGAACCGTTGACCAAGGCGGAGTTGATTTTTCGGAATCATTATCCAAAAAATCTCCATCAGGATTCAATTTAAACCGAAATGCTCCCATTCTGGTTTCGTCAAAAACGCCCAATAAATAGTCAATATCATACAGTGTTTTAGGAATTTCGCCTTTCTCTTTGGCTAACTGAATTTCTCGTCTTTTCATTAGAGTTCGTCCCCAGGTATCGGGCATACTGTCTAAGAAAATACCGAAATTCTCTTTATTATTTGGAAATTGTTGTCCTGAATAAAATTGAATATCCGGATCAATCAATCTTTGAACATTAGATTTTAACCAATTTTTGTCATATTCAAAACTAAAAGCCTTTCGTCCTTTTGCTTGATGTGCAGACAAAATACCCAACAACACAGGTTCGGCTAATCCAATCCAGTGTGCATAAACAAAGATATCTGTTTTATTTGCTGCCATTTTATAATAGATCTAAATCTTGTAGTTTCCTGCCCAATTCATCATCAGCCGCCAATTTCAAAAAATCGTTTTGCAAGCCCAACACACGCAATACATTAAAGTAAGCACCCATTGCCACGCTACTATCCCCTTTTTCTACCAAATACAATGTAGAACGAGCAATACCAGCACGCTCGGCTACCTGTATTGCCGTTAGCTTTCTACGCTTTCGGGCTAATTTTATGTTCTCACCCAATTGCTCTAAAAGAGCGGTGTATTTGGGCAAAATAATTTGCTTTTTCACTATATATGATTGTTATTTCATACAAAAGTAAACAAAATGATTGAAATAACGAACTATTTATCATTAGTGTTTCAGCATTGTGAAAAAAATGAAAAGGCTACATAGGCTTATATAGTATTGAAAGTTTTATTGACTATAAGCATGAATTTATAGTTTGGGAAATATTAAGTCATCAATTTTCGAGTTTATAACTAAAGATTGATTATTCTCTTCATCGTATTATAAAACGCCTGATAAAACGATGAATCTTGAGCATAGAGTTTATAGAGTTCCAATTCTTGTTTTCGCTGATTTGCCATCACTTCATCTAATATTTTTTTTAATGCTAATTCCTGAGTTTGTCCATCGGTGTTTTGTGCCACTTTGGTTTTAAAATCGGGATGTGCCTGAACAGATTTACTTAAAGAGAGAAACTTAACCCTTTGGTCTTCGGGAGTAGCTTCCCAACCTTGAAACCATCGCTCATTGAAACCATTAATAATCGCTTCTAATTCGTCTTTTTCTTCTCCTCCATGTGCTCCTCTGGCATTTGGGTTTTGGGGATTCAATTCTGTTTCCTCTTCACTTAATGTGATGGAAACATTTAATTTCGTTCTTTCTAAACCATAAGTTGATAAATCTACTGATTCTAATAATTTATCAAGTAAATCTGATTGTGCGTCTTTCACTATCATTTTAGGAATAAGAAACTTTAAAAACCAAAATAGTTTTTCCCAAGCCAGTATTTCATAAGGTAAAATTGCGGCTACTTGCCCATAAATTTTCACAAATTGTTTCGCCTTAATTTTATAATCGGCTTTTTGTTTGTCATCTAAATCCAACTCAACTACAAAACGCTTTGCAGCGATATCAACGATAGGACTTAAAAGCTGCGCATCTGCTCCTTTAAAATATTTTTCGTTAAAATCATCTACTTCTGCTTGTTCATAAATCCCGGAATCGTCCAAACTGTCTTTCAGTTCATGCAGCACATTAATATCGGTGGCACCGCTCAGACTGGTGGCGGTATAAAATGGATCAAAAGACTGTTGAATATCGTCCACAGAATTAAAGAAGTCTAATACAAACAAATCTTCTGTTTTCTTATTCAGTTTGTTGGCAGAGCGATTCAGTCTAGACAAAGTTTGTACTGCCAGTACACCTTGCAATTTTTTATCGACATACATTGCCGAAAGTTTAGGCTGGTCAAATCCGGTCAAGTATTTATTCGCCACAACCAACATTCTGTATTCGTCTTCGTCAAATTTATCTTTGGTTTCAGTTTCCGAAAAACCATTCATTTGGGCTTCTGTATATTTAATTCCATCCATTTCTTTTTCACCCGAAAAGGCAATCACAATTTTAAACGGATTTCCTCTTTTATGCAACAACTGATTCAAAGCTTGATAATACCGAATGGCAGATTCTATGCTTTGGGTTACCACCATGGACTTGGCTTTGCCGTTGAGTTTTTTCTGATTGACAACCGCACTGGTAAAATGGTCTAACATAATTTCGGCTTTGGTACCGATGGTTTGCTGATGTTTTTCAACATAAGCTTTCAGTTTTTTCTGTGCTTTGGAGGTATCAAACAAAGGGTTTTCTTCTATTGATTTTTCCAGCTCATAATAACTTTTATACGTGGTATAATTTGCCAATACATCCAATATAAAACCTTCCTCAATAGCTTGTTTCATCGAATACAGATGAAATGGCTTGAAAGAACCATCTTCTTGTTTTTCGCCAAATTTCTCTAAAGTGGAGTTTTTGGGAGTAGCCGTAAAAGCAAAATAAGAAGCATTTTGGGTCATCTTCCTCGCTTGCATCGCTTGGAGCATCATATCCTGATAATCTTCACTGTCTGCCTCGTCACCTTTGTTACCAAGGGCTTCATTCAATTTGTCGGCAGAGCTGCCCGACTGCGAGCTGTGCGCTTCGTCAATAATCACTGCAAATTGCTTGTTGCTCATATCGGCAATGCCATCAAGGATGAACGGAAATTTCTGAATGGTGGTAATAATGATTCTTTTACCGTTTTCTAAAGCAGATTTTAAGTCGGAAGATTTATAAGCTGGAGCTACGATGTTTTTTACTTCTGAAAATTCTTTGATATTGTCCCGCAATTGTTTGTCCAATAACCTTCTATCCGTTACCACGATAACCGAATCAAACAGGGGTTGGTTTGTCGTTTTATTGCCAGCGACCGATTCATTTTCGGGATAAGCTTCTATCAATTGATAGGCCAACCAAGTGATAGAGTTGGACTTGCCCGAACCGGCACTGTGCTGAATGAGATAGGTTTTTCCTGCTCCGTTTTGTGCTGTGTCTTTCAGCAATCTGCGAACTACCTCCAACTGATGATAACGAGGAAAAAACAAAGTTTTCTTGCTCAAAGCATCATTTTCTCCTCCATCAAAACGAACAAAATGTTGAATGATATTGGCAAGACTTTCTTTCTTCAAAATATCCTGCCAGAAATAGGCGGTTTTATGTCCAAATGGATTGGGTGGATTTCCTTTGCCATGATTAAAACCAAGGTTAAAAGGCAAGAAGAAGGTCTTTGCACCATCTAATTTGGTGGTCATATAAATTTCGTCTGTATCTATGGCAAAATGGACAATACACCTTCCAAAATTCAACAAAGACTGGGTAATGTCTCGTTTAAATTTATACTGGTTTATGCCATGAACTTTTGCATTCTGACCTGTCCATTGATTCTTCAATTCGATAGTGGAAATAGGAATTCCATTGATGAAAATTACCATATCGATCTCTTCCAAAGGATTAGAAACTGAATACCGCAACTGTCTTGTCACACTGAACTGGTTCTTCTCAAAATTATCTTTGATTTGCTGACTGCTGTTTTGCAATGGCGCCACATAAAACAAAGTAAAATGCGCATCATCTACCGCCAAACCTTTGCGCAACAATCTAAGGATACCGTATTTCTTTACTAATTTATCATAGCGGTCGAGTACTTTTATTTTCCAGTCGCTTTGGCGTTTGAGTTTTTCAAGTTCGTCTTTTTGGCTGTTTTCCAGAAAATCCCAGAAGCGGGCTTCATCCAGTGCATATTTAGCATTGTAATCTGATGCCCGACCAATACAATAACCATTACTTGCATAAGCTGCCGCAGGCTCTGCAACAACTCCGTTTTTTATATCTTCGGTCGAAATACCACAGAGAGCTTTTTCTATGGCGGTTTCGAGAGCGAGTTCGTTAGTTTTACTGGTCATTAAGATTTATAGGCTTATTATTAAACTTCCAAGTTTCAAAAACTAAATTTAGTAATTTCTCCTGTCTTTGATTAATAGATTCTTTATCCCATTTTTTAAATTCAAAATCGTAATCACTTTTAAATCTATTCAGAGCAGTGTTTGCACCTATCTGAAATTCATCGTCAAGAAGTTGAGTTGAAATAATTCCAGAATTTTTATACTCATTTTGTTTCTTTTCAAACCAATCGCTACTCAAATCATTGAAATTATTGACTGCTTGATTTATTGTTGACTCAATCAAAGTAACGTTTCCTAAACGATATACGTAATTAGAATAATCGTGTTTACTTTCAAATTCCTCAGTTAAAACATCATTCTTTGGAGTTTGAGGTAATATATGTTCAATTTGTAAATTATACAGATAATCTTTTCCTTTTATCGGAAAATTAGATTTCGATAATATTGTATTCTCAATCATCCCTAATACATATCTTTCTCTGTAAAGTGGACTATAATGATAGTGAGTTAAAGTTGGGAATTTAACTAAAAATTCACCTAACCTTTCTTTGATATAAGGTACCATATTTTTTTCAATAACTTCTGCGACCTCATCAATAGTATTTTTATTTCTGAGTTTTATTGCCCATCTGGTAAATTGATTTTCATTATTTTTTGCTTGAATTCCTAAACTTACACTATAAAAAAAGAAACTTTCTATTTGTTTACCTAAATACTCAATAACATCTGTTGTTGCACCTTCATTAAGTGCCATCAATAGAATTAAATGTTGTCTCGATTTATATTTATTAATAAATCCTATGTTGGTAATATTGGGATATTCTCCTCCGTCTTTTACTAATTCTGTTGCAATAACTAAATCCGAATATCTTTTAGACATTTTTTTTAACTCCTTAGCAAAAATAAGTGGTTGAGTTTCATACTTAGTATCATTTTTACCCCTTTCAGATAAAAACCATTTGTAAATATCATCTTCTCTTAGAATTCCATCATAGTATCTGGACATTAAAAAATATCTAAGAAATCGTAAAGGCGTATTGTCTTCTTTACATTTTTGAAGATTATGGACTATATCTTTCCATATATCTTTTATGTGATTAAAATCCGCAGGTTTAGCTTTACTAAACAAAAGATTTTTCACCAAATCCATTGCATTGAGCCCAGCTCCCCTTTGATTAATTGTTTCGAAAATCTTTAATGCACTACTTAGGTTTTCTGACTCGATTACAACTAATTCTATTTTGGTAAGAAAATATTTTGCATAGTTGGTTATTGCCTCAACGCTATCATTTAAATAAGTTTCTAAATGATTCTTGATTTTGTAATAGGCTTGCTCCATCTTAATAATCGAAGGAGACTTCAAATCATTAAAATCTGTTTTAGAAATTAATGATTCCAAATAACCTTTACTTTCTTCATACTGCAATTCTAATCGCATTTGAGTTTCATCACTATCCATATCAAAATCAGATAGAAGTTCTTCAATATTTTTAAGATATTGCTCTTGCTTTCTGTCTAAATCAACTTCTTGTAATAAATCACGAAAGGCACATAAAGTGAGAATTATTGTAGTAAGTCTCTGTTGCCCATCGATAACATCAAACTTTTCTTTATTGGCTACAATAATTATTGACCCAATGAAGTAACCTTTTTGTTTTGTTACGTCTTCATCGTATTCATTATCTATGTCTATTAGAAACTGTTCTACCTGATCTTCTGGTTTCCAAACATACTCTCTTTGATAATCTGGTACTACAAAGAAATAATCCTTTAATTTTGATATACTTTTAACTTGTGCGTTTATTTCCATACTATTAATTTTCAGTATATTGTGTCTATGTTGTAATTGTTTTTTTTATCAATATTTAAAATTACTTTACTAAATATTTAAGCCTTAATCATAACTTCTTTAAGGTCATCGATAAATTTTTCGAACGACATACCATTTGTTTCAATTCTCTTCTGAGGTATGTGACCTCTATATTCTATTAACTTAGTTTTTTCAGGAATCTTTTCGGATTCTTCATTCTCTTTAATTAATTTTTCAAAATCATCTCCTAAGTCTACGTTTACCTTTACATCATCTGCTAAATCTACAAAAGAAATAGTTTCAATATCTATTTTGTTTTTAGATTTGTAATTAGCAACATTTACAGTTATTACAGCGTAATTTTCTTTATTAAGAGAGCAACATTCTACTTGTCTTTTACTTAAAGCAACTATTCCCTCTATATCCCATCTTGATTTAACTTCAATATAGTAGATAGGTCTACCTGACTTGTATATTATAAAATCTTGCCCATTTTGTTCTTCAACACTTTTTAATTTCTCATCCGATATAGATTCTATGATTTCTATAGTATCTCTCAATGAAGAATTCAATTCACTTTCAATTATATTTTGGATTCTTAATCCAACTTCATTTATGTATATTAAATGATTTGATTTTCTAGCCTCCTCTTTTTGTTTCTCTTTACCTGCACGGATTAAATCACTAAGATTATCAATTTTTGCAAGTTCTCCTAACAAATTAATCTTTTCAGGTTTAACAGAAAGAATACTAAATAAACTTTGTCTTGTACTTTCATCCTGAAATTTATACATTAGAATTTCTTCCTTTACTGCATTTATTTCCCTTAACCAACTCCCCCAAGTATCTTGATTTGAGGAAATTTTTTCAATTAAACTAATTACAGTTTCCAAAATATCTTTATCAACTGGAATAAATTTTCTCTCACTGTTTAGTTTTTGTTCTATTTGGCTTCCTAATTCAGAACCTGACACAAAACTACTGTGCTGAAGAAAGCCTTCAAAGCCTTCAAACACTAAGTCATCACGAATATCTCCTCCTAAAATTTCATCCCATTCATCTTTAAAATCCTCGTCTTTTACATTATCTTTTTTTAAGACAGACTGCGATTTTAAACACAAATTTTGATTTGGAATACACTCCATTTTATGCAAAAGCTCCTCTTTAAGATTTGTGTTAGTATACATTATCCCGATGATTTCTTTTAAATCATCAATAGTAGATTCAATGTCATTTTTGACAATATTTTTGATATATAAATTTGCTAGTAACTTAATCGCTGGTTGATAATTTACTTCAACAGTTGGCGAAGATAATCCCTCAAACATTGTTGAAAAATTATATATCTTATTGTAAAATGAATGTAGGTCAATATTTAATTGCGTATTTCTATTTAATCCAATAAATTTATTTAGAAACTCTGTCAGGTATATATATCTGATTCCCTTTGAAGAGAGAGATACTTTTTCTTTTTCCAGATTATCTAATAACTCGTTACAAAATTTGCTAAAATCTTCTTTAAACTTTTCTCTTGTATAGATGTTTACATTATTAATGAACTCAAAATCTTGATGAATATATTTTTCGCTAACTGATGCATTTATATTATCCATAATATCTATCAGTAAATATTCTTTATTATCCCATTTTACAAGACTTTCAAGCGTTTTGAAATCGCCGTGAATATTAGGAATGAGAGCAACTTTATTAAGTATAGTAATATCTGTACTAATTTGATTTACAAATTCTTTATAAGATTTTTTATCATTTAAAAATGCATAATTTCCTCCTCCTTCATTTGCAATAATTTGGGCGAGATCATTTAATGATAAAATATCGAAATTCTTATTTGCATTTTCATTCCAAGTATTTATGTATTCACTAAGAAAACAATAAGTTTCATAAGGTGGTATTTTACGAAATTGCTTTAATAATTTGTATACTTCTTTTTTTGCATATTCTTCTAACAATAAAATAGACTTGTCAAAGTACTGTAAATCACAAAGAGCATATTTTTCGCTGTCGAATTCAAGACGTTTGAGATTCTTAATATTTTCAATGAATTCAGTTTTCAGTTGTTTCTCAAAAATGGAATCAGAAGCGTTGAATGAAATCTTAGCCATATCTACAATTGATATGTCTTCATCTTCATTAATCCTTTTTAGCGCTAATTTAAATGCTATCTGTAATAAGTTTTCATTTGTCTCAACATCGATTTTCAATTCCTCATTTTCCTTTATTTTGTGTAAATAATCTCTTTCTCTATTGGGTTTAAAATCATTAGCGTGAATAATAAAGTTATAACCTGCTTTGCCAGTTTCCATTAGAGGATAAAACAAAAATTGTTTAGGAATCTCATCGATTAAACGTTCTTTACTTGCCAGCACTACCACAATCTTATTTTCTTTGTCTTTTAGTATTGGTATTTTTATTGGTTGGTCGTTTATCTTAATCGAAACTTCTATATCAGAAGTCTCATCTCTTTCATATTTTAATGAAATATTATCATAAGTAAGATTAACTTGCGAAAGTTTATCATTAAAACAAAATATGTAGGGTAATACTGTTTCAACATATTTAAGCATAGAGTCAATATGTTCTTTACTTTTAGCAGATGCTTTATATTCAAAAGAAGTATAACGTAAGCAAGTTTTTTCTGCTAATTCTATATTATCACAGAGTGTTTCTATTTTATGATCTTGTACAATAAGTTTATCTGTAAGCTCATCTACACTAACAGCATCACGGTCAATCTCAAAATCATTTAACAATCTATAATTAGTATCATCTGTTAATAAAGAGCCATTAACAAAGATTTTTTTTCCATAAATATGAGTACTCAAAAAACCTGTTCCGTACTGACCGAGTTTTTCACTATTGTCTCCGTAAGATTTTCCAACACTATATTGGTTTATTAGTCCTCCAAATTCATCATCTGTAAATGGCCTGCCATTATGCTTAAACAATAGACCTTTATCTGTTTTTGCAATTTCAATAATTCCGTTTTCCACGACAGTGTCTAAAGCATTCTGAAAAAGTTCCCAAATTGCTCTTTTCTCCGCATATTCAGGAACGATTTCCCTTATGCCTGTAAAAATTTTATTTGCTGAAGATTCAAAGAATCCCCTTTTACGTTTATCTCCGTATGATGCACACATTATTTAAAATAAATTTTCTTGGTATTAGTATTAGTTTTTCATTATTATTTCATCTAAGATATATTTGCTTAAAATCTTGTTCACAAAAATGTTTTACTTAGTCACTTTTCAACTCTTTCAGCAACCAATCCAACTGCGTTCTCGCAGTAGAAATCAAGTCTGAATAAGTTATCATCATAACATCATCTCTTTCATTATGCGATGAAATGGCAGGATTAACCTTTCCGCCAATAACTATAATTTGAATATTTTTACTATGAATTACAGAGTTTAAGTCATCTCGATATTTTAAAGCTTGACTCTCTGCATCTCTTCCAATTGTTGCATCAGGTTTCTTAAACTCAATCAGCAAATGTCTTCTCAGAATATCTTCACCTAAAAATAAGTCAGGTCTTTTGTCTGCTCTTTTACCAGTAAATTTTTTATCTAGCATTTCCATTATGGCTACCTTTAAAGTTTTATTAGAAAACATCAGAGTATATTCGTTTCCAAATACCCATAAATTGTTCTCCAAAGCCTTATGTATTGTAGCTTCTAAAGTTTTAGAGTTTTTATTTAATAAATCCAATTCATCCAAGAACTTTAATCTACTTGTAGCTTGACTTGTCATTACTGCCATCTCAACAAAACCAAACTCTGATAATGCATCTGCTATTTTTTCGATATCGCCATCTTTTGAACTTTCTATATTCTGAACAACGTTCCAGTAATAATCTTTTTCCAAAGCATCTACCATCACTGATATGATTACATTTACTTTCTCTTCCGGCTCACCGTAGAACTTTTCAAGAACTTTATGTAGTGACTTTTCAGCAAATTGCCTTTTATATTCAGGCAACTTTTGCAGTTCCCTATTAATCTTTTGCTGATGTCTTTGTTTAGCAAGATGCATATCAGTTTTAAAAACTTCGGTAAAAGAACTGTGTAGTTCTTCTTTTACTTCCTTTTTTATACTGTCATTCAGTTTGCTGTTTTCAATAATTCCTCCCCAATCAGCGGTTACAAAATCTTCCAACTCATCACAAATAATCTCGCCAACAAGCCTTTTCTTCAACTTATCCGGTACCAATTCATCTTCTTTTAAAAAATTTTCCGGTCGTCCAACTATTTTTCCGCCAACCCTATAAATAAGACCAGCATATGGCACAGGCTTGTCTGTAATAGTATAGACGACTTGCGCAGTACTTCCATTTTCTAAAGGCAAATCTTTTGTAATCGTTTTGCCTTGAAAATCTTGCACACCGAGTTTTTCGCCATTTACAAAAATGTTCAGGTCGGAAACTCTACCATAGTCCCAAACCAAAATCTGTTTTAATTTGTCTGGATTGGGATAATTAAAATTCTGATTGAGTCCAATCAAAGTGATAGTTGTACCGTGTTCTTCTTTTGAACAGTCGGATACAGTTATAGGCAGATTTACTTTCTCTAAATCGTATTTTTCTCTTGCCAGCTCATCTTTCGCAATAGATACTGTAGTTTGTTTACCTCCTGCTTTTGTAGTAACATTCATAACAGCCGCAACCATTAATCCTGAAAACTTACCAATCCCTTTTCTACCTTTAACTTTTCTGCCTTTCAATAAAGTTTTTTCACCTTTTCTAGATAGACGACTACTTGCAATCTTAAGATACTCTGTTCGTAATTCTTGTTCTTTCATACCCGTACCATCATCAGTAATAGTGATTACGGCGTCATTTGTAAGAACTTCGGGCAATGTAATCCAGATATTATCGGCATCTGCATCATAAGCATTATCAACTAATTCCTTTGTGGCATCCTCGGTTGATTTGTAAGTTTCACCTAAAAGCTCTGCTAGCTTTGGATCAACTTGGAAATTGGCATTTTTTGACATATTGTTTGCGTTTGGTTTTTTTCTAACTTACCCTCACTTTCCCCATTACCACCTGATCTATCAACACCGTTTTATACTCCTTCAGCTTTTCTATTTCCTGCTCTTTCAGCGTGATGGCTTTGGCGATTTTACTAGAATTAAATTCGATAAATTTCGCTATTTCCTCTTGTTCAGAAATTGGTGGCACAGCAATAGAAACTGTTTTCAAATCATTGATATTAAATCTAAATACTTTTATTCCTGTTGCAAATTTTCGTAGTTCTTTTGAAAACACTTTGGAAGAAAAATACAGAAAGTAGCTGTTTACTTTTTCTTGATTTGGTTTAAGCATTATTTGCTCGCCTCCCAATAGTCCCAATTCATTTCTTCTGTAATAAACTGTGTGACCTAAATCCTCAATTGTTTCAGAAGTAGAAACTATAATTACATCTCCATATTTTACGACTTGACTATTCTTGTAAAATTCGCTATTAACATAAAAGGCAAATTCTTCATTTACTTCATTTACTTTATAAGTTTTTCCATATTGCAATGCAATATATTCTCCTTGGTCCAACAATTCATCCTTACCAAAAGGAGAATTACCTCTAACTAATCGACATAAACTAACCAACTTCCTCACCTCCCAATGCTCCGGGATCTCCCCAATCCAATCCACACCGCTGTCTTTCATCGGTACGTTAGCATCCAAACCTTTGGTTACGGCTTGCTGTATCACGATTTGTCGGCGTTCTTTGAGCAGTTCTATTTCTTTTTGGCGGATGGCAATGGTTTGGTCTATTTTGGCGGTTTTGTCATCGAGAAATTGGGCAATGGCGGTTTGTTCGGGAAGTGGGGGGAAAATCGTTTTAAAAGAAAAGAAACTGTCTTTAGGAATTGTATTTCTTAAACCTCGATATAAAAATTTAAGCCTTTTCTTCTCATCTAAATTGAGATAAAAATAGTAAAGATACTTTTTGTCTGGAGTTGATTTAGTGTCAAAAACAGTATATGCTCCTGTTATCATTCCGTCAAAATCAGACAAACCAACTGTTCTTGGCGTTTCTTCAACATCAAAAAGACAAAAGATAAAATCACCTTTCTTAACTTCTTGATATGTATCAAACTCAGCAGGAAATTTTCCCTCAGGATTTTCCATATCTCTTTTGATTACACCTTTCAATGTAAGAGATAACAAATCATACTCATTTGATCTTTTTCCAACTTGACTTTTTTTCAAATTGAAGATATATTTATTCTTTAGGACATCCCATCCCTCGGGAATTTCCTCAATCCAATCGACGCCGCTGTTTTTATAGGTTTGGTATCTTTTCATCTGCTAAAAATTTAAGATTTCTGCCAACATTCCATCACCTTCTTTTTCCAGTGCCAAAATATCCTGGGTTACTTCTTCTAAAGAACGCAATGGGGCAGGCTTGTAAAAATATTTGTTGAAGCTTAGCTCATAGCCAATCTTTACGCTGTCTAGTGCCATCCAGCTTTCTTCGGCATACGGTTTTACTTCTTTCAAATAATATTCCTGTATATTGTCTTTCAGCGGGATGCTTTCGCTGTCACGCAGGTCGCTTTCGGTTTCGTAAATGATGTATTCACCTTTCTTTTCGGCAGGGAAATAACCATAATACGGCAAATTTTTTTCGGTACAGCCCAAAAAAGCCAATAAATCCTCTAGCTTTTGTCCGCTGAATTTTTCAGTTTTCTTGATGACTTTCTCTGCGGTTTCATCATACCAGCTCACGGCATCGAGGATCTGTTTCTTTTCAGAAGCCGAGAGTTTGGTTTTATCCTGTTTCAACACTTCCTCTACTTTCGCAGTGAAACTATTGAAGTTGGTAAACTCGTCTGTTCCCAACACTTCCATCAGGCGCACCGCAGTCTGGTACAGTTCTTCCTGCTTTTGCCAGGTTTCTTTTTTCAGAAAAGCGGTCAGTTGTTTGGCGTTGATATTCAGTTCGTGTTTGTCGATATAGTCGGAAATGGCTTTTTTGTGAGCTTCCAAACCGCTGTACACTTCCATTCCGTACTGCTCAAAAAGATAGTGTGAAAACTCGGGTTGTGCTTTATCCCATTTCAACACTTCAATTTTCTCTTTTGTAAACTGGGCTTTCAGTCGCTTCGGTCTTTCGATATTGATTTTATAATATCCAAAATCTGCATTGTCAAAAACTTTACTTGCCAGTTTTTGTTCTCCCTCTTTCTCCATTTCACTCAACCCCAGATAGCAATTCACAATTTCGCTGATGTGTGTTTTGCTGAGTTCGCAGTTTTTATTCCCCAAATTCTTGCGCAGTTTCTGGTACATTTCACTGGCATCTATCAGCTGAACTTTTCCTTTTCGTTGCGCAGGTTTATTGTTGGTTAAAATCCAGATATAGGTGGTAATTCCCGTATTGTAAAAAATATTGTTCGGCAACTGGATGATCACATCCAGCAAATCGTTTTCAATAATGTAGCGTCTGATATTGCTCTCGCCACCGCCGGCATCACCTGTAAAAAGGCTCGAACCGTTGTGTACCGAAGCAATGCGGCTTCCGATTTTATTTTTATCGGTCAGGGCTTTCATCTTGTCCACCATTTCCATCAGAAACAGCAACTGCCCGTCGCTGGAACGCGGTACGGCATCCACATCTTCTTCTTCGCCCCAATAGTTTTTAAGTTTAATTTTAAAACGGTTGTCGATGACGTCTTTTCCGTCTTTGATGTATTTCTGCTCACTCGCCCAGCTCTTTCCATACGGCGGATTAGACAACATAAAGTCGAACTTTGTTCCGGCAAATTCATCGGTAGAAAGTGTAGAACCCACCTTGATATGTTCAGGGTCTTTACCCTTGATCATCATATCCGATTTACAGATGGCGTAGGTTTCATCATTCACTTCCTTCCCAAACATATAGACAGAAGTGTTGGTCGCTTTGATTTCGCCCTCTGGGTCTGTAATGAAATTTTCAGATTCAGTCAGCATTCCCCCCGTTCCGCAAGCAGGATCATAAATGGTAATCACCGAAGGAATTTGATTTTTAATCGGTTCAAAAACCATGTGCGTCATCAAATCGATTACTTCTCTTGGCGTGTAGTGTTCTCCGGCTTCCTCATTATTCTCTTCATTGAATTTACGGATCAGCTCTTCAAACACATAACCCATTCCCAAATTAGTCAAAGCAGGCAGTTTTCTACCGCTGGAATCCAGTTTTTCAAAAGGCGTCAGATTAATATCCGGTGAGGTAAATTTTTCCAGCACATCCAGCAACACATCTTTGTTTGCCATGTGTTTGATCTGTGCCCTGAGGTTAAACATTTTGATGATTTCCTGAACATTGTCGCTAAATCCATTCAGATAGTCATTGAAATTTCCCAGAAGAATTTGGGAGCTATTGGTAGCGTTGGTATGGAGGCTTTGCAATGTCCATTCGCTGGTATTGTAGAATACATATTTAGAAGCGGCGGTCATTCCTTTATCGTCCCATTCGGTAAACTTCATCGTATTTTTCTGAAAATCTACTTCTTCTAAAACCCTTTCTTTAGTAGGTTCAAGCAAAGCGTCCAATCTTCTCAATACCACCATGGGCAGGATAACATCTCTGTATTTTCCACGCACATAAACATCTCTAAGACAATCATCGGCGATGCTCCAGATAAAGGAGATTAATTTATTATGTACAGTTTGATTCATTTCTTATTTTTAAATCTTTTTTAATTATTTGGTTGCGTTAATAAGCTGTCGCACATCTACATCCAGCAGTTTGGCAATGGCTAAAAACATCTCCATCGAGGGTTGGATTTCATTGGTTACCCAGCGAGAGATTGTAACTTCGCTTTTGCCTAATTGTTCTGCTAACCACTTATTGGTTTTATCTTTCTCGGCAAGAACGACTTTTAGCCTATTTATCTTCATGAACTGTTATTTGATTAACACAAGGTGTTAAATATAAGAATAAAATTTTGAGTTTTGCAAGTATTCTGTTTCATTAAATATAATGTAAAATTGCAAAGCAAAAAGAAGCCGTCCGATAAGATCAGCTTCTTTTAAAATCAACATAATTTGATAGATGATTATCTACTCTCAAAACCTTCTTTAAACCTCATGAAATCTTGAGATTCTTTAGGATTTTTTTGTATCCATTTATTCATAATGATGGTATTGTGTTTCAGTTGTTCTAACTCTGAAGTTTTATAAATCGTATTTCCATCATTCTTGATTTCGTTCAAAATTTCGAGTCGGATTTCGCTTTTGGTTCTTACGCTTTCCGAATACCAGTCCTTGGCAAGTTTTCCAATA
Source organism: Amniculibacterium aquaticum (assembly GCF_003852705.1). Classification (GTDB taxonomy): domain Bacteria; phylum Bacteroidota; class Bacteroidia; order Flavobacteriales; family Weeksellaceae; genus Amniculibacterium; species Amniculibacterium aquaticum. Next base: position 90,335 of record NZ_REFA01000003.1, read on the forward strand.
GAGAAAATTGAAAGTATTGCAAGTAACAAAATACCCATGCTTCCGAAAAATAAATATTTAACGGTTTTGGATTTCTTTTCAAATGCATTAAGTTGATTTATAGAATCTTCAGAAAACTTAACTTCAATCGATTTTGGAATTTTTTCTAAGAATTGATTTCTTTCTAGCGTTTCTTTTTCAATAGTTTTGTTTAATACTGAAATTGAGTAGTCTAATCCTCGTATCGAGGATTGTGTTTCCCCAAATATATTCAATAAATTTTCAAGGGCAAATTCTAATTTTATACCTTGTTCAATGTTTCTTACATTGGATTCAACAACTTGTTTAAGTAGCTCTAAACCATTGTCTTTCGGAGTGTTATTATTTTCCATATTTTTAAATTTTTCTTCTTTTTTTCTTTTTAAATAATTCAGGATCAGGTGCTGTGAAGCTTGGTTTCATAATTTCATGAGCAATAGTACTCAGCTGATTTAAAATTGGTGTGATATTACTTTTCTCGTTATTCTCAAATTTTTGGGAATCTGGATTTTGAGAAAATTCACTTTTAAAAATTTCTTTTTCTTGATTTGCATTGAGCATGTTTTTAATATCCGTAATCTTTAATTTATTCGTGATTTCAGAAAGTTTATAACCCGACGAATATTGTCGAGCCGTCTCATTATTAATATCATCATTTCGGACTATTCGCATTCCTGAAACTCCAACTTTTACATTTTGTGAAAGTATAACACGATAATTTAAATCATTCATTTTCTGAATGAGTTCATCGAAATTTTTTGCCGTTTTAAGACAGGATTTCAAATCTTTCAGCATTTGATTTTTCTTTTCAATACCAATTTCAATATCCGTTTTCAGATTCATTTCTTTACAAACTTCACGAACGGCTTTTCCGAAAGTCTCACCTATTTTATGCGCTTTTATGGTGTTTTTTCCATGGATATTAATTCTATTAACAACAAAATGAATGTGCTTTTGCTTGGTAGAAGAATGAATATCTAATCTAATTTGATTTTGTTCGGTTACACCCACTTTTTTCAATGCTTTCAAAGTTAATTTCACCAAATCTTCATTTGATAATTGATCGCCAATTGATTTTTCCGGAGAAATATATCCTGTAAAAGCCCATTTTTTAACATTAGAATTTCTATCGGCAATCGTCTTCATTTCCAGAAATTGCTTTTCGGGAGCTTCATTCAGTAGATTCTGGCTGAAAACCATTTCGGCTTTTCCTTTGTCATTTCCGTTGTATTCCAAAGCGATTTTTGAAATTCTTCTTGTGGTTGCAGAGTTATTCATTTTGAAGCTTTTTTTGATAGAGATAGTTTTTAATTAAGCCTAAAACCAATTCTATTTCGGTTAAAATTTCCTTTTTATTTTCAAAGGCAGTCCATTCTGCATTTCTCAAAAGATTTCGGATTTTGAGAAAATTATCTCCATATTTCAATAGAATTTCATCGGTTTTAAATTCATTAACTTTCAATTCTTTTTCTGTAAAAATCAATCTCAAATATTTTGAAAAACCAAGGTTAAATTTTTCTGATTCGTTTTTGATTTCTTCAAATTCTTTCTCGGTAAATCGCACCGAAACTACCTTAGAAAATTGCTGAGAAGTTTTCTTTTTTAGTCCACCTTTTCTTCCTAATTCTTGGAAGTATTTTCGCTTTTTTTGTTCTGCTTTTTTCTGTTCTTCCTCTTTAGAAATTTGTTGAACAAATGCTTTTAAAAAATCATTTTCCATCTGATTTATATTTTAATTTATTGGTTTTAGAATCTGTTTTTGACGATAGGAAAAAACCAAAAAGTCCAGAGTTTTTAATCAGCGGATACGCTTATTGTAAACTTTGGGTACTTTTTGCACTCACTATCTGCCGAATTTTCGCACTCGCTTCTCAATAGTTTCATGGCTCATTAAAAACTCATTCAAATCTTTATGGCTTTTGTAGAGTAATCGCTCGTCCGAAATATTTTTATCAAGCTTAATTAACTGTTCGGTTGCTGAATTTCCTGCTTTATCGTTATCAAAATAAAGTTCAATTTTTTGATAATTTTTAAGTTCACTTTTAACTTTGAAAAGCATAGAAACCGAATTTAAAATCAGATAATCTGAAGGTTCTTTTTCGAGTGAGTTTTCTAAAATTTTGAATGATAAATAATCCGTGAATCCTTCAAAAATTCTCAAAGTATTGAAGTTATTTCCAATGGTGGTGGTGTCTTTTTTTCCAAGACATATTTTAATCCATGGATTCCTTATTTCATATCCTTCGGAATCGTTTTTAAATCCAATTCCAAAATAGTTTTTTCCGTTCAGTTCATAATGGATTTCTTGAAGTGTAGATTTCATAGAACCAAGTTTTCTTGACTTTAAATAACTTATCAAACTAGGATGCTCGACTTCATTGATTTTAAAAATATGATAACTTGACTTTGAATGGTTGTTTTTAGTTTCTTGTTGTGTTGTAATGGAATAATTAAATCGCTTCAGATACTCCAAAGCTTCAGAAACTGTACATTTTTTGATGGCTTGAACCAAAGAAACATTATCATATTGTTTCCCAGTTCCAAAATCAAAAGCGGTATTTTTTTCATAATTAACGGAAAGACTAGGTGTTCTTTCCTCACGGTCAAAAGCAAAATAAAAGGCTGATTTTAAATTTTCTTTGCTTGGAAAAAGAGAAAAACTTTCCAGAATTTCTCTGATTTTAATATTCTGAGTTGCTGTTTTACAGTTCATTTTTTTATGTTTTTAAAGTTTTATAAATTTTTACCGAATTTGCCTACCTGCTTACCAAAGCCTTTGCTAGAAGTGGTTTTGATTGAATTTTAGCAGTCACCTTTCTTTACCTAATTACCTTTCATTATTTTAAAAAGGTAACTTAGGTAAGAAGATTTTTTAGGTTACCTACTTAGAAAAACCTTTATTGATGGTGATTTCAAAAGATTTTAGGTAAGTTGGTAATTGAGGTAAGTCGTTTTGTAACTATTCGTTTTTTGATTCTTCAATTTTTCGTTTGATGAGATAGCCATAAACTTGTCTTTTGGAGTGTTTAATCCGATCATATTTTAGATTGGTTAGTGCTTTCCCGATTTTCACGATGTTTAACCGAACTCCTAAGGCATTATTCATCACCAACATAATATCGGTTGCGGTAAGAAAATCGTTTTTGTTTTCTGATTTTTCGAAATGACTAAGGATTATTTCCTGCTCCAAACTAACTTGTTTGAATTTCTCATTTCGCTTTTCGTTCTCCAAAATATCTTCGGCAGTGAGTTCAGGATTGTAATTTTTTCTTTCAAAAGCATTGAAATACGCCTGAGCCCAAACTTGGTTGATGTTGATTTCTTTAGAATAATTGAAATCGATTTCTAATACTTCAAAAATTTGCCATCGTACACTTCCTGTTTCATCCGTCAGAAAATCAGAACGATTGGTTGAACCACAAAATGAAGCGGTTCTGTGCATTAATGAAGATTTTCTGTCATAAGGTAATCTCGCATTGATGGTATTTTTTGAAATAAAAGATTTCAGCGTATTCACATCAATTTTTGACATTACCGAAAGCTCATCTATATTGATAATCAGAGATTTACAAAGTGAAATCAATCCATCTTTATCAATCCCAATATCTTCGGTATAGTATTTTTCTAATTCAGTTGGAATCAAGAATCTCAAAAAGCTGGTTTTACCTGAATTTTGTTTGGTATTGAAAAGTACTAAGCATTGTTTATTAACATAGCCTTTCTTCAAAGAACATAAAACGGCTCTTGTCAACCATTTTTCAAAATACTTAATGAAAGATTGATCGTCAGTTGTTTTTACAAATCCTGAAAATTTTTGAATGTGATTTTTACCGTCCCACTTTTGCAGATTTTCAAAGTAATTTTGAATAGGATTGTATTTTTCTATCAAATGACTTTTCAGTAAAATTTCCAATTTATTCAAAGTGACATTAACCCCCGATTGAATCAGCTCGATAAACAAGGAATTGATGTTCAGTTCGTCCCAATCTTCGTTTTTAGTTCGGATTTCAAATTCTAAAGCAATTTCATTATACCGGACTTGATATTTTTGGTTCAGATAATTGATAACTTTATCAAAGACTGTGACCGAACCAGAATCTGTCTGATATCGTTTTTGTGGCAAGTCCATACGAATTATTTTAGATTCTTATAATTCGTCCTTGCCTCAGCTTCTATTTCTTGCAGGGTTTTCTTTTTACCTTTAGAAATCCATTCTAAAAGTTCATCTTCAAAAAAATAGAGTTTCTTTCCGTTTTTGTAACATGGGATTTTTCTTTCTCGAACAAGTGTATAAATAGTCGGTTTTGCTTTACCTATAATTTTACAGGCTTCGGAAATGTCAATAGGGATTTTCTTGGTAGGAATTGCGGGAGCTTGCTTTTGCTCTACAATAGATTTGATTTCGGCAATTTCATTTACCAAATGTGCGACTGCTTTTGGCAGGTTTTCAAAGTTGATTTCTTGTGCATCCATAAGTATCGTTTATGATTGTTATGGTGCAATGATAATTTATGTTCTGTGTATGTTTTTTTTATGATAAAGAATATTTAAATCATATTAATATCATAAGAGGTTTTCTGCTCAATACTTATTGGATTTTTTTATTGAAGTAATTCTTTTTCAATTTTAATTAATCCTTCCTGACCTTTATTAGTTAGTAATTTTTCTATTACTGATTCTTCCATATTCTCGAAATTTTTCGAAAAAACAGTTTTCAAAAATTTGGCAACATCCTTTCTTTTATTATCGCCTCTATAAAGATCCCATACATTCCAACCAAAATGCATTAAATCTATGGTACGTAATTTTTGTATCTTTATCGAATCTATATCCTCAATTTTACTATCCTTAAGGAAATTTACAAGATAGGTACAAAGTCTAAAAATTTCTTCATTACAAGCGTACGGTGCAAATTTTTGTTTTGTGTATTGGTCAATAAAATCTAACTTTTCCTGAAGAATTTTTTCGTTTTCAAATTTCGCTTGAATTCTTATTTTTTCAATATCAGAAAGTTCAACTGGCTTTTCAGCTTCCTCTAATGTATTTGATATTTCTTTTTTATCTTCTAAGGTTGGTTTCTCTTCGATAATATTTTGAGGTTTTGCATTCAATTCCGAATTCTCCGTCGAATTAGCTTTTTGAGTATTCATTAAATCGGCTTCTTGTTTTTCAACATTATTCTGATTATATAATTTATTTTTTATTTGTTTGAATATTTCTATAAGAGAAATACTCAAAGAAACAAAAGCCAAATACAATAAAATGAATACTAAATTGATAACCCAAAAAATACTATTTGCAGTAAATTCATCTACTCCCTTTTCAAGTACTATCAACCTTACTCCTAAACCTGTAATTACTCCACCAATAATAATAGCAAGATTTTGAATTAAAATATCTCGATAATTCTGTTTCATTTTTGATTTTTAAAAAGTGTTTTTAATTGTATTGCTTCTGCTGCTTTATTTTTCTTTTCATCAATTACTTTGGCGTAAACTTGAGTTGTTTTTACATTCGTATGACCAAGCATTTTACTTACCGTGTAAATGTCCGTTCCGTTGGATAATTGTAAAGTTGCAAAGGTGTGACGAAAACAATGGAAAGTAATATTTTTCTGGATTCCTGCTTTTGCTACCCAAGTTTTTAATGGTCGATTGATCCAAGATGGATCTGTTAAGTTTTCAAAAACTAAATCATTGGGCGACTTCGGATCTCCACAAATCTCTAAAGCTTGCAGAGAAATTGGCATATATTCTACACCTTTTGTCTTTTTTTGTGTGAAATTTATTCTTGGCTGATTGCTTTCAATATTTATTTCATTCCATCTCAATTTCTGAATATCAGAATGTCGCAATCCTGTTAATGCTGAAAAAAGTGCGGCACGTTTCAGTACATCGTTTTCGCAAGGTGTTTCCACTAAAGTATTCAATTCTTCAATAGTTAAATATTCTCTTCTTGTTTCTGCTTGAGGAATACTTTTTATTTTTGAAGAGATATCTGTGGTAAAATAACCATCGATAAAAGCTTGTTTCAGTGCTGCTTTGAAAACAGAAAAATAAGTTGAAGCTGTATTTTGTGAAAGTATTCCATTTTTATTTCCTCCTCTTTCAGCAGTCAGTAGAAACGATTTAAAATCCTCACAAAATTTCAAATTAATCTGAGAAAATTCTATATTTTCATCAGCAAAACTCTTCAAAAACTCTATGGATCTTTCCCAGTTTGTGATAATGGAAATCGAACTATTCTTGTGTCGCTTTTTAATTAAAGCTTCAAAATATTTCACAAAATTTTCTTGAGACTTTTCTTTTTGTTCCGCCTGAATGCTATCCAGTTCGCTGTATAGATCAATATTATCATATTCTTTCTGTCGTAATTTTCTTACGGCATCAGCATACAACATGGTTTCCATATCATTATCGCTTTTGCAAATAATGATTCCATTGTCATTCCTTTTTGGTTTATAAGAAACAGAAGTTTCTGTAGTTCTTGCTACTCTTTTTTTATCGAAAACAACTGTAGCAACACTTCTGTTAAGATATTCTCTAAGTCGCTGAGGCGATTTCTTTCCGCTAACCTGAACCGGATAACTTTCCAAATAAATGTACCATTCCTTTCTATCTTCTGCTTTTCGAAGCCGAACCGTGACTTTTGTTTTGGTTAATTCTTTCATTTGTTAGCAAATATTTTATCGATAAGTTTTTTAGGGACATATACGAAGCTTCCAACTTTCCTTTTGGGAATATTATTTTTCTTAATAATGCTACTCACAGTTGAAGCATTAGTATTAAACTTCTTAGAAACTTCAGAAAGTGTATAACAATCCTCAATTTTGTAATCATTTTTAACTACTTCTTCCTCAGAAGATTTAACTACCAATACTCTGCTAAACATTTCTTCTAAATCAGTTTTGCTAACACGAGTGAGCCTTTCTCCAAAATTATATGCAGATATTCTCTTGCTTTTTATTAATCTATGAACAGTATCCTTCGACATCCCAAAAAGTTGAGCTGCCTCCTTTACTGTAATATAAGGTCGGGTTTGAATATCTATAATCTTAGCTTTATAAATCTCTAATAAAGTTTGCCTTTCCTCTGCTTCCTTTGTTAATTGTTTCTGTTTTTTCGCAGATTTATTTGCGCAATAAGTACTACAAAAACGTGTAGTAACGGTTTTTGCTTCAAACGGTTTTTCACAAAGTTCGCAAACTTTCGGAATTTTCAATTTACTAAAACCCATTATAAAATATTTTTATGATTTATAGACTATTAAAAGTGATTAAGACTATTTAAGACACTATAAGACGCAGATTAACATCATTTAAAACGCGGTACAAATATGATACAAAAATAAGCTAAAAATCAATGAAAAACAAGTACAAACAAAATATTGAAAAAACAAAAAAACCGCTGTAAATATTAGATTTACAGCGATTTGTCTATTTTTATTGATCGTTTACAATGAGTACTTACTTCACTTCTTCAAAGTCGGCATCTTGTACATTGTCTCCTGCGTTAGCGTGAGTCTGTTCTCCTCCACCTTGAGTTTGTTGACCTTGAGCGTACATTTCTTCAGAAGCAGCCATCCATGCAGCATCCAAAGCTTCTGTTTTCGTTTTGATGGCTTCCATATTTTTAGCCTCAAAAGCAGTTTTCAATTCTGCGTGTGCAGTTTCTATAGCCGCTTTTTTGTCCGCAGAAAGTTTGTCACCAAATTCTTTCAATTGCTTTTCGGTTTGGAAGATCAAACCGTCTGCTTTGTTGATAAGATCTGCCTCTTCTTTTCTTTTTTCATCGGAAGCAGCATTTTCCTGAGCCTCTTTTTTCATTCTTTCAATTTCTGCATCGGACAATCCTGAAGAAGCTTGAATTTTGATGGATTGCTCTTTTCCTGTACCTTTATCTTTTGCAGAAACGCTAAGGATACCGTTGGCGTCAATATCGAAAGTTACCTCGATTTGCGGCACACCTCTTGGTGCAGGTGGGATATCGGTAAGGTCGAATTTTCCAATTTCTTTGTTGTCGTTGAACATGGGTCTTTCTCCTTGTCCTACACGGATGCTTACTGCAGGTTGGTTGTCAGAAGCAGTAGAGAAAGTTTCGGATTTTCTGGTTGGGATGGTGGTGTTGGCATCAATCAGTTTTGTGAAAACAGATCCCATGGTTTCAATACCCAAAGAAAGCGGAGTTACATCCAATAACAATACATCTTTCACATCTCCGGTAAGTACACCTCCTTGGATAGCAGCTCCTACAGCAACCACTTCGTCCGGGTTAACTCCTTTTGATGGTTTTTTTCCGAAGAATTTTTCTACCTCCTCTTGGATGATTGGGATTCTTGTAGAACCACCTACCAAGATTACCTCATCAATATCCGAAGTGGACAAACCTGCGTCTTGAAGCGCTTTCTTACAAGGTTCCATAGATCTTCTTACCAAGTCTGCAGACAACTGCTCGAATTTTGCTTTGGTCAAAGTTTTCACCAAGTGTTTAGGTCCTGTTGCTGTCGCAGTGATGTACGGCAAGTTAATTTCTGTTTGAGAAGACGCAGAAAGTTCAATTTTTGCTTTTTCAGCAGCTTCTTTCAATCTTTGAAGAGCGATAGCATCGGTTTTAAGATCAACACCTTCCTCAGCTTTAAATTCGTCTGCCATCCAATTGATGATGACATCATCAAAATCATCTCCACCAAGGTGTGTATCTCCATTGGTTGAAAGCACTTCGAAAACTCCATCTCCTAAATCCAAGATAGAAATATCAAAAGTACCACCACCCAAGTCATAAACAGCAATTTTTTGATCCTTGTGGTTTTTATCCATACCATAAGCCAAAGCAGCAGCAGTAGGCTCATTGATGATTCTCTCAACCTTCAAACCGGCAATCTCACCAGCTTCCTTGGTCGCTTGTCTTTGTGCATCGTTAAAGTAAGCCGGAACAGTAATTACCGCTCTTGTTACTTCTTGACCCAAATAATCTTCAGCCGTTTTCTTCATTTTCTGAAGGATCATCGCTGAAATTTCTTGTGGCGAATATTCTCTACCGTCAATTTTTACTTTTACCGTATCGTTAGGTCCAGACACCACTTCGTAAGGCACTCTTCCCACTTCTTTAGCATCGTCTTTAAAATGCGTACCGATAAATCTTTTGATGGAGTACACCGTATTTTTAGGGTTGGTTACCGCCTGTCTTTTAGCTGGATCTCCCACTTTTCTTTCTCCATCTTGCGTAAATGCTACGATGGACGGAGTGGTTCTTTTTCCTTCAGCATTAGGGATAACAACAGGGTCTTTACCTTCCATTACAGAAACACAAGAGTTGGTTGTTCCTAAGTCAATTCCAATTATTTTACTCATAATATTATTTATTTTTTTTTAAAATTTTTCGTTGCGATGCTTGTCTTTTTTCCAATTCTGTACCAAATTCGGAAATGTGACAAAATGACACGCAAGCATATGTTTATGCTCCTCCCTTTTGCCATTAACATCATCAGAAACCTTTACATGAGGATGTTTTATCACAAAATTGTCTTGGTAAGTTTCAGAAGCCCATTCTTTATATATGGCAATTTTTTGCTCTCCATCGCTTTTCCCACCGCCAGCAAAAACCGGGCTTTCCGTTGCAATCTTTTTTTGCCAACACGCTTTCCAAAGCAAAAAAAAGGATTTCCACTGCAATCCCTATCGCATAAAAAACCAAAAAAAAACAGATCAGTTGAATTGAGAATCGACAACCTGCTATTTTCGGTAAAACCTAAACAGACTCTTACACGAATAAGAAAAAATATGTATCATTGTAAAAGCTTATTTTTTATGAATTTAGAAGATTTCATGTTGTCCTGTCCTTCCAAAAGCATTCTGGGAATAGAATGTTTAGGTTGTGGCACTCAAAGGGCCTTGCTTCTTCTGTTTCAGGGTAAGTTTTCGCAAGCCTTTCAGATGTATCCACCGATATATACCTGGCTGATCTTTTTGGGCATCCTAACCGCAAGTGTCATTGACAAGAAAAGAAGTTACTCCACTTTGACAAAAGGATTTGCCATTGTACATGCCCTTGTTATGGTGGTTGCATACGGTGTTAAACATCAATTTTAAACAAATCAAAAAAAACAAAACCATGATTAAACAAAAATTACCACACGAACAAACGGTTTTTATCCTTGGCATCGTGTCCATCGTAGGCAGCTGCTGTTGTTTTGGACCGGTTGCAGCAATTTTCGGAATTGTAGGACTGTCTTTTTACAACAAAGACAAAGTCTTGTACCAGTCCAATCCGGAAAAATATGGAGAAAGTTTCAACAAAATGAACACCGGCAAACTGCTTAATATCATAGGCATTGTGTTGGGTGCACTAGCAACACTTTATTTTATTTTCCAAATACTAACCCTTGGTTGGGACGGATATTTGGAGCAAATACGAGAAGCTCAGAAAATAATGGGTCAATAATTATTTTTAGTCTCGGAAATTTTTCGAGGCTATTTTTTTATATTTGCATTTATGGAATACAATACACAAAAATCTCAACTCTTCATGCCGGAATACGGAAGGATCATCCAACAGCTGGTAGAAAGATGCAAATCGCTTGCAACCAAAGAAGAACGCAACGAAATGAGCCATGCAATTGTTGATTTTATGGGACAAAGAAACCCACAACTCCGCGATGAGGACGGTTATAAGCACAAGCTTTGGGATCATCTGTTTATTTTGGCGAATTACGATTTGGATGTCGATGCACCCTACCCTTTTCCAACTCCGGAACAATTGGCCGTAAAACCAGAAAGAATGACCTATCCAAAGCTGCAAGGAGATTTTAAATTTTACGGTAAAAGTATTCTGCAACTTATAGAAAAAGCCATCGAACTGCCAGAAGGAGACGGAAAATTGGCTCTGATTGAGGTTATTGCCAATAACATGAAGAAATCCTACAACATCTACAACAAAGAGCATGTCACAGACGATGTCATCTTTCGACACCTGAAAGAACTTTCAGAAAACCGCCTGGATCTAACTTCTATCGACTCTTTGGACAGAAGCAAAATTTATTATTCCAACAAGTCGAATAAAAACAACAACGGTAACAACAGAAACAATAGCAACAACAAAAAGCGACATTTTAACCATAAAAATAAAAAATAATGACAGGGGCTTTTCAAATACGAGGTGGAAAAAGATTGCATGGTGAAATTACACCACAAGGTGCAAAAAATGAAGCTTTACAAATCTTATGTGCCGTTTTACTTACCGATGAAGAGGTAAGAATAAAAAACATTCCCGACATCCACGATGTAAATAGACTGATCGAAATTCTGGGCGATTTTGGCGTGAAAGTAACCAAAAATGCTCACGGCGATTATACCTTCAAAGCAGATCAAGTTAATTTTGACTACATACGCTCCAAAGAATTTAAAAAAGACGGAGCCAAACTTAGAGGTTCCATCATGTTGCTAGGACCGATGTTGGCACGATTTGGCGAAGCGTATATGCCAACTCCTGGTGGTGACAAAATCGGACGACGAAGACTGGATACCCATTTTCAAGGTTTTGTTGAATTGGGCGCCGAGTTTACTTACGACGAAGACGAAGCCTTCTACAGTTTGAAAGCCAAAGAACTAAAAGGGAAATTTATTTTACTTGAAGAAGCTTCGGTTACCGGTACCGCCAATGTGGTCATGGCAGCAGTTTTGGCTAAAGGAAAAACAAGAATCTACAATGCCGCTTGCGAACCTTACCTACAGCAACTATGCAAAATGCTTAACCGCATGGGAGCTCAGATTTCCGGTATCGGCTCTAATTTACTAACGATAGAAGGCGTAACACATTTGCACGGCACAGAGCACACCATGCTTCCTGACATGGTAGAAATCGGCTCTTGGATTGGTCTTGCTGCCATGACAAAGTCCGAAATCACCATAAAAAATGTAAACTGGAATCAGCTGGGCGTTATCCCAAATACTTTTAGAAAACTAGGAATACAGCTGGAGCAAAGCAATGACGATATATTCATCCCAGCTCAGGAACAATACCGAATCCAAAAATTTATCGACGGATCCATCCTAACGGTATCCGATGCACCATGGCCGGGTTTCACACCGGATTTATTGTCCATCGTTTTGGTGGTGGCCACACAGGCAAAAGGTACGGTACTCATTCATCAAAAAATGTTTGAATCCAGATTGTTTTTTGTGGACAAATTAATTGATATGGGTGCACAAATTATCCTTTGCGATCCGCACAGAGCAACAGTCGTTGGACTGAACCACGAATACCCATTGAGGGGAACCACCATGACCTCTCCAGATATCCGAGCCGGAAACGCTTTGCTTATTGCTGCCCTTTCTGCAGAAGGCAAATCCATTATCCACAATATTGAGCAAATTGACAGAGGGTACGAAAATATCGACGGCCGTCTGAAAGCTTTGGGTGCCGATATCGAAAGAATTTAATTTTAAACAGACCCTTAGAATAATTGTTAGAATTTCATTCATGAATTTTATTAAAAATAATTTAGCCAATGCCTTTACCTTGGGGAATTTGTTCTCCGGTTGCATTGGAGCGATACAGTTGCTTTATGGAAATTATCAAGTGACGGCTATTTGCATTGCCATTTCCTTGGTGTTGGATTTTTTTGACGGTTTTATCGCTCGTGCCCTAAAAGCCAACTCCAATCTTGGAGTGCAGCTGGACTCATTGGCAGACATGGTCAGCTTTGGATTCTTACCGGGATTGGCCATGTACAAAATGTTGGAACCCTACGGAAACATCCTTTACGGCATACAATTGCCTTTCGAAATAAAGTATTTGGGGTTGTTCATCACGCTGTTTTCTTGCCTGCGATTGGCAATTTTCAATTTGGATGAAGAACAAAAATATTATTTCAAAGGTCTTAATACGCCCAGCAACACCATCCTGATTTTTGGTTTGTTTTGGATACAACCCAACATTGTACTTAGCCAAGACATCATCACCAATGTCAATCTTACATCTGTACTTTGGGTGGTGGTTACAGGACTTTCATCGTGGTTACTGATCAGTCCGATAAAAATGATCGCCATGAAATTCAAGTCAATGAAATTGCAAGATAATTATCCCAAATTGGCCTTGCTGATTGGTGGAATTGTCCTTTTGGCCGTATTCGGAGTTACGGGAATCCCGATGGTCATTTTGTATTACATCATTATCTCCATCGTCTTTCAAAAACAATTGAAATAAACGAATGATGGTGCGATGAAGTAAAAAAATACCAGGATTGAATCCTCTTTTTTACTTCATCACTTCATCACTTCATCACTTTATAACCTCATCACCTCATCACTTTATAACTTCATCACTTCATCACTTCATCACTTCATCACCCAATAACATCTTCTAAAAATAATGAACTTAAAACTCCATAAACCGCTTTGTGTTTTCGATTTGGAAACCACAGGAACTCATGTAGGAAAAGATAGAATTGTTGAGATTTGCATTTTAAAAGTAAATCCGGATGCCTCCAGAGAAAGCAAAACTTGGTTGGTCAATCCAGGAATGCCCATACCTGCAGAATCCAGCGCCGTGCATGGCATTTCTGATGCTGATGTCGCCGATGCACCAAGTTTTCAGGAAATTGCTCCAAAAATCATGGAGATGATTGCCGGAACCGATTTGGCAGGCTTCAACTCCAATCGTTTTGATGTACCCCTTTTGGCAGAAGAACTTCTGAGAGCCGGTTTGGATTTTGATTTGTCAAAATTCCGTTTGGTAGATGCACAAACCATATACCATAAAAAAGAACCGAGAAATCTAAGTGCTGCGTATCGATTTTATTGCGATAAGGAATTGGTAAATGCCCATTCTGCCGAGGCCGATGTAATGGCGACTTTTGATATTTTGGATGCTCAGGTGGGCAAGTACGAGGATTTGCCTAATGAAATTGCCGAACTGAGTGAGTTTTCTTACCACAGCAAATTTGCCGATCTCGCCGGGATGATCCATTTCAATGATAAAAATGAAGAAATTTTTGCTTTTGGAAAGTACAAAGGACAAGTGGTGAAGGAAGTTTTCCAAAAAGATTTGGGTTACTACGGTTGGATACAAAATGCCGACTTCCCGTTGTACACAAAAAAGATTTTCACAGCCATACAATTAAGATCTAAATTTTAATCGAATAAAAATTTGATGAAGATGCATCTTCTGAAGACTTAGTCGTTTTTTCAAATGAAATCTAAGTCCCAATCGTCATTTTACAATTAATTAAAGAATATCCATGAAAATAATTTGCATTGGAAGAAACTATACCGAACACGCGCAGGAACTAGGAAACGAGATACCGGAAAATCCGGTGATTTTTATGAAACCCGATACGGCGGTATTGAAAGGTTCGGATTTTTATATTCCGGAGTTTTCCAACGATGTACACCATGAATTGGAGGTGGTTATCAAAATTTCAAAGGGAGGAAAATACATACAAAAAGATCATGCCCACAAGCATTACGAAGAAATTGCCTTGGGCATCGATTTTACTGCTAGAGATTTGCAATCCGATCTAAAAGCCAAAGGACTGCCTTGGGAATTGTCTAAAGCCTTTGACGGGTCTGCGGTTTTGTCCTCTTTTTTTTCTAAAGATCAATTTGATTTGGCAAATTTGAATTTCCAACTCAATAAAAATGGAAATAAAGTTCAGGAGGGCAACACCTCACAAATGCTCTATTCACCAGACGAAATTATTGCCTATGTTTCTCAGTTTTTTACACTTCGTGTGGGCGATTTGATCTATACCGGAACTCCAAAAGGAGTTGGAAAAGTAGAAGAGAACGATATTTTGGAGGCTTTTCTGGAGGGAGAAAAGGTTATGGATCTTAGGATTTGTTAATCGCTCTATTTTTTCTTTTTGTCCTTTTAATGTTCTAATTTCTCTGCTCCATAGCCCTGATCGAACGGCCTGTCTGAGCTCTTTTTGTGAAAATGGTTTTGGAAAAAGCCTTGGCATTTTCACAAAAAAGCGAGTAGTGAGAGTAGGTTCCCGGCTACTAAAAAAAAATCATGTTTTGGGTTTGGTAAAAATTGATTAACTTTATGGAACAAAAATAAAAATCATGATGAATATTGTATTGCCTGTGGATTTTGGAGGATCTTCTGATAAATTAATTGAGGGTGCTGTTAATTTTGCAAAAATTACCAATGCCAAAATTTGTTTGATCCATGTTGCTCCTTCGGATATAGGTTTTGCCATTGGGGATATGGGTTTCCAATATTTTCCCGAGGTGGAACAAAACGAGATCAAAGAAGAATTGCTGCAACTGAACAACCTGGAGCAAAGAATTATTGCGATGGGTGTAGATTGCGAGCATTTGCTGAAGCAAGGTATTGCTGGAGATGCCATTTTGGACTATGCCAATCTGAAAAAAGCATCATACATTGTGGTTGGCTCTCACGGAAGAAGCGGTATTTACGATGTTTTTGTTGGCAGCCTAACCAAAGAGATTACCCGGAGATCGACCATTCCGGTGGTGGTTATTCCGGTGCATGAATAAACAATAGAATGACTAAAAAAGCCTCTTTTCCGTGATGGAAAAGAGGCTTTTTTGGTGGAATGAGAATTATTTTCTAAAAAGAATTTTTCCATTGGTTGATGATTTCTGAAAAACGCTCGTTGCCAAACGATTTGTTTCTGATTTTGGAAACGGTATAAAGTCCTTTTTCATCGGATATGATGAGGATTTCGTCGGCTTTTTGGGATTCGAAACCGCTCATTTCTTCGGGTTCTACAAAGGCCAAATTGCTTTTATGAACAAAAGTGACAAAATTTTCCATCAAAGGCGAGATGTAGGCGCCTTCCGATTGTTTTGGGATGCGGATGTATTTGTCTTGCAAAAGAAGGATATTTCCGTAGATGGATCTCGCAATTCTCTTGTTCGGGTTCAACAAAATAAGATCCTGAAGGTCGTTTTCCTGAGCATAGATCTCGGCATAGATGTTTTCTGGACTGTGCGTGCGGATGTTGCTCAGCAAATTGGTGTTCACATTGATTTCTTTGATCATGTCGATTTCTGCTGTTTTTTGAAGTCCCAAAACATCATCGGTTGGTTGGATTGAGAAAACAAAATCGACTGTGGATTTTTGTAATGCCTTTTGATCGATATTTCTATAGGCCATCAATTGGATAAAGGCATTGTTGTGTCCTTGGTTGATCACTTTTTCTGTGAAAAGATTTTGGAAAAACTCCAAGGTGTACGACAATGGAATGTTCATTCTCATCTTTCGCATGGATGCCATTAGGAAGAAATAACATTCTTCGGCCATAATTAGTTGTCCATTTCTGACAAAAAAAGAAACTTTTACAGAATCTCCGTTTAGGAATGCGTGGTTCTGAGCTTGGAATTGATCCGTACTGTACATATTTTTGGTACTTATGAAAGTGAAATTAAGGTTATAAATAAAAAAAATAATGAACGAATGGTTTTTCGTTCATCTATTTTTGTGTTTCGAGTGAAATTAGGCTGCTCCAAGTTTTATTTGAAGATTTTCGATCAGGTTTTCCCAATACATTTTGTTTTCCTCTTCGTCGCCCGGTTCGCAGAAATCGGTAATTATCAGAGCGAGATCATCGGTAATGTCATCAATAACAATGGACATTTCGAAGAAATTTTTGGTGCCTTCGTCTTCTTCCCAACGGAAACGAACGAAACTCTCCGGTTTGTAGCGAATAAGCGTGGCTTTTTCTGCCGGTCCGCCACCCCAAGAGAAAAAGAAATCGTCTCCTTTTTCCACAACATCTTCCGCAAACCATTCTGCTAAGCCTTCAGCACTTGCAAGATATTCATACAAGATCTCGGAAAGACAATGCATAGGAAACTCATACTGTACTTTATGTTTCGCCATATTGATCGATTTTTATATTTCGTGCAATATATAAATTTATTTATAAAGATTGCAAAATATTCAAATTAATTTTCATTCACTTTGAAATGAAATCCAAACGGCTACTAAATTAGGTTTAGAAAAGGTCTCAAATTTTGAGTTCAAATTCTTGAATCCATTAAGAGCCCGTTCAAAATTTTAACTAAATAATACTTCGGCTATTTCTAATCTTTATTATCTTTCTTATCTGCCTTTTTATATTCTATTTAGCGTATTTTGCATTTTAAATTTTTGTTTTAGCACGCTAAGAGAATATTCATACAGACTATCGTGGTAATTGTATTCTGCAATATCCAATAAAAAACAATAAATTTGCATGAACTATCAATTAGAAATATGAATACCAATCAGAAGGAGAATAATATAGAAATTATTAAGGATGTATTAAGGAATTATTTGCAAGAAAATGGTTTTAGAAACACTCCGGAACGCTATACGATTTTAGAAGAAATTTACCAATTGGATCATCATTTTAATGTGGACGATCTTTATCTGATGATGATTCAAAAGAAATATCATGTTTCTAAAGCCACCATTTACAATACCATCGAGATTTTTTTGGATGCCGGACTCATCCGCAAACACCAGTTTGGAGAGAAAATTTCATCTTCGGCTTCTTATGAAAAATCCTATTTCGACAAGCAACACGATCATTTGGTTATCTATAAAAACGGATCGGATCGTGAGATTGACGAAATCATAGAATTCTGCGACCCTCGTATTCAAGGGATTAAAGAAGCCATAGAAAATGCTTTTGGTGTGCAAATAGACTCTCATTCTCTGTACTTTTATGGGACTAGAAAAGATTCATGAAAAAAATTGTAGCTCTATTTTTATTTTTTAGTGTTTGGTTTACTGCACAGGTCAATCAAAAGAATCTTAAAAAAGATTCGTTTTTCACTCCAAGTTCTGCACAACAAAATCAAAATGCAGAAAAAATACATCATACCCATTCCGATACTTTTTCAAAGGATCCTAAAAAGTATGATGGAAACCCTTACTTTCAGGGCAAAGTTCAGTTTGACCATCAAGGCTCTACACTTTTTGCAGATGTGGTGATCCTTTACCAAGAACAAAACTTTGTAAAAGCCATTGGAAATGTAAAGTTGCAAAACCCCGATGGCACCATAATTACCGCAGGCGAAATGGAATACGATGGCAATACACAAAGAGGAATTGCCAGAAAAAATGTGGTGCTTACCGATCCCAAACAGAGCATAAAAACGGAAACTTTGTATTACGACAAACTTCAAAAAAAAGCGTATTTCAACACGGGAGGTACCATTTCGGATTACCAAAATACCATGTACACCAAATCCGCAACTTACAATACGGAAAGCCGAATAATTGATTTTACAGGAAATGTGAAAATCAACAATGCCGAATACACGGTTGAAGGACAAAATATTCTTCAGGATCAAAACACCAATACGGCAACTTTTAGCGGTCCCACTTGGATTACCAATAAAAAAAATCCTGGCAATCAAATTTTTACTGAAAAAGGAATTTATAACATGACTTCCAAAGAGGTTTGGTTAGAGAAAAATTCGACCATCTATTACAACGGAAAAACCCTGAAAGGCGACAGAATGTATTTTAACCAGATCACAGGATTCGGAAAAGCCAACGGAAGGGTCACCCTGAACAATCCCAAAGAAAATCGTTATATAAAAGGAGGTTATGCCGAAATTTTTGAAAAAAAGGATTCGGCGATGATTACCGAAAAGCCCTATGCTGTGAAGATTTTGGAGAAAGATTCCATATATTTTTCTGCTGAAAAAATCTTTGCCTTTCAAAAGGCCGATACAGCGGATGTCAAGAAAAAGAAAAGTTTTCTCCGTGCTTTTTACAAAGCCAGAATGTACAAGTCCAATGCACAAGCCAAAGCCGATTCCATCAGTTTTAACGAGACCGATGGCATCATGCACCTCTTCCACAAACCCATTTTGTGGAGCGGCGAAAAGCAAGTGAGCGGTGACAAAATTGAAGCCTACTTCAATTCGGATTCCGAAAACATAGATTCTCTAAAAGTGGTGGGCAATGCTTTTGCCATTTCCAAAGCCGACTCCTTGAACCTGAAGGATGAATTCAATCAAGTAAAAGGAAAATTAATGTCAGTGTATTACCAAGACGGCGAGGTGAAATTGGCCAAAGTCATAGGAAATGCACAAGCAATCAATTATGCCGATGATCAAAATGAAAAAACCAAACAAACCGAAAGAATTGGGGTTGCCATTTCTTCTTGCGGAGTGATCGAGGCTGAGTTTGAGGAGAGAAAAGTTCAAATAATTTCGTGTAATATTGGCGCCAATTCGGAAGTCTATCCCATGAGTAAAATCGCAAAAAAAGACCGATTTTTACCCGATTTTAATTGGAATACCAAAGATCGACCTCTAAAATGGGAAGACATCTTTTTAGACACTCCCAACAATCCAGAAACCGTTTACGAGTCGGATGATTCTTTGTACGATCAAGCCCAGGAAATCATCCAGAAAAATAAAGAAAAAGAAGAGGCTAAAAAACCTAAAAGAACCAGGAAATAAATTCAATTTTCTTCTTTAATTCACATTCAAATCCATTAAAATGAATCAAGATTTTTTTAAATACCAAGCGCAAACCACAGCATTTGCCTCAGGATTTCAGGTGGAAAAAGCCGTTGGATCCTATATTTACGGAAAAGACGGTAAAAAATATTTGGACTTTGTGGCAGGAGTATCCGCAAATACTTTGGGGCATTCGCATCCCAAGGTGGTTGCAGCCATAAAAGAGCAAGCCGACCGGTATCTTCATGTGATGGTTTATGGCGAATATGCCCAAGAAAAACCGGTAGCTTTGTGCAAACTTTTGGCAGAGGCAACTCCCGAACCTTTGGAGGTCACTTATTTGGTCAATTCCGGAGCCGAAGCCATTGATGGAGCTTTAAAACTGGCAAAAAGATACACCGGAAGGGAAGAAATTGTTTCGATGAAAGATTCCTATCATGGCAATACTCATGGCGCACTGTCGGTGTCGGGAAATGAAGTTCATAAAAGGGAATTTCGACCGCTTTTGCCCATGGTCAATTTTATTCGCTTCAACGACGAAAGCGAATTTTATAAAATTACCGAAAAAACGGCCTGTGTTATTGCCGAAACCGTACAAGGAGCAGCAGGATTTCTGATGCCGGATCAGGATTATTTTAAAAATCTAAAAAAACGATGCGAAGAGGTTGGTGCTTTGCTGATATTGGACGAAATACAACCCGGATTTGGGAGGACGGGAAAATTATTTTCTTTTGAACATTTCGGCACGGTTCCCGACATCTTGGTGATGGGAAAAGGAATGGGGGGCGGAGTCCCGGTGGGTGCTTTCATGAGTTCCGAAAAAATTATGAACAGTCTTTCTCATTCTCCAAAACTTGGACACATCACTACTTTTGGGGGCAATCCCTTGATTGCTGCGGCTTCCTTGGCAACACTAAACGAGGTGTTGACTTCTGGTCTGATGGAAGAAATGGAAAGAAAAGAACTCTTATTCCGTCAGTTGTTGGTGCATCCTAAAATTAAAAACATCAATGGTAAAGGATTGATGTTAGCGGTAAATTTAGGCGAACCGGAATTCACGCTAAATGTGGCTAAAAAATGCATGGATAAAGGTCTGATTGTCTTCTGGCAGTTGTATAAGAATGAATACATGCGTATATCGCCACCATTGACCATCAGTGATGACGAAATCCGTGAGGGTTGCCAAATTATTTTGGACAGTTTGAATGAAATGTAAAAGCCTGTGATACATTTGAGAATATAATTTCAGGCTCTAAAATACAAATCCAACTTCAATATTGAGGTTGGATTTGTAATTTTTAAGCATAAAAAAAACCGTTTATAAAAACGGTTTCTTGGTCGGGGCGGCAGGATTCGAACCTGCGACCTCCTGGTCCCAAACCAGGCGCGATGACCGGACTACGCTACGCCCCGAAAGGTCATCTAACAAAGGGATGTTACCTTTATTTTTGTGGGTGCAAATCTATTGTTTTTTTTCTGAATAACAAAAATATTTTTCTGAAAAAATAATTTATTTTTTTAATAAAAATATGAATGCCAAAGCATTTTTGTCCGGGATACAGAAGATTTATAATCAATCGTTCAGTTCGTCAAATTTTGCTTTCATCGTGGGGTTGCCGTGGGTAAGTTTTTTGATGGTCAAATCTTCGGCTTTATCGTTGGCCAATCTTAGGTTGTTCTCAGACGAAAGCAATGCTGCTTTGGTTTTTTCTAATTCTTTGATAGTCTTGTCTATTCCATCAATGGCGTCTTTAAATTTTCTGCTTGCCAAATCATAATTTCTTGCAAAACCTTCTTTGAATTTGTTCATCTTCTCTTCAAAATTGGTGATGTCGATGTTCTGGCTTTTTACCATTGCCAGTTCTGCTTTGTACTGTATGGAGTTCATGGCGGCATTGCGAAGCAAAGTGATGATGGAGATGAAAAACTGAGGCCTCACCACATACATTTTCGGATATCGGTGAGAGACATCTACAATCCCGGTGTTGTAGTATTCGCTATCGGCTTCTAGCAAGGAAACCAGAATGGCGTATTCGCATTTTTTTTCGTTTCGGTCTTTGTCCAGTTCTTTCAAGAAGTCGTCGTTTTTCTTTTTTGTTGCAGTTTCGTCGCCTTCATTTTTCATTTCGAACATGATGGAGATGATCTCGTTGCCGGCATCGTCATTTTCTCTGTAGATAAAATCGCCTTTGCTGCCCGATCTGGCGTCGTTGTCTTTCTCGAAATAGGCTTTTTGGAATGCAGTTGCTCTTAGCTTATTGAACTCTGTTTCGCAATGTTGCTCCAGCGTTTCGCCCAACATTTTAGTGGAGAGTTTCAGTTTCATGTCTTTTACACGGGAGATTTCATCGTCTTTGTATTTGATGATATCGTCTTTGGTTTTCAGTTCGGCAGCATATTTTTCGACCAGAGATTTTTCTAGAAGTTGCTTTTCGGTGTCTATATTTTTTAGGTCGTTGGCGAGACGGTCTCTTTCTTTTTCAATCTTCTGTACCGCTTCGTTTACAGCGAGTTTTCTTTCAACTTCTGTATTTTCTATTTTCGCTTTCAACTTGCTGATTTCAGCGTCTTTTTCACTTAATTTTCCTGAGAGATTCAGTTCACTTTGGGCTTTCAGTTCGGTAAGCTCTTTGTCTTTTTTAGACAGCTGTTCTTGTATGGCGTTTCTAATATTGGCTTCGGCAAGTTTTACCGCACTTTCTTTTTCCCTTTCGGCCATGTCAAGTTGTCGTTTGATTTCTTCTTCAAACTGATGGTCTCTTACTTGTTTCAGTATATCGGCAAACCCGGCTTCGTCCACTTTAAAAGCTGTTTTGCAATTGGGGCATATTATTTCATTCATGTTCGATGTTGTTCTAGGGTTTAAAAATAGGACATTACTGTTTAATTATCAGAATGAATTGGATGTTATTTTGAAGATTTTTTTTTGAAATTTATATATAACAGTTTTTTGTGATTAATCTGTTTTTCTTTCAAAGGTCAACTCTGGCAAAATGATCTTTATCTCTTGTTGGGTTTCTTCTTTTTTCCAATAGAGAACAAAGTTTACTTTAGCAGATTTCAATTCAAAGTTTTTAGCTTTCAGTTTCTCTATTTGGGCGGTAAATTGCTTTGAAAATTTTAGCACTGAATTTCCTTTTTCATCAAAACATTCCATGCTATTTAACCGTAAAGAATCACCACTTTTAAGTTCTGAAATGGCGATTTGTCGATTGATGAAGAAATCAAGCCAAACATCTTTTAAAGTTAGATGCATGGACAATTGATTGGGAGGCAGATGCATTTCGATATTTTCAAATCGTTCTAAATTTTCTGCCGTGAGCGGGTCTAAAAAGTTTGAATTTAGATGAATTGTTAGGTTTGTTTTTGCCCGAGTCATTGCCACATACAAAAGTCGTTTCGCTTGATCGGTCGTTGCATCAAAATTTTCCAGCAGTATGAAAACATTATCAAATTCTTTCCCTTTGGCTTTGTGTATGGTTGAGACGAAAACAGTTTCTCCATTTTCATTGTAAAAATCTTCCAATTTAGACTCTCGAATGAAAACCTCTAAGTCGGATTTGTACTTGATTTTTGTGTTTGAGGCTTCAAATTCTTTGATGATGTTTCCTAAAATTTCCAATTTCGTACTGTGTCTGTATTTATTAACCACCTCTCGTTTTGCTTTCAGCCAAATGTCATCGTTGATGGTGTAAACATCATCGGCCAAATTCAAATGGTTCAAAAAATATCGAACTTCGTTGAGGTTGTATAAGCTGAAACCATCATTAGACTGTATCAATTTTGCTTGTAAGTTATTTTTCAAAAGCAATCCCGTAATCTGTTGTGCCTCATCGTTAGTTTTTGTCAAAACACAAGTTGTCCCTGATAGTCCTGTTGATAGTAGTTCTTGCACAAGAGGGACGGTCAGGTTTCCACTTTTATAATGGACAATTTTAATTTTCCCATTATCATTTTGCTTTGCGATGATGGGGGTTTGTTTGATGCGGTGCGAAACTTGTTTTACAAATTGATTAGAAAACCCAACTAAGTTAATTTTACTTCTGTAATTTTCTAATAATTCATGCTTTACGGCTTGGTTTTCGAAGATGAACTGCTCAAGATGTTTAGAATCTGCACCTCGAAATTCATAAATATTTTGGTCGTCATCGCCTACGGCAATTACGCGCATTTCTTCATTTTGTTCCATCAAAGTTTGAATCAAGTCAAACTCATCTTTGTCCATATCTTGTGCTTCGTCTATCACCAAAACTGTTTTGGTTATCCTACTTACTTCTACCTCATTATTTTTGATTTTCTGAATCGTTTTGCTTAGAATTTCGTTTGATTTTTCTAGGCTACCTACTTTACCTAATAGGTCAAAACAATAGGAGTGAAAAGTTTTAATTTCAATATAATTGGCAGCATTACCTATAAGCTGAAGCAAACGCTTTTTGAATTCAGTTGCTGCTGCTCTAGAGAAAGTAATCATTAGCAATTGCTCATGTTTAACATCCTCCATAAGAAGTAACGAAGCTAATTTGTGAACCAAAACCCTTGTCTTTCCACTACCTGGACCGGCTGCAACAACAATGTGTTTGGTTTCGTTGTCGTTAATAATTTTCAACTGAGTAGGTGAAAGTTCCCCGAAAAGTTGTCTAAATTTGGCAGGTGTAATATTTCGTTTTATTTCATTTTGCCTACTTCCTTTAAAATATTTATTGAGAAAGACAGGATAGTTTAAATGAAAATAGTCTTCTACAAATTGCAATGCGCTTTTATAGTCTTCAATCATTTTCTTAGCATATTCTCCAACAATATGAATTTGTTGAATTTTGCTTTCGTAAAACTGATTGAGCTTTTGATAATCCTCTTTTGTGTATCTTTTTTTGTTGTCTGTTTCTGTTCTTTCAATGGTCAAACGATTGTACACAACTAAAAAACCACCTTCAATTTTTATAGCTTCAATTCTTGACAAGTAAAAAAGCGTATCTTCAATATCATCAAGATTTATTTCCAATTTGAATAAATCTGAGCCGTTCTCATAAGCTGTTTTCAGTTCATGAATTGAAAATTCAACCAAAATTTCTTCTTTTGTTGAATCTTCAGATGCCGTAGTTTTAGTTTTTTCATAAAGAAATTCGATAATAAATTTTGCTAAAGTCTGTCTTTTTTCTAATTTTTCTTTCAACAATTCTCTTGGGTGCAAGGCAATTATTGACACATGACTTTTGGTGTCTAAGATTTTTCTTTTAACCCAATTTTTGATGGCCCAAAAATTGAGAATGGTTTTTATCTTATTACTACTGATGTCATTAAGTCCCTGTTCCTCGCCTTTTTCATTCAGTTCTTTTAGATGGTATATTTGTTCTTGCTCTTTTAAAAGCAGGAGCAAATAATTTTCAATTTTACTGAAGGAATCCACAATATTAAATGAACGATTGGTATTCTCTCCTTTTTTTATGAAAGCGGTTAGATCTTTTGCATCGGCCAGAATTTTTTCTTCACGCAAAAGATTAACGATGTTGATGACTTCTTCTTTTACAATCCCTAAATGGTCACTGATATAATCAATTCTTGATTCCGCAACCTCATCATTATTTTGTTTTCTACTTTTACTGGAGAAAAGTTTCTTGATAATTCTTACACCTTTTTCTTTTTGGTTACCCACAAATCTCTCTGAGGAGTTGATTTTGTCTATGGCTTCTTGTGCATTTTTAGAAATAATACTGTTTGCAAAAACTCGTGGCATATTTTGGCCGCGTTTCAAATAACCGGCATCTTCCAAGGCTGCAATTGCGGTAGTTACTCTGGTTTCTATTTCGACAACATTATCGTCCCAGCCTGCTTTTCGTGCAATCTCCAAGGCAGAATTGGATACGGTTGAACGAAAGCGTGTAATTTCTTTGATGGCTTTCCAAATCTGTTGTATTTCTTTGATGGAAAGTTTGGTCTGATTCAACAATATGAAATGTTTACTCAAATCTTCCTCGTTGAATAAAACAAAACAATCTGCCGTAATTTTTTCATCCCTACCGGCTCTACCTGCTTCCTGAATATAATTTTCCAAAGAATCCGAAATTTCATAATGAATGACCATCCCAACATCTTTCTTGTCCACCCCCATTCCAAAAGCAGAAGTAGCCACCATAATTTGGGTATCACCGTTGACAAACGAATTTTGATTTTCAGACTTTTCTTGTTTGTCCATCTTTCCGTGGTAGGGTTTGGCACTGAACCCGTCTTCTTTTAAGCGCTCTGCAAGCGTGTAGGCTTTTCGTGTTCTTGATACATAGATAATGGTTGGACAATTTTTTTCTTCTATCAAATCCCGAACTTGTTGGTATTTTGTTTCTTCGTCTGATTTTTCAAAAACTTTATAATGTAGATTTGTTCTTGATGCTTTTGAGGTAAATAATTCAAGATTGAGTGAAAGTTTTTCCTTGAAATAACCCAGAATATCTTCAATAACTTTCTGTTTTGCTGTTGCTGTAAAACATGAAACGGGAATGCCGTCTTCGATATTTTTCTTTTCTTGAATGGATTTGATAAAATCTCCGATGTATAAATAATCCACCCTGAAATCTTGTCCCCACGAAGAAAAACAATGTGCTTCATCTATTACAAAACGAGCTATTTTCCTACCTAGAATCAATCGTTCTATCGTTTTTGATCGCAAAGATTCAGGCGAAATGTACAGTATGCACGCTGAGCCATCCTCAACTCTTTCGAAAGATTTTGCTCTTTCAATAGGGTCCAGTAAGCCGTTTATGGTAACCGCATTTGTAATTCCATTTTTTTCAAGATTATCCACTTGATCTTTCATCAAGGATTGCAACGGTGAAATCACAACAGTTAAAGCATTAGAAGTGTCTCCACTCATCAATGCCGGAACTTGAAAAGTAATGGATTTGCCACCTCCAGTTGGGAAAACCGCTAGTATAGACTTATTATCAATTGCAGCTTTCACCGCTTTTTCTTGCAATGGTTCACCACCATAGCTTCTGTAAGAATCAAAGCCAAAATACTTTTTAAGTCCTTTATGTGCATCTAAAAAACCGTTGCAGTATTCGCAGCCACTAATGCAAGGTTTGTTTCGTAATCGAAACATGAGTTGCTCTACATCAGGATACATTTTCAAAACCCAAGGAGGTGTTATGGAATGGATTTTATTGTGTTGAACGAAGGAATCGATAAGAGATAAACAGTAAGCTAATTCAATAGGTTTTTCTACAATAATGTTTGTTAGATAAACATGTCCACAAATTTCTTTTTTAAATTTTTGTCGAATAAGTTCTTCAATGTTCGTATCTGAATGGTTGTATGCAATATAACGGAAAAAAGCTTGAAACTCTTTTTTGTCGTATAAAAGAAGATGAAAAATCTTCTTTAGAGTGTCGTCAATCCCTTTGAAAGTAGCAATTTCATCATTCAGTAAATCTCTAGCCTTGATGGAGTCGGTCAGAGGATTATTTGCCTCAGAGGATTGGATTTTATCATCTTTGAGTAATGAATGATAGGGCTTTGTTGGAAAAAGCAATGGCGAAAGAAACAATGTGTCTATAATGTTAGCCGAATTGATACCTGCATCAAAGAGGGCTTTCCCAATATATTTAATGTCGTGATTGAAAATATTGTGTCCAGCTACGAAATGTGTTCCATTGAGAAAATGTACAAAGTCAAGTATCGAAGCTTTATGAAAAGTACTTCCATTGCCCTTGATTCCACCAATATCAAGTATTTTATTACTAATTGGTTCAATTTCTGTGTCTATGAATGCGATAGAGCTGCATGTATGTTCACTTTCTCCTTTCAATATTTGTTACTTCTAAGTTAGTTGGTTGGCAAGTACATATTTTAAATTCAAAAATACAGCTTCTGTATTTTAAGCCATAATTTATGAACTAAATTAACAAAAAAAGTAGTATAATTTAAAAATAAAATTGCACCATATATTACTATTGAAGTCAATATGTTTCTCTCACTTTTTTAATTTTCAGAATGCATTAATATTGAGAAACAAAAAATCCGTTCAAATATTGAATTCCCTTCCATCCATAGCTTTTTTTAAATTGATTTTCAACACCATAAATATGGTATCGAAGATTTCAAATTCGAGTTGTATGATAATTTTACAACAAAAAAACTTCTCTTTTCCGAGAAGTTTTTTGTGAGTACACCAAGATCTGAACCTGTGAACAAAACGATTGAAATCAAGGTAAAACCCCACCAGAATTGTGTAAATACTTATGGAGCAAGCCTGGAAATTTCCCAATCGAAATCTTCATTCAAGCTATATAAAATCCTATCGTGTAAACGATTGGGCCTTCCTTGCCAAAATTCAATTTCATAAGGCTTGGCTAAAAATCCACCCCAATGTTTGGGTCTGGGAATCTCCTGCCCTTCCCAATCTTTTTCTAATTCGGTTAGTTTTTTTTCTAAAAACTCTCGATTCGGGATCTCTTGGCTTTGCGGCGAAACCCATGCACCCAACTGACTGCCTCGAGGTCTGGATGCAAAATACCCATCAGAAAGATTCTCAGCCAGCTTTTCCACATTGCATTTTATTATGATTTGCCTTTCCAAGCTGGGCCAAAAAAAATGCAAACATGCTTTCGGATGATCCATTATCGTTTTACCCTTTCTGCTTTCATAATTGGTGTAAAAAGAAAACCCCTCCCAATTGTAGGATTTTAACAACACCATCCTGGTTCGGGGACAACCATCGGCTTCTACCGTAGAAACGGAAACCGCGTTTGCTTCTGATACATTGGGATCGTTTTGTGCTTCTAAAAACCAATCTCTAAATTGCTCTATGGGATTTTGTCTGATCTGGGATTCTATCAGTTCGGATTTGTTATAAACTTTTCTTTGATCGTGTAGGTTTTCCATTGAAAAAAGATTATATTTGATTATGGATAAGTCGTACAAAGGTAAATTATTAATTTCTACTCCGGATCTGTCTTCGGATATATTTTCTCGTTCGGTGATACTGATCATTGATCACAATGAAAATGGAGCTTTCGGACTTATACTCAACAAAAAAAACGATATTGCAACCCATGCACTTCGCCACATTTTCGGTAGTGAGATTGAAGTTTTTGATGGAGGACCTGTTGAGAACGATAAAACTTTTTTTATTGTTCGTGGCCAACCCATCACCGATTTTTATATGAAATTGGATAACGATTTTTACATCACCGAAGATCTTGAAAACATTGTGAAAGCAGTGATTGGAGGCGAAATTCCATTAGATCACATGAAAATATTTTCAGGATATTCCGGTTGGTCCAAGGATCAATTGGAATCTGAAATTGATAAAAAACATTGGACTGTTGTTGATGTATATCAGATGGATTATACCAACAACGATCCCAATCTTTGGAAAAACATCATGCAAAACTTAGGTGGAGAATTTCTGATTTGGTCCAATGCTCCCAATGACATCTCCATGAACTAAAAGATAAAAACCACTTCTCGAAAAAGAAGTGGCTTTTTTGGGTCTATTATATTCATTTATTTTGGACAGATCACTTTCATTTCGGTTCTTCTGTTCATTTGATGTTCGGCTTCTGAACATTTCACATGATCTGCACAACGGTTCAACAGTTTTTTCTCACCGTAACCTTTTGCTATTAATCTATCTTTCGCTATACCTTGAGAAACGATATAGTCTACTGCCGCTTGAGCTCTTCTTTGCGATAATTTATTGTTGTAATTGTCGGAGGCTCTGGAATCGGTATGTGAGGACAACTCAACCCTAATCGACGGATTGTCATTTAAAAATTGTACCAATCGGTTCAGTTCGGGTTTGGCATCGTCTCTGATAAAGGATTTATCCAAGTCATAAAGGATATCTTTAAGAATAATGGCATTGTTGCAATCGGCCAAATCCATACAGATTTCCAATCGAATGGTTGAAGTGCTGCTTCTGTTATATCCTCTTGTTGAAAAAGAAACATTTTGTGAGAGGTGATTCGCTTTCTTAGCATAAACGGTATAATCCGTATTTTCTGGTGCTCTGAATGAGAATTGTCCGTTGGCATCGGAACGGTAGTTTTCTACTGCACCCGTTGTCTTATTGGTAACAATGATTTCTGCATCTGCAATCGGTTCGGAAGTATTACACCTCATCACATTTCCTTGAACGACGAATCGTTGATCCGGCAGAACAATCTCTTTTACAATTCCAAGAGTTGCATCACAGTTATTAAATTCACCGGTATCCACCGAAGCACCCGTCAATTCTTTTCCGTTATAAGTCCCTTTTACGCTATAATACCCTTTCACCACATTACCAAAATGGACATGACCATCGGCATCTGTAGTCGCATTTTGTACAACCGTATCATTGGAATCTACTAACGATACCGCAACATTAGATAGTACAGAACCACTACCTTCATCTTTTGCTGTAACATGAACCGAGCACACAATAGGCTTAGGAGCCTCCACCGTTTTCACTGGACTAATAAATTGAAATATCATACCGGCAAACACTCCAAAAGAATGAAATTTGGTATCGATAGGTCCTCTTTTATACATTGGTTCTTGTAAAGGATCGTACACTTGAAGTCCGTTATTAAATGTCGTATGTGGCGCTTGTGTACCGTAAGACATTCCAGAAGAAGAATTGAATAATTCCGGAGTTTTAAAGTGCTGCATATAATAACCTCCTAAGCTCATACCAAAATGAGGGCTGAAGAAATAATTAAATTGCAACGAAGCCTTACCTGTAAAAACAGAAGTAAGATTATATCCCGCATGATAATTGAGCATTATTGGTGTGGACAATGCATTTACAGCTCTTGTTTCTCCACCGCCATCACCTGGCGAATCGGGTGGTTCCGGATTGGTAGGTGTGCCAACACTTAAGGAATCCGGTGTTGCCATATGGTTTATTTCACCCCCTTTTATACTGGCGACACCCGCTCTTAATTTAAACTCAAAATCGGATTTTGGAGTTTGCCAAAATCTAAAACTCGGACCAATACCCACGAAATTTCTGGTGATTTTTTCTTCGGACAAATAAAAATCGTTAAAAGGTCTTGAATATGGATCTAGCAAGTTATCGGCCGGATAGGTACTTCTGGCTTGATTACGGATATAATCATAGTCCAGACCTAGCCCAAACCAATCCCAATAATAATCCAAAGAAGCTCCTGCCATAAAACCACCTTCGTATTTATAAAAAGGTTGAAGTTTTTGGTCGGCAGAAAGTTTTTTGAAATTAGGAAAATCATAACCTCCACGAATGGAAACTCTAAAGGCATTGTTTTTTAGTGGACGAGCAACATCCACCTCTTGTGCATGAAAGGAAGAAAAAAAAGACAATCCTCCCAAGAATATTGCACTGAGTAGTTTTAACTTTTTCATAACACTTCGTTTTTAGTTTATATCTATTTGTAATGATCAAATCCAACGAAACCAACTGAAAAAAAGTACACAATAAAAAAGTAAATTTAGAGCCCGTTTAAAATTTTACCAAAATAATAATTCGGCTATTTCTAATCCTTCATATCTGCCTTTTTGTATTCTATTTAGCGTAATTTTACATTTTAAATTTTTGTTTTAGCCCGCTAAAACTTCAATTTTAAAACCCAAAATCCATCTAATCATCTATACAAAAAATCTAGATATAAAATTTAAACAGACTCTAAATTCTTTTTAACAAATTTAACACAAACCCCTTTGCAAAATAAGAGTGTTTTCCCTTAATTTAGAAACAAAAATATAAACATAAAAAAAGGAAACGCTTTTGGCGCTTCCTTTTATATATCGATGCATGATCTTTATTTTTTATAAATCTTAGGATCACAATACGGTCTTGGCTCTTTTGAAGGCGATATATAATCGTTGTCCTTATTGTTACCCAAAGGTACAATAAGCTCCCAACACCAATAGGTAAAATAAGCCGAAGCTACCACGAACAATATCCAGTTCAAAACATTACCAAATAGGTCATAAAATTGAAAAGACCATTTGAATGCATCACTTATTAATAAGAACAAAGATGTCATAATTTCCTTTTTTAAATTAACTTTGCACAAATTTATAAAAAATGTTTAGATTACTTTCAAAAGAAAGCAATATTTTTTCGATACCGGTGTATATGGCTTTTTTACTCGTCATAACCATCGCATTTAACATTTTGAATTTCAATACCATAGAAGCCATTTCCGAAACCATAACTTTTATTGGAATTGCGCTTGGATATTTTTTATTTAACAAAATAAATCTCAATCAACAGATCCACTTACCCTTATTTCTATATACATTTTTCGTTTTTGCATTGTATCATGGTAATTTGGACATTGGCATCTCCGTAACCTTGCTGAGCAACTCTTTTTTACTTCTCATACTCACCAATACCGATGACAAGGTAAAGAAAAGCTCTTATGTTATCATTGGCTCTTTGTTGGCTCTTAATTATTTCTTTTTACCAACCACTTGGCCCATGCTGGCA
This sequence comes from Amniculibacterium aquaticum, assembly GCF_003852705.1. Classification (GTDB taxonomy): domain Bacteria; phylum Bacteroidota; class Bacteroidia; order Flavobacteriales; family Weeksellaceae; genus Amniculibacterium; species Amniculibacterium aquaticum. The sequence continues at coordinate 122,230 of NZ_REFA01000003.1, forward strand.
TTTGTAATGGTTCACATCATTGCTACGACCAGCCAAATAGCGCTCAATATTTTTCGTATATTACTTGGTATTGCTTTGGTTGCTTTATCCTATCTTCTCATTTCATTCAGTATTGGAAATAGAACTTTGGATATGGATTATTTTCCATCAAGTTCTTTCAGCGCCCTACAGACCTATTATCCGTTTACCATACTCATTCCAATTGTAGTATTAATCCTACTGGCCATCCTTTCTCATTTCGTACATCTAAATGAAAAGAGTTTGATAAACAAAACAAAATACACATTTTTATTAACCTTTTCGGCGGCACAATTGATTACCATTTTGCTGTACATGAACCAAAATTTTGAATACCTTTTACTTCTGGTACTTCCTGTAAGCATTATTTTGGGCAGATATTTAAGGTTTTTACCCAAATACTGGATGCAAGAATTGGGCATGTGGATCATTATCATTACCTTACTTTTGTTCAAAATAGGAACCTATTTCGACTTAAAACAATTAATATTTATTTAAAATTATGATACAAATAGAAGATAAACTGATTTCTGAAGATATTTTTTCTGAAGAATTTGTGTGTAACCTCAGCAAATGCAAAGGCGCTTGTTGTGTGGAAGGCGACATCGGTGCACCTTTGGAAAAAGAGGAAACAAAAATATTGGACGACATCTATGAAAAAATAAAACCCTACCTGACCCGGGAAGGGATAAAAGCCATTGAAGAACAAGGTACTTGGGAGATCGATCCTAGCGATGGGGATTTCGTAACACCGATGGTGGAAAACCGAGAATGCGTATATGTTACTTTTGATGAAAAGGGCATTACAAAATGCGGCATCGAAAAAGCGTATGAAGACGGAGTAATAGATTGGCAGAAACCTATCTCATGTCACTTGTACCCCATCCGAGTACAGAAATACTCTACATTTACCGCACTGAATTACCACGAATGGTCCATTTGCAGCGATGCTTGTGCTTTGGGTAAGGAATTGCAGGTTCCAGTGTATAAATTCCTAAAAACACCACTTATACGCAAATTTGGAGAGGATTTTTTCACCATGCTCTCAGAAGCTGCCGAAGAGTGGGAAAAAGAGTTTGGCAAGTAAACCTTTTCAGCTCAGAATCATCATAAAAAAACAAGGAAGCCACCCACTAAGGATGGCTTCTTTTTTAAAACTCAGCAACGCTGAAAACTAAGGTATAGGATTGGGTTCTGCTACTATAAACTGTTCGGTTGCGGTATAGATCTTTCCGTATCTATCGATAACCCTTACCTCTACAGTATGAGAGCCTTTGGACAACTTCTTCGGAAATCCTGCGGTCCAAATATGTTGGGAAATTTCTGGGTTAGACGGTCTTCTGCCTTCAAAAAGTTGCTGGGTGGTATCCCATTGGTACACAGAAATGGCAAAATTAGGATCTGCAGTTGGGGAAAACGACATGTCCTTCCACTCTCCTTGATCGATTCTGTATTCCATTTTATCATTTTTAGATCCCATAAAAAAGTTGGCCATAATGCGAGCCGAATTTTTAGAATGGAAAGGAATCACTTCTGGGACATGCAATTTGATCTGATAGCTTTCTGGTTTTCCGGCAACTTTATACTCGATATCATATTGATTATCTTTGAAGTTAATAAAAGAATAACCTCTATCCGTACCATCTCTCATGGTAGATGCAGGAACTCCCAAATTGTCCTTGATGCCAGAGTACCAATCACCAGAAGTAGTCCCGACATTGTATTCGTGCAAAGGCTTTTCTCCATTCCATCCAGCTTCTTTTCCGTAGAACAACTGCTGCTGAACATGAGTGTGTGCCGAAAGTAAAAGCGTATTTTTAAAAGGCTCTAAGGCTTTGAACAATCTTTCTCGGTCTTCTTTTCTAAAACTTTTTTCGTGTGACTGATATAAAGGAATATGATACGATATCACCACCAATTGGTTGGGATCCACATGCTTCAAATCGTTTTCTACAAATTTCATTTGATCTTCTCTAAAGCCACCCCAATAGCTTTTTCCACCTCTAGGATCTGGATATAAGATGTCATCTAACACAATAAAATGAACATTTCCATAGTTGAAGGCATAATTGGCAGGACCAAAATTGGCTTCAAAAGTTTCGTCAGAAAGCTGATCTTCTTTCGCATCATAGTTCATGTCATGATTTCCCATCACATTATACCATGGCAACCCGACCTCTTTCATTACTTTAGAATACAACGGTTGTAGACTTAGATCATCGCCAACAATATCGCCCAAACTAATTCCAAAAACGGCCGATTTTTTGTTATTCTTCACTTCATTGACAATACCCCTGCGGAAATAATCCAATTCTTTTTCATTATAAGGTTGAGGATCTCCAAAAACCAAAATACTGAAATCTTTATTTTCCTTTTGCTCAAAAAGAGGGAAGTTAATTTCTTTTGGCAAGTTTCCTGTGGGTGCACTTCCTTTGTATTTAAAATCGGCAGGTGACCCCTGTGGCTTGTGCTGATAATAGTACATAGGCTGCTGTAGTGATGACACTGGAAACATAAATTGGGCCGGCTTAACCACAAATATAGTTTGTCCCTCCTTCACAGGGATTTGGTACCAACCTTTTTCATTCGTCAATACAACATCTTCACCATTGGATACCGCAACTTTGGACATTCCATTTTCACGGTTTTCTTTTTTTAAATTTTTATTGGCATCGTGGAAAACATATCCCGTTGCATAATTTTGAGAAAATGCCATGGCCGAAATCAGCATACAAGGCAATATGAATTGATTTTTCATTCTAAATAAAAGTTTATAATATTACTATTGTTGCCACCAAAGTTTGGTGTTAATGTTATCTCCACCAATGGCCTGAGCCGCGTTTTGATAATTTTCTGGATTCATCACCTTTGCATTAGGCGGATACATGAATCTTTTTGGCATTTTACCATCGTTCATCAAACCACCGTTATTGGGCAACATAGGCAATCCAGTACGGTTAAATTCATACCATTGTTGATGATCTACAAAGAATAAAGAGAGGTACTTTTGCAGCATAATTCTCTCCAAAGATTGGTTATAACCCACATTGGTATTGGTAAAATAATTGGCTGGCACCACAGCTCCCCATTGTTCTATGATGGAAGTAACTCCGTTTTTATAATAGGTTTCTGTATTGCCTCCAATGATGTTTTTAAATGATAATTCAGCCAGAATAAATTGAAGTTCAGAATAGGTCATCAATAAAATTTTCATAGGAGCTTTTGCCAAATTTTGATTGAGATTAGACGGTTGGTAACTAAAAACCGTACCCAACTGATAGCCTGAAGGTGCCCCTTTGTATCCTATAGAGGTATTTGTAGCCAGATCTTTCGCCGTACTGAAAAACATGGACATTCTAGGGTCGTTGTTTTTTTTCATTTCATCAATAAAAAATTCTCCAGCGGCTCTTCCGGTTGTAAAATCCTGTGGTCTTGCAACAGGAGGCAGATATGGAGCAATGCCAGATAAACTGAGTACGGCAGAATCTGTATTGGAGGTAAAAAGTGGATACACGGTTGGATTGTTCACAATCTCTTGTATCCTGACATGGACATTAAGGTCTCCGTTCTTGTTGAGTGATCTGGTTAACAACCGAAGCGAAAGTGAGTTGCAGAATTTTTTCCATTGCAGAATACCATCATTAGAATTGTTGGCGTTGTAAAAAAGATCGATTTCTGATAATTTTTTCGTGGTATCAAAAAGCGAATTGGCTTCTTTCAAATCATTCAACAAAGCCGTATAGATGTCTTTTTGTTTGTCAAATTTTGGTTTCATTATGCCTTCTTCCATCTTCAACGCTTCAGAAAAAGGGATGTCTCCAAAAGCATCTGTTAGGTTGGAATAGATCCATGCATTCATGACTTTAGCTATCGCCAAATAATTTTTGTCATTTTCTTTTTCCGCAGCAATTCTCATGTCTCTTACTTGCTTTAGCCACTTGTAAGAGGTGTTCCAGAAGCCAGTACCGCTGGCTTCGGTAAGATAATATCTGCTGTAGGTATTTCCTTCATTAGGGAAGTCTAGGGCAGATTGCATCACATCAAAAGTATAATCGTTTGCTCTCTTGTAATTATAGGTAGACATTTCTAACTGTACAGGTGCCAGCAAACTTCCAACCGATGGGTTGAGGATTTTAGATGTGTCTGTATTGATTTCTTCAAAGTCTCGTCCACAAGAATGGATTGCCACTAAAGACGAAGCCATCAGAATCGTAAAAAGTATCTTTTTCATTTTGGTAAGTTTTAGAATTTAACATTAACTTGGAATCCTACTGTTTTTGCCGTTGGCATTTGCCCCATTTCTATCCCCGGAGTAATGGTCGCATTATCCAGTGTAGCTACCTCTGGATCAAACATTGGGAACTTGGTCCACATCCAAAGATTTTTCCCAAACAATGCCACAGTAAGGTTCTCTAATCCCAATTGCTTTACAATTTTTTGATTGAATGAGTAGCTAATTCTGGCATCTCTAAGTTTGATAAATGAGGTATCGAATGAATTGGTTTCTACATTGGCTCTTCTATAATATTCTTTGTAGTAAGCATCTATACCAATCTTGGTTGTGTTGGGACCGTAGCTTCCGTCAGCGTTCAGAACAACACCTTGGCCGATTACTTTTCCATCTGCATTTTCCCTGCCCCAAAGGGTATGTTCTAGTTTACCTTGCTCCGACATCTTATGATGAGACTGAGAATAAGCCATACCGCCCAATTGACCATCAAAAGAGAAACTAATGGTGAAGTTTTTGAACTTAAAGTCATTTTGTAAACCGGCTCTCCATTTTGCAAATGCATTACCAACTTTTTCTACCGAATCCGTAGAAAGTGGCAATCCGTTGGCACCATAAACAACCTGCCCGGCTTCATTTCTCAGTAGTTTGTACCCGTACATGTCTCCTAAAGAACCACCAACCACAGCATTGTAATAGACCGCACCACCAACACTGGCCATGGTGAACGGTTCTCCGTTAAATTCTGCCGGCAAAGTCATGATTCGGTTTTTGTTTTCAGACCAATTGGCGTTCAGATTCCATGAAAAATCTTTTGTTTTCATAACGGTCGCATTCAAGCTGAGTTCAATCCCTCGGTTTCTGATCTCTCCACCGTTAATGACCCTAGAGGAGTATCCACTTTCGTTCAAAGCTGGGATGGTCAGAATTTGATTGTTGGAAGTATTTTGATACAGTGTAAAATTGAAGTGAACGCGGTTTTTCAAGAAGGAAAAATCCATTCCAGTTTCTATATTTTCGTTTTCTTCTGGTTTTAAATTTGGGTTTGCATATCTGCTCGGTGCAGTAACACTTCCTGGGATGTCGTCTACAGAATAATAATTATTCAGTAAATAAGGACTTCCTGCAATACCCACCTTGGCCCAAGATGCTCTTAGCTTCCAAAGGTTGAATTTGGAACTTCTAAGGTTGAACAAATCCGAAAGTACCACACTGGTACTCACCGAAGGGTAGAAAAACGATCGGTTAGATTCAGGAAGTGTACTGCTCCAGTCATTTCTTCCGGTAATATCTACAAATATTTTTTTGTCATAATCCAAACTAACCAAAGAGTAAACCGAGTTGATTTGTTGGTCTTTTGGGGTAGGTAATTTGGTGATCAGCGAAATGGCATTGGTGAGGCTGTAGTCTCCAACGGCTTTTAGACCTTCGGCTCTATAATCTGTCATCAGATAGTTGTTATATCTGATATTTCCCCCTGCAGATGCCGATAAATTAATCTTACCAAAGTCTTTTTTATAGGTAAACAAGATATCGTTATTGAACTCTTTATTGTTCACATATTGCTCTCTATAAAATCCTTTGAGATAATTGGCTGTATTGTAAGGTCTTTTTGTGGTTCTTTTTTCGTCCTGAATCTCCATACCAGAACGAAGCATCATGGAGAAGTTTTTGTTAAAGGTATAATCTGCAGTAACGCTTCCGGTAATCATTTTTTTCTTTACCCCATTCAACATTTCATAGGCAATCAGGTAAGGATTGTCAATAAAAGAACTGAAAGGATGAAGTTGCTCTTGCCCTTCTTTTCCATTTTTCCAAATCGGTCTGTACCAAGCCAAATCAATATTTGGATTTTGGAAAATCATGAAATACGAAATCGATTGATTGTTGTATCCTGTTGCTGGTAAGTTGTCCGAATTGGTCGTGTTATAATTGAGCTTGGTGGTAATTTTCAGTTTTTTATTCAACTTATGACTGATGGATCCTGCGAAGTTAAAACGGTCAAAACCCGTATTGGGCATCATCCAATTGTTTTTCAGATAGGTCAATGAAGTTCTGAAATTGGTATTTTCGTTGGAACTTTCAATGGCAACACTATTGGAATAGGTAGAACCCACTTCCCAAAAATCTTTAACATTATTTTTATACGGTCTCCAAAGTTGTCTTTCTTTGCTTTGACCTTCAACCGTTGGATCGTATTGGAAATAATATTGTCCGTTAAATTTTGGTCCAAAAGCACTACTTGTACTTCCTGTATTAACGCCATCTACAGAGGCTCCATAGGAATAATAATACTCGTCATTTTTATTTTTATTCAGCGTTCCTTGTCCATATTCATATTGCCAATCTGGCCATTTGAGTACGGTATCAAAACTTGCATAAGAGTTAAAACTTACTTTTAATTTTCCGTTTTTACTTTTACCCGATTTGGTGGTAATCATCAATGCACCATTGGCTGCTCTAGAACCATAAAGTGCTGCTGCAGATGCTCCTTTTAGTACGGTTACAGACTCGATGTCGTCTGGATTAATACTGTTTAATCCGTTTCCTAGATCAACTGGTAGGTCTCCTCCAGATCCCGCTCCATAAGCAGAGTCCCCTGTTCCTGTTGTCGAGTTGCTCATTGGCACGCCATCTACCACAATAAGGGCATAGTTGTTGTCCATGATCATGGATTTTTCGCCACGGAGGGTAATTCTTGCAGATCCCAAAGGACCAGCTCCTGCCGTTTGAACTTTTAGTCCAGCGACTTTACCTTCCAACGATTGTGCCCAGTTGTTATTTTGAGTTTCTTCAAAAGTACTAGAGCCCACTTTTTCTGCTACATAGCCCAAAGACTTATCTTGTCTTTTGATACCCAAAGCAGTAACCACTACTTCTTCAATGTTTTTGATGGTATCCTTTTTAGGTTTTTTTTGCGCATAAAAATTGGGGCCTAAAAATCCTAACACGAAAAGAGTTAAAAGTTTTTGCTGATGCTTTTTCATTTTTCAATTTTTATTGAGCGCAAAATTACCCTTAGTGTTTTAGTTTTTTTTTAACACAACATTATGCATGTCTTAACAATATTTAACTTGAAAATTACAGTCTTTTGATGTTTATTTCTTTAAGGTTTTATGATAATCATGAGTTAAACGCACAGATTATATATAAATAAAAGATGAGTTTTTTTCAAACCCTTTTCTATATTAATATTTTTAACATATGATGGTTTTTATTATTCACTTTAAACATTTGTTTATACCATGAATTGGATAATACGATATCCGATATCATATCTTAAATATGTACATAAAAAAATCCATGGATTTTTTATCCATGGATTTATATATTACAGTAAGAACTTTTTATTTTTTCAGTTCTTCCAAAAACTCGTCGTGAGACACTTTGATTTCTTTCTTAGTTGCTTTTTCCAAGATCACATCTTTCAATTTAGCCATTGCTACTTCAGAAGAGATTTGTCTTACTTGCTCTTGGTCTTTCAACATTTCTACAGCATATTTTTGGATTTCTTCATCACCCAAATGATGGATTCCGTAGATTGCCAATTGGTTTTTCACCAACTGCTCTGCTTGACCAAGGATATCGGTATAATCCAATTTGATATCGTTATCGTTCAACAATTTACCTTCGATAATTTGATATTTGATAACACTTTTCTCTGAATCTAAAATTTCTTGAGCTTTAGCTTCATCTTGGATGTTTTGGTTGCTGAACATTAACCATTTTACCAAGAAAGCTTCAGGTAATTTCACCTCTTCTTTCTCTACAACCTGCTCCAATACTTTGTTTACGAAATGTACATCGGCATTTTGTTGGAAATACTCATCCAATTCTGTTTTCACACGAGTTTTCAACTCATCTTCAGATTTGATGGTGTCTTTTCCGTACACTTTATCGAAAAGTTCTTGGTTCACTTCGTGGTTGTTCAAACCGTAGAAATCTTTTACAGTAACTTCCAATTCGTTGTGGTGCAAGTGCTCGACTTCTGCTTTTGAGAAACCCAGCTGAGTTGCTAATTCTTCTTTAGCAGCAAGATCTTCTTTGCTCACTTTTGTAGACGCATCCATGGCCAAATCTTTCACCAATTCGAAAGCCTCTTTGTTTTCTGCATTGATGGTAGCATGTTTTGCAGGGTGATTGTGTTCTCCTTCTGCTCCTTCTTCAACTACTTGTTTGATTTCTAATGAAATATAAGAATCAGTTCCTATTTTATCTTGAGGTACTTGAGTTGCAAATCTTTTTTGCATGTTCTCAATGGATTGGTTCACTTCTTTATCACCGGATTCTACTTTATAGTGAGGTGCTTCGTACTTTGCCAAATCGATTGAGAATTCTGGTTCGAAACCAACTTCAAAATCAACGGTTAATTGCTCTTTGTTGTGATCGAAATCGTCCATTGCTTGTGGCACAGGCTGACCTACCAATCTCATTTTGTTTTCTTCAACATAGCTGTTCAAGGCTTCAGAGATTTGTTTGTTGATTTCTTCAAAAGCGATTGGAGCTTCGTACTGTCTTTTCACCATACTCAATGGCACTTTCCCTTTTCTAAATCCTGGGATTGATGCATTTTTAGCATAGTTCAAAAGTTGCTTCTCAACTTTATCTTTGTAATCAACTCTGTCTATTGTTACTGTAAGTCTTGCACTTACTTCATCGTGATTGTGTGCGGTAACCTTCATTCTTGTTTCAAATTTTAAGTTGCAAAAATAACAAATTTTTATGAATAAAAATCATATTTTTTACAAGAGATGGAAGTTCATAAAAAAAGATAAACCTGGCCGGGTTTATCTTCATATATTGTTGTCTGAATTTCAATTACGCATTCACCGCTTCCACATTTTCTACCACATCCGGTAAAAACTGTTTCAGTAAATTCTGAATGCCATTTTTTAAAGTTGCTGAAGAGCTGGGACAACCGGAACAAGCGCCTTGCATCAGCATTTTTGCCGTTTTGGTTTCATGATCAAACTCGATCAGAGAGATTTTCCCACCATCACTTTCCACAGCTGGAGCCACATATTCGTTCAGGATATCCGCAATTTTCATTTCGATATCCGTGTATTCTCTGTTGATTATTTTTTCTACTGGATTTTCAGATTTCTGAGGTTTGATTTTAGAAATCTCACCGCCTGCTTTAAGATATTCCGTCATAAAAGCTCTCACTTCAACCATAACCTCATGCCATTGTTTTGTAGCATCCAAAGTAACAGCTACAAAGTTATCCGATATAAAAATTTCTTTTACAAAAGCATATTCATTGTACAAAGCTTCAGCGATGGGCACATCGATAGCTTGACTTTTATCCTTCACCTCCAAAGAACCGTTCAGCAATGGTTTTTGAGAAACAAACTTCATCACCTGCGGATTGGGAGTCATCTCTGCGAAAACCTGAAAATCTTCTTGCTTTTTCTGAAGAAAAATTCTAGGATTGTTGGTGAGTCCTTCTGCGATTACATTTTTCAACCCGTCAATCACATGTTCCCATTCTACGGCATCCTGCTTGGCAATTGCCACAAAATTTGCCGTGATAAAGACTTTTTCAACAAATGGAAACTTCAACAAGTCTTGAGCCAAAGGAATTTCGGACAAGTCCGAAGTCTGATCCAACTCCAAAGAACCAGGAATCAAAGTGTAGTCGGCGACAAATTTCATCACTTTTGGGTTGGCAGTGGGCTCTATGATAATCTTATACATTATGTTAAATTTGAAAGTGCAAAAGTAGGAATAAGTATTTAAAAAATAATTGGTTTGCATTAGATTTTATCAATCAACACCAAAATGGTTATGGCTCAAATTATTAGAAAAAACAAACCATACATTATCCTATTTTTTTTCTATATTTACCTTCAATTTAAAACGAATTAAATGGCCATTATTAGAGAACTTTTGGGCAAAAAGCCCGTGATTGGTGATGAAACTTTCCTGGCAGAGAGCGCCGTTGTTGTAGGTGATGTTGAGATGGGTACACAATGCAGCATCTGGTACAATGCCGTTATCCGCGGCGATGTACATTATATAAAAATGGGCAACAAAGTCAATGTACAAGACAATGTCATGCTGCACTGCACTTACGAAAAATATCCTTTGGTTATCGGAAACAATGTTTCTATTGGTCACAATGCAATTGTCCACGGATGCACCATTCAGGATAATGTCCTGATAGGAATGGGCGCCATTGTTATGGACGATTGTTTGGTAGAAAGCAATTCTATTGTTGGAGCCGGATCGGTAGTCACACAAGGCACCCATATAAAATCCGGTGAAGTCTGGGGCGGTATTCCTGCAAAAAAAATTAAAGACATCTCTGCAGAACTCTTAGAAGGCGAAGTAAACAGAATTGCCAACAATTATGTAAAATACTCTTCTTGGTACAAGGAAGAAACCAAATAAAATAAGGAGGCACAAAGGCCTCCTGAAAAAAAACTTATAAAATGAGCAGGTAAAGAGCATTAGCACAATGAACTTTACTTGTTTATTTTATTTGTAATCGGTTTGAACTTTAACACCATCAAAATTATCTTCCACAACTTCTTCAGATAAAGACTGAACAGCAAATTTCAAGATGGGCAGAAGCATGGCTACCAAAGCCACCAACAAAACGCCTCCCGATGCTGCAAACACTTTAAAATACGGCATCAACTCGTCCATAATTTGCTGAAAGCCTTTATTTTCTAGAGTTCCTGCAATTTTATTCAATCCCATTCCGATGAGGGAGAACCAAAAGAAAAACAAAGCCGTATTGAAAGTTAAAACCCATCGGCTGTATGTCTTTAAAGATAAACATTTAGGATTTATTTCATCCATAATTAAAGTCAACGAAGCCAAAATCAACAAAGTATTAATCCCAATGGTCGATCCCATGGCATGGGCTACGGTGATGTGAGTCCCGTGTGTAAATTGATTGATGTACGGAACTGAAATGGAAATGGATAAAATTAAATTCAGCAAAATCCACATTTCTGCATAGGTCAAAAACTTAAACGACAATTTGTTATTCTGATAATTTGCTTTGATGTACGATTGCCTGAAGCCCCAAATAATATTGGCCAAGATCAGCAATTCCGTCATGGAAATCACATAAGAAATTGTTTTGATCCACGGAGATGCCGGGACAATATAAGTGTGATGTCCCCAATTGAACATCAAATTGGTCAATCCTAAGAAATAGAAGAAAAATGCTTTTTTGGATCTATTGATGCTTTTATCTCCAGAAATTCTTTCCATCGCGTACATTGCAGTTCCGTAAACCAAAGCGTTCCACGAACCTACAAAAGCACCCATGGCTTTCCATTGCACGGTAACATCTCTGATGATGTTGTTGTTAAAAAACGGCAACTGCCAAAGCTGAGCTTCTAAAATGGTCAAAAGAAAAAATACAAGTCCGGTTGTCCAGCTATAAATATATACCGGAGCTGTTTTGTAATTGGGTTTTAGAGTGATAAATACATTGAGCATAAACATGACCCACGCCAAAACGATAATCGCCACCATGTACGGGGGGAATTCCAGATACTCTCTGCCGCTAAATTTTCCTAAAATAAAGAAAACACAAACCACAACAAGTATCAGAACTTGCAAACCGGCTTGTATCTTACCCAATACCGTTGAGAAAATCTTTCGCCTGGAAACCTCGGGAAGGTAATAATAAATAATCCCGGTTGCGGCGCAAAAGATCCAATTCACCGAAAGATAAGTATGCAACGGTCTAATTTTTTGAAAAGAAAAATCCAATTTTAAAAAATCGGGAAAAGCATATTGCAACCCGCCCAAAATCCCAAAAGTTAACCCCAAAAACAGAGACATTATCGCAATGATAACATAGGCACTGCCCACAACATTATTCTTCATGACTGATGTTTTGATTTTTATAAGTAAAGGCGTTGGCATCAACATATTTTAGATAATCCAACAAAGCCTCTACCTGTTCTTCATTAAAATTAAAATTCGGCATTCGTGTCCCGCCTCCGTTCAATAAGAATGCTTTCGCATACGCTTCTCCCCGATGCTGATCAGAAATCACAGTGGTGAGTTCGGGTCCCAAATATCCACCCAAACCAAAGATTTGGTGACAGGATTGGCAATTGAATTTGTGATAGATTTGCTTTCCGTATTCTTGTTTTTTCGTCATGGTGGTACCATAATCCGTTGCATCGTTATAGATCCAACCGGAGTAAATGAAATACGCTAAGAACAGGTACGATATTGTCCAAATTTTGTACATAAGCTGTTTTTTAAGCAGTTTTTATATTCGGACAAAATTATCGAAATATAAATTCAGACCAATATGATTTTAATCACTTTATTTTCAGGCACAAAAAAAAGCCTTGAAAAAGGCTTAGAGAAATTTTATTTGAATTATACAATGTTCACCTCCCGTTCTCCCTATAAACAAAAAGAAATGAGTAGAGCGCATAAATTCAAAGAAAAAGAAGGAGCTTATTTTATTTGCTTTGCCACTGTATTTTGTTGGGCACGAACATTATACTCGTGCCAGTAGAGGAATTGAAAGAAGAAAATATATTCTTTTCACTTACTAACTAAAATTAAATTTAGGCTTTGAATTGGAAAATTCATTGTAATTTGTGTTTCTGCGATTATCAAAAATCAAATAGAGTAAAACTGCTAAAAAATTTAAAAATAGCAACGCAAACAACCAAGTTATTCTATTTTTCTTATCACTCCTAAACACTTCTTTCAATACATATATCAACGGTACAGTGTTAAATACAAATGCAAGACTAAAGAAAAAGTTACTATTTTCTTCATGATGATAGATAACTAAATATTTGGATATTATGAACTTGTTTAAAGTAAAAAAATCGATAAACACCTTTAAAAAAAGGCGTTAATTATTTGTTTAAAAGACTGGTATTCAGTATATTAGAGGAAAAATAACTACAAATTTCTCTATGCAAAAGAATACCAGTCGAAGTTGTAAAAATAATGATTTATCAGAAGTTATAAAAGAAATATGTGAAATTGTATCCTTAGGATTGAAAAA